>CAJOEI010000057.1 GCA_905233465.1 uncultured Bacteroidaceae bacterium | reverse complement strand
CATAAGGCAGTAAGTTCCTTGCTGTCACTCATAGTCCATCGTTTTAATTCTATATTCATTATATGTCTTTTTTCGTATTTCGGCAGCGAAGTTACAAAAAGTCATACGAAAAACCCTCGGCAAGCCCGAAAATCAAGTGCCGAGGGTGAAAGTCTCAACTTAGGTTGAGAGTTTTTGCTGTTTTTTACTGCTTTCTGCCTTCAAACGTGATGTCGTGGCGAATCTTGCTGATGGTGTTGGGATGGACGTTGAGGAACGAGGCGATGTCCTGCAAGTCGAGCAGATCAACGATGCCGGGACAGCGCTGCATCAGCAGGTCGTAACGCTCGCGGGCCGTGGTGCAGTGGAGGTCGAGATAGCGCGAACGGAATTGGCTGAGGATGTGCTCGGCAATGACAGCGCGCAACTTCATTGTCTCCTTGCTCTGGTCGAAGAACTGCTCCAGTTGCTGGCCCGTGACCCTGATGACGCGACTGGGCATCATCGCCTCGATGGTGGTCTGCGCCGGACGACCGTAGAGGAACGTGGGGTAATCGACCACGAACTCGCCCTCGAACGAGAACCACGTGATGTGTGCCCGGTCGTCGCTGATACCGTGCGTCACATACTTGAAGCATCCCTCTGTGACAAAGGCCAGCCACCGCGCCGGGTCGCCCTCGCGCTCCAACTGGTCGCCCCTGCGGTACATGACTGCCTCGCCCTCCCGCTCGCAGAAATCCCGCAGCGTCTCGAGGTCTAATCTGTTGTCATTGAATTTTTGTTCCATTTTGCTATATGAGTACCATCGCTGCCCATTCGTGAACAACCCCTGTCCGCATCACCTCACAATGTTTGCGGGACGCCATTTTTCGGGTACTTTGTAACGCTTTGTGTCATCGGTCACCACGTCGGGCATAATCGAACTGACAGTATGCACCGAAAGAAAACAAAAAGATGACAAAACGTCAAACCCATAATTGTTTTAAGCTTTAGGTGGGAATTAATAGAACCCACCTTAATATAAAGGCAGGAGATATTAGAATTTGTAGTCGATACCCAGGCCCACTACGTTGTTGGTGCGTGAGTAGGTCTCGGTGCCATAGGCGGCCTGCTTCTCGTAGTCGCTGTAGATGCTGATGAAGTAGCCTGCATTGAGGCGTATCTTCTCGCTGATGTTCCATGCTCCGCCCAGACCTACGCTATAGCTGTCGCAGGCGAAGGAGGTGTTCTGCTGATAGCCATCAGAGAGTCCGTAGTCTGTGCGCTGACCGCCACAGCTGACGGTGAACTTGTCGTTGATGTCGTACTCTACGCCAGCAAGAATCTCGTGGGTGCCGTGGGTCAGTTCATTCTGACGGTTGTTGGCCATCTTGGCGTTCTTGTCGTCGAAGAAGTGATACTCAAGTGTGGCGCGCAGTTTCGGCGTGAACCCATAACCTGCAGCAACAGAGAGTAGGGCAGGCATGTCATAACGCGTGCGGGCACCATCCTGATAAGGAGCGGTGTAGGTGGCCAGACCTGTCTCTACCGTTGTCTTTATCTGTGTGGCTGTAGCAACGGCGGCTTCAGGAGTCATCGCACCTGCAGCAACCAGCTTTGCCAGCGGAGCCTCTACCAGATCTTCTGAGTTGAGGGATGCATTAAGGGAGTTGGTCTCGTTAGTGGTGTTTATCTTGGTGCGGAACTCATAGCGTGCTGTCAGCGTGAGCGGACCCTTGTGATAGTTCACGCTGACCATCGGGGCGAAACCCCAGCCTTTCTGGTCAACATCAAGCGAGAGGTTGGCAAGGGTGCCTATCGTAGAATGCTTGGCAATGACATGGCCGCGGTAGTAGCCGTCATAGTAGTTTACGCGAACACCTGCAGCAGCAGAGAGGCAGTCAAGAATCTTATAGGTGAAGTTCACCTGGCCGCCATAGATGTACTGCTTGCCCTTCATCTTAGAGTCAAAGCCATCGGGCGTCACAACGGGGATAAAGCCCTGTGTGGCATCACTCAGGCCTTTGGTGATGGAGGTGATGGTGCTGCCCAGCAAAACGTTGAACATAGGCACACCGTTATCATATTCCACCGCACCGCCACTGCCAACGATGCCTATCATTGAGCTGATGGCCCACTTGTCATGCTTGTAAGCCACAAACAATGCCGGAACGATAGGCGCTGAGGCTACGCCTTCGTATGTCGTGCCAGCGTACTTGATGTCGCGGTTCTGCCAAGGCTTCTGAAAGTTAAGCGACAACTGCCATCCTTCCTTTGCCCAGGCCATACCGGCTGGGTTGGAGTAGGCTGCATCGATGTCGAACGTAGCACCACGGGCCATCATGCGGTCGAATGCAATGTGATAATTAGTGTTGGTCATCAAGCCGCCGGCAAATGAGCTGACGGACAGTAGCAGGGCTGCACTTGCAGCAAGGAGTCTTTTCTTCATTATCTTGAATATAATATTGAATATTGATATGCCGCTGTTGCGGTTTTGGATAATTGTTATCTGTTTTTTTGAATACTCGCTGCAAAGGTAATACTTTTTCTTGGATTAACAAATTTTAATCACCTAAAATTCTGCAAACCACACTATAAACTATCATG
>CAJOEI010000056.1 GCA_905233465.1 uncultured Bacteroidaceae bacterium | reverse complement strand
CCTGTGGCTTCATTATACACGCGTTCTGTTCTTGTCTTGTGCTTCATTGTCACTTTCTTTTTGACTCCTAAAGTGACAACTTTTTCTAGTCTAAGTCAGGGTGTCTCTTTAACTCGTATTACACTTTTTTTGACCCTATGCAGAAGGGCACATGTGCGTGGGAGCGGGTGCTTGCAGGGCTTAAAGTTTTATAAAAATAAGCATTATCCTTGGCCGTATCACTACATTTGCATAACTTTGCCGTCGTGAAGTGTAAAATAACAAAACCATACCTTATGAATAAACTCTACACCTTATTTGCAACAGTTCTCCTGACTGTGGTGCCAACATTTGTCATGGCCGACGTGGAACTCACGGACGACTACATCACAAACGCCAGCTTTGAGGAGGACTTTGACGGCTGGACAAACTCGGGCATGTCGGCTCAGTCCAACAATAGCTTCAAATTGAAGCAGGGCAAGAAGTACGCCGAGAAGTGGACGGGCAAGGGCAATGCTATCGGCAACGCCTCTGTGGTGCAGACGATGCAGCAGTTGCCGGCAGGACACTACCGCCTCACTGCCGCCGCACAGAACATACAACAGGACAATAGCGCCGAGCAGACGGGAGCCGTCATCTATGCCGGCAATGCCAAAACTACCGTCACGGCCAGTGCCACCTATGAGGTCGTCTTCGACGGAACAGGGGGTAATATGCAGATAGGATTCAAATGCACCAACGCCACTGGCAACTGGGTTTCGACAGACAACTTCCAACTCTTTTTCACGGGTTCGGATGCCGAGATGCTGGCCAAGAATATCACTCAGGCCGAGACACTGTTGAACAGCGATATGCAGCCGCGTGCCAAGTCATTGCTGCAAGGGGCTGTGGACGCTGCCAAGGCAGTTGGCGATGGAGCAGCTCAGGATGATATCGATGCAGCTGCCGTGAGTGTGATAAGCATTATGCCTGTTGTGCGCAAGAATGTCTCGCTCTACAAGAGCCTGAATACAGCTCTCACTGCCGCCAATAAGCTGACAGACCAGACGATGGCCTCACAGGTGAAGACGGATTTGTTGGAGGCTATAGCTAAGGGCGAAGCGGAGTTGGCCAACGAACAGGCCGCCTATGTGGATGCAGCGACCGCTAAGCAACAGATTGCGCTGGACAACCTTGCTGTCGAAGCAACAACTACGACTTTGACCGAAGCCTCTGCTGCTGCCCGCAACAGCCATTCGGCATACGTCAAGCTCGAGACGGCTCTCACCACGGCAAACAATATTTATGACGAGGCCAAGGAAGGAGCAGCCGACCTCAAGTCGGCCATTGATGCAGCTCAGGCAGTGCTCAATGGCGAGACATCGTCTGACAACGACTATGCCACAGCCACTGAGATGCTCAACAATGCCGTGCTTGCATACCGAGTGGCCAATGCCACCGGCACAGCACCCAAGGTGAAGACCGCATCGCTCATCCAGGGTTCGACAGTAATCTTTGCACGCGCAACATTCTCCAGCAGCAGTGTGCGCGAGAAGGGCTTCTGCTATAGCACCGAGAACCCCGAACCGACCATCTACGACAACCGCACCACAGACAAGTGGGCCCACTATGAGGGCAGCACGAGCCGCGGAGACATATATCACATCGACAATCTGCAGCCTGCTACACGTTATTATATCCGTGCATATGCAATCAGCGATGGCTACAGGGTTGGCTACGGCGACGTCATCACTACCTACACGCTGCCCAAGGCAGGCTCTTCATGGAGCTACGACGATGCCGGTGACGCAGAGACCAACCAACGCATACGTGAGGCCGTGGCTTATGCCATCGAAATCATCAACGCCACGACGCAAATCAAGAACTTCCACCTCGATGTGCACTATGTTCCTGGAGCCGGTGCAGGCGGCGGCACGGCCGACTGCTCGTATGGCGGATATATGCGCATCAGCCAGAGCACATCATACCAGCGCACAGGCACAGTGCTGCACGAAGGTGGCCACGGCATGGGCGTGGGCACCACCAACGAATGGTACAACAACAGCAACTACCGCGAGAACACCAGCCGCGGCAACTGGCTCGGTACACGCGTGGACCGCGTGATGGATTTCTTGGGCAACGGCACGGGCTTCCACCTCACCGGTGACAACACACACATGTGGCCCTACGGCATCAACGGCGCACACGAGGATACCAACGCGCCAAGCCTGTACCACGCCAACGCCATGATCCACGAGGCATTGGGCGAGGACGGACTCATCATCAGCGGTTCCAGCTTCTGCCTGCCTGCATATACCTTTGAGTGCGACGGGGAGACGAAGTACTACATCAAGAACGCCGACGCCAATCGTGGCCTGCAAACAGCTTTCCTGCGTCAGGTAGCGGGTAATCGTCCCAAGTGGATTGAGATGTCGGCCGAGGATGCTTTGGCCAACGACAGCTGTGCATGGTATTTGACATTCAAGCCCGCTACGGCAACATACGAGATCACTAATGCAGCAACCGGTGCTGCACTGTCGACAGCGAGCTTCACGCTCTCAGGGACATCCACTGAGGCAGCCCGGCGTATGCAGCTGCTGCCGGCACGAGCCAAGACAAAGAGCGGCAACTACACCTTCGCCTCGTTGGCATACTGGATTGTCAATTCCAGCAAAGCCTTCTCAGCCAATGCCAAGGGCGTGACGGCGGCTGCCGCATTCAACCATGCCAACAGCGCCACGACACAGCGTTGGCTCTTCTTAGATGCCGATGAGGTATCGAAATTCGGCAACATCGTTGGCATTTCATCACCGATGCAGACAGCTGCTGACTTCGAGGTCAGCGGCGGAAAGGGCTGTGTCAGCGTCAGCGTGAGAGGACAGCGCACAGGCCGCAGCGTGGCCATCTACAGCATTGACGGCCGCCTTATGGAGCGTGTGTATGTGCAGAACGGTGCTACGGCTGACATTTCTTTGCCGCGCGGCATCTATATTATTGATCAGAAGAAAGTAACAGTCAGATAACACGCACCTGAGCTATGCAACGGCAACATTTTATAGCATTGTGCTTATTCGCCGGCCTGCTGATGGTCATGGCCTCATGCCTTCGCGAGCAGCAGGCAGATGACGAAGTGTTCACCACCGCAGATGCAGACAGTGCGCTGGCGTATTGTCACGCTCAGGTGCTGCGCGTGTTGGCACAACAGGACAAGGCTGTCGCTGCAGCAGACAGCAACGATGACAACCTTGTCCTCACCATGCCACGCAACATCGAGGGCAACGACACGGCATGGGCCGAGCGTCCGGTGACGGCTGCCGAGTGGTGTTCGGGCTTCTGGCCTGGCATCCTGTGGATGGACTATGCCAACAGTGGTGATCAGGCCGTGGCGACAGCAGCCGTAGCCTCCACGATGGCTATGCAGAACATAATAGACGAGCCCGTCTTTGACCACGACCTTGGCTTCCTGTTGTTCTGCAGTGCTGGCACAGGCCTGCGGGTGCTGGAGCATGAGTTGCAGAGCTCTGACCTCACTGACACGGAACGCCAGGCCGACTCGCTTACAGCTGACTACTTCCGCACCATGTTGCTGCGCGCTGCCGACAGTCTGGCCACGCTCTTCCGTCCGGAGGTAGGTACCTTCTTGTCGTGGCCCCGCAACACTGCCATGTTCGGCGGACACAACACCATCATGGACAACATGATCAATCTGGAGCTTCTGCTGTGGGCAGCCCGCAATGGCGGTCGTGCTGAGTTGCGGGACATGGCCATACGACATGCCGAGACTACGATGGAGCATCATTTCCGTTCGGACTATACATCCTATCATGTGGCCGTGTACGACAGCATCGACGGCCATTTCCTGCGTGGTGTGACGCATCAGGGTCTGGCCGATTCTTCGATGTGGGCCCGCGGACAGTCGTGGGCCATCTATGGCTTCACGATGATGGCGCGCGAGACCGGCGATCTGCGCTTCCTGGCCCAGGCACAGCATGCTGCGGATGTCTATCTCAGCCGTCTGCCGCAGGACTATGTGCCGTATTGGGATTTCAACGACCCGCGCATTGCCACTTCGCCAGAGCATCCGGCTCCTGTGAGCGACAGCGTGGCTCCTCGCGACGCCTCGGCCGCTGCTGTGGTGGCATCGGCACTCATAGAGCTGTCAACGCTGCTTGATGACAAGGACGCAGCAGCCGGATATCTCAACGCCGCACGCCACATGCTGGCATCACTCAGCAGCGAATACTATCAGAGTCGAAGCCGCAATGCGGCATTCCTGATGCACAGCACCGGCAACCATCCAAAGCAGTCGGAGGTAGATGCAAGCATAGTCTATGCCGACTACTATTACATCGAAGCGCTGACAAGGCTGAAAGAATTAGAGAATTAAAGACAGACAACAAGCATAAAACCCTTAATACTTACCAATTTTCATGTACATCATAGGCATCGCAGGTGGCACGGGTTCCGGCAAGACCACCGTAGTACGCAAGATTGTAGAGACGCTGCCCAAGACCAAGGTAGCTGTGATTCCTCAGGACTCCTACTACAATTGCAACGACGGCATCCCGATGGAAGAACGCAGGAAAATCAATTTCGACCATCCTAATGCCTTTGACTGGGAGTTACTCATCAGCCAGATCAACGACCTGCGCGAGGGACGTGCCATTGAGCAACCCACATACTCGTATCTCGAATGCAACCGCATGCCCGAGACAATACACATCGATCCGTGTGAAGTCATCATCATCGAGGGCATCATGGCTCTGTGCCGCGAGGAACTGCGCCAACTCATGGATTTGAAGATATTCGTGGATGCAGACCCCGACGACCGCCTTATGCGTGTCATTTCCCGTGACATGGCCGAGCGCGGACGCACAGCCCAGATGGTCATGGACCGCTATGTGGATGTGCTCAAGCCCATGCATCTCGAGTTCATCGAGCCTACGAAGCGCTATGCCGACCTCATCATCCCGCAGGGCGGCAACAACCAACGTGCCATAGATATCATGCGCACATATATCATCCATCGTCTGCATCCGTGAGAATCTGTCGGTCTTCACTTCTCAGTCTTCAAATCTTCATTGCCCTTGTATTATGTGGCTGTCGCAAAACACCGGCGCCCTCGAGCCGGGCGACAAGGCCGTGCCGGAGGACTATGACCTCAGCGACATTCAGGCTTCGGGCGAACTCATCGCCGTGACGCTCTCCGGGCCCGACACATATTACGAATACCGTGGTCAGGGCTTCGGCCTGCAGTATGACATGGCTTCGGCTTTTGCCAGCAGTGTAGGCGTGCGGTTGCGCATGGAGATGGCTCCGGACACTGCGGCGCTGCTCAGCCGTCTGCAGAGCGGCGAGGCCGACATGATAGCGCTGGAGTTCGACAGCCTGTGGTCAGCTCCCGTTGATACTCTGTCTACAGGACTTTCGGCATCCGATATCCAACAATCATCTTTCCGCCAGGTGCGCCCGCGATGGTTGGTGCGTGCAGCCTCGCCCCAACTGAGTCAGGCTGTGGTGACGGGTGAACTGAAGGAGATGGAGATGAAGGACGACA
>CAJOEI010000055.1 GCA_905233465.1 uncultured Bacteroidaceae bacterium | reverse complement strand
TGGCTGGTATCTACGACCTGCCCATCTACAACCAAGCCGACGGCACCAACACAGCCCCCAACGGCATGCTGGCCACACAAGCCTACAACGCTATGATATATGACCTGCAGGACGGACGGGCCATACGCAGTCAGGGCTTTGAGTTCAACCGCCTCACACGGGGCAACCTCTATGGGCTCGACCTCAACCTCTCAGGCAATGTGCAGAACCGCTACTATTGGGGCGTCACCTTTGGCATTGACTTCCTCGACTACAACAGCGAGCAGCGCTACATAGAGTATCGCGACGGCGACGACGGCTCTGTCCAGGACTACGACATCCTCTCCAACCAGAGCGTTAGCGGCACAGGCATCAATGTCAAGGTGGGAACCGTCATACGCCCCATCGAGGACAACCCCCTGCGCTTCGGCATAGCCGTAGAGACACCCACCTTCTACAAGCTCAAGCAGCAGGACAGCTTCTTCAGCATTGCCTCCAAGTGGCAGTTTGACCAGCAGACCGAAGCCGGAGAATACATCTACCGCTACCTTGACCAGCAAGGACAATACTCCATCATCGACAGCCCGGATGACAACTATCTTGAGTTCAATGTCCATTCGCCGTGGAAGCTGCGTGCCAGCATCGGCTCGACCTACGACAAACTCGTTGCATGGGACGTAGAGTATGAGTACTCCATTGCACAACGCACCCGCCAGGGCTATCCCAGCGCCTCCGATGGATGGGAGCAGTCAGCCATAATGGATGCAGACAAGGCCATGAACAGCTACACACGTCAAGTCATGCGCGGAATACACAATGTCCGCGCCGGCCTGGAGGTCAAACCCGTAGACAAACTCGCCTTGCGTGCAGGATACAACTTCTACAGCAGTCCGATGAAGTCGGGTGCCAGCCTGGATCAGACGCTGGACAGCTACGCCCTCGAGTATAGCCTCGGCACAGACTACACCAATCTGTCAGCAGCCAACATCTTCACCTTCGGCATCGGCTATCGCGGCAAGCATTTCTATGCCGACATGGCATACAAATATCGCCATCAGAGCGGACAGTTCTATGCCTTCGACGACCAGTTCCAGAGCGGAGGACGCAGCGAACTGCAGTTCCAGAACGCCTCGGGAGGACCCGTTCAAGGCCAACTGCATTCCACGGATGTCAACCTCAGCCGCCACAACCTCACCTTCACCCTCGGCGTCCGCTTCTGATAAGGCATTACATCAAAAGGCACGAAAGACTCTAATTAGTTTTTCGTGCCTTTTTCGTTTTTGCCTTATGTAGCTGTGTCACTGTGTCACTGTGTCACTGCGATTATGGATTAACTAAATCATCACAGCCCCAGTCTTCTTGTACTTTGCCTTTGTGGTGCCGTTTTCCACAAACTCATCCACCTTAACCGCAAGACCGTCTTTTATCAGACGAATCACGCGTGTGCGTGCCGAGGTGTTGGTCTTCAGCGCGAAGCACTGAATCACATCATCGATGGTGAACTCCTCTGGCAGGCGGTTGAAGGCCTCGATGGTCTTAGCCTTGCGCTGCACGTTGGCGGCCGCCTCGCGTGTCTTCTCGTCAAAATACTTCTCGGCCAAAGCCCCAAAGTAGTGACGCTGACAGGCGTACTGGATGTTTGCCAACAGCTCTGCGAGCTTCCAGTCCGTGGCATCCGTCTCGAAGGTGCCACACCACCACTGCCCGTCCTGATGAATATCTGCCCAATGGCGCATCACGATGAACGGCGCCGAGAAGTTCAGGCCATGATATGCGCAGCGTTTCAGGAGCATCTCGTCGGCCTTGGAGTTGTTCTCCTTGGCATCCTCCATGCGGCGTGCTGTCCAGTCGTAGAGCTCATCCACAATCTTCTGCACAGAGAGCTCGCCCTTCACACGATCCAGCTTGAAGGCCCACTCTGTCAGCCTGTTGTCGCTCTCATGGTCTACAGTCTGCTCTCGTTCCATCATCTGGAAGTTGGTCGAGGGCAGCGGGATGCAGGTGAGGCGTGTGGCCAGACCAGACCCGAAATTCTGGGCATTCACCTTCTTCTTCAGGGCCATAGGAGTGCCAGTATAGATATAGTTCCAGAAAACGAAGAAGTTCTGCACCACGCTGTCGAGATTGGAGTATGCCTGGCCATCCTCCTCGTTGTGGAAGGCTTTGAGCTCCAGCGACTGCTTGTCTATCCAGCTGCCGCCCTTTTGCACCGTCATGGTGTTGTCGAGCTCCGTGTCGAAGGTCAGCATGTGCAGCTGCATCTCTGTGCCGTCCACCACCTCCACGGCGTTCACCATGTCCTGAATGAACTGCGCGTTGCTGGTGCGAGCCGGATGCACGCGGAAGAGCGCCTTGGGCTTCTGGGGCTTCTCCTTGTTTGCGCCCTTGGTCTTCATCTCCTCCTTGTAGCGGTTGATGGCTGCTATGCCAGCCTTGTCCGCTGCCACCATGGGTGCCGCGAGGAGCTTAAACAGGCGCGTGGCAAACGACTTGCCGCTTGCAGGGTCGCCGATGATCAGCGTCGAGTTGTTGAGCCTGCGCAGCTCTTCTGGACGATGATAGAAGCGGTAGGTGCACCTTGTCATCAGGGTCATCATCAGGCCGCCAGCCACAAACACAGCCGCAGGATATTGGTTCTTCTTCAGACCCTTGCAGATGTCGCGCAGCAGCGGGAACTCAGGCATCAGCGCCTCTATCTGCTCGCCCCAGTCCCAGAGCCAACGCTCGATGTCAGCCTCACTTATGGCGGCAGCAACTGTTTCACTATTCCCTGTTCCCTTTTCACTTACCAACTCTTGGTACGTCCGGCCTGTAGCTTCCTTGATGGCATCCTGCATGGCCTTGCTCGGCTGTTGGCTGAGGTATTTCTTCTCCCTCTCTGCCATGCGCTGGGCGGCTGAGGCTACAGTCTGTTCCACGTTCTCATTGCGCTCGTCGATGATCTCCTGCACCCACGGCTGCGCCTTGAGCATCTGCAGCGTCTTCTGCTTGTCACCGTCGAACATGATGAGCAGGTCTGAGGCCAGCTTCAGGCTCTCGTTGTGGCGGTTGCTGTCAGCCGCACAGGGCAGCCTGTCCTTATAGCGCTTGTCGATGATAGACTGAACATCATAGCCCTTCCATAGACCCACCCCCGTCCCCTCCATGTGAGGGAGGGGTGTAGATACTTCTGCTGACGATTCTTCGCCTTGGGTACATCCCCTGCTGTGACCAGCCCTATACTCAGCATCATATTTCTCAGCAAACTCCTTGTTCTCATACGTGAAAAGTTCCTTATCCATATACAGAATATCCGATTCCTTGCAGATAAAGCTCATGCGGCTTGCATCCTTACAGCTTTCGTCAACCTCCACGCCCAAGACTTCTGCCATAGCGTGCTGATTGTCGATGAGATTACCCTTGCTGACATCGGCCTTAAACACGATTTTAAGGCCCTTGCCGCTGGGGGTGATGTAGATGAGCAGAATACGCTCTAATTGAGAATTTATAATGGACAATTGATAATTATTCTCCGACGCCCATTCCTCGCGTGCAACCAATTTTCCATTTTCCATTTTCCATTTTCCATTGACGAACCCTGCAGGGTCGTCCATGTGGTCAACGTCCATCACCACAAGTCCCGTCAGGTGTGTTGCCGCCTGCTTGCGCCAGGCACCTGTCTTGCCGCTCTTCGAGGTGGTCACGTCAAAGGTGGCCTGAAAGATGAAGGCTGGCAACTTGCGCTTCAACTGAGCGTCGCCTGTCTCGCGGAACTTGTCGATGTTCTCTGCCCACTGCGTGGCCCTGACGAGCGCAAAGAATTGCGCTTCGTCAACGGGCAACGTAGGATTCACAAAACTCTTCTGATAGCTAAACATACTCAAAGCGGTTGAAGGTCTGTTACATGCAGCGTGTTCTCGTGTCGTATCTGACCCTGTTGATCCTGCCACGTGCGGTGCTTCCAGTAGCCTTTGACCACGTAGGGCTGGTTTTGATAATACTGCGTGTCGCGCTGCTTGGACGCATACTCGCCTGTCATCTCGCCATACACCTCGTCGCCACCGCGCTTCATCACCACACCACGACTCTTGAAATACTCCGTCGTACCATCCTGTCGCTGGTACTGGCGCTCAGAGTATGCGCCCACCTCCTTGATTAATACTATTGCTTCCATACATTTTACATTTTACATTTTACATTATGCATATATGCATTATGCATTATCTCTTCTATTTCCAGCGCCTGCATGGCCGTGTTGAGCTCGCGATGCATCACCACATTGACAATGCGGCGGCCCAGGTCTTTTCTGACGCTGTTATAGAACTTGTAACGCTGTGGCGACTCCTTTAGCCAACCGTTTTCCAGCAGACACACCATGCGTTCGTGGCGCTGGCGAGGCTGACGCTGATAGGCCTTGAAGGTTACTTTACCTGTCCACTCGTCACGACGCAGTGAACCTTCCACACACTTGCCTCCTGCGAGGCGCTCCATTACTTCGAATGGGATTTCTACATATTTACGCATAAACTTGATTAGATTATGAGCTTTGGAAAGCGGGTTTTAGTTGAGCTCAATTCGTACGTACACATTTCCACGCTCATCCTCCAACTCGGTTATGACTTTTCAACTTTCAACTTTTTTCCTCCCGTAGTGGTGAAGTATGTACTTCAGATGATCTGCGAACATCAGTTCCGGCATGTCATCCTTCAGCATCTCGCAGAGCACCTTAAAGTGCTGTTTGGCCACAGCGCTCTTGAAGACCATTTTCCTGCCCATCAGCAGAAATACGAGCAGAGCATACGCCATGGCGCAGCGATCCACGGGATGATAGAACAATAGTATTCTCTCCACGCGTGCACGACTCTTTGGCGTCATCCACAGCTTCAAGAGATTCATCATCATCTTGGTGGCCAGAGTAGTTTCCCAATCGCCAATGGATTCCTCGCCGAAGTTTTTCTCTATCCAGGGCGCCAGATAGCGGATGACCTTAGTCAGCTCTTCGTCGTTTTCAAATAATTTTTCCATCATTTTCATAATTTAACCCAAATCGGTCATTAGGATTTCTCGGTGCTGTATGGCAGTGAGAAATCCTTCAGCTTTTCCCATATAGAAAGGAAGGATTGTCGCGTCTTCA
>CAJOEI010000054.1 GCA_905233465.1 uncultured Bacteroidaceae bacterium | reverse complement strand
TGCCAGTCGTCATCTGCAACCGTAGCTGGCGGTTTGGGCACGTCTGTCTCGTTAGGCCCAACGTCATCCTTTTCGCTGCATGCTGCCATTCCGAAAGCCATAAACAGTGCCATCAGAATGGTCCATAGATTCAATTTCTTCATGTTGCTTGTTGTATTTAGTTAATTATGATGTTTATCATTTTGCCTGCTTGGGCTGTATGCGGCCAGTGGCGGCTACGGCGATGCTTGTCAGTGGTGAGAGGATGTTGAAGAAGCAGTATGGCAGGTAGGTCAGTGTGGCTACGCCGAGCACTGTGCTCTGCACGAGGCCGCAGGTGTTCCACGGGACGAGGACGCTGGTCACAGTTGCTCCGTCCTCGCATGTGCGGCTCAGCAGGCGCGACTCATAGCCTCGCTCGCGATAGGTGTCCTTGAACATCGAGCTTGTCAGTATGATGCTTAGGAACTGGTCGGCCAGAGCTATGTTGCAGAAAATGCCTGTTGTGGCTGTGGCGGCGACGAGCGATGTTGTGCCGCGAACGAAACGCAGCACCATCTGCATCACATCGCGCAGCACGCCAGTGGCAGTGACTACGCCGCCAAACACTTGTGCACAGATGATGAGCCACACTGTGGGCATCATGCCCGCCATACCACTCGTGTGTATGAGGCGATCCAGCGACGGCGTGCCGGTGGCAATGCTTGTGGCACCATATACTACGCGCATGATGCCTTCGTAGCGGCTGTCGGTGGCAATCATGTCAATCACTGTCGGCTGCCATACGACGGCAACCACGGCCGCCATCAGTGCGGCCATGAACAGCACCACCATCGCCGGCCAACGTCGGGCAATCATCACGCCTGTCAATACGGGCACCAGCAGCAGCCAGGGTGAAATGGTGAATGTGGCTTGCAGACCCGTCAGGAATCCCACTTCACCACTGCCAGATGTGTCCATCATCAGTCCTGCCACGGTGAATATAATCAGCGAAATGCAGAATGCGGGAATAGTGGTGCGCATCATGTAGCGTATGTGTGTAAAAAGAGGTGTGCCTGAGACGCTGGATGCCAGCACTGTGGTGTCGGACAGCGGCGAGAGTTTGTCGCCGAAATAGGCTCCAGTGATGATGCTGCCTGCCACCCAGCCATCGTCGAAGCCGTGCGCGCGTCCTATGCCCATCAGCGCCACGCCGATGGTGGCTACAGTGGTCCATGATGACCCCACCATCAGGCTCACCAGCGCGCAGAACAGGCTGCTGCTGACCAGGAACCACTCTGGACGTAGGATCTGTACGCCGTAGTAGATCATTGTAGGCACGATGCCTGATGCCATCCAAGTGCCTCCAATGGCGCCTATGAGCAGCAGTATGATGATGCTGGGCATGCATGTGGCAATCTTGTTCGTCATCTCGGCCTCCAGCGCATCCCACTGGACGCGTCGCATCAGCCACCCCACAAGCACACAGATGGCAGAGGCTATCAGTAGCGACACTTGTGTGGCACCGTCCAATGCGTCTGTGCCGAAGACTGAGACGCAGGTGGCAATCAGCGCAATCAGCGCCGCAAAGGGTATGAGTGAGAGGAGTCGATGCATGGGGACACGGCCGTGGCCGTAGTTTAAAGTTTAAAGTTTAAAGATGAAAGTTGAAAGATTTTGTCGTATCTGCGGGCAAAGATAGCAACTTGTTTCGAAATCAAGGCATAGTTGGCGAGGTTTTTGCTTTTCTTGTGTGAAAAGTGTTTGTTTATTACAACTAATTCGTACCTTTGCGGGCAGAATATGATGCGGTCTGCGACCGCAGTTGAAGGTTTCAAGGTTCAGGTTTCAAGTTTCAAAATCGATTTTGACCAAATGACCTTGACCAAATGACCACGGAAAATTTTTATAGTTTAAATCAAATCAATATGCAAGACAAAACAAATCAACGTGCCTCGCTCGCCGCTCTGGGCAGCAAGACGGACTATAATTTCGACTACACACCCGATGTGCTCGAGACATTCGAGAACCGCCATCCCGACAACGACTACTGGGTGCGCTTCAACTGTCCTGAATTCACCAGCCTCTGTCCCATCACGGGTCAGCCTGACTTTGCCGAGATACGCATCAACTATCTGCCGGGTCAGCGCATGGTGGAGTCCAAGAGCCTGAAGCTGTATCTCTTCAGCTTCCGCAATCACGGCGACTTCCACGAGGACTGTGTCAACACCATCATGAAGGACCTCATCCGTCTGATGGACCCCAAGTATATCGAAGTGATAGGTCTCTTCACGCCTCGCGGTGGCATCAGCATATATCCATACGCCAACTATGGCCGGCCGGGCACGAAATACGAGGAGATGGCCGCCTACCGACTCTTGCACCACGATTTGTAAGACGCGCTCTGCGACCACAGTTTAAAGTTTATAGTTTAAAGTTTAAAGGTGCGCCAAAGGGTTTTGAAATATCGAAATATCGTGATACCGAAATATCGACAAGTTGGCGCCATCGTGAAATCGTAAAATCGTGAAATCGTAAAATTGTGAAATAGTGAGGTCTTTTTTAGCTTCTTTTTGTGCTCTGTCTGCTCTTAGCTCCTTGTCGGCTCAGCAGCGGCCCAACATCCTCTATATTATGTGCGACGATATGGGCTATGGCGATCTGTCGTGCTATGGGCAGCAGCACTTCACCACACCCAACATCGACCGCCTTGCGCAGCAGGGTATGCGCATGACGTCGGCCTACGCCGGCAGTCCCGTCTCAGCTCCCTCGCGCGCCAGCTTCATGACTGGTCAGCACTCTGGCCACACTCATGTTCGCGGCAACAAGGAATATTGGCCGCGGGCCGCACGTGTGCCCTATGGCATCTGCGAGGACTTCGCCCTTGTGGGCCAGGAACCCTACGACCCCAATCACGTCATATTGCCCGAGATACTGAAGGCCGAAGGCTACCGCACCGGCATGTTCGGCAAGTGGGCCGGCGGCTACGAGGGCAGCTCGTCTACGCCCGACAAGCGCGGCATCGACGAGTTCTACGGCTACATCTGCCAGTTCCAAGCACATCTCTATTTCCCAAACTTCCTCAATCGCTACAGCCGCTCGCGCGGCGACACAGCTGTGGTGCGTGAGGTGCTGGAGCAGAATGTGCAGCATGCTATGTTCGGCGAGGACTACAACAACCGTAGTCAGTATAGTGCCGACCTCATTCATCAGAGGGCTCTCGAATGGCTGCGCCAGCAGAAAAAGGGCAAGCCATTCTTCGGCATCTTCACCTATACGTTGCCGCATGCCGAGCTGCGTCAACCCGACGACTCGTTGCTGCAGGCCTTCCGCGGCAAGCTGTTGCCCGAACGCGAATATCGCGGCGACAATCCCTCTCGCTATAATCCCACGCCCGAGGCTCATGCTCAGTTTGCAGCTATGATTACGCGCTTGGACAAGCAGGTGGGTGAGATTATGCAGCTGCTCGAGGAGCGCGGTCTGGCCGACAACACCGTGCTCATCTTCACCAGCGACAATGGCCCGCACGAGGAGGGTGGGGCAGACCCCGACTACTTCAACCACGACGGCAAGTTCCGCGGCCTCAAGCGCAGCACGCACGAGGGTGGCATACGCATTCCGTTCATCGTCCGCTGGCCCGGGCATATCAGCGCCGGCAGCGAGAGCGACCTGCCCTTTGCCTTCTACGACCTCATGCCCACTTTCTGCGACATCGCCGGAGTGCGCAACTACGAGCAGCGCTACCGCCGCCCGCAGCCGGAGATAACGTTGCAGGGCGATGCCCACGTGCGTGTCTCCAAGCCCGATTACTTCGACGGCATCAGCATCCTGCCCACGCTCGTGGGACAGCCAGCCCGTCAGCGCATGCATGATCATCTCTATTGGGAGTTCCACGAGACAGATATGCTCGGTATACGGCGTGGTGACTGGAAGCTCGTCGTGCAGAGCGGACAATCGCATCTCTACAACTTGGCCCAAGACCCCCACGAAGACCACGATCTGGCTGCGCAGCATCCTGACATCGTGCGCCTGCTCGTAGAGAAAATCTATGAGGACCACACCGACAACCTCCTCTTCCCAATCACCATGCCGCAGTTGAAAGTTGAAATTTGAAAATTGAAAATTGAGAGTTGAAAATTGATAATTTAAAGGGGCGCCAAAAGGTGTCGAAATATCGTGATAACGTGATATCGAAATAACGACAAGTTGGCGCCATCGTGAAATCATAAATAAATTGTAAATTGTAAATTGTCAAATTGTAAATTTAATAGGATTGTAAAATCGTAAAATTAAATAGATTGTCAAATATAACAATGAAACTATCAAGACTTTTTACGCTTGCGCTGGCCACATTCGTATGTGCTATGCCGCTGCTGGCAGCTGAGACGCTGACAGAGAACACAAAGGCATATACCTTCAAGACTCAGCGCGGTGTGCTGGGCACTCAGGACGGTTACCTCACCTGCACCGTCAACACCAGCTTCCACAACCAAGGGCAGTTTGCTGTCATACGCTATGAAGGCAAGACCTATCTCTACAGCGTGCCCGATAAGAAATTCACTTGCCGCGAGACTACGGCATACGACTCGCGCAATGGCGGGTGGTTCAACGTGCTGCTGTCCAACAACCCCATCGAACCCATCACCGTTGCTGCTGGTAACAAGTTTGCCGATTACCCGTATTCCATCACCTCTGAGGGCCGAACCTTCAACACTTACGTCAACACTCAGAAGGGCGTCTGCCTAAGCGGATGGACGACCTACGACGTCGGCAACCAGTTCGCAGTGGAGAATCCTGTGGACTTCGACCCCACCGAGGCACTGGCCACACTCAGCGCATTCTTCCATAGCGGCTTGGAGGTGACATATCGCGTCAGCGACGTCGACGGCAACCTGCTTGAGGAGCAGACGTTGAGTGGTATGCCAGGCGAGGTCGTCACAAGCGTCCCCACATCTTTTGTCAAGCATGCTTTCACGCTCTACACCGTCAAGTCGCCCGTCACTCTTGTTGCCGATGCCAGCAATGTGGTGGAGGTAGAGGCAGTCTTCCAGATGCCTTTTTCAACCTCTGCAGACCTCGCTCAGGCACATTGGTACAACCTCACGTTGCGCTCTGGCGAAGAGTTTGTCAACGCCAACGCGGGCTACAAGTGCAACCCCAACCCCACGATGGAGCAGCTGCTGTCCAACGAATACCAATGGGCATTCCAGGGCGACCCATACGACGGCATAGTGGTCTACAACCGCAGCAACACCGCCAAGACGTTGTGCAAGAGCGGTGATTTGGCTGTGCTGGGTGATGGCGTATATAAGTGGACACTTGTGGAACACACCAACGGCTTCCTGCTGGCCAACGCCGAAGATGGCAAGTACATCAATGAGTATGGAGGCAGTGGCGGTCATCTGGGTTTCTGGCACAACGCCGACGATATCAATAGCATCTTCAACATCAATGAAGTGGGTATAGTCACCAGCGTGAAGCTCTCTTCATCGGCCAAAGCCCGCCTGCATCTCTATCCCGCTCCCGCTGAGACGGCCAAGGGCTATGCTATGGTCATCATCCCGGGTGGCGGCTACAGCTACATCGCCGGCAGCACCGAGGGTGCAGACTGGGTTCCCATGCTCGGACAGCTGGGCTACACCTGCGCCGTACTCTCCTACACCACGCGGTCTGGCAGCCTTGCGCTATCTGCGTGACAATGCTTCCGCACTCGGCATCAGCGCTAATAAGATAGGTGTTATGGGCTTCAGTGCCGGAGGACATCTGGCCAGCACTCTGGCCACTCACGCTACTGGCGCCGACCTTCCCGCCTTCCAGGTGCTCTTCTATCCTGTCATCACTATGGATGCCTCATACACCCATCAGGGTTCGCGCGACAACCTCTTAGGCACCAACCCGTCGCAGGCTCTTGTGGACCTCTACAGCAACGAAAAGCAGGTGACCGCCTCCACTCCACGTGCTTACGTATGCTGGGGAACGGGCGACCGCACCGTGCCGCAGGCCAACAGCCTGAATTACGTTGCAGCGTTAGAGGCTGCCGGCGTTCCTGTCCACACACTCCCGCTGAATGTGGCCAATCACGGCTTCGGCTTCAAGACGGATTTCGCCTACCACGACCAGATTGTCAGCGACCTCACCGCGTGGTTGCAGAGTTTTGAGCCCGGCACCACAGCCATCACCGCGCCGGCCTCCACAGCCACACACGACACATACTACACCCTCACAGGTCTTCGCGTGAGTCCGTCGGCCAAGCCACGCTCCGGCATCCTCGTCACCGAGGGTCACAAGTGCGTAGTGTTGCCGTAAAATTCACAATTCACAATTCATAATTCACAATTAAATCGTGAAATGGTGAAATCGTAAATAAATTGTAAATTGTAAATTGTAAAATCGTAAATTCAATAGGATGAAGACTATCAAGCTATTCACGGCTCTCGTGGCCGCAATATTGTGCGCAGGCCACGTGTCGGCCCAGAGCGAACTCTATCCGCAGCACTTTGACTTGGAGAACATCACTCTTGCCGACGGACCGTTGAAGACGGCGATGGACCGGAACATCACCATGCTGCTGCAGTACGACACCGACCGTCTGTTAACGCCTTACGTGCGACAGGCTGGACTCAACACCGGCGACTACGCAGGATGGCTGACGGCACATCCGTCGTTCCCCAACTGGGGCAGTCCCGACTTCAACCTCGACGGTCATGTGGGCGGCCACTATCTGTCGGCGCTGGCTCTGGCATACGCCGCCTGTCATGATGCCGACAAGCGCTCAGCCCTCAAGACGCGCTTGGACTATATGATCCGGGTGATGAAAGACTGTCAGGATGTCTACGACAGCAACACCGAAGGCTTGCGCGGCTTCATCGGCGGCCAACCAATGAACGACGCTTGGAAACGTCTGTATGCTTCACAAGATCTGTCGTTGCGCGGTACGGGGTCGTGCGCAGTGCCTTGGTACTGCCAGCACAAGATCCTTGCCGGACTGCGCGATGCCTACGTCTATGGTGGCAGCGAGACGGCCCGTACGCTCTTCCTGAAGCTATGCGACTGGTGCATCCTTGTCACATCCAAGCTCAGCGACAGCCAGATGGAATCCATGCTCAACACCGAGCACGGCGGCGTCAACGAGACGCTGCTTGATGCCTACAAGCTGACAGCCGACAAGAAATATCTCACGGCAGCCAAACGCTTCACACACAAGACGATGCTCAACGGCATGCAGAGCCTCAACACCACATTCCTCGACAATCGCCACGCCAACACACAGGTGCCAAAATATGTCGGTATGGAACGTATTGGCGAGGAGGATGCCGCAGCCTCCACCTACAGGAAAGCTGCCACAAACTTCTGGACCGATGTTGTGCAGAACCGCACTGTGTGCATCGGCGGCAACTCTATGTACGAGCACTTTGTTCCTGTGGCTAAGGCTGCGGACTACATCAATCATCTCGACGGCCCTGAGAGTTGCAACACCAACAATATGTTGAAGCTCACCGAGATGCTCGCCGACCGCACACACGATGCACGCTATGCCGACTTCTATGAGTATGCCATGTGGAACCACATCCTCTCCACCCAGGACCCCGCGACCGGAGGCTATGTCTATTTCACCACCTTGCGGCCACAGGGCTACCGCATCTATTCCACCGTCAACGAGGGCATGTGGTGCTGCGTCGGTACAGGAATGGAGAACCACTCTAAGTACGGTCACTTCATCTACACCCACGACGGCACATCCACGCTCTACGTCAATCTCTTCATTCCTTCCAGTCTCGCAAGCGACGATTTCGTTGTCACCCAGACGACCGACTACCCGTTTAGCGACGAGAGCACCATCACCGTTGGTCGTGCCGGCACATACGCCATCGCCATACGCCATCCCTGGTGGACTACAGACGGCTTCAGCGTCACCGTCAACGGTTCTCCTGTTGACACCTCCGTCACTCCCGGCACAGCTTCCTATGTCACTATTCAGCGCGCATGGGCTGTGGGCGATGTGATACGCGTCATGGTACCCATGCAGCTGCGCTACACCCAGTGCCCCAACTACAAGGACTACATCTCATTCCAGTACGGACCCATTCTGCTGGCAGCACAGACCTCGACATCGGATGCCAGTGAGGCGCGGACCAAGCATCTGCGCTACGAAGCCACATTGCAGAATGTCTATGCCCACGAGGGCCGCATGGATCACGCTCCCGGCAGCCGTGCCACCAGTCTCTCGCTCACTTCCGCACCGCTGCTGATAGGCCCGCGCGACGGTCAGTCAGGCGTCCTCACCCGCATCACCACAGCCGACCGCAGCCGCCTGCTGTTCAACATAGATGCCAGCCGCGATGGTGTGGACTCATACTCTTGGCAGACGCTCACGCTGCAACCCTTCTACCAGATTCATCACGCGCGCTACTCCTGCTATTGGTATCAGGCGACTCCAGATGACTATGCCAACAGCAGTATGGCCTCAGAGGAACAGGCAGCCGCAGCACTGGCACAGCGCACACTGGACTTCGTGGCCCCCGGCGAGCAGCAGAGCGAAGCCGGTCACTATACCACCACAGGCGGAACATCCAACACGGGCGTCTACAATGACGAATACTATCGTGATGCCTCTGCAGGAGGATATATCCAGTATACGCTGTCCTACGATGGCGAGCCCGTCAGCGAGGGTCTGGCCATCATGTGCCGCTTCACTGTGGCTGATGCCGGACGCAAGGCCACGCTCTCTGTCGACGGCACAAAAATAGCTGATATCACCATCCCAACATCCGTCAAGGGCAGTGACTCCCGCGGCTTCTACAATGCGGAATATCCCATCCCCGCAAGCCTGCTGACCGATGCTGCTGGACAAGTGAAGCACAGCTTTGTGGTTCGGCTCACAGCATCATCGACGACAATGTGTCCGGGCCTCTACTACCTGCGACTGCTGCGTGGTTACGACGATCACGCCTACACCTTCCGTGCCGCAGACTGGACAACGGGCGATGCCAACCGCGTGGCAGCCTCCGCCATCACCTACGACAACGAGCGCAACATCATCCACGTGCAGGCATCAGGCAACAACAACGTCTGCCTGATGCTCAAATACGCCGAGACCGACTACACCATCACCCCCGAGCAGAAACACCTCGTCGTGAGAGGCACGAACCTCAAGACCACCTCAGGCGCCAGCTATCTATGGTGGCTCAACGGCACCAACCACGGTTCGTCAGTAGCCCCCAATGTAGCCAAAACCGTCAGCGTGGGAGGTTCTAAGCAGCAAGTCATAGCATGGGATATGACCAGTAGCGGGCTCTACGAGAACTTCTCGGGCGACCGCCCCAGCGTGTGCATCGGTCAGACCATCTTCGGCCTGACCTCCACCTCAGGCCGGAGCGACATCTTGGACATCGCCTTCACTGACAACGTTAACCGATACATCAGTGCTGCAACATCCATAGCATCACACAGCGTCACTCCAAAGGCCGAGGGAAGTGATTGCTGGTATACCCTCAGCGGACAAATTGTAAATAGTAAATCGTCAAATAGTACATTACAACGCGGTATCTACATCCATGACGGCAAGAAGATTGTTGGAAAATAGTCTTCTCAAACTTCAAACTGACTTTAAACTATAAACCTTAAACATTAAACTGCGGCATTGCCGCGTCTGTTCAACGTTCAATGGAAATATGAAACATATTCAGTATCAGACACAAGGAACCTGTTCTAAGTTCATAGATGTGACAGTTGATGATGATGATGTCATTCAGCAAGTGTTTTTCGTTGGTGGCTGCAATGGCAATCTGCAAGGCATCAGCAGGTTGGTGAC
>CAJOEI010000053.1 GCA_905233465.1 uncultured Bacteroidaceae bacterium | reverse complement strand
CTGAGCATCGTCAACGATGTACTTATCCTTAGGTGAACGGCCGGTGTAGATACCAGTCATAACGTTAACGGCGTCCAACTCGGTGTTCTGACCCTTGTCGAAACCAGTCAGACCTGCTTTTGTCTCCTCTTCGAACAGGAACTCGTAAGAGGGGTTGTGGGCAATCACGGTTGAACCTTTGATGCCATACTGCTCCAGTACGGAGCTGTCAAACTTTGCCATGGGTTTAAAAGTATTTAATTGGTTAGTAATTATGAACGTTGATGCCGACAGGACGCAGGTTGCTTCCCATGCCGCCCTTTGGCGGCACAAAGGTATGTATTTTCATTTAAACGAAGAAACTATTTTGGCAAAAAAATTGTCTTATCCCAAAAATATTGTTCTAATGATAAAAACTTTCATGTTTCAGCCAAAAAACTTTAAACTTTCAACTCTAAACTTTCAACTTTTCACTACCTTTGCGCCCGAATTTATGAAACAGAACATTCGCAACATCGCTATCATAGCGCATGTCGACCACGGCAAGACTACGTTGGTCGACAAAATGCTGTTGGCCGGAAACCTCTTCCGCGAGAACCAGCAGACGGGTGAGCTCATGCTCGACAACAACGAACTCGAACGCGAGCGCGGCATAACCATCCTCTCTAAGAACGTCAGTATCAATTACAAAGGCACGAAGATCAACATCATCGACACCCCGGGCCACTCGGACTTCGGCGGCGAGGTGGAGCGCGTGCTGAACATGGCCGATGGCTGCCTGCTGCTGGTGGATGCCTTCGAGGGCCCCATGCCGCAGACACGCTTCGTGCTGCAGAAAGCTCTGCAAATCGGCCTCAAGCCTATTGTGGTTATCAATAAGGTGGACAAGCCCAACTGCCGGCCTGAGGAGGTATATGAGATGGTATTCGACCTCATGTGCGACCTCGACGCTACGGAGGAGCAGCTTGACTTCCCCGTCATCTATGGTTCGGCCAAGCAGGGCTGGATGGGCGAGGACTGGCAACATCCCACGGGGGACATCTTTTATCTCCTCGACCAGATACTGGAGCATATACCCGCGCCGGAGCAGCTCGAAGGCACGCCACAGATGCTCATCACATCGCTCGACTACTCGACCTATACCGGCCGCATTGCCGTGGGACGCGTGCATCGCGGCACCATCCGCGAGGGCATGAACATCACCATTGCCCACCGCAACGGCAGCGTAGAGAAAACCAAGATCAAGGAGCTGCATACCTTCACAGGCATGGGACAGCAGAAGACCGATGCCGTCAGCAGCGGTGACATATGTGCCATCATCGGCCTGCCTAACTTCGAGATTGGCGACACCATCTGCGATGCCGAAGAGCCCGAGGCACTGCCTACCATCAGCATTGACGAGCCAACAATGTCCATGCTCTTCACCATCAACGACTCGCCATTCTTCGGACGCGAAGGCAAGTGGTGCACAAGCCGCCACATCCATGAGCGCTTGCAGAAGGAGCTGGAGCGCAACCTCGCCCTGCGCGTGGAGCTGGCTGAAGGCTCTACCGACCGATGGGTGGTGAGTGGACGCGGTGTGTTGCATCTCAGCGTCCTCATCGAAACCATGCGTCGCGAGGGCTATGAGCTGCAGGTGGGTCAACCGCAGGTGATATACAAGGAGATAGGCGGGCAGCGCTGCGAGCCCATCGAGGAGCTGACCATCAATGTGCCGGAGGAGTTCGCATCGAAGATGATAGACATGGTTACTCGTCGCAAGGGCGAGATGACCAGCATGGAGAGTCAGGGCGACCGCGTGAATATCGAGTTCATGATTCCCTCGCGAGGCATCATCGGTTTGCGCACCAACGTCCTCACCGCCAGTCAGGGCGAAGCCATCATGGCACATCGCTACAAGGAATACCAGCCCTACAAGGGTGATATCGTGCGTCGCACGGCGGGTTCGATGGTCAGCCTTGAGACAGGCACGGCATTTGCATATGCCATCAACAACCTTCAGGACCGCGGTAAGTTCTTCATCGAACCACAGGATGAGGTATATGCCGGACAGGTCGTGGGCGAGCACGTCCACGAGAACGACCTCGTGGTCAACGTCACCAAGAGCAAGCAGCTCACTAACATGCGTGCCAGCGGCTCTGACGAGAAGGCGCGTATCATCCCCGCTACCATCCTCTCGCTTGAGGAGGCTCTTGAATACATCAAGGCCGATGAATATGTTGAGGTGACTCCGAAATCCATGCGCATGCGCAAGATTATCCTCGATCATCTGGAGCGCAAACGCGCCAACCGCGAGTGATAGCCCACTCTCCTGGGAGGGGAAAAGGTCAATGTTCAATGATCAATGTTCAATGATCAATGTTGCAGGAAGTCATTGTTGTCATAGTGCTTGCGGCTTGCGTGGCCTTCACGGCTCACAGGCTCTGGCGACGCTTCCATGCAGCTACGGCTGGTGACATCCGCTGCGCCGATTGCCCGCTGGCCGACACCTGCGCCCAGCGACACAAAGACACATGCTGTCATACGGGCACAACAACCTGCGACTGCTGTAAAGCTTAACAGAAGACATGATTATCGATATGCTCCCAACCATACTCACCGCCCTCATCACAACCATCATTCTTGAGATGGGCGTGCTGCTGTTCCTTCGTGAACGGCGTGCAAAGGTGCTCGTGGGTTCTGTAGTCATCAATATGCTTACCAACGTGCCGCTGTCTCTGTGGACGCTGGCAACATATCCCTCGTGGACGCAGGTCATTATTGCAGAGGTGCTCATCTGCTGCATCGAATCGGCAGCATATTTCCTGCTGTGCCGCAACAGGCGGCAGGCGATAGCCTATGGCTTCCTATGCAACTCCATCAGTTTCCTCACTGGACTTGTCGTTGAACTGCTATGCATCCTGCTTGGAGTTTACATCCCGCTAATATATTCGTAATTCACAATTCATAATTCATAATTCACAATTTTCAACTTTCAACTCTCACCTTTCAACTTTAAATAGCGGCATAGCCGCGTCTCACATATGTCAT
Organism: uncultured Bacteroidaceae bacterium; assembly: GCA_905233465.1. Lineage (GTDB taxonomy): Bacteria > Bacteroidota > Bacteroidia > Bacteroidales > Bacteroidaceae > Physcousia. Next base: position 6,444 of record CAJOEI010000053.1, on the reverse strand, counting down.
TATTAGATGTTCTTCCTCCCGAGCGCCGCTGTTCATTTATCGAGCGTGCTGCTGAAAATCCTGAATTAGTATGGGCATTGGTCATCGCGACCATAGCGCTTGCAGCCAGTCTTGCATGTGCTATTGCCTATCGGCGTCGCGCTCTCACGGCGTGACATCGTGCAGCAGTAGCTCATAGAGCTGCTTGTGTTTCGATGCTATAACATCGAGTATCAGCCCGCAGACCCACAGCAACATGGCCAGCAACGCTATGAAGCCTGCCACAATTAGCGTGGGGAAGCGAGGCACCAGACCTGTGTGGAGATACTCTACATAGACGGGTACGAGCATCACGACGGCAACAAGCAGCAACAGCACCGACAGGATGGCAAAGAAACGCAACGGACGGATGTCGCGGAACAGCATCACTATGGTTTTCAACACACGCAGGCCGTCGGACATTGTGTTGAGCTTCGAGGTGCTGCCAGCCGGACGTTCGCGATAGGGGGCAGCCAACTGTTCAACGACGAAATTGTGATCCAACGCATGGATGGTCATCTCGGTTTCTATCTCGAAGCCACGTGAGAGGACTGGATAATGCTTCACAAAAAGACGGCTCATAGCTCTGTAGCCCGACATGATGTCGTGCACATCGCTGTCAAAGAGGCTATTCACCAACCATCGCACCAGTCTGTTGCCACTCCCGTGCAACCGACGACTGTTGACATCGAAATAGTTGGATGACAACCTGTCGGCAATAACCATATCAACACCCTCGTCCAGCACCATGCGACACATGTCGCGTGCCACGTCTGCCGTGTAGGTGGCATCGCCGTCAACCAGCAGATAGCAGTCGGCATCGATGTTGCGGAACATCGACCGCACAACATTGCCTTTACCCTGACGTCGCTCATGGCGCACCACAGCACCTGCCTTAGCCGCCACGCGCGCCGTGTCGTCAGTGGAGTTGTTGTCGTAGACATAGACAGTCGCTTCAGGCAGGGCTGCACGGAAATCAGCAACCACACTGGCTATCGTCCGAGCCTCATCCAAACATGGTATGAGAACTGCTATCTTATTCGCTTTATTCATCTTTTTGTGAACATTGAACATTGACCATTGACCATTGATCATTGTCCATTCTCCATTTTACATTTTACATTTTTATTAATCCACAGGGCCAGTGCCGTTGCTGCCAAGGCACGCCATGTGAACCAGTAATGTATTATCGAGTGCTGTAGCATCAGCATGTACCAGCACGGAACTATTGCCGCCACGACAAGCAGCCAATTTATTTGACAATTTGACGATTTACGATTTACGATTTGGGCAGCGACAACACTTATTGCCACCACGACAAGCAGCCAAATGCCCCATTGTCCATTGTCAATTGTCCATCCTGCTCGTTCGGACATAAGTTCAAACAGACGCGACAACCCAATTGACGACCGCACGCGGGCGTTGGCAACAAAGTCATCCCTGAGACTGACTCCGGCAAGCCAATAGGCCAAGGGCAGCTTCGTCAGCCAGAAGGCGACATAACCAATAGCCCATGATGCCGACATGCCTATCACACCAGCTACCGAACCACGCACATCACGACGCGTGAAGGCTGCTATCAGGGGGATGCACAACGTCAGTTGGGGTGTCGTCAACAGGTCGGCATACGCCGTCAATGCACCAATCAGGAAGAAGACCACCGTCCATCGCTGCCAAGATACGCCTCCTGTCAGCACAGCTATCATGCCTGCTGACATCAGCACGAAACACACTTCAAGCTGCAGACACAGCGGCACTACTGGTACCATTACAGCCATCAGCACCACCATTGTGGGCACACACACGCTCCTGCCGCAACGTCGCCACATCAGCGTCAACGCCACCGCTATCAGCACTGCCAGCAATATGCCATTGGCCACCAGCAGAGTGCTGTATGGTGCTATGACCAGTAGGGGCCGCAACAACGTCTGCAGCCCATGCCAATAGCGGCCGTAGGACTGAAAATGTACATCGTCTAATGGCTGCCCCGAAGCATCCACGGCAACATCCGTATCGCCGATGAGCACTTGCGTGGTAGCATAGACATCATAACTGGGGTCGATGAAGAAACGGCACTCCATAGCTGCCGTCACAGGATGGTCGGCATCGGCGCTCATGGCCACATTGAGCATCAGCATATCCGTGAAGGTGTCGATGCGCCACAGCGGTATGCCACACACCTGCGGCCGACGGCCAAGCTCCTGCAACTGATGCACCGACACTCGGACATTCGGCTCCAGCGCATCTGGTTTGATACTCATGGCCCACACCAATGCGGCCGTGGCCACAGCCACAACCACAACATAGCACAACACCAATCGTGTTGCCATCAATATGCATCGTGTTAATATTGATTTCATTGCTATGATTATCGTGCACAAAGATACGAACATTCAACAAAACACGAGCCACCACAAACAAGTATTTACAGCTTTCTTCACTACTTTTAACCGTTTTAACCCCAATCGGACATATAATAACAATTCAACATTTAAATATGTTTAATTTAAAATCGTAACTTTTGCACGTTTGAAAGATTGTTTATTCCTTTGCACCGTCGGAGAATCGTAGAGGCGATGATTAGCGTCGAAAGACGTGAAATCGTGTAATTGTCCAATCGTGAAATGAAGTTATGATCAAGTTGATGGAGCGCATCTGGCAGCTCGGCGAGTGTACGCCGCGTGAGGTGCTCAACCTATATCCCGAACCACAGCCGCTGCTGAACGGCATTCAGAACACGTTTCAGTCGCTGGAGCGCAAGGGCTATCTGACGCATCGCTCGCAAGGACGCGGCTACGTCTATTGGCCTATCGTGGAGAAGAAATCCTACGGCAAGACAAAACTCGGCTCGCTCGTCGATCGTTTCCTCGACGGCTCCGTCAAGGAGCTCGTCACCTTCTTCGCCCGCGAGCAGCGCATCTCGCCCAATGAGCTCAAAGAGATCATTGATTTAATAGAAAACTGATAATCGACTATAAACGTCATTGTCCATTGTCCATTAGTATATGTTGTACCTCATTAAACTCAATATCATCCTCGCCCTGCTCTGCCTGCTGTTTCAGGTGCTGATGCATCGTGATACCTTCTTCGGCGTGCGCCGACTGATGCTGTGGGGGATCTATGCCACCGCCTTCCTGTTGCCATTGTGCGACGTGCAGGCACTCTTGACTGCCGATGCTGCTGCCACGGACATGGCTGAAGCCTATGCCAGCTACGTGCTGCCCACCATTGAAGTAACAGCCATGCGAGTCTCTACTTTGGGTATTGAGCAAAGCGAACCTGGCTGTGGCATGTGGTTCGTAGGCATGATGGCGCTCTGGGGCCTCCTCTACCTCATCCCGGTCGTGTGGATGTCTGCGAAGCTGCTCTGGCAGTTCGCATACATCATATATTTAAGGTGTACCTGTCTCCCCTCCCTCGCTCGGCCCGCAGGGACGCTTGACCCTTCAAGAACAGGGGAGGGGTTGGAGGAGGGGATATTCTATAGTTTCCCCCGTCCCTGTTCTCCCTTCTCCTTCGGCCCGTGGATATTCCTGCATGCGGAAGGTATGGACAGGCAGACGCTGCGCGAGGTCCTCATTCACGAGCAGGCGCACGTCCGCGGATGGCACACCCTCGACATCCTCTTCTCGCAGTTCGTCTGCATCCTCTTTTGGTGGAATCCTGCCGTTTGGGTGCTGCGCCGCGAGGTACGCCTCAACCTGGAATTCATCGCCGACAAAGCCGTCGCCGACTCCCTTTCTCCCCTCCCTAACAGGGGAGGGGACGGGGGAGGGGCTCTTAAAGCCTACCAATACCGCCTCCTCGGCTTTGCCACTCAAACGAACGTAGCTACGATTGCAAATAACTTCAATGTCTTACCCTTAAAACGTAGAATCATTATGATGAACTTACGCAGAACCCGCCGAACGGGGATGGCCAAGTACATCCTCTTCGTGCCCGTGGCAGCTGCCATGCTGTTACTCTCCAATATCGATTCGCTGGCTCGCACCATTGCCGACAAGGCATCGTCATCCATTATCACAGACGGAGACCAGCACCCTGACGAGTCGCCGAACATCACTAAACCCGACACATGCCTCACGCCCATCGACGAGGAAACGCTTTTCGTGGTCAATGGCCGTCAGATGAATGCCGACGAGTTTAAGCGCCAACCCAATCTCCGGGCTGATAATATCGAGCACGCCACCATCCTCGGCGGTGAATCCGCTACAGCTGTATATGGCGAAAAAGGACACAAAGGAGCCATAATCATCGAGACCAAAGACGGCGGCGACCCCATCTACGACATTGTGGAGCAGCTACCGAAGTACCCCGGAGGTGAAGCGGAGCTGTACGGATGGATGGCAATGAACTTGAAATACCCTGCAGCTGCTCATGACTGGGGCGTGCAGGGGCGTGTTATCGTTGCCTTTGTCGTGGAGAAGGATGGCACCATCACTGACGTCAATGCACCCAAGCTCGTGGACGCGAAGAGTGGACAGGAGTTGAGAGAAGTCTTTGTCACCGCAAATACCAACGGACAGACACCCGAAGAGATCGAAGCCGCCAAGCACCAGGCCGAAGGCATCAAGGCCCTGAAAGCTGAGGCCGAACGCGTCGTCAAAGCCCTTCCCAAACGTTGGGAACCCGGCAAGCATGGTGGCAAGCCCGTCCGCTACCGCTTCCACATGCCCATCACCTTCCGCCTGCAATAAAAAGCAAACTATTTGCAAACTCATTCCCTTTGTCTTTACGAAGGGAATGAGTATTTTTGTGCGCCCATTAAAAAAGAACATGATGAAGTATTTATGGCTATTGGCGAGCTTGTTGCTCGCAGGATGTACGCCCTCAGAGAAACCGCAACGCGAAAACCCGCTGCAAGGGGCATGGGTGCTGTCGAAGGTGGAGTTTCCCATGGGCGGCATTGAAACCTTTCCGTTTCAGGGTATGAGACCGTTGCGCATCTATGAGGGCGATAGCATGATGCTACAATGTGGCCTCACGCAGACGGCATCGGAGTTGGTAGTCCATTACCCTTATGAACGAAGCCGCATCACGCTCATCAGCAAGGGACGCGGCGAGTATGTCTATCTGGAGGACGAAGACCCGCGGCCGTTGACCGTGAAAGACGACACTACCATCGTGATTCAGCGCAACGGCCGTCTTTACACATGGCATCGCGCCGATGACCTCGACCGCGAGTGGGGAGAGGAGATACGTGCCATTATCGCTGACAACGACTTGAACGAGGAGGCCGCACAACGCTATGTGCTTTCGGCCAAGGAGCGGACGCAGGAGAATATCATCCATGTGTTTGTCTATGCCTGCATTGCCATCGTCATCCTGTTGCTGCTGATAGCACACATCGCCGTTACCAACCATAAGGCCAGACTACGCCTACAGCTACAGCTGCAACAGATCCGTGAAGAGCACGAGGAACGTCCGCAGTCCATCCGCCACGCCATCGAACGTTTGGAGAAAGACTACTTCGTGTCCCGAGACTATCTCTCCCTGCGACATCGCATCGCCACAGGACAGCGGCTGAAAGACGAGGAGTGGAACGGGATTGAGGAGCAGGTAAAGAAGGTGTACCCTGGCTTCTGCAGCCAATTACGCACGCTGTATCCTATGTCGGAGTTGGAATATCACACGTGTCTGCTCATCAAACTGCGTATAGCCCCCACGGACATCGCTGCTGTGCTCTCTCGCGACGTAAGCACCATCAGCACCGTCCGCAGCCGCCTCTACCAGAAGGTGTTCGGACAGAAAGGCGGCACGAAGGACTGGGATGATTTCATCCTCTCCATTGGGGCGTAAAGAGTTTGCAGGGAGTTTGCCTGTCAATTGCAAAGCGGATGCAAACAGAAATCCTTGCCTGCATCGTGAATAGCCCGTACTTTTGCAGCGACAAATCACTTGATGTCTAACCCATTAAAACTTTAAACGTATGAAAAAGAAAATGATTATGACCATGGCTGCCTTGCTCATGACAACAGCCATGGGGTTCGCTCAGAAAGCGAAAATCGATGACAAGGAGATTGTCGGCGTATGGCTGATGGAGTCCATGCAGTGGGAGGGCGAGAAAAAGACCGTTTGTGGCAAAGAGTCGGGCTATACCCAATTCAAGTTCTATGGCGCGGATGGCGAGTACGCCTGCGCCGAGATTGCACTCACGAAGGAAGGCAAGTGTGTCGTGTTGCCTCACGAGTACGGTACCTATTCCCTTAAGGACGGTTGGTACTCCGAGATGGGCCGCCCTGCTATCAAGGATGCCATCACCTGGATTGACAAGACCACGACCAAAGGCACATGGATGAAGCGTCACGACATTTGGAAGAAGACTCAACTGCCCGAAAAACTTGTGACGTACATCGTGAACTGCTGCAAGACAAAGAACGCTCCCGAGGACATCCAGCAGATGATCAAGCAGAACATGTTCAAGTA
>CAJOEI010000052.1 GCA_905233465.1 uncultured Bacteroidaceae bacterium | reverse complement strand
AGGGGGGGCTTACTTTTTCAAAAATAAGTCCGCATTACCTGTTTATCGGCACTGCGGACACATATTTTATTCCTTTTCAACTTTTAGCGGACAGCAATATTTGTTAAAAGGGTTTATAGGCACCGCAGGCTGGATGCCTGCTATTGTTCAGATATAGCGATATCGGGTGCAAAGGTAATACTTTTTTTGCATTTTTATGTTGGTATCGTTATGAAATGTGAATTAAAATTAGTAATTTTGTGGCCGAAATGAAACAGTTATACATTGAGACCTACGGCTGCCAGATGAATGTGGCCGACAGTGAGGTGGTGGCCAGCATCATGCAGATGGCCGACTATGAGCTATGTGACGACATCGACAAGGCCGATGCCGTGTTCCTCAACACATGCTCCGTGCGCGACAACGCGGAGCAGAAAATCTACCATCGTCTTGAGGCGCTGCACCGCGAGAATGTGAAGCGCACCGAGACGGGAGGCACTCCGCGCATCCTCGGCGTGCTGGGCTGCATGGCAGAGCGAGTGAAGGAAAGACTGCTGGAGGACTGTCATGCCGACCTCGTGGCCGGTCCCGACTCCTACCTCAACCTGCCACACCTCATAGCACAGTGTGAGCAGGGACAGAAAGCCATCGACACCGAACTGTCCACCACTGAGACATACCGCGACGTGATGCCCCAGCGTGCACACGGCATGCACATCTCAGGCTTCGTAAGCATCATGCGTGGCTGCAACAACTTCTGCCACTACTGCATAGTGCCCTACACACGCGGCCGCGAGCGCAGCCGCGATGTGCAATCTATAATAAATGAATGCAAAGACCTGGAGGCACGCGGCTTCAAAGAGCTCACCCTGCTGGGACAGAACGTCAACTCGTATAACGCGCTCCCCGTTGAAGAGTCTGCGATATTATCGCAGACAGAGCAACAGCAGCCACAGGCCGTCGTCACTTTCCCCCGCCTGCTGGCTATGGTGGCCGAGGCAGTGCCATCAATGCGCATACGCTTCACCACCAGTCATCCGAAGGACATGAGCGACGAGACGCTGCAGGTCATAGCGCGCTATCCCAATGTATGCAAGCACATACACCTGCCCGTGCAGAGCGGCAGCAACAACATCCTTAAACTCATGAACCGCAAGTACACGCGGGAGTGGTATCTGGAGCGTGTGGCGGCCATAAAGCGCATCGTGCCCGACTGTGCCATCACCACCGACCTCTTCGTGGGCTACCACAACGAGACGGAGGAGGACCATCAGCAGTCGCTCTCGCTGATGCGTGAGGTGGGGTATGCCGCTTCGTTCATGTTCAAATACAGCGAGCGCCCTGGCACCTACGCCTCGAAGCACCTGCCCGACAATGTGCCCGAAGAGGAGAAGATACGCCGTCTCAACGAGATGATAGCCCTGCAGAACACACTCTCTGCTGCCCACAACAAGGCCGACGAGGGCAAAACCTTCGAGGTGCTGGTAGAAAACTACAGCAAGCGCAGCCGCGATCAGCTCTGCGGGCGCACCAGCCAGAACAAGATGGTAGTCTTCGACAAAGGCAACCACCACATCGGTCAGCTCGTAAAGGTACGCATCACAGCCTCCACATCAGCCACCCTCCTCGGCGAGGCGGTAGAGTAAAAAACTGGAGGATGCCCACGTCACCATGTAGCCCTGCGTCAGTTGCGGGGACCATTTATGTATATCAGGTTCTTTATGAATTTGTATACCACCAGCAGCCATGAGATGAGTACTATTGCCAGCAGGAAGAACATTGCAAAGAAAGCCATAAAGAGTCCTGCGTCTAAAATTCAAATATCAGCGCGAGCGAATTTATAGAACCCACCTTAATATATACCTGACAAAGCAGAATAAACATATAAAGCATGTTTACAATGCGCAGCTAATTGTAATTAACTTCGTTGACCCGCTCAGGATGCTCCTTGAAACGACAAGCGTTTCATAGTCGCCTCATTCGGGGTTCGCGTAATTCGCGTAATTCTTCACACATTGTCTATTTTCAGTGGAGTTCAGGCGAGCAGAGCTCGGAACGTGGTAAGAGAAACCCACAGTGGTCGTTATAGACAAGTGTTCATCATTTCTTCTTCGGTTTTTGGCTGAAGCGGTAGCTGACTGTGAGCATGGCGTAGCGGCGCATGGAGTTGGTCCACGTCTCGGTGCGCCCCTGCGAGTTGATGCTGTAGCGGAGGCTGCTGACCTGGCCCAGGAGGTCGTAGCCGCGCAGCTTCAGCACCCAGGTGCCTGCCTTGAAGGACTGTGTCAGCGAGGCATCCCAGTAGAGGCGGTTGTCGTTCATCTCCACGTCGGCATAGCCGCGGTGTGAGTTCATGGTCAGGTCGGTGTTGATGGTCATGTTCCACGGCAGCTTGTAGGAGGCGTAGAGGCCGTAGCTGAAGTCCCAGACGTCGGTGGGCTGGTTGCCCACCACTATGTTGCGGTGTATGTTGCGATAGTTCACCTCGCCCTTCAGACGCAGGGTGAGGTCGTTCTTCTGGTATCGTATGTTGGGTTTGTAGCGCATGAAGAGAGTTCCCACGCGGCTTTCCTGCGACTGCGACACTGTCGCAGTTTCTCCAGCGGTGGTGGAGGACGACTCTTCAGCGGTGGCGGTGGCGGAGGATGATGACGTGGAGAGGGCCAGGCCGGTGCTTTTGTTGTAGCGGAAGGTGAGTTCGTTGTCTATGTGGAAGAACTTCTTCTTGCCGAGGGCGCGGTCCCAGTTGAGGGTGGTGCTGACGTTCCAGTTGCCGCCCTTGATGTTCTCCGGCCTGTAGGTGCGCACGCCGGTGGTGAGGTCGTAGGTGTAGCCCTGCACACGCACATTGCGGTTGATGGTGGCGTCGGCGCGCATGCGTATGGTCTGGTCCGTGCTGTCGCGGCGCACGCGGTAATCCAGACGCCAGATGTGGTCTTGCGACATCTTCAGGTCGGGGTTGCCGAGGTATATGTTCAGCGGGTCGCTCGTGATGGGGCGGTCGATGAGGTCGGTGATGCCGGGTGTCGAAGACGACATGTAGTAATTGACGTTCAGGTTTTTCTTGTTGTCCTTGCTGTTGAGCCAGAGATAGATGCTTGGGCTGAGCCGCGTGTAATGGCGTGTGAGGTTGGTGGTGAGCGGCTCGCTGGTGTAGTCCATGCGCTGCCGCTGGAAGTTTGCGTCTATTGATGTATAGAGGCTCAGTTGCCAGTTTTTTGAGATGTCCCCATTGTAGTTGAGGTCTATGGAGGCGCGGCGGTTCAGGGTCTGCGTGTGCTGCTCATAGCTGTTCTGCCGGTCAAACTGATAGTCTATGCTGTCGCGCAGGTATTCGTGGCGGTCGCTGCTGTTGTTGGCTGTGCCGATGCCCACGTTGGGTGACAGATCGAAATGTTGCGTCAACTGGTAGCGGTAGCCCAGTCTGGCAAAGAAGTCATGGCTATTAGACGGCGAGCGGGTGTAGCGGTCGCGGTGGTCGGCGGTGCCGGTCTTGTAGTAGTCATAGTGGTTGAGGCTCCATGAGTCAGGGCGGTACTGCCGGTTGAAACTGCCGTTGATGCTGAGCGAGATATTGTCGCCCGTTGCCAGTCTGCGCGCCAGATAGACATAGCCGTTGCCGCGCAGCATGTCGCTCTGGCCGCGCGAGCGGTACCACGAGTTGTTAATGCTGTCCTGCATCACGGCATCGGCGGTGGTGAGGTTCCAGCCCTCGCTCTCGTTGCGGCGACGCTCATAGCTCAGGCTCATAATGTTAAACAGGCGGTATTTCTCGCCAAAGGTTGCACGCAGCGTGTTATCTATCCCCACCTTCGACGGCTTTGAGCGGCTGGTGCCCTCGGACCGTCCGAAGGTGCTGGCGTTGCTCATGTAGGTCTCGCTCTGCTGGCGGGTCTCCGTCAGGTCATCCTGCCATGAGGCGCTGACCTCGGTGGCATTGGACAGCTTGTTCTCCGGAGCCTGATAGACGAACTGTCCGCCCACCTGCCGGAAGTGCCGGTCGCCCGACTGGTTGCTCCTCTCGTTGTAACTGCTGCGGTCGCCGTTGTACTCCATCGTCTCGTTGATGTTGTTAAGGCCGCCGAAGAGCACAGCCCGCGTGCGGTCGCTGAAGCGCATGCCGAAGGCTTTCAGCTTGTAGCGCCAGCCGTTACCGTCGGATGGCCCGCCTCCCGCCTCCACGTTGGCAGAGCCGCCGATGCTGTACTCGCGCTTCAGTATGACGTCCATCGTGTATTCCTTCTTGTTCTCATCGGTGATGCCGAGGAACTTGTTCTCCTCTGTCTGCTTATTATACACCTCTATGTTCTTCACCGTGAAATAGGGCAGGTTGTCGAGCATCACCTTGTTTTTGCCCTTGAAGAAGTCGGCGCCGTTGAGCGTCAGGTTGTCTATCTTCTTGCCGTTGACGAATATCTCGCCCTCGTCGGTCAGCTCCACGCCGGGCAGCTGCTTGATGAGTCCGTCGAGCATAGACCCTTCGGGCACATTGAATGCATCGGCATTATATACCAGCGTGTCGCCCTTCCACACCATCTTCACCTTCGTGGCCTTCACCACCACCTCGTCCAGCTCGCCGCCCTCATGGTGGTGGGCCTTGGCGCTCTTTTTCAGATACAGCTTCGGACCGTCGGTATATTGCAGTCGGCGGCTTACGCGCTTCTGCGTGTAGTTGGCGTAGGTCGTCTCATAGTTGGGGTGTTCGGCCTTGACGATATATTCCTGCGGCTCGCGGCCTATCTGGAAATAGTATCGCGAGGTGGCGTTGCCGCGCCCCGCCCCTGGCACCCATGTGCGGCTCTCCTGCACGTGCATCGTATCGACGACGGTAGAGTCGGCCCGCATCAGCGTGATGAAGGTTTCGGGCACCGCCGCCTTGGTGAACCCATCAGCTACGGTGCCGATGATGTAGAGCGAGTCCTTGCTATGCTGTGCCTGTGCCGCCATTGAGGCAAGGACAAGCAGCAATAGTAATATGGTTTTCTTGTTCATGCTATGGAAATGTGTTGGTCTATAATAATAATAATACGTCCGTAAGGGGAGAAAGTTGAAAACTTTTTCCGATATTTTCTGACTTCAGACCTTATAATTTGAAAAGCACAGGGCGCATCGCTGCGACCCGTGCCTGAAGCCCGGGTTACATCTACTTATATTTATAAACTAACAAATGATTTAATTGCAAGGACGCTTGCGTTGTATGCCGCTGATGAGGCAGCGCGGGCGCTACGCCCACGTCCCTGTCCCTGTCAGCGGATTATGCGTCCCTGCTTCTTGGGTTGTTCTTTATCCTGTTTCTTGGCTTTGGGGCGCAGATCGTCGAGGTCATAGGCCTTGGAGACACTGCCATCACCGCTCATCCATTGGCGTGCCTCGCTGCTGGCAGAGTATATCTGCACACGCTTTACCGACAGAGGCAGTGGCGGATACTTGCAGATGAGGCGTATGGTCTCGTTCTTATGGCCGTAGATCCAGAAGCATTGGTCGAGGGGGAAGTGTATGTGGCTCTGCACCACGTAGCGGTCTCCCGTATCGGCATCGATGATTGCGGAGCCTGAATTCTCGCGGAAGAACCACCAGTCCTGATCGTTGGGCACATCCCAGTCGAAGCACAGGTAGGTGGCATCCTTGCATCGGTAGAGCGTGGTTCTGCCATGTCCTATGCTGCCATCTTCATTCTGAACATAGATACCCTCACCTTTGGGTACTGTCTGCACATGCGAGAAGGCAGCAAACGAGCGGTCGTTGTGCAGGTCGTAGTTAGGCCATGCGGGGCGCTCTAAGACGGGTTGCTTGTTCTCGGGGCGCTCATCGTAGTCAGAGGAGAGGGCGCTCTTCGCGGTGTGGCAACCGATCAACATGACAAGGGCTGCCAGTATCAGTAGGTATTTATACTCTTTTGTAATCATAATTCTCAATTTTCAATTCTCAATTCTCATTTTGTTATAACGCGGCCCTTGCGGGGAATTTGGGTCAGGTCGAAGGATCGGGAGGAGTAGTCGGATTCACTGTCAATCGTTCCCACATGGGCTTCCTTCATGTGCTTGCTAAACGGAGGAAAGACGAGGCACACCTGATAGAGCTTTATGGTGTCTCTGCGTATATATTCGTCCCTGACATATTTGAAGTAGTCGAAGTCAATAGAGCGGCACACGTATTTGTCGCCTGTCTGCTCGTCAATAATGGCGATGTCAGAGAATATGTTGTGGTTTTGCTGCCGCCACATTTCTATTTGTTGCTCATGCGCATCGCTAAAGCCCATGTATATGTAAACGCGGGTCTCTTTCTTGCCCCGCTCTATGGCAGCTGGCTTGAAGGTGAGGAGATCACGGCGGCTGCGCTTTGTCAGCACGCTGTCTGTGGAGAGCATCTTGGGGTCTATGTACTTCTTGTCATAGCTGCGCACGTTGGAGCTGACGGGCTGCAGGTAGCGGATGTAGTAGCCTGTGCGGTCTTTGCGTGTCTCGGCATTGAGGGTGATGTTGAAGGCGTAAGGGTCGTGAGCGTTGTGGGCAAACAGGTGCTCGTCGGTCTGCTGGCTCTGGCGGTCGAGAATAGTGGCACGGGCTATGCGCACAGTGTCGTTGTTCAGGTTAGGCTGGAAGTGGCCGATGTAGGTGCCTTCGGCAATCTTCCTCGCACCTACGGCCTGCATCGTGCTGTCAAGCAGTTCGGTGGCTGTCTTGGTGGGGAAGCCACCAAGCACACTATTGCCTGACTCGGCCAGGTCGGCCTTCACAAGGTTGGCGTCAGTCATCACGCGGACTGTGTCCGTGGGGGCGACAATGGAGTTGTCGCTCACGAGGGAAGGAGTCTGGGCCACGGGGTCTGGCTCGTCGTTGTTCCATGAGGCGGTAGCCACATACTTGGTGACTTCCTGCTCTACTTTCTCTTCAATCTCGCTGAGGGCTTGCGGGCGGGCGAAGGCCACGATGGCCAGCGCACTCAGCGGCAGGGCCACCCATCGTCGGGATGGTTTGCGGTACATCATTTTGAATCTTCGTTTAATTGGACTTTGATTGAATGCGTTCACCACAGGCTGCAGTCCCGTAGAGGTTGCTTTCTTTATTAATAACAGCTGATATTCTTCGTCGTTGATGCCGCCCTGTAGCACGCTTCGGTCGGCTTGGTATTCGTGTACGTCGCGCAGGTCCTGCCTGAGCATCCATGCAAAGGGTACGAACCACAGCATGCGGCAGCTGAGTTCGCAGAGCAGCATGTCCCAGGAGTGACCCAGGCGGATGTGTGCCAGCTCATGGTTGATAATGGCGCGGGTATTCACGTCGGCGGGGTTGAGGATTATCCATCGCATCCAGCTGCATGGCGCCTTCACGCTGGGATTGACCACCACATGCACATGGCTGGGCACGCCTTCTATCTCTATCCTGTTGCTACGGCGAATCATCAGCAACAATGCGGCCATCTGCCAGAAGTAGCGCAGCCAATGGATGATGAGACCAATGAGGTATGCTGCAACGAGGATGAGTATGACCCCACCGCGTCCCTCCCAAGGGGAGGGGGAAGGAGCTGCCGTCTCAGTTGCCGTAATTGTTCCTGTCGTTTCTTCTACGGGTTCCGCACTCCTCATCCTTGTGCGAGATTGGGAGGGAGCTGTAGATGGGGTAAGGCTTACTATCTGTGACTCTATCATCTCACGACTCTCTGTCATGATGTTCGTCTCCTTTGTACTAATCTGAACAAAGGGCAGCATCATGCTTGCAGCAAGCACAAAGAGCAACACAATGCGGTTGATGCCGTGCAGCGTCTCGCGCTTCATGAAAAGCCCGAAGAGCGAGTAGAGCATCGTCAGGCATACCGCCCACCTTATTATATATATGATGAATGCAGCCATACGCTATGATTGTTTCTTTAGTTCATTGATGAAATCGAGCAGTTCCTGTTCGCTTACTTTCTCCTCGGCCACAAGTGCTGACACCATATTCATATATGAGTGCTTAAAGTAACGGTCGACAAAGCCACCCAGCTTTGTGCGCCCATAGTCCTCCTGGCTCACCAATGGGAAGTAGATATATCCGCGACCTTGTGGACGATGATCTACATAGCCCTTGCGTTCCAACGACTGCACCATGGTGGCGATGGTATTCACATGGGGCTGAGGCTCTTCATAGAGGGCTACGATATCCTTAGGCGCGCACTCGCCCAACTGCCACATCAGTTCCAGTACCTCTTCTTCCTTTCCTGTAAGTTTATGCATATACGTTCAACGGTTAGATTTGACTATATTTTTAGTTTGATGGTGCAAAGGTATGGCTTTTTCATCATTCCACCAAACGATAACAAATCTTTTAACCTATTTTTATAGTTGAATTGTTGCATATCTCATAACTTAATCGTACCTTTGCGTATTGATTATGCGTGCAACAAGAGATTATGTAATAAGAAAGTTCAACGACTTCAACCTGCAGTATTTTGACGGCAGGCTGAAGCCGATAGCGATACGTATGAGTACGGCCAGGACGTTCCTGGGACAGGTGGCCTACCACCGTGACCGCATGGCTGACGGCACATGGCATTACCGCGACTTCACATTCAAGATCAGCACTATTCTCGACCTGCCGGAGCATGAGGTGGAGGACATCATTCTCCATGAGATGATACACTACTATATCCTCTCGAACCAGATGCAGGATACGGCGCCTCACGGCGAGTTGTTCCGGGGCATGATGCGCCATATCAATACGCATTTCGGCAGGAATATCGTAAGCATTCGACCATCTACAGGTACAAACACCTAATATATTATTGTGACAGCAGCAACAATCAAATCTGATTGTTGCTGCTGTCATCATTCAGTG
>CAJOEI010000051.1 GCA_905233465.1 uncultured Bacteroidaceae bacterium | reverse complement strand
ATGTTAGTCACCTGAAGCTGACTTGGACAGATCCTCTGGCTGCTGCCAAGAGTGCACTCCAGGCTGAGATAGACAAAGCAAGCCTATGCGATGCCAAGGAAGGATTAGCAGACGCCATTGCTGCTGCTGAAAGCGTGCTGGCAAGTGCCACGACTGAGGCCGAACTGGAAGCTGCCCTTGCAACTCTACAGGCTGCTGACAAGGATGCTGTGCTTCGCTATGAGAACGGCCTGGCTGACGCTACATACGCTGCTCCTGTTGTTACCAACTTCGTGGTGAACGGTACGTTCGATAGTGGCATCAGTCCTTGGCAGCGCACTGGTTCATATCAGAACAACAAAACCGCAAACAACAAGCAGGGTGCCTTCACTGGTAATTTCTATGAGAACTGGAACGGCTCAGCCCAAGTGAATAAGATGTACCAGACCATCAACAACATTCCTAACGGAACCTATCGTCTGGACATCGCTGCCTTCGTAAACAATCTGGCAGACCCCAACGAGAGCCAGTATGTATTTGCTAACAACGACAAGACTTATCTGACCACAGTTGATCCCATTGCCTATGAAGTGTGGACCGTTGTCACCAATAACCAGGTTGAGGTAGGTCTGGAGCAGACGACTGCTACAGCTAACTGGATGGGTATTGACAACGTGAGCCTGCGCTACTATGGTGCCGGCGACGTAATAAACGATGCAAAGAACGCTGCTCACAAGCTGGCATGGGAAGAGGCTAAGGCTGCAGCCGAGGCTGCCATCGCTAATGGCGACTATGCTAACGTAACAGGGTCTGAGAAAACAGCTCTTCAGACTGAGATTGCCAAGGCTGAACCTACTTCAGCTGCAGGCTACGACGAGGCTGCTGCAGCTTTAACCTCAGCTACACAGACATTTGTCAACGCTAAGGATGCATACGATGCATACGCTAACTTCTTAAGCAATTATTTACCAGCTGATGAGCTGATTTATGCTACGGCAGCAAAATATACAGCCATTGGTGATGTCTATTATGGTGAAGGCGATGTCGCAGATGCTGCAGATGCAACCGCAAGAGTTGAAGCAGCTATATCCGCCGTCCGTGCATACTACGAGAGCCACGCACTGGCTGAGGGTGTTGATGGTGCTGTAAATATGACTGACCGCATCGCTAATCCAAATGCTAAAGATGGCAACAACGGTTGGACATGGACAGGTAGCAAGAATAATCCTGCCAGCAATGAACCTTGGACTGATGCCGACGGCAATAGCACGCACACATATTTTGATGGTGGCAATTGGAGCGGTTCTTCTTGGACCACAACCATGAAACAGACAATCAGCCTGCCCGCTGGTAAGTTCCTGCTCACCGCTAAAGGACGCGCAGCAACAAACACAACCCTCACCATGGCTGTTGGTGCAACAAGTGTAAATCTGCCGAACATAGGCAGCGCAGGCAATGTCTTCGGACGCGGTTGGGGCGACGGCTCAGTGGAATTCATCACAGATGGCAGCGACGTGGAAATTAGTGTTACCGCTACAGCTGAACCTACTCACGAATGGTTCTCCATCTCTGATTTCCGTCTTGTCCGTCTGGAACTCTACACGGAGATGGCTAAGGCAGCCGATTATGAAGCTATGGCTAATGCACTTGCAGCTGCAAAGGCAAAGACTCTCGGCTTTGATGCGGGAGAGTATACTCCTTATAATAACATAGAAGCCATTCAGGCTATTGCTGCTGCTGAGGCTGTTGATACCGACGCCGAGAATGCCAAGGCTGATATCGAGGCTATCACCACAGCTTTAGGCAACTGGACTGCAAACGCCGCTGAAGTAGATGCTATTTTCGATGGTCAGTTTGCTACAACAGCTGCTAATACCACCTCTGGCGATATCAATCTTCCCGGTTGGACAAAAGTCGATGGCATCCGTTTGCTTGTCAAGGACGAGGCCATTGACCCAGGCTTGGCCTACACCGACGGTAATGCAGCTGTCTTCTTATGGGGCGGCACAACGCTGACTTATGGCGAACAAACAGGCTATACACTACCGCTGAACAAGCAAGAGCTGTACGAGATGACATTGAAAGTCGCAGGTTGGCGCGACGGTGATCTGCCCAACTATGTAAGTGTGGAACTTGATGGCGTGAGCCAGAATGTCAGTCCCACGGTTGGCCGTGTTGATGCTTCTGAAGGTAATCCTTTCGCATCCTTAAAGTTCTACGTCGTCCCTACTGAAGACAATTCCATTTTAAAGATTTTTGGTAATAAGCATTTCACAATTGCAGACTTGAGTCTCAAGTTAGCTACGAATGTTGTTTTGGATGAGAATGAAGTATATACTCCTATGACAGCAGAAAAGGCTGTTAATGTCACCATGACCCGCACCGTGAAGGCTGGTTACAACACTGTATGCCTGCCCTTCGACCTCACAGCTGATCAAGTGACTGCTGCCTTCGGCGCAGGCGCACAGGTCTATGCATTCTCTGAAAATAGTACTGATCCTATGGATGCAACTATCAACTTCAACAAGGTTGTTGCTGGTACAATTTCTGCTAACGTTCCTGTCCTCGTGAAGGCTACAGCTGAAAGCACCTCTCAGACATTCGAGGGTGTACAGGTTGTTGCTCCTACTGCTGATGCTAAGGTTGAGGGTACTAACTTCGACTTCGTGGGCGTCTATGAGCCCATCACTGTTGATGCAGGTGACTACTTCATCGGTAACGGTGCTATCTACAAGAGCGCTGGCACTACCAACATGAATGCCTTCCGTGCTTACATCTACAATAAGGATAAGACCAATGGTCAGAGCACTGTCAAGATGTACATCGACGGTATCACGACCGACATCAATGCAATTGACAATGAACAAATGTCAATGGACAATGAGGCCATCTACACCATCGCTGGTCAACGCTTAAATAATTCACAATCAACAATTCACAATTCACAATTACGCAAGGGAATTTATATTGTGAACGGTAAGAAGGTGATGGTAAAATAGCCACACTTACATTTTAAATCAAACATTTTACATTCTGAATAACAACGTTATGAAAAAAACATATAAAGCACCAGCAATTGAGCTCTACCAGATGTTCGCAGAGCAGATGGTGGCCGCAAGCATAACTGGCATAGGCGGTGACGTCGACGACGACCTTGATCTTGGCACTGGCGAGGCGCCTGAAGAGGCAGACGTCAAGGGCAACTACTACGGCAGCGACCTCTTCGACTAAACACTTGCAGTATGTTGCTGCGGCGCGCCGCAGCAACATACAACCATCACAATAAAGGGCTGTGCCACACACAAGTGGCACAGCCCTTGGTTTTTCTCAACAAATTGCACGAATTTGACGAATTGCTTCACGCGCACACACGCAGTAACATTCGGTATAATCCTTGTTGTAGCAGTTGTAATTATGTTGTACCTTTGCAGCCGCAATAGTGCACATAAAGTAAGTACGGCCAAGCATCGTCCGCACAACCCAGCTGCATTGACCGGTCAACCCAGCTGAGTCATGCGGACAACCCTGCTGCATCGACCGGAGGTACGTAATCGCCGATGAACACTAACAATAGTGCCTTCGCGCGTGCGTACGCACACACTATAGGCGTTTTCAAGGAAAACAACCTACATGCGGAGTAGGTGTTCAAAATTATTTTACATCCATTCAAATAGTAGATAAAATACAAAAAACTAATTTTGAGCACCTACTTATTTTGTATGTTTTGCTTTGTCGTTCGGGGCAAAAGGGTTATCTTTGCAGCGATTTAACAAACAGGACTGTCCATGAACAAGATATTTGAGGAGGCACATATCGGGCCGTTGCGGTTGCGTAACCGTACGATACGCAGCGCGGCTTTCGAGAGCATGTGCCCGGGCCACGAGCCGTCACAGCAACTGTATGATTACCACACGAGTGTGGCACGCGGCGGCATCGGCATGACTACAGTGGCTTACGCTGCGGTGACGGAGTCGGGGCTGAGCTTTGACCGTCAGTTGGTGATGCGACCCGAGATCGTTCCTGGCCTGCGCCACCTCACCGACGGCATCCACGCCGAGGGTGCCGCCGCTGGCATACAGTTGGGTCACTGCGGCAACATGAGCCACAGAGCTATCTGCGGCTGCACGCCCGTGGGGGCCTCGACGGGTTTCAACCTATATTCGCCTACCGTGGTGCGTGGCTTGCGTGCCAATGAGTTGCCAGAGATAGCCAAAGCCTTTGGCCGCGCCACACGTCTGGCCCGCGAGGCCGGCTTCGACAGCGTGGAGGTGCACTGCGGTCACGGCTACCTGATAGATCAGTTCCTGAACCCGTATTTCAACCATCGCAAGGATGAATATGGCGGTTCGTTGGAGAATCGCATGCGCTTCATGGATATGTGTGTTGGCGAGGCAATGGAAGCTGCCGCCGGAAAGATTGCCGTAGTATGTAAGATGAACATGCGCGACGGCCTGAAACATGGCATCACACCCGAGGAGCACAGCATCCCCGTGGCACGCCGCCTGCAGCAGTTGGGCGTGGACGGGCTTGTGCTGAGTGGCGGTCTGGTGAGCGCCACGCCGATGTATGTCATGCGCGGCGAGCTGCCGCTGACCACGATGACGCACTACATGGACAAGTGGTGGCTGAAATGGGGGATACGCATGGGGCAGCCGATAGTGCGGCAGGTGCTGACGCGCCCGATGCCCTACCACGAGGCGTTCTTCCTCGACGACGCACTGACGTTCCGTGCCGCGCTGCCCGACATGACTCTGATATATGTGGGCGGTCTGGTGAGCGGCGATAAGATCAACGAGGTGCTGGGCCACGGCTTCGAGGCTGTGCAGATGGCACGCTCGGTGCTGCGCGAGCCGGACTTCGTGAACAAGCTGCGTCAGGACGAGCACTATCGTTCACTGTGCCGCCACTCGAACTACTGCATCGGCCGCATGTACACCCTTGACATGCGCTGCCACCAGTGCATGCAGGGCGAGGAGCTGCCAAAGAGCATCATAAAGGAAATAGAGAGAATTGAAAATAATTCATAATTCACAATGCACAATGCATAATGGACAATGGACAATGGACAATGCATAATTAATAATTCACAATGGACAATGCATAATTCACAATTGCTTTCAACATTAAACATTAAACTTTAAACTGCGGCATAGCCGCGTATGTTCAATGGTCAATGAAGAAAAGATAGCTATCATCACTGGTGCTGACGGGGGCATGGGACGCGAGGAGACGCGTGCTGTGGCCGAGGCGGGGTACAAGGTCATCATGGCGTGCTATGCGCCTGCATTGGCTGCGCCGGTGTGTGAGCAGCTGAAGGCCGAGACGGGCAACCAGAACATCGAGGTCATAGGCATCGACCTGGCCAACCTGAGCAGTGTGCGCCAGTTTGCAGACACCATCAAGAGCCGCTTCGACAGCGTGGAGCTGCTGATGAACAATGCCGGCACTATGGAGACGGGGCGCCACATCACCGTGGACGCGCTGGAGCGCACGGTGAGCGTGAACTATGTGGGGCCGTATCTGCTGACGCGCCTGCTGCTGCCACTGATGCACGAGGGTTCGCGCATCGTGAACATGGCCTCGTGTGTGTATGCCATCGGTCATCTGGACTTCCCTGACTTCTTTGAGCGCGGGCGCCGCGGCAGCTTCTGGCGCATACCCATCTACAGCAATACCAAACTGGCTATCACGCTATTCACCATCAACCTGGCCGAACGTGTACGCGAGCGTGGCATCACGGTGAATGCTACCGATCCGGGTGTGGTGTCGACAGAGATAATACGCATGCAGATGTTCTTCGACCCCATCACCGACCTGATTTTCAGGCCATGCATACGCACTCCGCGCCAAGGCGCCGACACCGCCATACGCCTGCTGCTCGACGAGGACAAGGCCGGACAGACTGGCCATCTGTGGCGCTCCGGCCACATAGTGAACATCGGAGAGAAGTTCTACCACCATCCCCAGATGCAGCAGCTGTGGGAGGAGACGGAGAAGAGAGTGGGCGCCATCGAGACATCGTAATAACGTAATAACGTGATAACGTGATAACGACAGAGGCGCCATCGACATAACGACATAACGGCGCCCCCCAAAACATCATGCAAGACAGGACAAAGGAATTAGGTACTAAGCCCATCGGCGCGCTGCTGATGCAATACGCAGTGCCGGCCATCGTGGCGATGACGGCGAGTTCGCTATATAATATGGTGGACTCGGTGTTCATTGGTCAGGGTGTAGGTCCTATGGCCATCGCTGGCCTGGCCATCACCTTCCCGTTGATGAACCTCAGCGCGGCCTTCGGTGCGATGGTGGGTGTTGGCACGGCGACGATGATCAGCGTGCGTCTGGGTCAGAAGAACCGCGAGGAGGCACAGCACTTCTTCGGCAATGCGGTGACGCTGAACGTGCTCATCGGCCTGATATTCTTGGTCGTATGTCTGGCTGCGCTGGATCCCATCCTGCTATTCTTCGGGGCATCGGAGCAGACGTTGCCCTACGCCCGCGAGTATATGGAATGGATTCTCTACGGCAACGTCTTCACACATCTGTATTTCGGCTTGAATGCCGTGCTGCGTTCCGCGGGACATCCTCGCACGGCGATGTATGCCACCATCCTCACTGTGGTGGTGAACACGGCTCTGGATCCGCTGTTCATCTACGGCCTGGGCCTGGGCATCAAGGGTGCTGCCATGGCCACTGTCATCTCACAGTGTATCTCGCTGGTGTGGCAGGTGTGGATCTTCTCGCGGCCGACGGAGGTCGTCGGTTTCCGTCGTGACACATGGCAGCTGCGGCCCCACATCGTCGGCGGCATATTGTCGATAGGCCTGTCACCGTTCTTGATGAATGCATGTTCATGTCTGGTGGTGTTGCTCATCAACCGCGGCATGGTGACCTACGGCGGCGACCTGGCTGTGGGCGCCTATGGCATCGTCAACCGCGTGCTGTTCTTCTTTGCGATGATAGTGATGGGCTTCAACCAAGGCATGCAACCCATCGCGGGCTACAACTACGGCGCGCAGCTGCACCACCGTGTGAGCGAGGTGCTGTATCGCACCATAGGCTATGCCACGGCAGTGATGACGACAGGCTTCGTGCTGTGCGAGCTGTGGCCGGAAGTCATCCTGCGTGCCTTCACCACCGATGACGAGCTCATCAGCATCGCCTCGCGCGGCATGCGCATCGATGTGGCGCTGTTCCCGCTCATCGGTTTCCAGATGGTGACGGGCAACTTCTTCCAGAGCATAGGCCAGGCTGGCAAGAGCATCTATATGTCTCTGACGCGCCAACTCATCTTCCTCGTTCCGTCGTTGGTGGTGTTGCCCCGCTTGTTCGGGCTTGACGGCGTGTGGGTGTCGCTGCCGGTGAGCGACGGTCTGGCCAGCGAGTTGCTGCATATCTGCAAGCAGAGCGGCTGCGGTTGCGAGGTGTACGAGGAGCGACTGCCGATTGACTACCAGACCACGCGCGTATGCTCGGAGATGAGCCAGAACATGCTGCCCGTGAGCAACGCCCTCAACGGAGGCGAAGACTACGAGCTGCTGTTCACCATAAGCCAGAAAGACTACGAGCAGGCTAAAGAGATGGAGGGTGTGCACATTATAGGCTATATGACCGAACAGGGGACTCCCGCCGTGATGGTGACACCACAAAACACCACCATAGCCCTGCGCGCACAGGGATGGAGAGGGCTGTGAACCGGAAGGTAGCGACGAGTAGATACAACTATCAATCCTTAAGTATCCATAAATGCTATCAACGATATTACATCACTCAACTTTAGCTTGTATCTTTTCCGTCAATGTCTATGAATGTCCGATAGCAGTTATCATTTGTTCAGCTGCATTTGCAATCCAGCTGTCGAGAGTATAAGGATTTTTAATCCGACAACAAAATTATCTAACATTTTGAAAACCGTGATACTCTACTTGCTTAACTTGAATATTTGATGGTTAGCTTATGAACATTTGTAAACATTCGTGGAGAATAAACATCATTAAACACTAATTTAGGTCTTTCTCTAAGATGCAACCCCTACGGGGTTATGCCCAACCTCGTAGAGGTTGCATACTAATAGTAACTATAACAATCTGATAGGATTATGGGCGTCTCGCCCGTTAACCACAAACAGGAGTACTTACTTGCTAAACTTGAACAATAATTTTTTTAACCATCATTTAACCACACACTAAAAACAGAGCTGTCATCGTCAACGCAACTCTTCTCCCCTACCCCATCAATCAAAAAAAAGGAACAGCAAAAAAACTACCGTCATGCCTACACCATCTACCTATACTGACACCTACCTCGACCAAGGGCGGCGACGCCGTATGTGCGACAACCTGCGCGCCATAGGCATCACCGACGAGCGCGTGCTTGCCGCCATGCTGCAAGTGCCGCGCCACTGGTTTCTCGACCCCTCGATAGGGGCCAACGCCTATGGCGACCACGCCGTAAACATAGAATGCGGACAGACCATCTCACGTCCCTCGACAGTGGCTATGCAGAGCCAAATGCTCGATGTGGAGAGCGGCATGAAGGTGCTCGAGATAGGCACCGGCAGCGGCTATCA
>CAJOEI010000050.1 GCA_905233465.1 uncultured Bacteroidaceae bacterium | reverse complement strand
CACGCTTTTCTATTGATGCCACTATACCAGCCGTTCTTGGACGAGCCAAGCGACCAAAGGTCGAGCGAAAACGGCTGGCTACCATTATCTGATGCCTACGGCATCGGCTATCTACCTCCGGTCGATGCAGGTGGGTTGTCCGCACGAGGCAGGTGGGTCGTGCGGACGATGCAGGTGGGTCGACCGGAGGAGGATGAAAACGTGCAGTCTGCATGTAGAAGATGTCGTCGAAGCATTATTCTGCATGCCTGCGGAGTATTTCGTATGGGGTGCATGCGAACTCAAAAGATTGAAGTATTGTTAAAAAAGCAGTGATTATTTGTAGATATTGCCGAATCCATCTATTTTTGCACGACAAAGCTGTTTTGAACACATACTAAAAAAGAAGAGCATAATGGGAAAAGTACTTGTTATCGGCGCTGGCGGTGTTGCCAGCGTAGCGGTTAATAAGATGGCTCAGAATCCATCGGTATTCACGAGCATCAAGATCGCCTCTCGCACGAAGTGGAAATGCGACCGTCTGGCAGCCGACGTAGCGTCGCGCACAGGTTATAATGGCATCACCACAGCTCAGGTCGACGCCGACAATGTTGACGAGTTGGTGCGTCTGTTTGAGGACTATCGTCCGGACATCGTGGTGAACCTTGCCCTACCCTATCAGGACCTCACCATCATGGAGGCGTGCCTGCAGACGGGCTGTAACTATCTTGACACAGCCAACTACGAGCCCAAGGATGAGGCACACTTCGAATACAGCTGGCAATGGGCCTACCGTGAGCGTTTCGAGAAGGCTGGTCTGACAGCCATCTTGGGTTGCGGCTTTGACCCCGGTGTGACAAGCATCTACACCGCCTACGCCGCCAAGCATCACTTCAACGAGATTCAGTATTTGGACATCGTGGACTGCAACGCCGGTGATCACCACAAGGCTTTTGCCACCAACTTCAACCCCGAAATCAACATCCGTGAAATTACTCAGAAGGGTCTCTACTGGGAAAACGGCCAGTGGGTGGAGACAGAGCCGTTGGAAATTCACAAGGACCTGACCTACCCCGAGATAGGGCCTCGCGACAGCTACCTGCTGCACCACGAGGAGATTGAATCTCTGGTGATTAACTATCCGACCATCAAGCGTGCGCGCTTCTGGATGACCTTCGGCCAGCAATATCTTAAGCATCTGGAAGTAATCCAGAACATCGGCATGAGCCGCATCGACGAGATAGAATATGAAGCTCCCCTTGCCGACGGCACAGGAACGGCCAAAGTGAAGATTGTGCCTCTGCAATTCCTGAAGGCCGTGCTTCCCAATCCCCAAGAGCTCGGTGAGAACTACGAAGGCCAGACCAGCATCGGCTGTCGCATCCGCGGCATCGGCAAGGACGGCAAGGAGCATACCTACTATGTCTATAACAACTGCTCCCACCGCGCCGCCTACGAAGAGACGGGCATGCAGGGCGTCAGCTACACCACCGGCGTACCTGCCATGATAGGTGCCATGCTGTTCCTTCAGGGGGCATGGGTGAAGCCCGGCGTGCGCAACGTCGAAGAGTTTGACCCAGATCCATTCATGGAGCAGCTGAACAGTCAGGGGCTGCCTTGGCACGAGCTCCACGACGTGGATTTGGAACTGTAGAATAATGTAGAATGTAGAATGTAGAATGTAAAATTAAAATAATGGCAAAGACACAAGAACCCATTGGCGATGAGAAGGCTGCACGCCTGCAAGCGTTACTCATGGCCACCTCAAAGATAGAGAAAGATTTCGGCAAGGGCAGCATTATGCGCTTAGGCGACAATGCCGGCGAGCCCATTGATGTCATCCCCACAGGCAGCATCGCCCTGAACCATGCCTTAGGCGTCGGCGGTTATCCCCGCGGCCGCATAATCGAGATTTTCGGTCCCGAGAGTTCTGGTAAGACCACTCTCACCATCCACGCCATCGCGGAGGCCCAGAAAGCCGGCGGCATAGCTGCCTTCATCGATGCTGAGCACGCTTTTAACCCCACCTACGCCCAGAAGCTCGGCGTGAACCTTGAAGAGTTGTGGATCTCGCAACCCGACAACGGCGAGCAGGCGCTGGCCATCGCCGACCAGCTCATCAGCTCCAGCGCCGTGGACCTCGTGGTAATCGACTCCGTAGCAGCATTGACGCCTAAAGCCGAGATTGAGGGCGACATGGGTGACAACAAGGTTGGCCTGCAGGCACGCCTGATGAGCCAAGCCCTGCGTAAGCTCACGGCCACCATCAGCAAGACCAAGACCTGCTGCATCTTCATCAACCAGCTGCGCGAGAAGATCGGTGTGATGTTTGGCAATCCCGAGACCACCACCGGCGGCAATGCCCTGAAGTTCTATTCCAGCGTGCGCCTTGACATCCGCAAGGTGACGACGCTGAAGGACGGCGACGAGGCCATCGGCAATCAGGTGCGCGTGAAGGTCGTCAAGAACAAGGTGGCCCCACCCTTCCGCAAGGCCGAGTTCGAGATCAGTTTTGGCGAGGGCATCAGCCGTACTGGCGAGATAGTCGACCTCGGCGTGGAGTACGGCATCATCAAGAAGAGCGGCTCGTGGTTCAGCTACGAAGATTCGAAGATAGGCCAAGGCCGCGACGCCGTGAAACGTCTCATGCACGACAATCCTGAGCTGGCCGACGAGATCGAAGCCAAGATTGCCGCTGCAATGAACGAGAAGAAAGAATAACATCATTCACATATTATAGGACTTATATGACTCACAACACCTGAGCCATATAAGTCCTATAAGTTTCATGCGAACTTGTCACACCATGAAGAAGACGCTGTTGCTTGTATTGTTGGCCGCGGCCCTGTCGCTGCATGGCCAGCAGATCATCAATCTGTCGGGTTCGTGGGAGCTGTCTCTTGGTGACTCCACCCACTACGACGACTACATCATGCTGCCAAACTCCTTGGTGACAGCAGGCAAAGGCGAACCCGTCAGCGTCAACACGCAATGGACAGGTTCGCTCTATGACTCAAGCTACTATCACAATCCGTTTATGGAACGCTATCGTCGCGACGGCGACGTGAAGTTCCCGTTCTTTCTCACACCACGCTGCCACTACGTAGGCATGGCCTGGTATCGTCGCCACATCTACATCCCCCGCTCGTGGCGGCGTGAACGCGTATTGTTGTATCTCGAACGCCCACATATCGAGACCACTGTATATATCAACGGCCGCAAGGTGGGGCATCAGACGAGCCTCAGCGTGGGACACACTTACGATGTCACATCAGCTCTGCGCAAAGGAGCGTCCAATGAGATTGTCATCGGCGTGTACAACGGCATCGAAGGCGTGGGCGTGGGACAAGACTCACACAGCGTGACCGACCAGACACAAGGCAACTGGAACGGCATCGCCGGACGCATCGAACTACAGGCTCGCCCCAAGGAGCTGAACATCGAACGCGTGCGCGTCTATCCCGACGTGAAAGCCAAGAAGGTACGCGTGGAGGTGGACCTCGACAACCACGTAAAAGGGCTGCGTCTGCTGCCACAAAAGTTCTACTATGTCCGCGTGAAGGCCGAGACCATCAACAGCAGCGACCAGCATTCTGTGGTTAGCGAATGGAAAGAAGCGTTGCGCAACCACCTGAAGTTCGAGCTTGAGTTGGGCGACCGCATGCAGACATGGGACGAATTCCATCCTGCAGTATATAGGCTGACAGTCATTGCCGGCGACGATGTCTACGAGACACAGTTTGGCATGCGTGAGCTGCGTGCCGAAGGCCGCCAGATGTTCATCAACGACCGACCACTTTTCTTGCGCGGCACGGTGGAGAACTGCTGTTTCCCAGAAACAGGCTATCCCCCCACAGACGAGGCATCATGGGAACGCATCTTCAGGCAGTGTAAGACATTTGGTATCAATCACATCCGTTTCCACAGCTACTGCCCGCCCGAAGCAGCCTTCAATGTTGCCGACAAGATTGGAATTTATCTGCAGCCCGAGGGCCCGTCGTGGCCCAACCACGGAGTGAAGCTGGGCGTGGGCCAGAACATCGACAGCTACCTGATGGACGAGACGCGGCGTATGGTCGAGACGCTTGGCAACCACCCGTCGTTCTGTTTCCTTGCCGCCGGCAACGAGCCCGCTGGCCGCTGGGTGGCATGGGGCAAGGAGTTCAATGCCTACTGGCAGAAGACCGACCCGCGTCGGCTCTACTGCACCGCCAGCGTCGGCGGCGGATGGGAGTGGGACGAGGGTAGCCAATACCACGTCAAAGGCGGTGCCCGAGGACTGGACTGGAGCCGCCACACGCCGCAGAGCGCAGACGACTACTTGGCGGACATACGCCTGCCACGTAACTTCAAGCCCACAGCAGAGCATCCAGAGAACACAGAACCATACATCAGCCACGAGCAAGGCCAGTGGTGTGCCTTCCCCGACCTGAGCGAGACATCGCAGTACACTGGTGCCTACCGTGCCGGCAACTTCGAGATATTCCGCGACTTGCTGCGTGCCGGCGGCATGGAGAGTGAGGCACATCGTTTCCTCATGGCCAGCGGACACCTGCAGACCCTGGCTTACAAATACGAGATTGAGCGCAACCTGCGCACACCCGACTACACTGGCTTCCAACTGCTTGGCCTCAACGACTACAGCGGTCAGGGCACAGCGTTAGTGGGCGTACTGAATGTGTTCTGGCGTGAGAAGGGCTATTGCGATGCCTCGCTATGGCGCGAATTCTGTTCGCCGCTCGTGGTGCTGGGTCGCATGCCACGCTTTGTCTTCACGCAGCAGGACACGCTGTCGGTGCCCGTAGAGTTGTACAACGCCTATCGCGGCGCATTGCGTCCCGCCCCGACCAGCTATGCCGTCATCGACATCCACGGCGACACATTGCAACGCGGTCAGTTGCCAGCAACAGACCATCCTCTGCCCGTAGGCAAGAACAATGTTCTCGGCACAGTGTGCATGCCACTGTCATCACTCCCCGCACCCGCCAAATACACCCTGCAACTGTGTTTCGCCGGCGTGGTGACCAATCACTACGACTTCTGGGTCTATGATGCTCGCCCTGCTGCCGCCGACACCGATGAGTATGTTGCCACGACGGGCATCGTAGTGAGCGACACGCTGTCAGATGCCGTCAAGCAAGCCCTAACCGCTGGACGCACAGTGCTGCTCACTGCCGCCGGTCACGTGCGCCTCGGCACCGATGTGCGGCAAGACTATCTGCCCGTGTTCTGGAACACATCATGGTTCAAGATGAAACCACCTCACACAACAGGCTGTGTCGTACGCACAGAGCATCCGCTCTTCCGCCACGGCTTCCCCACGGATGACTGGGCCAACCTCAACTGGTGGGAACTGCTGAACCGTGCGCAGGTGATGAATCTGCGCGAACTGCCAGCCCACTATCAGCCGCCCATCCAGCCCATCGACACGTGGCACGTGAGCCGCAAGTTGGGGATGCTCATTGAAGCCCGCGTCGGTAGCGGCCGTCTGCTGATGACAACAATGGACATCACGCATGACCTCGACCGTCGCCATGTGGCACGACAGATGCGCCGTGCGCTGCTGGACTACATGCAAAGCACAGACTTCGCCCCCACCTTGGAACTAAGTTTGGAACAGATTGAACATTTCTACACACGCGAGGCACCTCCAGTGGAAATGTTCACCAACGAGAGTCCTGATGAGCTGAAACCAAAGTTCGCCAATTAACAACGCTCATCTGAGATGCCATTCACCGTCGGCATCACACACCATTGGCAACATCACTTCCTCTGACGTGCTGTCGGCAAAGGTCATCTGAACAAATACCATTGCCGAGTCACCCCAGATGTCATCCCCCACGATGTCAACACTTTGCCAGCCTCCGCGCTGCTGCTGGATGTCGGCCACATGCTGCGCCAGCAAAGCGCTGAGTTGTTGCCTATAGCCATCACTGAAGCACTCGGCATCCGCCATCGCATCAATATATTTGTCATAGGATGCTGAGCGCAGGTCTGTCATAGCCTGCATTGCTGCCCGCCGCACCTTGCGCTGCTGCGGAGTGAGATTGTCGTTATGGCAAGACAGCAATGCGAGGCAGAAGATAACAACAATATAAAAACGAGTAGAATTCATAATTCACAATTCACAATGCATAATTCACAATTCATAATGCATAATTCATAATGCACAATTCACAATCCTATTTAATTGACAATTTACAATTTACGATTTATTGACGATTTGGCAATTTACGATTTTCTTTAAACTTTAGACCTTAAACTTTAAACTGCGGCGCAGCCGCGTCTCAACTTTCAATTTTCCGCTCGACCTTTGGTCGCTTGCACAGCAAGAACTTTCAACTTCCGGCGCAGCCGCGCATAGCCGCGCATAGCCGCGTCTCCGACATTTTGGCGGATTATATGTCATTTTGGCTATCCGAGCTGAATGCGGTGCAAAGTTACAATTAAAATTTGGCATCGCACGTATCTTCTTTAATCATTTTATATTTCCGCGCGGCATATTTTGGCACGCACTTTGCAAGTTCATAATCGACCGACCGTGCTATCACGGAACGTCACGAAATGTCGTTCTTTGTCGTTATTACGTCATTACGTTATTTCTATAAACTTGAAACTATAAACTCTAAATAATACAACTATGGGAAAGATTATTGGAATTGACTTGGGTACCACAAACTCGTGCGTATCTGTTTTCGAGGGCAATGAGCCCGTCGTTATTGCCAACAGCGAGGGCAAGCGCACCACGCCCTCCATCGTCGCCTTCATGAAGGACGGCGAGCGCAAGGTGGGCGACCCCGCCAAGCGTCAGGCTATCACCAACCCGAAGAACACCATCTTCAGCATCAAGCGCTTCATGGGTGAGACCTACGACCAAGTGCAGAAGGAGATCGCCCGCGTGCCATATCAGGTGGACCGCGGCGACAACAACACTCCGCGCGTCAACATCGACGGCCGCCTCTACACACCTCAGGAGATCAGCGCTATGATTCTCCAGAAGATGAAGAAGACTGCTGAGGACTACCTCGGTCAGGAGGTGACGGAAGCCGTCATCACCGTGCCTGCATACTTCAGCGACTCACAGCGTCAGGCCACCAAGGAAGCCGGACAGATTGCAGGCCTCGACGTGAAGCGTATCGTCAACGAGCCCACGGCTGCCGCCCTCGCCTACGGCGTGGACAAGGCCAACAAGGACATGAAGATTGCTGTCTTCGACCTCGGCGGTGGCACATTCGACATCTCCATCCTGGAGTTCGGTGGCGGCGTCTTTGAGGTGCTCAGCACCAACGGCGATACCCACCTCGGCGGTGACGACTTCGACCAGGTCATCATCGACTGGATGGCCAACGACTTCCGCATGCAGGAAGGCGTCGACCTCAAGCAAGACCCCATGGCTCTGCAGCGCCTCAAGGAGGCAGCTGAGAAGGCCAAGATAGAGCTCTCCAGCTCCAGCTCCACAGAGATTAACCTGCCGTATATCACCGCCGTCAACGGTGTGCCCAAGCACCTTGTGATGACACTGACACGCGCCAAGTTCGAGCAGCTGGCCGACAGCCTCATCCAGGCTTGTAAGGTTCCTTGCCAGAAGGCAATGCAGGATGCAGGCCTCACCAATGCCGACATCGACGAGGTCATCCTCGTGGGCGGCAGCAGCCGCATACCCGCCATCCAGAAGCTCGTTGAGGACTTCTTCGGCAAGGCTCCGTCCAAGGGCGTGAATCCCGACGAAGTGGTGGCCGTGGGCGCAAGCATCCAGGGTGCCATCCTCGGTGGAGAGGCCGGACAGGACATCGTGCTGCTCGACGTTACACCTCTGAGCATGGGCATCGAGACCCTGGGCGGAGTGATGACACGCCTCATCGAGGCCAACACCACCATCCCTGTCCACAAGAGCGAGGTGTTCTCCACCGCTGCCGACAACCAGACCGAGGTGACCATCCACGTGCTGCAGGGCGAGCGTCCTATGGCTTCACAGAACAAGAGCATCGGACAGTTCAACCTCACCGGCATTGCTCCCGCTCGTCGCGGTGTGCCGCAGATTGAGGTCAGCTTCGACATCGATGCCAACGGCATACTCAAGGTCAGCGCCAAGGATAAGGCTACCGGTAAGGAGCAGGCTATCCGCATTGAGGCCAGCAGCGGTCTGAGCAAGGAAGAGATCGAGCGCATGAAGGCTGAGGCCGAGGCCAATGCTGACGCCGACAAGAAGGAGCGCGAGAA
The DNA here is from genome assembly GCA_905233465.1 of uncultured Bacteroidaceae bacterium. Taxonomy (GTDB): domain Bacteria; phylum Bacteroidota; class Bacteroidia; order Bacteroidales; family Bacteroidaceae; genus Physcousia. Next base: position 638 of record CAJOEI010000050.1, on the reverse strand, counting down.
AATCGACAAGCTCAACCAAGCCGACAGCATGATCTTCCAGACGGAGAACATGCTCAAGGAGAGCGGAGACAAGCTGCCAGCCGATGTCAAGGCTGAGGTCGAGGCTGCACTCCAGAAGCTCCGCGATGCCCACAAAGCGCAGGACCTCGCCGCCATCGATGCTGCCACCAAGCAGCTCAACGATGCCGCACAGAAGATGTACGCTGCCGCTCAGCAAGCAGGTGCCGGACAGCCCGGTGCAGGCGCAGGCTTCAACGGTGCAGGCGCAGGCTTCGGTGGTCAGCAGGCCGGTCCTCAGGGCGGCCAGCAATCAGCAGGCCAAGGCGACAACATCCAGGATGCCGACTTCGAGGAAGTCAAATGAGACGCATAAGTAAAGACATAACAAAAACACTATCAAATGGCGTGTAGCTCAATGAGTTACACGCCATTTGCTTTTTATGGGCTCATGTTTTCGATGTGCTTATTCTGCCTTTTTTACGGCTTTTTTGTTACATGTGCAGAGACAATGGACCGTCCAACAACATCAAACCTTTTATCGTCAGCAAATAACGTTGACGAGGATGATGGGGATTGGCAGGATACTTCATACACACAAATCCTTCTCTTATTGCTGGTGTGAGAGAATAATCCATAAA
>CAJOEI010000049.1:11381-20628 GCA_905233465.1 uncultured Bacteroidaceae bacterium | reverse complement strand
TTATGTCTTCTTTTTTGTTTACTTCTTTGTCAACCCCTTCTCTTTCCGCTGGCAGGCAATATATGGCGATGCCATCTATCCAGACAGCTTTGAGATACGGGGCATAGACATCAGCCACTATCAACAACGCATAGACTGGGAACGGTTACGCAACGCCACAGTGAAGGACCAGCCCTTGCGTTTTGTATTTGTGAAAGCCACTGAAGGTCTGTCGATTATCGATGAGAACTTCAACGAGAACTTTTACCAGGCTCGACAGAATGGTATAATACGTGGGGCCTATCATTTCTTCACGCCAGACGCCGACGCCAAGGCACAGGCGCGCTTCTTCCTCAAGCAAGTGCATCTTGAGGCTGGCGACCTGCCACCAGTGCTCGATGTCGAGAAAGCCGGACGTCTGGATGCCAATGGTGTGCAGCGAGCCGTACATGCCTGGCTCGATGTGGTGGAGCAACACTATGGAGTGAAGCCAATCATCTACACTGGATACAAATTCAAGCTCACCTACCTCAACGACAGCACATTCAATGACTATCCATACTGGATAGCTCACTACTATATAGACCATCTGGAATACACAGGCCGATGGGACTTCTGGCAATACACCGATGTGGGGCACGTCGACGGCATAAATGGCTTTGTGGACTGTAATCTCTACTGTGGCGACCTCGAACAGTTGATGAGTCTCACCATTAAGGATGAGGACATCGATAACATCGGTATGAACGACTAAAAAATAGCACATTCTTGCACAAGTAGGCCTGCTGACCTCGCGCGCGCGTATATATAAATAAGTACACATGACACATTCAACACGCACATTCCTGCTGACGATGGCCGTCATCATGGCCGGCACTGTCAGCGCACAAACACAATTCAAGTACTCCAACTTCGACTCGTGGCTCACACGCGTCGTGAAAGAAAGCAAGATAATTGGCGGCGCTACAAAGACCCTCTACGAGGTGGGGCCGGCTTCGGAATGGCCGCAAAACCAGCCTTATTCCAACCAAGGCGGCTCGCAGTGGGCAAACAGCAACGTCATGGCCAAGGTTGCTGGTGTGGTTAAGACCAATCAGAGCGTCTACCGCGAGCGGCGTGGCAACGGTTACTGCGCACGTATGACCACACATGTCGAGGGCGTAAAGGTGCTCGGCTTGGTGAATATTCACGTCATGGCGGCTGGCTCCATATATCTTGGCCAGATGATCGAGCCCATCACCAGCTCGCGGAATCCATTTGGCAAACTCGACTACGGAGTACCATATACAGAACACCCGCGAGCCATACAGTTTGACTACAAAGTGCAGCTCTCTGACCAGCCCAATCGTGTGCGTCAGACGGGCTTCTCACCCGTGAAGACTGTTCAGGGCAAGGATATGCCTGGACTGGTGCTGTTGCTGCAGCGTCGCTGGGAAGACGAAAAGGGTAACATCTTTGCTCATCGCATCGGCACAATTTTCCATCGTTTCTCCAAGACCACTGCCGACTGGGTCAATGGTGCTACATTTGATATTCATTATGGCGACATCACAGGCGAGAGTTATTATCAGCCATACATGGACCTCTTCCAGGGAGGTGATGATCAGAAGTATGCCCTCAACTCGCGCGGCAAGGTGGTGCCAGTCACCGAGGTAGAGTGGGGCAGTCCTGATGAGACTCCGACACATATCTGTCTGCAGTTTGCCTCCAGCTTTGGGTCGGCTTATGTAGGCTCGGAGGGGACAACACTATGGCTTGATAACTTCAAGATTCTATACTAACTTGTCAACATTATCTACCTTGAACACGCCATATTACCTTGTCGACGAACGTGCCCTGCGCCACAATCTTGCATTCATCAGCGATGTGGCGCGTCGCAGCGGCGCAGAGATAATCCTGGCTTTCAAAGCCTTTGCGCTGTGGAAGACGTTCCACATCTTCAGGGAATACATCAGTCATACCACAGCCTCTGGTGCTGACGAGGCACGTCTGGCGCGTGAGGAATTTGGCAGCAGGGCCCACACCTTCAGCCCAGCCTATACAGAGCGAGACTTCGACGAGGTGGTGCGTTCCTCGAGTCATGTCACTTTCAACTCTTTGTCGCAGTATGAGCGTTTCCACACCCATGCTGGGATGGAGGACATAAGCATTGGCCTGCGTGTGAATCCTGAATACAGCGAGATAGAGACTGAACTATACAACCCCTGTGCACCAGGCTCACGCTTCGGCATCTTGGCCGAGGACTTGCCTGTGCGCCTGCCGGCCGATGTCGAAGGCTTCCACATCCATTGTCACTGCGAGAGTCCTGCCGAGGCCTTTGCCCGCACACTGCAGCACATCGAACAGAAGTTCGCAGCATGGTTCCCGCAGCTGAAGTGGATCAACTTCGGTGGAGGACATCTGATGACCCGCGAAGGCTATAATGTCCAGCTGCTCATCGACACCCTGCAGGCTTTCCATAGTCGCTACCCGCACCTGAGGATGATACTCGAACCAGGTTCTGCCTTCGCCTGGCGCACGGGACCGCTGATGACATCCGTCGTCGACTGTGTGACCAACCACGGCATCCGCACGGCAATACTTGACGTCAGTTTCACATGTCACATGCCCGACTGTCTAGAGATGCCGTATCATCCCGAAGTGGTGATGGACGGTCAGACGGTGCCGCTCATTGAGGGCCAGTCAACGCCCGATGGAGGTTTTCCCTACCGTCTCGGCGGCAACTCATGTCTGGCCGGCGACTTCATGGGCACATGGCTATTCCCGCGAGAGCTGCATGCGGGAGATGTCCTTCAACTCGAGGATATGATTCACTACACAACGGTGAAGACAACGACCTTCAACGGTGTGCACCATCCGTCAATAGCCATCCGTCACCTCGATGGCAGTATTGAGGTGCTGCGGCAATTCGGTTACCACGACTATCGCGACCGGATGGACTGAGACACGACCTGCGGTCGTAGTTGAAAGTTTAAAGTCCATTGAACATTGACCATTGAACATTGAAAGTCACCGCGCAGCCCAATTGTGAATTGTGCATTGTGAATTATGAATTGAAAACTCAATTGTGCATTGTGAATTGTGCATTGTGAAATAAAAAAAATACTTTTTCTGCAAAAAAATCACAACAAACGCTTGTCAGTTCAGAAAAAAGCAGTACCTTTGCAACCGCAATCAGGGGATTGACTTAGACAATTGACTTTTTGGGCATAAAATCCATGTGCGAAACTCCATATTTTTGGAGCATGCTATGCGGCAATAGCTCAGTTGGTAGAGCACGACCTTGCCAAGGTCGGGGTCGCGAGTTCGAGTCTCGTTTGCCGCTCCACATGACAGAATCCGCGGTTGGTCATCGCAGGATGTCCGAGCCCAGGTGGCGGAATGGTAGACGCGCTCGTTTCAGGTGCGAGTGTTGAGAGACGTGCAGGTTCGAGTCCTGTTCTGGGCACGCAGTTCCTGTTCGAGGCAGACCAACAGCAGAGGTTCTTTGGAGAGATGGCGGAATTGGTAGACGCGCTACTTTGAGGGGGTAGTGTCATTATGACGTGGGAGTTCGAGTCTCCTTCTCTTCACCACAGCTTTCGTACACAGATGCTTGTTCAAAATTATCGTCAGTGGCCGAAAGTCTTTCCCCTTTTTGTTTACACACACAGCCTCCGACCTGCAACGCTGCGGGCCGGAGGCTGATTTATTGAGTTGTTTAACTTATTTCTTGAACTCCACAGCAGCCTTCTCGATGGGCAGGGCGGCTTTGTAGTTCTCGATGTAGCGGTTGAAGCCAGCCACATCTTCGGGTGTGGGTGCGACCTCCACGCCGGTGTTGCCTGCGAAGACCACCTTGTCGAGATAGTCGGGCAACGAGAGCTGGGAGTTGACCATATATCCAGCCAACAGAGCTATGCCCCATGCACCGCCTTCACCAGCTGTCTCCATCACGGAGATGGGTGAGTTGAGAGCTGCAGCGAGCATCAGCTGCCCGACCTTGGGCGTGGTGAAGTAGCCACCGTGGCCCATGATGCGGTCCACCTGCACCTTCTCCTCATTGAAGAGAATGTCGTTACCGATCTTCAGCACACCGATGGCACCGTAGAGCTGTGCGCGCATGAAGTTAGCAAGCGAGAACTTATCGTTGGCCGAGCGCACAAAGAGAGGACGTCCGTCCATAAGTCCCGTGACGGGTTCGCCGCTGACGTAGTTGTATGCCATCAGGCCGCCACAGTCGGCATCGCCGTTGAGAGCTGCGTTGAAGAGGGTGGTGTAGAGGTCGTTGGTGCTCTGCTTCACGCCGAGCAGCTCCTGATATTCCTTGAACATCTTGACCCATGCGTTGATCTCGCTGGTGCAGTTGTTGCAGTGCACCATGGCTACGAGGCTGCCGTCGGGAGTTGTGACCATATCAAGAACCTCGTAGGGCTTGGAGAGCGGCTTCTCGAGGACAATCATCGAGAAGGAGCTTGTGCCGGCGCTGACATTACCTGTGCGCTGGCGCACGGCGTTGGTAGCAACCATGCCTGTGCCTGCATCGCCCTCGGGCGGGCAGACGGGAATGCCAGCTTTGAGGTGTCCGCTGACATCGAGCTTCATGGCACCTTCGGGTGTGAGGAAACCTGCGTTCTCACCGGCCACGAGCACCTTGGGCAGGATGTCGAGCAGCTTCCATGAGAAGCCGCGTGGCTCGATGAGCTTGTCGAACTTGGCCACCATCGTGGCATCGTAGGTCTTGGTGAAGGGATCTACGGGAATCATGCCGCTGGCATCGCCCACGCCCAGCACCTTCTGGCCTGTAACCTGCCAGTGTACGTATCCGGCAAGAGTGGTGAGGAACTTGATGGCGGGCACGTGCTCCTCGTTGTCGAGGATTGCCTCATAGAGGTGGCTGATGCTCCAGCGCAGTGGGATGTTGTAGTTGAAGAGCTCGCTGAGCTCGGCTGCGGCCTTGCCGGTGTTGGTGTTGCGCCATGTGCGGAATGGCACCATGATCTCGCCTTTGTCGTTAAATGGCATGTAGCCATGCATCATGGCAGAGAAGCCGATGGCGGCCAGCGTCTCAATCTCGCAGTCGTATTGCTCCATCACGTTCTTGCGCAGTTCGGCATAGCAGTCCTGCAGACCATACCAGATAGCTTCTGTGGAGTATGTCCATAGTCCGTCCACGAGCTGGTTCTCCCATGTGTGGCTGCCCTGTGCGATGGGCTTGTTGTCGGGGTCGATGAGCACAGCCTTGATGCGTGTGCTGCCGAATTCGATACCGAGGATGGCCTTTCCGGCCTCAATGATTTGTTTTGATGTCATATTGTTGTTAGTTATGAGGGATTGTGAGGGCAAAAGTAACTTATTTCATGGAAAGAGCCAAAGAAATACATAAAATTGCACATTATTTAACTCAAATCTGTCATTAGGATTGATGTCAGATTGGTATTTGTTTTGAGCAGATTGGACATATTGTTATCGAAGGCTTAGCGGGCTACGGCGAGATGACAATGTGGGCAATATGCCGAAAGAAATGCTGATATGACATCAATAGACCATAATCATAACGTAAAAAATAGCTAATGTCGGTCTATGACCGATTTGGGTTTAACGTCACTGTTGCGATGTGCCTAACCCTTATAACGCAATTTAGGCCTCGTCTTCACGACGAAGCCTAAATTGTACGCCCTCAGGGGCTCGAACCCTGGACCCATTGATTAAGAGTCAATTGCTCTACCAACTGAGCTAAGGACGCAGAAATGGATGGTTTTGAATGACTATGGTGTACGCCCTCAGGGGCTCGAACCCTGGACCCATTGATTAAGAGTCAATTGCTCTACCAACTGAGCTAAGGACGCGTAACTATTCTATATCAAATAGTGATAGTCAAAGAGTGAAAATTTTGCTTTGTAAGAGCACTTTGCTGTTTTGCGGGTGCAAAGGTATGCGTTTTCCGCGAGACGTGCAAGTGTTTTGTTGAAAAATTTATTTTATAATCTCCAATTCCCTGAAGACGCGACTCAATGCATCAACACTCCTGTCAACTTGTTCTTTAGTATGGGTTGCCATGAGTGCATAGCGCACGAGGGTGTCCTGCGGAGCGCATGCGGGAGGTATGACGGGATTGATGAAGACACCTTCTTCAAAGGCACGCTTGGTGACAAGGAAAGTCTTGTCGACATCGCGCACATAGAGAGGAATAATCGGGCTCTCAGTCTCGCCAATCTCGAAGCCGGCATCGCGGAAGCGCTTGAGGGCATAGTTGGTGACATCCCACAGCCGCTGTATGCGTTCGGGCTCGCGCTGGATGATGTGCAGGGCCTCTTGTGCTGCTGCTGTTGCGGCGGGTGTGTTGGATGCTGAGAAGATGTACGTGCGGGTGTTGTGGCGCAGGAAGTTGATGATTGTCGAATCGGCAGCGATGAAGCCTCCGATGCTGGCCAGGCTCTTGGAGAACGTGCCCATGATGAGGTCAACATCTTTTGTGACGCCGAAGTGGTCGCACACGCCACGTCCTTGACGGCCGAAGACACCAAGGCCGTGGGCCTCGTCAACCATGATGGCTGTGCCGGGGTATTTCTTCTTGAGTTCGACAATCTTTGGCAGCGGTGCCAGGTCTCCTTCCATTGAGAACACGCCGTCGACGACAATAAGCTTGACGCTGTCGGCGGGACAACTCTGGAGCTGCTTCTCCAGATCCTCCATGTCGTTGTGCTTGAACTTCAGACGCTGCGAGAAGCTGGCGCGTGTGCCGTCGACAATGCTTGCGTGGTCGCGGTCGTCGCAGATGATGTAGTCGTGGCGGTCGGTGAGCACTGCCAGCACACCGCTGTTGACGGTGAAGCCCGTGCTGAAGCACAATGCCTCGTCCTTACCCACGAATTCTGCCAGTTCGCGCTCGAGCTGAACGTGCAGGTCCAGAGTGCCGTTGAGGAAACGTGAGCCGGCACAGCCCGTGCCATACTTCTGCATTGCGGCAATGCCCGCATCGATGATCCGCTGGTCGCCTGTCAGACCTGTATAGGCATTGGAGCCAAACATGAGTACACGGTGGCCTTCCATGATAACCTCCGTGCCCTGTTTGCCTTCTATCTCACGGAAATAAGGATAGGTGCCAAGAGCCTTGTATTTCTGCGGCAGGTCGTAACGAGCCAGCTTGTCTTGTAGTAATCCCATATATAAAATAAGGTGTTTTTGTTTTTGCGGCGCAAAGGTAGTCATATTTTTTAAGATGTGCTATGTTTTTATATAAAAAGTGCTTCAAAATGCACATTTTTTGGAAGGTGTGCGCCTCTACGTGGTATTTTGTATATCTTTGCACCGAATTATGAATAAGAAAAGACTGCTTTTTATTGCCAATCCTATCTCTGGCACTCGCAGCAAGGAGCCTGTCATAGCCTCGCTGCCGAATTTTCTGGACAGCGAGCGTTTTGAGTGGCAAGTGGCTTGGACCGACCATCGCGGCCATGCCGCCGAGCTGGCCCTTGAGGCTGCTGCCAATGATGTCGACGTGTGTGTGGCCATCGGTGGCGACGGCACCGTCAACGAAGTCGCGCGTTCGCTGCGCCACACTCCCACAGCCCTGGCCATAGTGCCTATGGGCAGCGGCAACGGACTTGCCCGCCATCTGCAGATACCTATGGATCCCGATGGTGCATTGCAGCTGGTTGCCGACTGCCATATCCAGCCAGTGGATTATGGGCTCATCAATGACATACCGTTTTTCTGTACATGTGGAATGGGCTTTGATGCCTTCATCAGCGAGAAATTTGCAGGTGCTGGCAAGCGTGGCCTCGGAACGTATATCGAGAAGGCGCTACAGGATGGCCTCAACTACAAGCCGGAGACCTACGAAGTCGATATGGACGGTCAGACGGAGACGCATCAGGCTTTCCTGATAGCCTGCGGCAATGCCTCGCAATATGGCAACAACTTCCAGATTGCACCCCAGGCATCGATGAACGACGGCCTGCTGGATGTGACCATCATGGAGCCGTTCAAGATGCACAAGGCTCCGCAGATTGTCATGCAGATGCTGCGCGGCACGCTCGACAAGAACCCGGCCATCCACACATATCAATGTCGTTGTCTGCATGTGCGTCGTGCTGCGGCCGGCGTGATTCACTATGACGGCGAGCCAGCCGAGGCCGGCACAGACATTGACATCCGTCTGGTGCCACAAGGCTTGCGTGTGGTGGTCAATGACCGACTCGACAAGCCTCGCGAGCCGATGATGCACATCTTCCAGGATTTGTATGACCAGATCACTGGCGACATCAAGTCGCAGCAACGCAAGCTGCTGGCTATCAACAAGGAGTTGCTCAGCCGCCTGTTGCAACGGTAGTGCGAATGTTTGCGGTCTATGGCAGCAGTTTTAATGTTGACACTTGTAAGTTGAAATCCGAGTTTTCTCTCACGGCGTTCCTGCCCACTACGCGGCGCGAGATGCAGTTGCGCGGTTGGGATGAGGTTGATGTGGTGTTGCTCAGCGGCGATGCCTACGTGGACCATCCCGCATTTGGCGCAGCAGTGATAGGCCGCGTGCTGGAGGCCGAGGGGCTGCGTGTGGCCATCATCCCGCAGCCGTCGTGGCACGGCGACCTGCGCGACTTCAGCCGACTGGGACGACCGCGGCTCTTCTTCGGCATAGCGCCCGGAGCTATGGACTCGATGGTCAACAAATACACAGCTGCACGACGTCTGCGCAGCGATGATGCCTACAGTCCTGACGGCCGCCACGACATGCGTCCCGAGTACCCGACAATAGTCTATGCCCAGTGTGTGCGCCGCATCTATCCCGACGTGCCTATCGTGCTCGGTGGCATAGAAGCCTCTATGCGCCGCCTGACGCACTACGACTACTGGCAGCAGCGTCTGCGCCCAAGCATATTGTGCGACAGTCCTGCCGACTGCATCGTCTATGGCATGGGTGAGCAGCCTATGGTGGAGATTGCCCGTCGTGCAACTGATATGCTCCAGAGCGGCCACGAGTCTCTGGCCTATGACCAGCACGGCGAAGCCATGCTCACCTCTGTGGCGCTGCGCATCGCCATGGAGCGGCCCACACCTGTGCCGCAGACTGTGGTGTGGTATCCCGATGCTGCCAGCGTGCCTCGCAGCTCGCGCACAGAGGACATACGGCTGCATAGCCACGAACAGGCATGTGCCGACGGCCGCTGCCACGCGCAGAACTTTGCCGTCATCGAGCGCGAGAGCAACCGCTATGCCGCCAGTGCACGCCTCTTGCAGGACGCTATGGGCGGCACGGTGGTGGTCAATCCGCCATATCCGCCAATGA
>CAJOEI010000049.1:0-11368 GCA_905233465.1 uncultured Bacteroidaceae bacterium | reverse complement strand
CCACAGAGCAGCTCGATGCGGTCTACGACCTGCCGTTCACGCGCCTGCCGCACCCGAAGTACCGCGACCACCGCATTCCTGCATACGAGATGATACGCCATTCGGTGTGCCTGCACAGAGGTTGTTTCGGGGGATGCGCCTTCTGCACCATCTCTGCTCATCAGGGCAAGGCTGTAGTCTCGCGCAGCGAGGCCAGCATCCTGCGCGAGGTGGAGGCCGTGACCCGCATGCCTGACTTCCACGGCACTATCTCCGACCTAGGCGGTCCCTCAGCCAATATGTATGCTATGCACGGCCGTCGTTTGGAGGCGTGCCGCCGCTGCACCAGACCCTCGTGCATCTTCCCCGCGGTGTGTGCCAACCTCAACGGAGACCTGCGTCCTCTGCTGGCTGTGTATCGCAAGGTGCTGGCCGTGAAGGGCGTGCGCCACGCATACGTGGGCAGTGGTGTGCGCTACGACCTGTTGCTCCACGACTGGCACGACGACGACCTCAATCGTGCAGCAGCCGACTACACACGCCAGTTGGTGTGCCACCACGTCTCGGGACGCCTCAAGGTGGCACCCGAGCACACTTGCGACAATGTGCTGCGGTTGATGCGCAAGCCCTCTTTCGACCTCTTTCACAGCTTCAAGCGACTCTTTGACCAGCTCAACCGCGAAGCGGGGCTGCGACAACAGGTCATCCCGTATTTCATCAGCTCACATCCGGGGTGCAAACCCCTGGATATGGCCCAGCTGGCCATCGCCACCAAGCGCATGGACTTCCAACTCGAACAGGTTCAGGACTTCACGCCTACGCCCATGACTACAGCCACCACGATGTTTGCCACTGGCTACGACCCCGAGACCTTGCAGCGGGTCTATGTGGCTCGCACGGCAGCAGAGAAGCAGGCGCAACGGATGTTCTTCTTCTGGTACAAGCCCGAGGAGCGACGACGCATAGAGGCTGAGCTGCGACGCATGGGGCGGCCTGACTTGATAAAGCAACTAAAAGACAGATAACCAGTTAATATTCATGATATAACAACCATATAACCTTGTAGCATTATGAAACAAGTACTTTTAGTTTTCCTGCTTGCTATGGCCACATGCAGCGTGGCAATGGCACAGTCCAAGGCCGACCGCCGGGTGGCCTACACATTGCGCAACATGCATCTCAACAAACAGACCGAGGCACAACTCGAACCCCTGCTGAGGCAATATCTGAAGGAGAAGAAGACAGCCACCAAAGCCTATGACGACCTCAAGGACAAGCACAAGGCTGCTATCAAGGCGGGTACGCTCACCGACTCACAGGCCTCGCAGCTGTTGGCTGCCAAGTTCGTGGCTGATTCTGCTGAAGTGGTGGTCAAGCGCAAGTATGTGCCGGTGTTTAGTCGCTTGCTAAAGCCCAAGCAGGTCTACTACGTCTTCGACTATATCGGCGACAAGATGAGCAAGATAGACGGAAAGAGCAAGGATGAAGACTGATGCATAATGCATAATGGACAATGCATAATTCACAATTCATAATTCACAATGGTCAATGGTCAATGGTCAATGGTCAATGGATAATGCATCGGTGACTAATGCCTCCAAGCCGGTGGCTGTAGCCGTCAATTCGCCGCGTGCGTGGCTGCTGGCAGCGAGACCCAAGACGCTGGCGGGTGCCGTAGCACCCGTGGTGGTTGCCCTGGCTGCCGCCTGGATGGATGCTGAGGCTTATGCTGGCGGTCGCGCTTTGCATTTCAGTGTGTTGCCGGCTGTGCTGTGCATGGTCTTTGCGCTTCTTATGCAGGTTGACGCCAACTTCATCAACGACTACTTCGACTTTGTGCGGGGACGTGACGACAATGCCACGCGCCTGGGGCCCGAGCGCGCCTGCGCCCAGGGATGGGTCACCCAGCGAGCAATGGCAGGCGCCATAACCACCACGACCGTTGTCGCCTCGCTCGTCGGCTTGCCTCTGGTGCTCTGGGGCGGAACGGAGATGCTCCTTGTGGGGGCATTGTGTGTGGTGTTTTGTTTTCTCTACACAACCTCGCTGGCCCAACGCGGGTGGGGCGACGTGCTGGTGCTGGTCTTCTTCGGGTTGGTGCCTGTGTGCGTCACATACTTTATCCAGTTGCACGCCGTCACACCCCACGTCGTTGCGCTTTCAATAGGCATGGGGCTGGCCACTGATTGTCTGCTTGTGGTGAACAACTATCGCGACCGCCATCAGGATGCCGCCGTGGGCAAGCGGACGCTCATCGTAAGGCTCGGCAGCAAGGGTGGTGAATGGTTGTACCTCTGCCTTGGCATTGTAGCGGTGATGCTACCGCTGCTGGCGCGGTGCCTCGCTGCACCTATCACGTGGCAGTTTGATGCCCACTGGCCGTCGGCATGGGCACTGCTGCCGCTGTTGTATCTGCTGCCTCACACTTTGGTGTGGCGACAGATGGTGAACATCCACGAGGGGCGCGCACTCAATAGTGTGCTTGGCCGCACCAGCGCATGCATACTCCTCTACGCAATCTTACAGGCCGTGAGCATCTTGCTCAGTTGAAACATTATAATGTAGCCTTGGCAACATCGTCATCCATGATTGAATCGCAGCGCTTGTGGAACGCCAACTACTGGCGGGTGATGGTGGCAAACTTCGCTCTGTTCTTTGCCTTCTATCTCTTGATGCCGTTGCTGCCGCTATATCTAAGTGAGCATTTCGGCGCAACAAAGGATGTCATCGGACTGTTGCTCAGCGGCTACACCATTACAGCCCTGTTGGCGCGGCCCGTTTCTGGCTATCTCGTGGATACTTTTCCCCGCAAGCGTGTGCTGATGTGGTGCTTTGCGTTGTTTTTTGTCTGCTTCGGTGGCTATCTCTGTGCCTCATCATTGCTGCTTTTTGCTTTGGTGCGCACATTGCATGGTGCACCGTTCGGCGCGCTCACCGTGGCTAATTCCACTATGGCCATCGACGTGCTGCCGTCGTCTCGCCGCAACGAGGGCATCGGCTACTATGGTCTGTCCAACAACCTCGCTATGGCCGTTGCACCCACTGTGGCGCTGGTGTTGTATCGCTACACCGGCAGCTTCGAACTGTTGTTCTGGTTGGCGCTGGTGGTAGCTGCGGTGGGTATGATGGTCGACGCAGGGATTTCTATCAAAAAGCCCTTGCCGCGCGCCACCCACCGTCCGGCGCTCTCGCTGGACCGCTTCTTTCTCTTGCGCGGCTGGCTGCTGGCAGTGAATATGATGTTCTGTGGTTTCTGTTTCGGTGTGCTCAGCAACTATCTTGCCATCTACGGCAAGGAAGTGCTTGGGCGCGAGGGCGGCACGGGAGCATATTTCGCACTCCTCTCGGTGGGACTGATAGCGTCACGGCTGCAGGGCGCACGTGCCTTGCGCGAAGGACGCCTGACACACAACGCCGCCGAGGGGATGCTTATCTCCACGGTGGCATATGTGTTGTTCATCGCCTTGCCCAACGACGTGGGCTACTATGGTTCGGCGTTATTGCTCGGACTGGGCAACGGACATTTGTGGCCTGCGTTCCAGAATATGATAATCCAGATGGCGCGGCACGACGAGCGCGGCACGGCCAACAGCACATTGCTGGTTTCGTGGGACGTGGGCATCGGATTGGGAGTGATGCTTGGCGGCATCATCGTCGAACATGCCGGTTACAACGCAGCCTTCATCGCCGTGGCCGCCTCACAGATTGTGGCCGCCGTCCTCTTCTTCGCCGCCACCCGACGCTTCTTCATCCGCCGCCGCATGGCCGATGCCACAGAGTAGTTTTTTGTGACTTATCCCTGTAAATCTATGTGATTATCACAGACGCGCAGAAACACTCGCACGTTACGACCAAAACATCCAAAAGTTGGCATAAAAACATCCGGGGGTTGGCGGAAAATGATCCTGGAAGATTGGCCCGGATGTTTTAGTGCAAACCTCCTGGATCATCAACCGCTAACCCCCGGGCCTTTTACCGCTAAAATGTTAAAAAAGATAACTACTTCATTTGTAGTCTATTATCAATTTGTTTCTCTTCCCTCTTTTAACGCCTCACTACCTTCCGTCCGTCGACGATGTTCACGCCGCGTTGCAACTTAGTCAGGCGTTGACCGGCCAGGTTATATATGACCTCGTTTTCGTTTTCGTTTTCGTTCACCTCATCAATGTCCGTGAGGACGAACTCAACGATGTTGCTGAAGTCCTTCCATCCATTGGCAGCCTGATAAGCAGCCCTTGTGCCAGTGGGAACATAGAGTGTTGCTCCCGTGGAGGCACTACTCTGATAGAACACGCCGTCATAGCATGTGGGCGGCGTCTTGCTGCGGACGGTTACACTCGTCAGGTTCTTGCAATAGGCAAAGCTGTAGGTGTCGACATCCGTGACGCTCGACGGCAGCTGTATCTCGCTGATAGGTGAATCGATGAACGAACACATATATGTAGCCACCGTGCCGCGAGGTATCTCATACACGTTACCCTTGGCCGGAGGATAGGCGACAAGTATCTTTGGCGACTTCTGGAACAGCACCCCATCAACCGACATATACTTTTGGTTGGATGACGCTACAGTGATGCTGCGCAGCTTGGGGCAGTCGTAATCATATCCCACGTCAGTGACGTTGGCTGGGATATTCAGTGTCGTGATGCCGCAGCCAACGAAAGCAGCAGCACCTATGGTAGTCAGGCCGTTGGGCAGCGTGACGGATGTCAGCTTGTCGCACTGGTAGAAAGCATTCTCACGCAGCTCCTTGGTATTGCTGTTGACCGTGTAGGCTCCACTCTTCTGTGGCGAACATACAACGAGTTGTTTCCTGTCTTTTGTATAAAGCACGTTGGCTTCTGCCATGAAATATTGACTTGCGGCGTCCACCGTCAGCGTCTTCAGGCTCTTCAATCCAGCCAACGCACTCTCTCCGATGCTGCTCACCTTGGCCGGAATGTTCAATGCCTCCAATGCCTCACAGCCAGTGAAGGCGTTGTCGCCAATGCTTGTGATGGTCGTAGGCAGAGTGATGCTCTTCAGCTGTTTGCAGCCTGAGAATGCACGCTCGCTGATGGTTGTCAACCCCGTGAAATATTGTAGCTCGCTGAACGATGTGATGTTGCTGTTGCGGAACCTCTGTCCCAAGTCAGTCACCGCAGCAGCCTCCGTCTTCGACAGCTCACCATCACCGTCCGTGTCCCAATTTGCCACGCAGATTCCTTTTTCTTGTGTGTCAGCAAACTCGATGTTGTCTTTCACCACGGGTTTGGCTGTCACTGTCAGCGTGCCGTTGACGTAGGTGAATGAGTAGTTCTGTGCTGCTGCACCGCTGACCGTCACTGGATATGTGCCAGCAGGCGACGATGTCGTTGCTGTGGTGGTGATGGTAGGCTGAGTCGTGAGCACGGACTTTGTCTCGCTGTTCTTGAATCCACTGAACGTCGGTGTGAATGTTGGATTAGCTTCACCTTCCTGCTTTGTGTAGTTGCCAGCAGAGATAGTTAGTGGAGCCTTGGTGATGGTTAGTGTGCCTTTCACTAGGTTCACTGTGGAGTTGCTCACCGAACCTTTGCTTATCACGATGTCGTAAGTGCCGACGGGTGATGTCTTTGTTGCCGAGCAGGTGATGGTAGGCGTGCCGGATTTGATGCTTCCATCCGTGACCTCATACCCGAATGTCGGGTTCGCCTCGCCATACACACGGCTGTAGCTCTTCGCTTTCATAGTAACTGCATCCGACTGAGGTTCAGAGCCAATCTCTAAAATATTCTTGAAATCTTTCCAAATATTAGCAGCCTTATATGCAGGAACACAGCCAACAGGAACATAAAGGTTTATATTAGTCCGAGTGGAAAATGTACTGGCAACAATCGGTAGAGGCGTTGAAATATTCACTGTAACTGAAGTCAGACCAGTACATCCCGAGAATGCATAGTCCCCTATTTCTGTGACGGATTGTGGAATCTCTATTGATGTAAGGCTTTCACATCCACTGAAAGCTGAACTTTCAATAGAAGTGACAGAAGTTGGTATATTAATAGTTGTCAAGGCTATGCATTTCAGGAAAGCTGATATCCCAATTCTTGAGACTGAGTTGGGAATAGTTACTGATTTTAGACTCTCACAACCACGGAAAACACCTTGTGAAATTGTTGTTACTGAGTTGGGAATAGTCATGGCTTTTAGGGAAGAGCAATTGTAGAATGCATATTCCCCTATGCTGGCGACAGAGTTGGGTAAAGCGATTGACTCCAGGCTAGTACAATCCTTGAATGCATTTTTCTCAATAGTTGTGACTGAATTGGGAATGGAAACAGACGTAAGATTTGTACAATTCCCAAACGCATAGTTTCTTATAATGGAAACTGTGTTTGGAATTATAATCGTAGTCAGACTGCTACATCCCCCAAAGTCCCCATTACCAATAGCAGTTAATCCTGTGAAATATTGCAGTTCCTTGAACCTTGTAATGTTGCTGTTAGAGAACTTTTTGGCTAAATCCGTTATCCAAGAAGCTTCCAGCATAGATAGCTCACCATCGCCGTCCGTGTCCCAGTTCTCGACGCATATAGCCTTCACCTTTGAGTCGGCGAAGTTGATGATTTCTTTCTCTTCCGGCTCTTGCTCGAAAGTGAATTCCAGTTTTGTGTCGCAACAGAGGTTTTCAAAGATGAGCCTGTCGTGATCAATGCTGGCGTTCCTCTCAACATACGCTGTTGCATCATAGCCATCGCGAATGACTGCTTTCAACCTGAATCCTGGTTCTTTGACAATCCAGAACACCATCCTTGTCGGCTTTTCCGATTCATCTATATTAAAAGTGTAATCGTTGGTGACATTAAAGTTGTTATAAATAACATATTTTCCACCACTTCCGACTTTGACTCTAACATTGAAAGCGGGAACGGATTCTTCATAAAAATAGGAACTCCAAATGCCCATTACTTTATTTGTGTATGTATCTACGGCTCTGAGGTATCCATCGAAAATGGTTAAGTTATATCGATTTGTATGAACAGAAGTTCCATGACCATCATCCCAATTGCAATTAGCGGCATCTGCCTTACTCTTTGTGGTGAGAACTGTTCCCTCACGTGACCAAACCATCATGCCAGTCTCGTCCGTTGCTGTACTATTTATCCATGTCCTTGTTGAAGACTGCCAAGTACCACCATTATACGAAGCAACGGTAGTTTTCTCTACGTATTGAAAACGCCATTCTGGATCTTGACTCCCTGGTCGTACAACAATAGGCATCACATATCCATTGGCGAAATGAAGACTCCAAGTATACACATAACTGTTATGAGCTTCATTATTTGCTACAGTTTGTCTAACATCAACTAACTCTCCCCATTCTTCAGGAAAAAACGTTGGCTCATGAGAAGGGGAGATAATCGTTCCAAAAGCAGGGACATATTTTATGTTATCATTCATTCTATAAGACAACACTGTGAAATATCGACCGAAATCTGAATAAGTCCCTGAATTAACATGTTCTTCGCTGCTGACAATAGGAACATGTTGGTTGAAATGGTGGGTCTTCCCTTTATATGTCACTTTGCATTTATTGGGTTCCAGCGCCACCCATCTGTTTATCAGTTCGCTATCATCGAGCGTGACCTTGGACGTAACCGTGAATTCCTCACGATCCCATTCGAACTGAGCGCCTTTCACTCCTCTTGCCTGAGGTAAATAGGACGTTGGGGTAGCCTCAGGTTGAGATGTCGTTTGCCCTTTATTGTCCTCAAACGATGCCCAGTCCGTTTCTACCTTCATTTCGCGATGATCTCCCAATCGGAATTTCGTACGAACTTCTGTTCCGTCGCTCTTTGTCTCAACCCAGTCTATGGAGAAATAGACGCTGTCGTCTTTCCATTCCTGGCGTTCGGAATTCACATCCCATCCTTCTGTTTGAGCATTGGCCACCATTGGCAGTAATACTATCATTAAAAGTAATATCTTTCGTATCATATAATGTTAGGGTTTTAAAGACTCATATTTATGCTATTACGTACAGACAAAAAGAAAACGTGGACTTTTAACTTCGTCTACGTTCTTTCCAGGTTTCGCCAAAAACCATTGTACACATTTACGAGTAAAAGCCCACGCCAATCGGCGTGAGCATCCTTTTACTTTTACTCTTGTGTACTGTTCTTTAATTTGGCGAATTAGGAAAGAACAAGAATCAAAGCGGATGCGTCATCCTTATGTCTTAGTAAGATAAATTGCTACATAGGCTAGTATTATAAAATAGTAATGTATGATGTATAAATATAAATGTTGAATTACATGGTCTCAATGGCTTCTGTGGACAGGCCTGTTATTTCGGCAATATCTTCTATGCTAAAACCTTTGGCCTTCATCTTTCGTGCATTGGCAATATTGGCCTCCTCACGTCCTTCCTCACGTCCTTCGGCAAGTCCCTCTTCACGTCCTTCCTTATG
Organism: uncultured Bacteroidaceae bacterium; assembly: GCA_905233465.1. Classification (GTDB taxonomy): domain Bacteria; phylum Bacteroidota; class Bacteroidia; order Bacteroidales; family Bacteroidaceae; genus Physcousia. Next base: position 2,957 of record CAJOEI010000049.1, on the reverse strand, counting down.
TCCTTCGGCACGTCCTTCGGCACGTCCTTCGGCACGTCCTTCGGCACGTCCTTCGGCACGTCCTTCGGCACGTCCTTCGGCACGACCTTCAATCTTGGCAGTTGACAGGACATCTTCTTGCACCATGATGGCATCAAGATGGCGGTCGTAGGCAATGCGGTCGGCATGGCTCATTGTCATCACCTGGAGCCTCTCGCGGGCTTCACTCAAGCCTGGTGTTGTGGTGTCGTCACGTATAATGCCGTTCTTCAGATAGTCAAGCCATTCTTCAAGCGGTGTCTTGGCCACGCTGTTGAACTCATTGACGCGTATGATGAAGTACTCAGGGAATATCTTTGACGGCGACTTCATCTGTATGACCTGTTCCTCCTTGGTGTTGACAATGAGTTCGTCGTGTGTGTGCACGCCGTAGAACTTTGTCTGTCCGTGGTAGAGGTAGTCGGCACCCTTGCCCAAGTCGAAATAGACTATGCTGATGTGATAGACTTTCTTGACGTCGCTATATGAGTGGCCGAGGTGTACGTGCTCCGTAACCGTTTTGGCTACTCCGAAGAGGATGCGTTCGAGGTAGTAGAGCTGTCGTGTGAGCTGCACCTCGACAATGAAAATCTCGCCAAGGTCATTCTTGCACTTGACATCGACACGATTGAACTTGTCGTCTTCGTTCTCTTGATTGCTCTCACTTTCAAGTATTTCCTGAATCGTTGTCTTGTGTCCAAGAAGCACTGTAATTAGTCCTTCGAGCACACCGAAGTTGGCCTTGTCGCGGAGCATACGCTTCACGGCCCAGTCAAATCGTATGTATTTGTTTTCTACTATCATGTCAATATAGAAAAATATGCTTTATGGAAGGTATAGTCTTACTTTGGCTACAAAAATACTTACTTTCTTCTACCTGACAAAAGATTTTGACGATTTTTTGTTATCGTAATTGTATTTCTGCTGATTTCAGTAGTGGTGACGTGAATCGGATGTTGATGTTGGGGGTGGATGGATTGCGATGTGATAGATGTTGTTTTTGGATATATGCTATGAGGCGTCCGTTGTGTACGCGACAATTATTGGCATTCGGGCTGACATTGGTGTCGCGTATGTTGCCGTTTTCCATGCCGAGCAGTCGTGCATTGCCGCGGACAAAGCAGCTGATGTTGTTGTCAGCCAGCGGAACAACGTTGCCTTGTTCGTCAACAACCTCCACAACAATCTGGGCCACGTCCTGATAGCTGTTGTCAATAGGTTTATACAATTGTGCGCGCAGGGCAAAGGGTCGGCCCGTGGTCACGATGGAGGCCGTGGCTTGATCAGTGGTGCCTGTGGCGCGGCAAAGCAAACGGCCAGCCTCGAAGTCGATGTCCCAGTAGAGAATGCCTGTGGCTTCGTCGCGCGTAGGTGCCTGATTGATAACGCGATAGTTGTTCTCGTCGGTCGTGTCCTTTCCGGCAGGACACAGCGACAGTTCTGCCGTCTGGGCATTGGTGTAGCACATCACGCGCACGCGTTGACCGTCGTTGTAGTTCCACACAGGCGGTGCGTATGGCGAAGGCCTCTGTGGACGTGCGTTGCGGCCACGACGCATCTGTCCTGCCAGCAGCGGCGATGTGCCGATGTAGCACACGGTATGCTCAGCCCATAGCGCGGCGCGGTAGTGGCCCAGCGGTTTGACAAATCCGGCCAAGTCCAGCAAGCCGGCCTCAGAGCCTCTGGCCGGCCAGGGTCCGCTCTCACCAAGATAGTCTATGCCCGTCCACAGGAACTGGCCGAAGATGTGGTCGTTGTTCTTCACAGCCTGCCACGCTGGCAGGTCATGACGGTTCTCCGAACCGTAGATGACGCGTTTGGGATATAGCCGATGGTCCTCGTCGTAGCGACTTTCGGTGTAGTTGTAGCCCACGACATCCACGGCTTCGGGGTAGAGCGTCTGGTTGCTCATCACCACGCCTGCCAGTGCTCCTGTGACGGGGCGGGTGGTGTCGTGCTCCCGCACCACGGCTGCCAGCCGCTGTGCTATGCGGCCGATGCGCTCGGCGTTGGGTTGTTCGGGCTTATAGCCCCCGTACATAGGCTGCGTGAAGCCGCCCTCGCCGCCGTCGAGGATGGGGTGGGAGTAGGGGTCGTTGGGATAGTCCACCTCGTTGCCTATGCTCCACATGAAGATGCTGGGATGGCATCGGTCGCGCCGTACCATATCGGCTACATCGCGGTCTATCCATTCCTCGAAGTAGTCGTATGTACCCTCGAATCCCGGCGTGCCATTGTTCCACCCGCTGAGCCATTTGCGCTTGGGAAATTCCCATTCGTCGCTGGCTTCGTCCATCACTAACAGTCCGATGCTGTCGGCCAGGGCATAGACGTCCGTGGCGTGGGGATTGTGGCTCATGCGCAAGGCATTCACACCCAGTTCCTTCAGCGTCAGCAGCCTACGGCGCCAAACGTCGGTGGGCACGGCCGTGCCGAGCACGCCGGCATCGTCGTGGATGCATACGCCTTTAACCTTCATCCATTGGTCGTTGAGGGCGAAGCCTTTGTTGGCATCGAAGCGCAGTGTGCGCAGTCCTAATGGCACCTCGCTGCGGTCGACCTCGGTGGTGCCTGTCATCACGCGTGCGCGTACCTTATATAGATATGGGTTGTCCAAGGTCCAGCGTCGTGGCGATGGGATGGTGATTCGTGATGTGAAAGTGGAGAGCGTCAATGCGGATGTGGCGATTTGCGAGGCTTTAGCTGTCGCAACCACTTTGCCATCTGCATTCAGGATGTCGATGAAAACGGAACAGGCTCCTTTGTCTGCGGGCGCAAGGTTGACCTGCGTTGTGACTTCCACTACGGCTCGCTTGTCAGCGATGCTCTTTAGTTTCCACGCTGTGCCCCATAGCTCGAAGTGTGTGGCCGCGGCGCGCACTATCCACACTGGGCGGTTAATGCCCGAACCCGTGTACCATCGCGCGTCATTTTGTCGG
>CAJOEI010000048.1 GCA_905233465.1 uncultured Bacteroidaceae bacterium | reverse complement strand
GCATCGGCATTCAGTGCCACGTGCAACTGTCCGGTTTCTCCCTTTGTCTGGGTGGCAGCCTTTGGAGCCAGGTCATGGTCTTCAGAGACGCATGCTCCGCAGAGCGCGAGACCCATTGCAAGGATTAAAAAATTTGTTTTTGCTTTCATTGTGAATTTATAGTTGTTTGTAATTGCTTGCCACTTGTTTGCATTTTTGTGCGAAAACAACGTTGCAAAGATACAACAACATTATATAATAATGCGGTAGAATCGGTAATAATTGTCATATTACCAATATTTCATCAAAAAACGTCGGTTTCAACGGGGTCACCCCTTCTCCACAAAACACCATCATCACCCTCTCTTACCATTGCGGTACTTGTCCTCATCCATGTCATTGAGCATTGACAAATAGGATGTGTATCGGCTCTCGGCGATGTAATGATTCTCGAGTGCGGTCCTCACGGCACAACCCGGCTCATGTGTATGTGTGCAGTTGGCGAAGCGGCAGTCGTGACCGATGGAGAATATCTCGCGGAAATAATGACTGACTTCAGATGGCTCGAAGTCGAAGGTGCCGAACCCCCTGATGCCCGGTGTGTCGATGATGCGTCCACCGCCTGCCAGCGAATACATCTCCGAGAACGTCGTCGTGTGCAGTCCTTGGTCGTGGGCTGCGCTGAGCTCCGCTGTGCGTGCCTGTGCCTCCGGCACGAGACGGTTGAGCAGTGTGCTCTTGCCCACGCCGCTGTTGCCGCTGAACAAGGTGGTTTTATCGTGCAGCATGTCAGTCAGGGCATCAACGCCCTCACCCGTGACAGCCGACACCGCCAGCGCATCGTAGCCCACATTGCGGTACAGCGCTATCACGGCATCCATATAACGACGCTCATCTTCGTCATACAGGTCTGTCTTGTTGAACACCAGACATACGGGCACCCGATATGCCTCGGCCGAAGCAATGAAGCGGTCGATGAAGGTCGTCGATGTCTCGGGATGGGCCACTGTGGCTATGAGACACGCCAGATCGACGTTGGCAGCAATGATATGGCTTTGCTTGGAGAGGTTGGATGCGCGACGTATGATATAGTTGCGGCGGTCGTGGATTTCGGTGATGAGGGCATTGGCGTCGGCCAGGGGCTTTATCTCCACCACATCACCGACGGCCACAGGGTTTGTGCTGCGTATGCCACGCAAGCGGAAGGTGCCCTTCACCTTACAAGCAAAGAGCTGGCCGTCGTCCGTCAGGACGTCATACCAGCTCCCTGTGTTGCGAATAACAAGACCTGTCATCTACCCTATACGGTCATTATCTCCTTCTCCTTGGCAGCCAACAGGGCGTCAATCTTCTTGATGTACTTGTCATGCAGCTTCTGCAGCTCTTCCTCGCCATCCTTCTGATGATCCTCGCTCAGGCCGTCCTTCACAGCCTTCTTCAGCAGCTCGATGCCGTCGCGACGTGCACCGCGGATGCTCACCTTGGCCTGCTCGCCTTCCTTGCCGCATTGCTTGTTGAGCTGCTTGCGGCGCTCCTCCGTGAGCGGTGGTATGCCGATGCGGATAATCTCGCCGTTGTTCTCGGGCATGATGCCCAGATCGCTGTCGATGATAGCCTTTTCGATGACCTTGAACATCGACTTGTCCCAGGGCTTGATGGCTATGGTGCGTGCGTCAGGCGTGGTGACGGCGGCACAGTTGTTGATGGGCACCATCGAACCGTAGTTGTCCACGCGGATGCCATCGATGAGCTTCACATTGGCCTTACCTGCGCGGATGCGGGCCAGAGAATCTTCGAGATACATCACAGCCTCTTCCATGCGCTCCTCGGCGCCGGAGAGAATTTCTTTCTTGTCTGCCATATCTTATGCTAATTTGTTGGATTAACCTTATCGGCGACAAAGATAAAGGTTTTGGTTGATACAAAATGGCTTTTGACAGAAAAAAATGTGTCGGAAGTACAAAAACTTTCTCAATTGCGTTGCGCAATATAAACTTTTATTTACTTTTGTGCCGGAAAATCACCTATTTATCAGTATGACCAACGACGACATCATACGCTCGTGGCTGATGCAACTGCAACCCATCTCCCTCGACGAGATGAGCGGAGTGAAACTGCTCAACCGCACCGACACCAAGTTCGTGACGAGCAAGGCTGAGCTGGCCGCGCTCATGGAGATGGCACAAGGCAAGTACTTTGCACAGCAAATCGACGACAAGCGCATTGCCTCCTACGAGACCACATACTGGGACACACCTGAGCACCGTTTCTTCATTGACCACCACAACTGCCGTGCACCACGTCAGAAGATACGCGTACGCACATACCTCGATTCAGACCTAACCTTCCTCGAGGTGAAGACCAAGAACAATCACGGCCGAACCAAGAAGAAACGCATCACCGTGCCATCGCAGGAGCGCGACGAGGTCATTGAGGCCGGTGGCACGCCGTTCATCGAGGGCCTCACGGGCGAGACCTTCGACACCATCATCCCCACGGTGCAGAACCACTTCCAGCGCATCACACTCGTCAACTATGGCAAGACCGAGCGCCTCACCATCGACTTCAACGTGCGCTTCGACAACTTCGAGACAGGACTGGCAGCCGGCACCGGCGACCTGGTGATCATCGAGCTCAAGCGCGACGGCAATGTATATTCGCCCATCCTCGACATACTGCGCACACTGCGCATCAAGGCATCGGGCTTCTCAAAGTATTGCATCGGCTCCGTCACCACCAACGGCAACCTCAAGCACAACCTATTCAAGAAGAAACTCGTGAAGGCAAGCCGCCTCTCACACCATCAATTTATTATTCCATAGTCTCTATAGTCTCTATAGTCTCTATAGTCTCTATAGTCTCTATAGTTCTCTATAGTCTCTATAGCTCCTATAGCCTCTATAGAAATCGTAAAATCGTAAAATCATTAAATCGTAAAATAAAAACATGGACTTCTCACAAATCAACTATGCCTTAGGCAACATGTTCGGGGTTACACTGTTTGACCCGCAACAGTTTATTTCGCTGCTCATACGCTTCGTCATCAATCTCGTCGTGGTGTCGGTGATTGCACACAGATTCTACTACCCGCGCAGCCACCGTCGCGACTACATGTTCATCTTCATCCTCATGTCCATTAGCATCTTCCTGCTGGTGAGCCTCATGGAGGGCGGAGGCATGGAACTCGGAGCTGCTATGGGCCTCTTTGCCATCTTCGGCATAATGCGCTTCCGCACAGAGGCCGTGCCCATCCGCGAGATGACATATCTGTTCATGCTCATCGCCGTCAGCGTGGTAAATGCTGTGGCCAAAGGCGACTACCACCCCAAGGCCGACTACTGGGACGGCGTGGGCATCGTCACGCTGGTGTTTGTCAACATCGTGTTCATCGTCATGGCATGGCTCTTCGAGAACACAAAGATGATGACCGACGAATGCTCGAAGATCATTCTCTATGACAACGTGAAACTCATCACACCCGAGAAGCGCGATGAACTCATTGCCGACCTCGAGAAGCGCGTCGGCGTGAAGATAACACGCATCGAGGTGGGCACAATAGACTTCCTCAAGGACAGCGCAATGATTCGTATCTTCTACAGCGACCCCAAGGACGTGGGCAACAGCATAGCCCGCTACGGACGCATGCCAAAGGAGATGTAAGAGAAAAAGGGAAACAGTGAAAAGAGAAAAATTTATGGTGAGCTTGTCGAACCAAGTGAAGAATAAGAAATTCCTTCTACTTATATTAATAATGGTTTGCGCGTACGCGCGCGCGGAGGAGGTTGTCGACGACGACACGAAGACCACTGGCGGCCTGTGGACTGAAATCGGTGCCACCAAGGTGCTGCCCTACAACCTCTCCGTGGGCCTCGATGCCGGCTTCCGCACCAACGAGTGGTTCGACGAGGCCAGCCGCTACGATGTTGGTGCATCACTGTCATGGAAAGCTTCCAAGCACTGGAAACTGGGCGTGGGCTACACCTTCCTGATGAAGCACTACCCCTATGAACTGGTACATAGGACGGAATACAAATACCGCGCCGACGGCGCAACAGAGAACACCGACTTCGAACAGTTCATGGGAGCGCCCAAATACACCGACGCCGGCGGCACCACATACACCTATCGCGGCTACAACGACGAGATGCGCGGCACAGAGGCACACTGGCGCGCCAAGCACCGAATTAGTGTGGACGGAGCCTACACCTACAAGTTCTGGAAACTGCTGCGCGTCACCTTGCGCGAACGCTACCAGATGACACTGGAGCCAGCCAAGGAGGTGCAGCGACAGCGCGACGGCATCAAGTACCGCGAACCGAGCTACGACGGCAGCGGTAACGTCACCGACTACGATGAACAAGAGGCATACAGCGAGACCGTCACCAAGGAAAAGAGCAGCAAGACGCTCCACACGCTGCGCTCGCGACTGACCTTTGAGCTCGACAAGAAGGGGTGGGACTTCACACCATACGTCTATGCCGAGCTCTTCAATGACCTCGCCTCGTCATTCCACGCCGACAAGGTGCGGGCATCGGCTGGCGTGGAATACAACATCTCCAAGGCCCACCGCCTGCAGCTGGGATATGTCTTCAACCACGAGAACGACGACGATGGCGACCAGAACATACACGCCATCAGCATAGGATATAAATTCAAATTCTGAACGTTGTAACATCATTACACTTATGACACACAAACATTTCATCTTCACGGTAATAACATGCATGACACTGGCCTGCGTCGGAGTCGGATGCAGCAGCGACGACCCTGTCGAACCCGTGGATCCCGATCCCATCGACACCACTACCACCGACACCACCACCGTGGACACCACCGACACCACACAGATCGACACCGACACAGTGGTCATACCCGTCGACAGCACCGTCTACATCAAGTGGTCCGGCACCACAGCCACAGTGGAGCTCGACGAGAAGCTTAGCGACGACATCACCTTCACCGTCAATGGCGGCAACGTTGTCGTCACCAACAACAACATCACCGACGAGTTCCTCTTTGTGCTCAGCGGCACATCAGCCGACGGCTCGTTTACCTACAACGGCTCATTCAAGGCATCGATGCAGTTCGACGGCCTCAACCTGACATCCACCACTGGCGCTGCCGTAGACATACAGTGTGGCAAGCGCATCAAGCTGCAGCTGACCGACGACACCCAGAACAGTCTTACCGACGCGCCAAACGGCACCCAGAAAGCCGCCTTCAACTGCCAGGGACACCTTGAGGTCAGCGGCAGCGGTAGCCTGACCATCGCCGGCAACACCAACCACGGTCTGCGCACCAATGAATACCTGCTGCTGAAGCAGTCCACAGGTGCTATCACCATCACAGCAGCTGCGGCCGACGGCATTCACTGCGGTGAGTTCTATCAGCAGAACGGAGGCACTGTTACCATCTCCGGCAATGCCAAGGACGGCCTGCAGGTGGAGACCGACGACGAGAGCGACGAGGCCCAGAACGGACTGTTTATCCTCAACGACGGCACACTGACTGTCACTGTCACAGCCGAGGATGCCAAGGCCGTACGACTTGATGCTGCCGAGACAAACACAGCTATCACTCCCCAAATGTATATCCTCGGCGGCACGATGACCGTCAACGTTGCCACCACTGCCAACGGCAGCAAGGGCATAGCCTGCGACGGCAACATAACCATTGGCAACGGACAGGAAGCAACACCTGTGGTGACCGTCAACGTTGACGGCGGTCAATACACAGACCCCGAGACGGAGGAAAAGAACCGTGCCACAGGCATCAAGGCCGACAACACACTGCTCATCGCTGGAGGCAACACTACAGTGGAGGCCAATGGCAAGAAGAGCCGCGGCGTCAGAGCCGCCACACTCCGCGCCACCGCCGGCACGCTGACAGTGAACACCAATGGCAGTAGCAGTCAGGGCATAAAGCTCGACAACACATTCACCTCCGAAGGCGGCACAGTGACAAGCAAATTCACCTACTGACCACCGCACAACGCATCCCGTTCATTTCAGGCAAATTACAACACAATGTCCGGACGTTAACACTGCTACGTCCGGACATTTTTGTATCATCCTTCTTTGAGTCCATGTGCGCGGACTCATGAGTCCACGCACATGGGCTCATGAGTCCACGCACATGGACTCAAGAGTCCACGCACATGGACTCAAAGAAACATCCGGTTCTTGAACAAAAAACCTCCCGTGCATTCACCCCTATCGACCATAGTTCTATAGTCTCTATAGCTACTATAGCAACTATAGCCCCTATAGTCACCTCCCCCTTGGGGGAGGCCGGGAGGGGGCTTTGAGGCTGGGAGGGGGCTTTTACGACAGCAGCTACAACCACTTATGGGTTGTAGCTGCTGCCACTACTATGTATATAGCTTCAACTATATACTATGCGCTAAAAGCTTATGCTGCATTATTCATCCCAGATGTCCCAGTCGCCGGCATCCTTGACTTCGCCCTCGGTGTCGTTGACTGTCTCACCACTGACGGTGAGGCTCGCAGCAATCATGTTCTCTATGTCCACTTGGTGCAGAACTGTGCACGGTGTGATATATATCTTTTTCATAATTGTTTTAATGTTAATACTACGTTTTATGTAGGTCTTTACTTCACAACAACTTTCTTGCCATTCACAATATAAATGCCTTTACGTAATTGTGAATTATGAATTGTGAATTGTGAATTGTTTATGCGCTGGCCGGCGATGTTGAAGATGGCATTGTCCATTGTCAATTGTCCATTCTCCATTGTATTAATGCCGTCTGTCAGGTCTGCAATAGCAATGGACTTGACACCAGGTTGCTGAGTAGTAGGCACCAGACTCATATCGATGTATGCCTTGTTAGCACCTATCGTACATCCTGTGCCGCACTTAACAATCTTACCACCAGAGAGAATGTACATACCTTCAGCAACACTTGTACCTGTGAAACTACCAACAAGACCATTCACGGTCTGAGCTTCTGTCAATTCAGCACTTGTATAGGTTGCAGTCAAGGTGGATTCTGTTGCTTCGAAGATGTAAGGTACACCTGCTTCTGCAGTTGCTGCATCCTCAAGAGAAATGTATCTTGGGTTCGCAGTGTCATCAACGCCTTCAATACTATAGAGAGTAGCGCCTTCAATGTTTGCTGCGTAAGGCAGACATATTGTACCCCAGTTACCTGCTGTTAGGTTCTTACGAATGTATGGCATTGCACACACACTAATGTTTCCGAGACCGACGTTGCCCGAGCTCTTAGTGGTGTATATCCACTTGATATAGCGCACACTCTCGTCAATGCTGGAGAAGTGTTCGTATGATATTGCGTTGCCAAACTCCGTATAAGTCTTTAAGTCGGTATATGTCTCGCCGTCTTCAGATGTCTGCAATGTGAATGTGCCACCACTAAAGCCATTGCCCTTGATGGAGAATGCCAAACCACCTGCAGGTTCGTTAATCTTCAGTATGAGATTGTCACCAGTGGTGTCAAACTTCAACTTAAGGTCGCCGCTGTAGTCTGTGCCAAGACCAGATTGTGCCAGACCTGAGGTATTTTCAATATCTGCTCTGCCGCTATTGTAATAGAAAGGAACTGTAGCATAGTCAACAGCAAAGCCTGCCTGAGTTACAGTTACGAGGTTAGAATAAACGTCATTTGTCTCATCATCAAGAGCATAGACCTTGAAGTAAGCAGTACGTGCTTCGGTACTCGTGTTTTCTTCAATCAAGTACTCAACATTGTTCTCGTTGTTGATAGATGCTGTAATCCAGTTGTATGTGGCATCATCACCATTTGCATCGCAGAAGTTCACTTCAGCTACTACATTGGTGATGTTGTTGTATGTAACGGTGATAGTGCCGTATGCACCAGCTGCTATCGCCTCAATGGTGGCTGGGTTAACAGTAATGGTCGGATTAGTGTTTACAGGACGGTCAAGAGATACAAGCTGGTTGCCAGCAGCAAACTCATACGTGCTATTATATTTAGTCAAGTCACCATATACAACAACCACGTCGCCCACCTGAATATCGTCGGCAGAGGTGAAGTTGTCTCCGTTATAGCTCTTACCGCGATATGCCTGAAGTTGGTCACTGGTTGTAAGACCGTCTGCAGAAATATTATAGGAAATGTTGTGGTAGGTTTCGCTATACTCTGTTACGATTCCAGAAACGATACCTGTTGCATAAACACCAGTTACACCATCGCCAGCATCGATTGCAGCACGTGCCTCAGCAACGGTGTAAGGATTAGTTTCTGTTCCCTTCTTCTCTGCAACATTAATGTTATAGGTTGCGGTCTTACCATTATAGGTGACAGTAACTGTTTGATCACCAATAAGAGACATGTCGTAGCCTGAGAATTCAGCATCTGCAGTAACATTCTGGGTCGTCTGGTCATCGTAGTTTGCTGTTACAATGATACCCTCAGAGCTGAATGCATCGCCCTGTTGGAACTCTGTAGGATAGGTACCAGAGAGAGTAATAGAGGTCAGAGTTGCAGGAGCATTTACGGTGATGTCGTAAGTTGCGGTCTTCGTTACCTCGTTCTCGGTATAAGATACAGTTATGGTCTTAGTGCCAGTAGTGGTCATGTCAGGTGTACTGAAAGTGGCACTGGTTGTTACATCAGCTGTCTTTCCTCCCTCATAAGTTGCTGTAACAATCATACCCTCATGGGAGAAAGCATCACCCACATGGAATGTAGTGGGGTACTCGCCGCTTAAAGCAATAGAGGAAAGAACCTTTGGCGCTCCCGTCTCGAGCGTAAATGTCACACTCGATATGCCTATTTGATTGCTAGCATTTGAAAAGTTTAAACGAAGAGCATTTGTTCCTTCTGGCAGGTCGTCACTTGAAATGGAGAAATTGGTAGAGGTTATTCCAGTAGTGGTGTATGTTTCACCTCTATCAGTGCTATAATACAATGTAATGGTTTGTGCTTTTGTAGTCCATTGAGCACATTCGAAACTCACTGTAGAAATAGTTGAATTGACATTGTCATTAAGAACTAATTCTACAGGTTGTCCCTTAGTTACAGGTATGTTTGTTATCGCACTTGTCTGTTTGCAAGCAGATGAAAATGTTACTGTTGCCTCGGCATAATTTACTACATGCTTACTATATGTAGTGCCCCAAGTAGAAAGATCCTCAATCTGAGAAAAATCATACGTTACGGCGTTAGTATTATTTTCTGCCACATTAATGCTGTAGGTTGCAGTCTTGCCACCATAGGTGACAGTAACTGTTTGAGCACCAATAACAGACATATCGTAACCTGAGAATTCAGCATCTGCAGTAACATTCTGGGTCGTCTGGTCATCGTAGTGAGCTGTTACAACGATACCTTCAGAGCTGAATGCAGCACCCTGCTGGAACTCTGTAGGATAAGTGCCAGAGAGAGTAATAGAGGTCAGAGTTGCAGGAGCATTTACGGTAATGTCGTAAGTAGCATCCTTGGTAACTTCGTTCTCAGTATAGGATACAGTAATGGTTTTGGTACCAGCAGAGGTCATGTCTGGTGTACTGAATGTAGCATTTGCTGTTACATCCTTGGTTGATTGATCTTCGTATGTCGCTGTAACAACTGCACCTTCGTGTGTGAATTCATCACCGACATGGAATATTGTGGTTGCTCCTGAAGCATCTACTGCGATTGATGCAAGAGGAGAAGCTTCAGCTACCTCTTCCAACCAAATATCAGTCTGGGTATTACCATAGGAACCAAATTGAGTACCAGTATTATTCTTTTGAATAGAATAACTGCCAATGGTTAAGCGAAGTAATGATTTATCAGTTTGGTTGAAGGCTGTGAAAGTGGTGGCATCCTCAACCACTTGCACCTTTCCATTATCCTTAGAACTTTTAAGTGAAAGGTAATAGCCGGACTCAAACTGAATGGACCAACTCGTTCCATTCCCGCTAAATGTAAAGACGGTTGCGCTGGAAGCATCGGTAATAGCTGTTCCTGCAATCTGGTTCGTAGTTGAAGAGCCATCAACAGACAAATAATAATCCGTCCCTCCTGTCGTGGCACCGATATAATATTTTTTGCCACTGACTATGTTGGTGTAGTCAGTAATCTTCTCTGCCCATGCTCCTGAGACGACTGCCGTCAACATAGCGACAATCATCCAGGCTCTGAGCCCAAACGTTTTTTGTAGAAATTGTTTCATGATGTTTTGTAATTTGTTAATGTATGTTGTTTATTATTATTCCATAATTCAGCGACAAAGGTACTGCTTTTTTGTCTAACAGCCTCAATAAAAAATGAAAATATTTCGCTCGTTCGCGAAAACAGACTACCTTTGTGCCGAAAAACTGCTTTCAAGCGGGTCACCAATGACCTGCAAAGGGCATAAAAGGACGAATCCTATGTAGAATGTAGAATGTAAAATGGATAATGTATCGTCCATTTCGCTCGACCTTTGGTCGCTTTCCTAAGCAAGAATTTCCAAATAATCAAATAATAATCTAATTCTCTTACACAATGAAACAATTTCTGAAGTATGTGTTCGCCACTGTGGTGGGTATAGGGCTGTTCTTCCTGCTCTCTGCCGTCATCATGCTGGTGAGTATCGCGGGCATGGGAGCCAGTCAGTCGGCCTCTGCACCGGTGAAGAAGGGTTCGGTATTGCGCATCAACCTCAGCGGAGCGCTGCAGGAGCGCGCCGGCGAGTTGGATCCCCTGAGTATGTTGTCCGGCAAGATGGAGACACCGCTTGGCCTGGACCAGCTGAAGGCCGCCGTGAAGGAGGCTGCTGACAACAAGAAGGTTAAAGGTATCTACATCGAGGTCGGTTCGGACTTCATAGGTGGCGCTCCGGCTATGTTGCAGGAGCTGCGCCAGTCGCTGAAGGAGTTCAAGGAGAGCGGCAAGTGGATCATCGCCTACGGCGACATCTACTCGGAGGGAGCATACTATCTGACATCCTTGGCCGACAAGGTGTGTATCAACCCCGAAGGCATGGTGGACTGGCATGGACTGTGCGCTGTGCCGATGTTCTACACCGATGCCATGAAGAAGCTGGGCATACACATGCAGGTCTTCAAGGTGGGAACCTTCAAGAGCGCCGTGGAGCCTTATATCCTCACAGAGATGAGTGAGCCCAACCGTCTGCAGATGACATCGTTCCTCGGCAGCGTGTGGCAACAGATGCTCGCTGAGGTGGCCGAGAGCCGAGGCATGACGACCGAGCAGCTCAACATGCTGGCCGACACGCTGACGGCGCTGCGCCCGACAGAGCTGCTTGTGGAGAGCGGCATGGTGGACACGCTGACATACATCGACGGCTTCAAGGAGATGCTGCGTACGCGTCTGGAACTGAAGGAGAAGAAGGACATACCATTCGTGTCGCCTGCCGAACTGATGGCAGCAGCTGACGACGACGATGAGGACGACCGCATAGCAGTCTATTATGCCTACGGCACCATCGTGGACCAAGAGTCGTCGAGCTACATACCTTCGACAGAGACACAGATCGTGACTATGCCCACGCTGCGCGAGCTGCAGAAGCTGCGCAAAGACGAGGATGTCAAGGCTGTGGTGGTGCGCGTGAACTCACCCGGCGGCAGCGCCTTCGCCAGCGAACAGATATGGCATGAGCTGCAGCTGCTGAAGGCTGAGAAGCCTGTCGTGGTGAGCATGGGCGGATATGCTGCCAGCGGCGGATACTACATCAGCTGCGGAGCATCTAAGATCATCGCCGAGCCAACGACACTCACCGGCAGCATCGGCATATTCGGCATGATGCCCGAGGCCGAGGAGCTGCTCACGGAGAAGGCAGGACTGCACTTCGACGTGGTGAAGACCAACAAGCATGCGGACTTCGGTGCCGAGAGCGTGATGGGCCTGCTGGCACGGCCGTTCAATGCCGACGAGGCTGCCCTGATGCAGGGCATGATAGAGCGCGGCTATGACCTCTTCACACGCCGCGTGGCCGAGGGCCGTGGGCTGACACAGGACAGCGTGGATGTCATCGGACAGGGACGTGTGTGGACTGGCGAACAGGCTATAGAACTGGGCCTGGTGGACCAGCTGGGTAATCTCGACGATGCCATAGCAGAGGCCGCCAAGCTGGCTGAGCTGGACAAGTACAGCGTGGACGAATATCCCGCCGAGAAGCCTTGGATAGAGAAACTGATGGACAAGGGCGGCGACAGCTACTTTGACGCACGCCTGCGCAGCACACTGGGAAATGCTTATCCCTTCGCCATGATGCTGCAGCAGATGATATCCGCAAACAGCGTACAACAAAGAATCTTCGCCCGCATGCCTTACGAGGTGACTCTATAGCTGCTATAGGCTCTATAGTAGTCTCTATAGCTCTTTAAACTTTAAACTCTAAAGAGTCCCTTCTACAAAATCTATGACCTGCTTCTCAAACTCGGCTTGCCTGCCCTGCAGGATCTCAACCTCGATGGGAAGGACATAGATATGACGCCGCACGATGGGCGTGAGGCCTTCGGCCAAACGCAAGCGTGCGGCATCTTTTTCGGTAGTGATAATGAGGCGTTTGCTGCCCTGCATGGCGGTGAACGCCTCTTCTATGCGAGATATGTCGCGGCTGCTGAAAGTGTGATGGTCGCCGAAGGCCATCGGGATGATGTGGCGCGTGGTGCGCTGCAGGTCCATAAGCATCTGTTGTGGCGAGGCTATGCCTGTAAGCAGCAGGACGTAGGTGTCGGCCGTCAAAGTCTCGGCCTGACCCGGCGTCTCGTCAAACAGCCGGCGCACTGGACGATAGCGCAGCGTGGAGAAATACAGGCTCTGGAAAGGCTTGAGATCGAGGGATTTCTGCACCACACGATAGTCCATCGGCTTCATGTCTGTAGGACATTTGCTCACGATGACTATGTCTGCTCTGACCTTGGCTGAGGCTGGTTCGCGCAGGCGACCGGCCGGCAGCAGACAGTCGTCGGTGATAAGACGGTGGTAGTCGGTGAGCATGATGTTGAGGCCAGCGCGGACATAGCGGTGCTGCATGGCATCGTCAAGCAGTATCACATCAACGTCGCGCGTAGAAGCATCGGTGAGCAGGCGCTGTATGCCACGACGACGATTGCCGTCGACGGCAACGATGGCATCGGGGAACTTCTGCTTTATCTGCCAGGGCTCGTCACCAATAGTCTGCATGGGCGTAGAGGGCGTAGCCAAATGGAAACCACGGCTCTGCCGCCTGTAGCCACGGCTCAGCACTGCCACACGACGACTGCCAAGAAGCATGTTCAGCAGCATCTCCGTGTGGGGAGTCTTGCCCGTACCGCCAACGGTGATATTGCCGATGCTGATAATGGGGCGGTCGTAGCTCTGCGTCTTCAGCATCCCGCTGTCAAACAGCAGGTTGCGCACCCACACGCCGGCACCGTAGAGCCAGGACAGCGGACGTAGCCACTCGTTGATATGAATCAGATCACCTTCCAAAATTTAGTTGAAAGTTGAAAATTGAAAGTTGAAAGTAGAGAGAAGTTGAAAGTTCTTGCTATGGCAAGCGACCAGAGGTCGAGCGGAGAGTCGAAATGTCGTTATGTCGTTATAACGTTATATCGAGATGTGAATTGTGAATTATGAATTGTGAATTATGAATTATGAATTCGCCAAAGGGTTCCACCCTTGTGCTTTGAGCGTCATCTCTGCACCATCGCGACCCACAAACAGCGTACCGAGCTCGGAACGTGTGCAGTGGCCTATCACCTTCACTCCGGGTATGGCTGACACGCGGTCGTGCTCGGTCAGAGGCACGGTGAACAACAGTTCGTAGTCCTCACCACCATTGAGGGCACAGGTCATCACATTGAAATTCAACTCCTCGGCCATCACTGCCGTCTGGTAGTCAAGAGGTATGCGATCTTCGTAGACGCGGCAGCCAACACCGCTCTGCGAACATATGTGCAACAGCTCCGAACTTAGGCCATCGCTGATGTCCATCATGGCCGTGGGACGGATGCCGGCAGCATGCAGCGCCTCCACGATATCGCGACGGGCCTCAGGGCGCAACTGCCGTTCCAGCAGATATTCGCGACCCGAGAAGTCGGGCTCGAAGGGCGGCAATGAATCGGGACTCTCGCCACGGGCACGGGCATTGGCAAGCAGCTTGTGATACACCGTCTTCTCGCGCTCCAGCAGCTGCAGACCCATATATGCCGCGCCAAGGTCACCGCTGCAGCATATCAGGTCATTGACCTGAGCACCACTGCGATACACTACGTCGTCCGCCTCAGCATCACCGATACAGGTAATGCTGATGGCCAAGCCCGTCAGCGACGATGTGGTGTCGCCACCAACAATGTCGCATTCGTGTTTCTCACATGCCATGCGCAGGCCTGAGTAGAAGAGTTCCAGATCTTCCACACTGAAACGTTTCGACACGGCTAATGACACCGTCATCTGACGAGGACGGCCGTTCATGGCGTATATATCTGACAGATTGACCATTGCGCTCTTATAGCCCAGATGCTGGAGAGGCGTATATTCAAGGTCAAAATGCACACCTTCCATAAGCATATCGGTGGTCACCAGCAAGCGACGCCCAGCGGCAGGGGCCACGACAGCACAATCGTCGCCAACACCCTTCACTGTCTCTGCATTCTTAGGCACGATGTCGGACGTCAGGCGACGGATGAGACCAAATTCACCTAATGAAGATATTTCCATAACTTATACTTTCATCTTTCATCGCTGCAAAGGTAGCTAAATATTAACATTCACAAACAATTTTAGCATTATAATTTGGTTTTACGACGAAATCAACATAACTTTGCATCGATTATACGCACCAGACATGCCGCATATGCCTCTTGCTTATGTTGTTATGGGCTCACTCATTGCCCATATTGTCATCACATCCGTGATGGCACTTTTTGCCCGTTACAAGGTGCGCTATCTGTCTATAGCTTGGATTACAGGTATATTCTCCCTGATGCTCGCCATATTACTGCCGTTTTGCGGCCTGATAGAGGTCACACGTCCGGCAACACTGCACCCAGGCCCGATGTTCGGCTTCATGGTGTGGGTGTTCCTGCAGAGTATCTATCCACTGAGTATTCCCATGCCTGGTTACTTGCAGTGGGAACGTATGTGGACATACGCATTACCAGTCATAATCGTCGGCTTAGCATACGGCATTCTCACAGTGTTCGGCATGACAGCGCCAAACTATTACAGTGTTGGCGAAGTATTGGCACATTTCTGGACTGCCGACGTATGGCTCAGGCTGGCCATGTTGGGAGTTAGTATCTATTACATTATCAATATCTTCCGATTGCCAAAAGTAATGCTGCGCATTCCGGATGTGCCACACTATCTGTTTGGATATGCTACCTTGCTGGGCCTGAACTCATGCCTCTATCTTTGGCTTGTCATTAGTTTCACTGTCGGCGAGTTTGAGCTCTGGCTCGTGGTGTTTACACTTGCCAACCTGTACATCTGTTTGCGTGAGCTCGAGACAATGGCTATCCATCTTCCCAAACCAGTCATTGAGGCCGTGGGCGAGGCACCAGAGGTAAACGTGATTGAACAAACCGACCGCGAGGACTTCAATGAGGCCAACCGTCAGCGCTTTGAACGCGTGGAATTCTGGATGCAACACAACCGGGATGCATGGAAGGACTTCACTTTCTCACGCGACAATCTCTGCGAGAATACTGGCATAAACAGGCATCTGCTCTTGCAGGCACTGCGAAGCCAAGGGTATAACAACGTACACGAATACATAAATGCCTATCGTGTAGAAGAGCTGAAGCGCTTGGTGGCCAACAAACAGATTCAGTCGATGAAGGATTGCATGGATGCCGGCTTCGGAACAATAAAAACTGCACGCGCAGCATTCCTGAGAGTGCAAGGTGAAACACTTGATGATTACCTTGCACATTATTATATTAAATAATGTACGCGCGTGAGGGCTTTGACGAATGTCAAGGTAATTGCATTATTTCTCCAAAAACTTGCTTAAATATTTGCGTGTGTTGAAAAGTCGTCGTACCTTTGCACCCGCAAATGAGGGGAGGGGCCTCCGCTGGGGACCCCGCGGTATTCTGCCCGCCTCAGGTGCGAGGGTTCCGGCCGCGTGCCGGCCCCTGTAAAAGGGATCTTTGAAAGATTGACACAGGACAAGAAGCAGTACCGAGGCACCGCCCGCGTGGCGTTGCCCGGATACAAGTTACGTACAAGACAAAGACAG
>CAJOEI010000047.1 GCA_905233465.1 uncultured Bacteroidaceae bacterium | reverse complement strand
GCGCCACGTTCCACGCCATCATCGACGTGCTGCGCGAGGACATCAAGACCTGCAAGCCCATCCGCTTCGACGGCAACGGCTACAGCGACGAATGGAAGGCTGAAGCCGCCAAGCGCGGACTCGACGTGGAGACCTCGTGCCCCGTCATCTTCGAGCGCTACCTGGATGCCGACAGCATCGCCATGTTCGAAAGCCTAAGTGTGATGACCAAGAAGGAACTCGAGGCCCGCAACGAGGTGAAATGGGAGACCTACACCAAGAAGATTCAGATCGAGGCCCGCGTCCTCGGCGACCTCTCAATGAACCACATCATCCCCGTGGCCACCAGCTACCAGAGCGCGCTGCTGAAGAACGTAGAGCGCATGACTGCCGCCTTCCCCGCCGAGAAAGCCGCAGCCCTCAACGCCCGCAACCTGAAGCTCATCGAGGAGATTGCCCAGCGCACCGCCACCATCGAGACCAAGGTCGAGGAACTCGTGGCCGCCCGCAAGGTCGCCAACAAGATTGAGGACGAGCACGCCAAGGCCATCGCCTACCACGACACCATCGCCCCGATGTTCGACGTCATTCGTCGCCAGATCGACAAGCTCGAACTCATCGTCGATGACGCCCTCTGGCCCCTGCCCAAGTACAGAGAGTTGCTGTTCATCCGGTAACCCTCACAATTACAATGCCAGCGCCCCGCTGCTCGATGAAGTAGAGAGGCGCTGGTGTGTGCGGCCGAGCGTTCCATAGAAAAACCCCGCAGCCGTTGGTGCTGCGGGGTTTTGATATATACCGCTGTTTTGTCAGCGCACTGTCAAGTGGTTACTTTGCAGCAGCCTTCTTGGCTGGAGCTTTCTTTGCAGCAGGCTTCTTCTCAGCAGCGGGTGCCTTCTCCGCCGGAGCCTTCTTTGCTGCGGGTGCCTTCTTGGCGGGTGCAGCCTTCTTGGCAGGTGCTTTCTTGGCAGCAGGCTTCTTCTCATCCGCCTCGGGCTCATACTTCTTCAGACGCGTCTGCAGACGTGTGATTTCCTTGTCCTTGACCTCAATCTCCTCACCCTGATTGCGGATGGTGGTGAGCAGAGCGTTGAGCTCATCATTCTCTATCTCACTGGGATAGAGGGCGTTGACGCGATTGATGAAGTCACCAAGGATATTCATATAGTTGGTGAAGGCATCGTATGGCGAGTCGTAGATGCTGCGATACATACCCACGCTCATGGGCTTGGTAGTCATGAAGCGGAAGTTGTTACTGGCCTGTATGCGGTCCCAGTCCTGCGTGATGCGACGATCCTTGCAGATGAGGACGCGCTCGGCAACGCTGTAGAGTTTCTGGAATGCCTCGCGCTGCATAACATTACCGAGCCAGCAGCTGGTGTCGCGCTCCTCGTCGTTCCACGACATTGGGTATGGAGCATCAATCTGAGCCACGCTCTTGGTGCGTGCGATGATCTCGCTTGGAGTTGCGAAGACAATGCCACGCTGCTTGGCACATGCCGGCAGAGCCTTGATAAACTCAAGGATATTGCTGCTCAGTGGCTGGTAGATGCCCAGTGCGCAAAGCTCCATGAAGATGTTGATGATCTGCTCCTCTTCTGGCAGCTGTGCAATCCAATCCATGTATGTGTCGGCAAAGAGCGGGTACTCGCTCCACGATGAGTTGTTGAATCTCAGCGAGATGTCATCCGAGAACTTGAAGTCGCGCAGCAGGAGCTTGAGGCTGGGATTCTGGTTGCAGTGATAGAGGAAATGCGGCGACTTCCAACCAAGGATGTGCTTAGCACCTTCGGCTATCATGCCCTTGTATCCCATGCTGGCCACGAGACCGCCGATGTCGTCGCTGTAGATGAGCGAACTGTTGCGGAGCACTGTGGGCTTCTTGCCGAAGAGTTCCTTCATCTTCTTGGCCTGACGCGACACTTCGTCACGGAATACATCCTCATTGATGAGCGAGCTCAAGCCGTGGCTATAGGGCTCAGCCAGGAACTCCACGCAACCAGTGTTGTTGAGCTCTTGCAGAAGCTCGATGACCTCGGGCGTGTACTGCTCCATCAGTTCAAGTGCACATCCTGAGATAGAGAAGGCGACCTTGAAGTCTTTGCCATACAACTTGGCCATATCGAGGAATGTGCGCAGAGCAGGGATATAGGAGCGCTCTGCCGTCTCTGTGATGCCACGTTCGTTCTCGTAGTCATCAAAATAGTAGTGATCCTTACCTATCTCAAAGAAGCGATAGCGCTTGAGATGTATGTTCTGGTGGATCTCAAAATATAAGCAGATTGTTTTCATATCATTTTACGCGGGCTTGCCCGCAGTTTAAAGATTAAAGATTATAGTTTAAAGTTTAAAGTTTAATGGTTCTTCTGTTGGTCTTTCAACTTTAAACATTAAACTTTAAACTTCGCGCTAGCGCGAGTTTAGCTGTATCGTTCCAGACACTGGTCATAGAGTTTGCGAATGCGTTCGCCGACCTTCTCCCATGTGATGCCGTCAACCTCGCGCTTGCCCTCTACCTGCAGATACTCGTGCAGTGCGGGGTTGGTGCAAAGGCTGTACATAGCATCGGCCATAGCGTCGATGTCCCAATAGTCTGTCTTGATGCACTTGTCGAGAATCTCAGCGCATCCGCTCTGCTTGGAGATGATGCTTGGCACACCGCTCTGCATTGCTTCCAGCGGACTGATGCCAAAGGGCTCTGATACAGACGGCATGACATAGACATCGCTGTCGCGGAAGATTTCAAACACCTGTTTGCCCTTCATGAAGCCCGGGAAGTGGCAACGATCAGCAATGCCGTAGGCTGCTGCCATCTCGATCATGGAATTCATCATGTCGCCTGAACCAGCGAAGCAGAACCGCACGTTGGAGGTACGGTCGAGCACACGCTTGGCGGCTTCGATGAAGTACTCAGGCCCCTTCTGCATGGTGATGCGTCCGAGGAAGGTGACGACCTTCTCCTTGCGCTCCTTGTAGGGTAGGCGTTGGTCCACAATTTCTTGCAGTTCAGGAGCGAGAGGATAGACGGCGTTGTGCATAGCGAAGCACTTGGCGGGATCCTGCCCGTAGTGGTTAATCACAGTCTGGCGCGTGAGTTCTGACACACACATGATGCAGTCGGCATGATCC
The DNA here is from genome assembly GCA_905233465.1 of uncultured Bacteroidaceae bacterium. Lineage (GTDB taxonomy): Bacteria > Bacteroidota > Bacteroidia > Bacteroidales > Bacteroidaceae > Physcousia. Next base: position 7,326 of record CAJOEI010000047.1, on the reverse strand, counting down.
ATACCGTTGCGCTCGATGCTGTAGACTGTGGGATTGACATTGCCGCGCGAGCGGTCGAAGTCCGTGGCGTGCACGTGAATCACGAGGGGGCATCCGCTGACCTGCTTGGCATGAATGCCGGCAGGATATGTCAGCCAGTCGTGTGCATGAATGATGTCAAACTGCTCAGTGCGAGCCACCACTCCAGCAATGATGCTGTAGTTATTGATTTCTTCGTGCAGGTTACCAGGGTAGCCACCAGCAAACTCCATGCATCCAAGGTCGTTGACATGCATATAGTTGAAGTCCGCATAGATGTGCTCACGATAGCGATAGAAGTCATCTGGCGACATGATGTTGCCGATGCGCTGCTGTACGTAGTCGTAGTCGACATCGCGCCACGCAATGGGCACGCAGTTCATGCCGACAATCTTGCACGCATTGCGCTCTTCGTCGCCAAAGGGACGCGGCAGACAGAGAATGGTGTCGATGTCGCCCTGAGCGTGCAAGCCCTGTGCAATGCCATAGTTAGCGGTGGCGAGTCCACCGAATACATGAGGAGGAAACTCCCATCCGAACATTAATACTTTCATAGTTGTGTCCTCCGATTATGATTCCATAATATATTTATCCAACAGTTTAACCACACGCATGATTTCGGCAACGTTCATGGCGAAGGACATAGCACCTCGGCCGTGGAAGGGCGGGTTACCGTCAAACACCTCTGGTATAGTGCCGATGCAGTGGTAGAACAATTCCTCTTCATAGCCCACGAGCTGACGCTCGACGAAGCTCACGCGCGAATAGCCGAACACCTTCAGGCAAGCCTCAAGGTAGAAGCCAGCAAGCCAAGGCCATGCTGTGCCCTGATGGTAGGCGTAGTCACGCTGCACCTGAGGTCCTACATACATGGGATTATAGCCTCCGCTCTTTGGAGAGAGGGTGCGCAGTCCCTTGGGTGTGAGCAGTTCCTTGGTGCACATATCGAGGATGCCTTTCTTCTGCTTGGCGTCAAGCGGCGAGAAGTCGAAGGCGCATGCGAAAATCATGTTTGGACGAACGCTCCAGTCCATCATCGTGCCGTCGACATAGTCAAGCAGATAGCCATACTCGTTGAGGAAGGTCTGCACAAAGCTGGCCTTGGTCTTCTCTGCCAGAGCCTCTAAGGGTGCAGCCTCGGACTCGTCGTTCATCTTGCGGCACATCTGGGCACTGAACATCAGTGCGTTGTACCACAGAGCATTGAACTCAACGATATAACCTGAACGCGGCACGATGGGTTTGCCATTGGCTGTGGAGTTCATCCACGTGATGGCCTGGTCACGGCCGTTGGCATATACAAGTCCGTTGTCATGGAGATAAAGATTTGGATGCTTGCCGTTGTAGAGGAAGTCCATGATGTCGTGCAACAACTGGCCGTATTTCTCGATGCACTTTGTCATGCCGACGAACTTGCCATACTGCTGTATGCACCACACGGCCCACAACAGGACGTCAGGATGCTGCATCTCATAAATGCGCACACTGAGTTCCTCGCCATTGATGAACTGGCGTATACCTTTCTCTGCCGTTGTCATCACCTGCTCGAAATGTTCTATCTCGTTGTTGGTCAGCGTGAGTCCAGGCAGCGAGATGAACATATCGCGTGCGCGGCACTTGAACCACGGATAGCCAGCGAGGATGTATGTCTCGCCATCGCGGTAGTTGATGAACTGGTGGGCACTGTTCACGAGACAGTGGTAGAAGTTGTCGCGCGGAGTGCGGATCTTGACTTCGAAGTCTGTCAGGTCTTTCAGCTCCGTGGGCTTGATTTCCGACAGTCCTGCCGAGAAGATCACGCTCTCACCCTTCTTGATGTCGAATTCGAAATAGCCAGGCACGTACAAGTCCTCGTTGGAGGCATAGCCGCGCTCCTGCTCCTTGGGATACTCCACTCCGCGATACCAGTCGGGCTGGAACACCCATTCTGCTTTCTTCGACAGCTGCATGTAGAGTTCAGGATAACCCGGATACATGCATGTCTTGATACCGTTCTTCACAGGCTGGTAGTCGCGGTTGGCACGCGGGTTCTCGTGTGTAAACTCACGCACACTGCGGAACGCCAGCCAGGGCTGCAGGCGCAAAGTGGTCTTGGAGTGTGCATCCACCAGTGTGTAGCGGATGATGACACGGTCCTCGAAATGCTGGAACACCTGCTCGCGCTTGAGCACCACACCTCCCACTCGATAGATGGTCGTGGGCACCTGTTGGCAGTCATACTCGCGGATGTACTTGTGTCCGCGCGGACTGAAGTTGTCTCCCTGATACTTGTGGAGTCCGAGATTGAACTGTGCGCCATGCTGTATGACACTGCAGTCGAGCGACGAGAGCAGGACGTGGTTTTCATCGTCCAGCTCAGGCACAGGCACGACCAACAGACCGTGGTACTTACGCGTGTTGCAGTCCAAGATGGTAGAACACGAATAGGCACCCGAGCGGTTTGAGCGCAGCACCTCTTTCTTTAGAGCTTCCTCCAAGTTTGTCATCAGAGTCTTGTCAAACTTTAAATAGCTCATGTGTTGGTAATTATTAATAAAGGTAATGATATACGATGCTTCGTTGGCAAAAACGTTGTTTATGCCAACGTTTTGCCACTTTGCGTTTCCAAAAGTAGCGTTTATTTGGCATTCACAAAAATTTTTTCCAACAAAAGTTGCAAGGTTGTTTGTGAAAATAAAATAAAAAGGCTAATTTTGTGCCGTAAAACATAAAAAAAGCCCAATCGCATCCACGCATGGCACGCAAAAACATACCCATAAAAGAGGTTCTGCCCAAGCTGACAACTCTCACCACGCTGCTGACAGATGATGAGAACAGAACGCTCTCACAGAACCTCAGCGTACAACTCTATAAGAAGAATGAGATCATCTATCGCGAGGGCGACACGCCTTCGTCGCTGCTGTGTCTGGTGATGGGCAAGGTGAAGATTCACAAGTCTGGTGTTGGCGGTCGCACACAGATTGTGCGCGTCATCAGTTCCGTGGACTATTTCGGCTATCGTGCTGCCTTTGCAGGCGAGAACTATGTCACAGCAGCTGCCGCCATAGAGCCTTCTGTGATAGTTAAGGTGCCCATCAGCATCGTCAACCAACTGCTGTCGCAGAATGCCTCGCTGGCCATGTACTTCATCCAGCATCTGGCCAAGTCGCTGGGACGCGCCGACGAGCGTACAGTGAACCTCACACAGAAGCACATACGCGGCCGCCTGGCCGAGTCACTGCTCTTCCTCAAGGAGCGCTACGGAGTGGAAGAAGACGGTGCAACTCTCAGCATATACCTCAGCCGCGAAGACCTTGCCAACCTCTCGAACATGACGACAAGCAATGCCATACGCACATTGTCCAACTTCGCCACAGAGAAAATTATTGCCATCGATGGGCGCAAGATAAAACTCATCGACGAGAGCAAACTCGAGAAAATTAGCAGGATAGGATAAAGGGAAGCTTTTTAGCTTGGTATTATAAAGTTGAGGTGTTCGGGCAGGATGCCTACCTCAAATGGTGCGGACATGGGAATGACCATGCCATCTGTGCTCACTGCGGCACCATGTGTCTCGAAGAACCGTATACGTCTGGCTGTGCGATAAGGGCGCACATTCTTGTGATTGAGAAAACGTCCCGTCAGCAGCATCCACATACCTTCCATGAGGCGTGTGACCTCTGGATGCGAGACGACGCTCACGTCCAACATGCCGTTGTATGGCACAGCACTGGGTGTCTGCCCGTAGCCTCGGCAGCTGCCCACACACACCGTCATGAGTTTGCGGTCTATCTCGTCCTCGTTGATGCGCAGATGCATGCGCGTCTCCAGCCGCTGGAAGAGCAACAACAACATGCTTGAGAGGTAGCTCAGCGCCGACAGTCCGAAGATGCGTCGCGTCTTGTATTTCAGCTTCATGATATTGGCCACGAGCCCCACGTTGACACAATTCAGGAAAAAGCGTGTCTCGTCCTGCGCTTTCACATAGCCTACATCCACAGGACGCACGCGTCTGTTGATGAGCCACTCAATGGTCTGTTCGTCCTTGTCTTCATCAAAGCCCCAGAAGGTGGCAAAATCGTTGCCGCGTCCGTTGGGTATCACTCCAATGGCCATACGCTGACGCACCTCGTCGGGCAGCGCGAGCAGTCCGTTGACGGCACGGTTGAGCGCCGAGTCGCCGCCAACGATAATCAACGTATCATAGTCTTGCTGACAGAGCATCTGCGTCAGGCGTCCCACGCTGTCAGGGCTCTCACTCTGAACGAAATCATAGTTCACCTGGCGGGCCGTAAGCAGCTCACGTATACGTTCCCAACGCTTCTGAGAGCGCCGCACCCCTTGCTTAGGGCAATATATGATGGCCCAACGTGACACGATTTGATTTGACGATTTTACAATTTTACGATTTTACATTCTACATTTTACATTTTACAATCTCACTGACAATCTCGTCTGTTGGTCGTGTGGCATCAATCCAGATGATGTCCACGCCCCTGCGCTGCATGCCGCGGAAATATGTCATCTGTCGCTTGGCAAACTGATGTATGGCGGTCTCTAACTGCTGCACCATCTCGTCGCGAGTGAGCTGTCCTGTCAGGTAGAGCGTCAGATAGCGATACTCCAGTCCGTAGCTGATGAGTGCCTCTGGCTGCACGCCTTCATCGAGCAGCTTCTGCACCTCATCCACCATACCCTCACTGAGCCTGGTGCGCAGGCGTCGGCTGATGCGTTCACGCCGCAGCTCACGCGGCACGTCAAGGCCTATCGTCAACGAGCGCAGCGCGGGGAACGGCTGCGTCTGGTCGATGTTGTTACGGCGATAGTATTCCTCTATCTCTATGGCGCGTATGGCACGCCGTGCTGTGTCAACGTCAGTTGTGTTGTGCAGCCGCTTGTAGGTCGACAATATGTCTGTGAGCTCCGCCAGGCTCTTGCTCTCGAGTTCATCGCGCATAGCTTGATTGACAGGCACTTCCACCAGCCTATAGGCTCTCAGCACGCTCTCAATATACAGTCCTGTGCCGCCACAGAGGATGGGCTTGTGCCCACGTTGCAGGATGTCCTGGTATGCCCGCAGGAAATCTCTCTGGAACTCAAACACCGAATACTTGGTTCCCGGCTCAGCGATGTCGATGAGGTGATATGGCACCCTTATATTCCGCGCCTCGTCACCAGCAGCGAGCGACACCACATAATCATCCAAGTCCTTGCCTGTGCCGATATCCATGCGGCGAAACACCTGCCTCGAGTCTGCAGAGATGATTTCTGCCTCAACCTCTGGCATTGTGCCGGCATTGTGGGTAGCGGCCAGTGCTACGGCAAGGCGTGTGGCCACAGCTGTCTTGCCGCACGCTGTGGGGCCCAGGATGGTTATGATGTCGTAGCCAGGCATCAGAAGCGATAGCCGATACCTATAGAGGCTATGCCCTCGTAGCCGAAGCCGGGGAACTCCACGCGGCCAAACACTTCACGCCCGAAGGTCATGCCCAGCGGTGCCACATGAAATGCGAAGCCGCAGTGTGTCTGCTTTGCAGGCGTCTGGTTGTTGTAATCGCGATTGCTATCATAGCGTTCGCCGTAGTACGAGCAGTCGCCGTCACTGGTGCCCGTCTGCACGCCAAGGCCCAACGACACACGGCTATAGAGTGAGAAAGCAGGCAGCTTCACCCATTCCATGCGCATAGTGGGCATGATGACAAAGAGCGACCCGCGGTAGTTGTTGTTGCGGTTGAAGACATTGTCTTTGCCGCGTCGCGGGCTCTGTGTGTCACAGCTGCTGCAGTAGTAGTCATCGTCCTGCAGGATAGGAGTGTAGGAGAAATCAAAACCTATCGCGAAGCGGCGCGAGGCATGATGCAGGAACTCGAAATTGCCCTCCACAGGCGTGAAGAAGTCGCAGTTGTCGTATGCCGACGACGTATTTTGCATGATGGGCCACACGCCAAGCGTGACGGTGAACTCATTGCGCGGTTCAGGACGTTCGCGAGGTTCCTGCGCCATCATAACACTGGTACCGGCCAAAACCAATAGCGCGGCAACAAAGATTCGTAAGTTTTTCATATATAATACTCTTAAAATTTTCAACTTTCAATTTTCAACTTTCAGCTCCAGCATGTATTTCCGCGACAAAAGTAGTAAAAAAGGCTGTCCGATGTACTTTCTGCAGCCAATAACACATTACAGCGCTCTGTTTTTAGGTTATTTTAACACCTCCACACGCGCGCGAACCTTTCTATAAATATAAATGCCGTCTGATGCATGCACACCAGACGGCATTATAATGTTGTGTCGCGTTGACAGCGTGATTACTTCAGCTCAGCCAGATACTTGATGGTGCGAACCATCTGGCTGGTGTAGCTGTTCTCGTTGTCGTACCAAGCAACCACCTGAACGAGGCTGTTGCCGTCGCCGATCTTGCTGACCATAGTCTGGTTAGCGTCGAACAGTGAACCGAACTTCATGCCGATGATGTCGCTGCTGACGAGCTTCTCCTCGGTGTAGCCGAAGCTCTCGTTCTGAGCAGCCTTCATGGCAGCGTTGATGCCCTCAACAGTCACCTCACCCTTGACAACAGCGTGCAGGATGGTGGTGGAACCTGTGGGAGTCGGAACGCGCTGAGCAGCGCCGATGAGCTTGCCGTTGAGCTCGGGGATAACGAGGCCGATAGCCTTGGCAGCACCAGTGCTGTTAGGAACGATGTTCTGGGCACCTGCGCGGGCACGCTGAACATCACCCTTGCGCTGAGGACCGTCGAGAATCATCTGGTCGCCAGTGTAAGCGTGCACAGTGGTCATGATACCGCTCTGGATAGGAGCGAAGTCGTTCAGAGCCTTTGTCATAGGAGCCAGGCAGTTGGTGGTGCAGCTTGCAGCGCTGATCACGGTGTCGGCCGGAGTCAGGGTCTTGTGGTTCACGTTGTAAACGATGGTGGGGAGGTCATTGCCTGCGGGAGCAGAGATGACAACCTTCTTAGCGCCAGCGGTCAGGTGAGCAGAAGCCTTCTCCTTAGATGTGTAGAAACCTGTGCACTCCAGAACGACGTCTACGTCCAGCTTGCCCCAAGGCAGCTCGGCAGCGTTAGGAATAGCATAGATGGTGATCTTCTTGCCATCGACAACGATGAAGTCCTCACCAGCCTCAACAGTGTGCTTGTTCTCGCCGAACTTGCCGCAGAAACCACCCTGAGCGGTGTCATACTTCAGCAGGTGAGCCAGCATCTTGGGGCTTGTCAGGTCGTTGATAGCGACAACTTCATAACCTTCAGCCTCGAACATCTGACGGAAAGCGAGGCGACCGATACGGCCAAAGCCGTTAATAGCAACTTTT
>CAJOEI010000046.1 GCA_905233465.1 uncultured Bacteroidaceae bacterium | reverse complement strand
GCAATGCCTGAGAAAACGAGAGTTTTGAATGTCAAAGAGTGAATACAAGAAAGGCATACTGAAAAGGAACACCCCTAACGATGAACAGAGAAAAGCAGGGACAGCAAGACCATGAAGCAAGTGTGCATCGGAAGGGACGGACAAATGCTTGTCATCTGTTTGGCACTTCCGACGTACTCTTGTGGGGATTGCCAATCAGCAGACAACTCTCTATGTCTCTCCCTTAGACCGTGGGCGAAGAGAAAGACATAGAATGTTGTATGCCTGGATGCTTTTCCGTTTGTTCCTCTTAAACCTCATAGCCGACAGCCGTCACCAGAGTGATGCCCTTTTAGGAGTGGCAATAGGAGAAGTGAGCCAAGCGAGAGAGTCTGCCCGAATACTTTCAGGCAGGTATTCGCTGGGCTTTCTTCTCGCCAAGCCGCTGTCATGTCATTCTCTGAGGCTCGTCCCCAGAGTATGAGATGGCAGAAAAGGACAGCACCAACGACGAAGCCGTCGGCCATGAGGAAACTGGAGGAATTTGGAATAACAAGATTGAGGGAACAAAAGTAATGGGAGGAACAAAACTATTGCAAAAATGGATAGGCGAAGAAATGCAATAGTAATATAATGTACGCGTAAAGGACTATGGTATTAGGAAAAGGTGTGAAGAGGAACAAAGAAAAGCAGGGACGGCAATCACCAAAAGACATTGGTGCATCGGGATGATCCAGCAAACCATGTTTGCACCATTCCGACGCACTAATGGCGGGGATTGCTTAATTGCAGACAACTCTCTGTATTTGCCCCGTCGTACTTGCTACGATGCGAGAAATACAGAATGTTGTATGCCTGAATGCTTTTCACGTCTGCTTGCTCCCGTCCTCACAGCCGACTGCCGTCATTGAGGCCGTCCGTAAAGGAGTGGCAAAAGGAGAAGTTTGCGTGCTATCTTCTCGCCAATCCATTGCCGTGCCATTCTTTGAGGCTCGTCCCCAGAGTATGGTATGACAAAAGGACAGCCCAACGACGAAGCAGTCAGCCGTGAGGAAAGTGGAGGAAGCGAAAAGACAAACCGTTACCAAACATCGACTTGGTAACTGAAATACATGGAATCACCATCCAAAGGGAAACAAAATGCTATAAAAACGTTAAGAAAAACCCGATTTCTTTGGTGGTAACAGAATAAATGATTAACTTTGCACTCACAAACAGGCGTTCTTTGGAAATGTGTATAACGAGACAGAATATGTAATTCAGCTCGTTTCTAAATCGTTACCTAATCGACATTATAAATATGGTAACAATATGATTTCTAAAGAGTTATAAATTCCCACGTAACAAGCATTGGTGAGTATGCGTTCTCTAATTGCTCTGGTCTGGCCTCTATCACCATTCCCAACAGCGTGACGAGCATCGGTAGCCAAGCGTTCGATGGTTGCTCCGGTCTGACCTCTATCACCCTCCCCAACAGCGTGACGAGCATCGAGACTCAAGCGTTCATTCATTGTCACAGTCTGACCTCCGTAATATCGGAAATCCAAGATCCATTTGTAATTGAAGATGGTGTTTTTGGTGGGCTATATGCAACAGCAACGTTGGTGGTGCCCTCTGGCACAAAGTCGAAGTATAAGGCGACGAGCGGATGGAATAAGTTTGCGAATATTGTTGATAGGTATCTTACACCCGTTGATGGTGGCGAGACTGTGCGATTAACAGTCGGACAGAGCACAGGCTTCTGGACTGCAGCCAACCCCGCCAATATCTGGGCCAGCAAGTGGGAATCCACTCAAGAGAATCCCCACATCATCATCCGTCAGGCTAAGAATGCCAATAACATGAACTTCTGGGACGGTGAGAACATCAAGTTCTTCAACTCTGTAGGCGGCAGCACCGACGCAGAAATCTACGAGATCACCGTTTCCTCAGGTTGGAACATCACAGCCGTGAGCCTCGACTTCAAGTGTGACAACGACAAGGGTGTGTCCGTGGCACTGGACGACGGAGATGCCGTAGAGTGCTGGAGCACAGAGGACTTTGAGCACGTTGAGATCACAAACCTCAAGAAAGAACAGGTCAATATGACCGTAGCAACCCTGACCCCTGGCTACACGACCTTCGCAGACACTAAGAACTTCGTAATCACCCTCTCCAAGCAAGCGACAGCTGGCGAAGAAACTGATATTGCAACGATAAGTAACGTCATCTATATTGAACCGATAGAGGAGTTTTGTGGCACGGAGGCTGCCATCTTGCTGAAGATGAAGAACACGGCGGCGATTCGCGGCTTCCAGTTCGACCTCTATCTGCCTGAGGGCGTGACCGTCGTGAAGTCTTCGAAGGGTAAGATACAAGGCTTCCTTAGTGAAGGTCGCTTGCCTGACGAAGATGAGCATACGCTGACGTTTAGCGAACAGCCTGACGGGGCCATCCGATTTCTTTGCAGTTCTCAGTATGATGAGACGTTTACAGGCAACGATGGAGAGATTGCCACGCTGAGGGTAAACATTGCCGAGGATATGACCGATGGCGACTATCCCTTGCTGCTGAAGAATATCAAGTTGACGGAAACGGACATCAGCAGGTATTATGAGACACCACTGGTGAAGTGTAAACTGACCGTCAAAACGTATACGCCTGGCGACATCAACGGTGATGGAGCTATAGACGTGAGCGACTATACAGGTGTGGCCAACCATATTCATGGCAACACGCCAGAAGGTTTTGTCGTCAAGGCTGCCGACGTGGATAAGAGCGGAACAATAGATGTGTCTGACTATACAGGTATTGCTAACATCATCCATACTGGGTCTATATACGGCAATAGTTCGTCTGGTGCACCTGTAATAAAGGCTCCAAGAAGAGTAAATACTGACCTGTCAGCCTTTGATAATGTCATATATATAACACCTTTCGCGGTAAAGCGAGGTGAGCAGATTGATTTGTCCATCAAGATGAAGAATACGGCTGAGATACGTGGATTCCAGTTCGACCTCTACCTGCCTGAGGGAATGTCGGTAGTGAAGAGCGGAAAGGGTCGTATACAGGGCTCACTTAATTCGGCACGTTTACCTGAAGATGATGAGCACGACCTGACTTTCAGCGAGCAGGCAGATGGTGCCATTCGATTCCTGTGCAGCTCACAATACGAGGAGACGTTCACGGGTAACGATGGCGAGATAGCAATACTGAAAGTGAACGTGGCATCCGATATGGCTCATGGAGCCCATCATGTCATTATGAAGGCTATGAAGCTTACGGAGAACAATATCAGTAACTTCTATACAGCAGATTATATTGAGACAACAGTAACTGTTCACAATACCACTGGTATCAAATCAGTCAATACAAATACCAACGACAATCGTTACTATACCCTTGATGGCCGCACTTACGAAGGCACGCCTACAAAGAAGGGTGTCTACATCGTTGACGGCCACACGGTGATAGTAAAGTGATTTAGGTTTCGGTTGTTTATAACACCGCAGAGTACGCAGATTACGCAGATTGCGCAGATAGTACATCTGAGTAATCTGCGTAATCTGTGGTCCCTAAACTTCATGGATTAGAGAATTAGTCTTATTGTTAATAAATGTAAATTCTATCGTGGTTTCAATATTTGTTAACAGGTATTTTAACTAATGGCGAAAAACGGTCAGTGGACGGGTGGGAGAGAGGTTTGCTGAGCTGTGAGGCTTGTTTTTGGAGTGGTTTTTGAGGTTAATTATTTGTGTGGTTGGCGGTTGTGCGGAAAAATCCTGTATGCATTTTTGAGGCAAATAGAGTGAATGGGTGATGGAGGGTGGCTCACGGGCGGGTGCTCTGGAGGCCGAAAAGCGGGGAATGGGCGTAAAAAATTGACTATCTGACAGGCGCGATAAAACGTCCAGGGACTTTCGAACCTACCATCCAGGGCGTTTCAGGTTTAACATCCGGGCGTTTGATGTAAAAGTTCCCGGATGGTTTCGCCCAAACATCTGGATGTTTTGGTCGTAACTTGTGGATTATTTGCTCCCAATGTCCGTATGTTTTTACAGTTGCTTCTGAATGGCTTATTTTGATGGTGCATAAGATGGTGTTCAACGGTAAAAATAGGTTAATTGCAGTCGATATTTGCCGTTAAATGTATAACAATGTTAAATAATTTTGTACCTATATTGATGCTAAGGTGATATTGGGTTTGTTGTTTCTGTTAAATATTGCAAAATATTGCGTAAAACGGCATTTAAAATTAACATATATTCAATATTGGGTTCTCATGTTCCAATAGTCAAAATGCAATCTCATCTGTTTGTTTTTTAGTTTTATAGCGGCAAATTGCCAAATAATTAGTATTTTTGCGCCCGAAATTAAAGATAAAACAAGTTACGGAATTTATAATGTGAAGTTAAAAAGGAGTTATAAAATGGAGTTCTTTGCGAGCAAAGCGACCAGAGGTCGAGCGATAAGTGGCCATTACCTAAACACATTTGGCTTATTATAACTTCTAATCTTAACTGCTCATAATAACTCCACATCATAACTTCAGAACGTTGAATAAGATATTTTAAATATGTTACGCATTGCAGTTCAATCCAAGGGTCGCCTGTATGAAGACACGATGACCCTGCTGGCTGAGGCCGGCATCAAGATACCGTCGAGCAAGAGGACGTTGCTCGTGCAGTCGCCTAATTTCCCCGTCGAGGTTTTGTATCTTCGCGACGACGATATCCCGCAGAGCGTGGCCACGGGTGTGGCCGACCTGGGCATTGTGGGCGAGAATGAATTTGTTGAGCGCGGCGAGCGCGCTGACATCGTGCGGCGCTTGGGCTTCAGCCGTTGCCGTCTGTCGTTGGCCATTCCCAAAGCCATCGAATACACCGGTCCGCAGTGGTTCCAGGGTCGCAAGATAGCCACCAGCTATCCGCACATTCTGCGCTCGTGGCTCGACAGCGTGGGCGTGCAGGCCGATGTGCACGTCATCACGGGTTCGGTGGAGATCAGTCCGGGCATCGGCCTGGCGGATGCCATCTTTGATATCGTCAGCAGCGGCTCCACGCTGGTGAGCAACAACCTGCGCGAGGTGGAGGTGGCGATGCAGAGCGAGGCCCTGCTCATCGCCACGCCGCAGCTCGATGCCGAGAAGCGTGCCGTGCTCGACGACCTGCTCTTCCGCATCGAGGCCGTGAAGGCTGCCGAGGATAAGAAATATGTGCTGATGAACGTTCCCACCGAGCGCTTGGAAGAGGTCATCTCCGTTCTGCCGGGTGCCAAGAGCCCTACGGTGATGCCGCTGGCCACACCGGGCTGGAACAGCGTACACACTGTGATCGACGAGAAGCGTTTCTGGGAGGTCATCTCGCAGCTCAAGGCTCTCGGCGCACAGGGCATATTGGTCATCCCCATCGAGAAGATGATACTGTGATACCAGTTGGATGAATTAATATGGAATCGTTAACCGCCACAAAACCAGCCATAATGGCTGGCTACCATTATCTGATGCCTACGGCATCGTCCAACCGATTGATACGGAGAGTATAAAAACTCTGTGTCTCTGTGTTAAAAAAGATATTATAGATTATCCCTAATAATAGATTACCCAAAATACAACTTGTTGAAGTGAAAAAGGTAATTTAAAAGACAATTATGGACTTCAAGATATACACCAACCCTACTGAGGCGGACGTTGCCGACATCGTGCGTCGGCCCACTAAGGATGCCACCGACCTCACGGCGACCGTGGCCGCTGTGCTGGCGGACGTGCGCGAGCGTGGCGATGCTGCCGTGTTGGACTACGAGCAGAGGTTTGATCAGGTGGCGCTCGCGTCGCTGGCAGTCAGCGATGACGAGTTTGCTGCTGCCGAGGCCGCTGTGAGCGCGGAGTTGCGCCAAGCCCTTGAGCAGGCTTACATCAATATCAGCCGTTTCCACGAGGCGCAGCGCCCGGTGCCTGTGACCGTTGAGACGGCAGCCGGCGTCCGCTGCTGGCAGAAAGGCGTGCCCATCGAGCGCGTGGGGCTGTATGTTCCCGGCGGCACAGCGCCGCTGTTTTCCACTGTGCTGATGCTGGCAGCCCCGGCCCGCATCGCAGGTTGTTCGGAGGTCGTGCTGTGCACCCCTCCGCAGCGCGACGGCAGCGTGCATCCCGCCATCCTCGTGGCAGCGCGCATCGCCGGCGTGGGGCGCGTCTTCAAGTGCGGCGGCGTGCAGGCCATAGGCGCTATGGCCTACGGCACGGCTTCTGTGCCCAAGGTGTGCAAGATCTTCGGCCCTGGCAATCAATATGTTCAGGCCGCCAAGCAGCAGGTGGCTCTCACGGATGTGGCTATCGATATGCCGGCAGGCCCCAGCGAGGTGGCAGTCATCGCCGACGAGACGGCACAGGCTGCTTTCGTGGCCTCCGACCTGTTGGCTCAGGCCGAGCACGGTCGCGACTCGCAGGTGCTGCTGCTGACCACTTCGCGGCAGTTGCTCGACGGAGTGGTGGACGAGCTGGAGCGACAGCTTGAGGCTCTGCCGCGTCGCGACATCGCCGCTGCAGCGCTGGCCAACAGCCGTCTCGTGCTCGTGGCATCGCTGGCCGAGGCCATGCGCATCAGCAACATCTATGCGCCCGAACATCTCATTATCGAGACGGCCGACGCGCCGCAGCTGGCTCAGGATGTTGTCAATGCCGGCAGCGTGTTTATCGGTCATCTCACGCCCGAGAGCGCCGGAGACTATGCATCGGGCACCAACCACACACTGCCCACCAACGGATGGGCAAAGGCATACAGCGGCGTGAACCTCGATGCTTACTATCGCAAGATAACCTTCCAGCAGCTCTCGCCAGAGGGCGTGCGCTCCATCGCTGCCACTGTAGAGGCTATGGCTGCCGCCGAGAGCCTTGAGGGGCATCGCAACGCGATGACGCTGAGGAGGCTGGAAGTTGAAGGGCCCACCCCCGGCCCCTCCCCAAGGGAGGGGAGAGTTGAAAGTTGAAAATTGAAAGGCTATGTTTACACTCGAGAATCTTGTGCGTAAGAACATCCTTGCGCTGACACCATATTCCTGTGCCCGCGACGAGTTCAAGGGTCGTCAGGCCAGTGTCTTCATTGATGCCAATGAGAATCCCTTTGGCACTCCGCAGAAGTTGAACCGCTATCCTGACCCTCTGCAGGAGCAGCTCAAGGCGCGTATAGCTCCGCTCAAGGGCGTTCCGGCGGCAAACATCTTCCTCGGCAACGGTTCGGATGAGGCGATAGACCTGGTATATCGCATCTTCTGCGAGCCGCGTCAGGACAATGTTGTGGCCATAGCGCCCACATACGGCATGTATGCTGTATCGGCAGAAATCAATGATGTTGAATACCGGCCTGTGTTGCTCAAGGAGGATTTCTCCCTTGATGTCGATGCGCTGCTGCGTGCTGCCGACACCCACACGAAAGTCATCTGGATATGCTCGCCCAACAATCCCACGGGCAATGCCCTCGACCGCAAAGGTATAGAGCGCGTCATACGTGAGTTCCAGGGCATCGTCGTTGTGGATGAGGCATATAGCGACTTCTGCGATCAGCGGCCGTTCCGTCAGGATCTGGCGCAATATCCCAACCTCATCGTGCTCAACACCTTCAGCAAGCTGTGGGCGTCGGCTGCAATCCGTCTGGGTATGGCCTTCGCATCCGAGGAGATTATCAGTCTCTTCAACAAGGTGAAATATCCATATAATGTCAATCAGCTCACGCAGGAGCATGCTCTGCGTGTGATTGACGACATCCAGCATATCAACAATTGGCGCGCAATCATTCTCAGCGAACGCGCTCATCTGCTGCCCGCCATAGCCGAACTGCCCATCTGCAAGGCCGTGTACCCCACGGATGCCAATTTCGTGCTCGTGCGTATGACCAACGCCGATGCAATATACCACTACCTCGTGGATCGCGGCATTGTTGTGCGCAACCGTTCGCGGGTGCAGCTGTGCCAGAACTGTCTGCGCATCACCATCGGCACGCCGGCAGAGAACAACCAGCTGCTCGGCGCGCTGAGACAGTATAAGGGGTGAGAGGATAATAATCCATGTTTCGGAAGTATGAAAACATGTTACCAACTGCCCCGTAGGGGCATGATAAGGGTAGCCAGCCATTTCAATGGCTGGTATAATGAGCCAAGATGAACGCGTGCCTTTAGGTACGCGACATCAAATCCATATCGCGTACCTACGGCCAGCCATTGAATGGCTGGCTACCATTATCAGATGCCTACGGCATCGGTCTTACGGAACTTGTTAGACTATAATAATATAATCCTAAATAAAATCTGATGTTTAGTGCTCTTTTCATCGACCGCGACGGCACCATCCTGCGTGAGCCCGACGACGAACAGATAGATTCCTACGAGAAGTTTCATTTCGTGCCGGGTGCAATATCGGCGCTCAGCTTCTTGCGGCGCCACACCGACCTTCGCTTTGTCCTCGTGTCTAATCAGGACGGGTTGGGAACGCCATCGTACCCCGAGGCCGACTTCTGGCCCACGCAGCAGCTGATGCTGGACATACTGGCCGGCGAGGGTGTGACCTTCGACGACATCCTCATCGATCGCTCGTTTCCCGAAGACCATCTGCCCACGCGCAAGCCCGGCACAGCGATGCTCACGGCCTACACCGACGGCCAGTGTGATATGAGTCGCAGCTTCGTCATCGGCGACAGACAGACCGATGCCCAGCTGGCCGACAACCTCGGGTGTCGCAGCCTCATACTGGGGCCCGAGATGGACTGGGACAAGATTACACAGATAGTGTATGCCGGCCGGCGCGAGGCCGCTGTGCGACGCACCACCCACGAGACGGACATCGACATATGTCTTGACCTCGACGGCACGGGACGCAGCAATATCTCCACTGGGCTGGGCTTCTTCGACCACATGCTGGAGCAGATAGCGCGTCACGGCAGTATAGACCTTGACATCAGCGTGCGCGGCGACCTGCATGTTGACGAGCACCACACCATAGAGGACACAGCCCTCACGCTGGGCGAGGCGCTGTCGCAGGCGCTGGTGGACAAACGCGGATTGGCGCGCTATGGCTTCGAGAACAATTTCACGTTGCCGATGGACGACTGCCTGTGCAGAGTGGCGCTGGATCTGGGAGGCCGACCGTGGTTGGTGTGGGATGCCGAATTCCATCGCGAGCACATCGGCGAGATGCCCACGGAGATGTTCCTGCATTTCTTCAAGAGCCTCAGCGATGCCGCCCGCATGAACCTCAATATCAAGGCCGAAGGCACTAACGAGCACCATAAGATAGAAGGCATCTTCAAGGCCTTTGCCCGTGCTCTGCGCATGGCTGTGCGGCGCGACATCCACAACATGCAGCTGCCTTCGAGCAAGGGAGTACTGTAGGACTTCCTTTTAACTTCCAAAAAATTATTATGAATTATGACTAACTCATTGATAATCATTGGCAGTGGGCCTGGCGGATACAAGGCAGCTGCATACGCTGCCCGTACGGGCTTGCAGGTCACTATATTTGAGGCAGCAGAGGCTGGAGGCACTTGTCTCAACAGCGGCTGCATACCCACCAAGGCTCTTTGCCACGATGCTGAGCTGGTGCGGTTGGGATTGCCTGCCGACTACGCAGCCATGCAACAGCGCAAGAATGACATCATAGCGCAGCTGCGGAGTGGGGTAGAAGCACTGCTGTCGGCTCCCGGCATAACGCTTGTGCGGGCCCGTGCTACGCTCAAGGATGAGCACACTGTGGTGGCCGACGGACGCGAGTATAGTGCCGACAACATCATCATTGCCACCGGCTCGCGCGCCAAGATGCCGCCCATCGCGGGCATAGACCTCGACGGCGTGGTGACCAGCACAGATTTGCTCAATGCCACTGAGGTGCCGCAGCGTCTTGTCATCATCGGCGCCGGCGTGATAGGACTTGAGTTCGCAGGCATCTTCGCTGCGTTGGGTTCAACCGTCACGGTGCTGGAGTTCATGCGCGAGTGTCTGCCGCAGATGGACTCCGACATCGCCAAGCGTCTGCGCCGCCAGATGGAGCACGACGGCATAGACTTCCAGCTCGGCGCTGCGGTGCAGGAGATACGTCGTCCGGCAGCTGACGGGCCGTTAGAAGTGCTCTTCGAGCGCAAGGGCAAGGCCGCCGCTGTGGAGGCCGACATCGTCCTCGTGGCCACGGGCCGCATGGCCAACATCGACGGACTGGGCCTTGAAGCCCTGAACATCGCCACCGACCGTCGCGGAATTGTGGTAGACGAGCGCACACAGCGTGTGCCCGGCACATCCATCTATGCCATCGGCGACGCCACGGGTCGGCAGATGCTGGCACACGCCGCCACGTTCCAGGGTTATCGCGCCGTGAACGACATTCTCGGACGCGAGGACAGCATACGCCTCGACGTGATGCCCGCAGCCGTCTTCACACAGCCCGAGGCCGCTGGTGTTGGACCCACGGAGGACAGCCTCAAGGCCGACGGCGTGGCATACCAGTGCCACAAACGTTTCTTCCGCGCCAACGGCAAGGCTCTGGCCATAGGTCAGACCGAAGGACTGGTGAAGCTCATCACCGATGATGCCGGACGCCTGATAGCCTGCCACGTGTTGGGCCCTCATGCGGCCGACATCGTGCAGGAGGTGGCTGCGCTGATATGTCGCGACACCACGCTGGCACAGCTCAACGACATCGTGCATATCCATCCCACGTTGGCCGAGGTGCTGCTGGGAGAATGAATAGTATACATAAAACCTACAAAAACATAATCCAACTATGAAAGAACAAGCACTTTTGCAGCCGGCTGCAGTATTTGAGATGTTTGCACGCATCAACGCCGTGCCGCGCCCTTCGAAGCATGAAGAGCAGATGATAGAATTCCTGCGCAACTTCGGTCAGGAACTGAATCTGGAAACCATAGTAGACCAAACGGGCAACGTGCTCATCCGCAAGCCGGCCAGCCCTGGCATGGAGAACAAGCCCACCGTGATCCTGCAGAGCCACATGGATATGGTGTGCGAGAAGAACAATGACGTGACATTTGACTTCCTGCACGACGCCATACAGACATACATAGATGGAGAGTGGATGCGCGCGCGAGGCACCACGCTGGGTGCCGACGACGGCATAGGCTGTGCGATGGAGATGGCCATACTGGCCGACAACAGCTTGCGCCACGGACCGCTGGAGTGCGTCTTCACGCGTGACGAGGAGACAGGCCTCTCTGGTGCCGAGGGCATGCAACCCGGCTTCATGACAGGCAGCATGCTTATCAACCTCGACTCGGAGGATGAGGGCGAGCTCTTCGTCAGTTGCGCCGGTGGTTGCGGTACATATATCGACTTCCGCTTCGAGCCCGAGGCAGCACCCAAGGATGCTTTCTTCCTGCGACTGACCATTAAGGGCTTGATGGGCGGACACAGCGGCGACGACATCGACAAGCGCCGCGCCAATGCCAACAAACTGCTGGCACGTTACCTCTACGACGGCATGAAGGCGTGGGGGCTGCGACTGGTGGACATTCAGGCTGGAGGCCTGCACAACGCCATCCCGCGTGAGGCACAGTGCGTGGTGTGCATACCCAACAAATTCAAGGAGGATGCTCGTGTGCAGTGGAACATCTTCGCTGCTCAGGTGGAAGAAGAATACTGTGTCACGGAGAAGTCCATGCAGTTCCTGCTTGAGAGCGAGGAGCCGCAGGCCACCGTCCTGCCTGCCGATGTCAACACGCGCCTGATCAGCGCCTTGCAGGCCGTGGACAACGGTGTGTACGCTATGAGTCAGGGCATTGAGCTCGTGGAGACGAGTTCCAACCTCGCCAGCATCAAGCAGGTGGAGGCCGGCCACATACGCATCGTCACGAGCCAGCGTAGCAGCCTGCTCTCGGCCCGCCATAACATGAGCCACACGGTGGCAGCTGTGTTTGAGCTCGCAGGTGCTGAGGTGCAGATAGGCGACGGCTATCCCGGTTGGGCCATGAACCCCAAGAGCGAATTGCTGCGCATCGCCCGTGAGCAGTATGTGCGGCTCTTCGGCAAGGAACCCGTTGTGCGTGGCATACATGCAGGCCTGGAGTGCGGCCTCTTCTCGGAGAAATATCCTGGTCTGGATATGGTGAGCTTCGGCCCCACGCTGCGTGGTGTGCACTCGCCCGACGAGCGCCTGCTCATCCCCACCGTGGATATGGTGTGGCGTCATCTGCTGGCAATATTGGAGAACATTTAATGAATTCACAATTCTTTCTTAGGAAAGCGACCAGAGGTCGAGCGCATAATTCACAATTCACAATTGAGTTCAATTCACAATTCATAATTCACAATTCACAATTGGAAGCTAAATTGTAAATAAATCGTAAATCGTAAATTGTCAAATTGTAAATTACATAGGATTGTCAAATCGTAAATTATATAGGATTGTCAAATTGTAAATTCTTTGTCCTTCTCCTGCTCGTCGCCTTCCTTGCCTGTGACGACTACGACAGTTTCACCACTGACCGTTCGGCCACGTTGCAGTTCAGTCAAGACACGGTGCGTTTCGACACGCTGCTGTCCACCGTGCCGTCGGCAACAAAGACGCTGGTGGTCTACAATCATGGTGACAAGGGACTGCGCATACGCAGCATCGGGTTGGAACGCGGTGCCGCAAGCCCGTTCCGTGTGAATGTCGACGGCCAGGATTTGAGCCGTACGGAGCGCAATCTGGCGGCTGACTTCGAGGTTCGACGCCGTGACAGCATCATCGTGCGCATCGAAGTGACGCTGCCTGTCAACGCCTCAGACTCCGTCTTCGAGCTCACCGATCGCCTGCTCTTCAGTCTTGAGAGCGGCATAGAACAGAGTGCCGCACTCGTTGCATCGAGCCAGAATGCCGAATTCCACAGGGGATGGGTCATCACGGCCGACACCACTCTGACCGCCTCACATCCCATCGTGGTCTACGACAGTCTGGTGGTGGCTGCCGGCGCGTGCTTGACATTGCCTGCCGGCACACAGCTGATGTTCCACGAGGGCGCGGGGATGATTGTGCATGGACGGCTTGAAGCCACAGGAACGCTTGACGCTCCCGTGGTGTTGCGCGGCGACCGCACAGACCATATTTTCGACTATTTGCCTTACGACCGTTTGCCGGCCCGTTGGGAAGGCGTGCGGCTGGCACCTGAGAGCGCCGGCAACACACTCGAGTATGTTGACGTCCACGGCGGCAACTACGGCATACTTGCCGACAGCGCATTGGCCGACACGCTCAAACTCAAGCTGACCAATTCACGCCTGCACATGCTGGGTGGCGACGGACTGCGCATCACGGCGGCTCGCGTCGAGGTGGAGAACACCGAGATCAGCAACACGCTGGGCCACTGCGTCATGCTTAAGGGAGGCGCATCCACGTTCACTCACTGCACGCTGGCACAGTTCTATCCATTGGATGCAGCACGCGGCGATGCGCTGAGGCTCACCAACCGAGGCGAAGACGACACCTATTATCCGCTGCACGCCGCCACCTTCGTCAACTGCGTCATCACCGGCTATGCTGAGGATGTGCTGATGGGCTCATGGTTTGAGAATCAGGACTATGTGGCCAACTATCGCTTCCAGAACTGCTTCATTGCCACCGAGGTGACCGACGACCCCGCTACATTCATCAACATCGTCTACGACGACCCCGAAAGCGAGACTGCCTCATGGCGCAACTTCAAGCTCTTGGATACCCACGCCTTCGTCTACGACTTCACGCCGGACTCCCTCTCTGCCATTCGTGGCATCGCCGACATCTCAGCATCCACATCTCTACCCCTTGACCGCCTCGGACGCGACCGCCTCAAGGACGCCAAACCCGATGCCGGCTGCTATCAGTTCGTGCCACAATAGCGATGAGGAACGTTAAGCAAACTCAAAGAGGATGAAGCCAATGGTTAACAGGCAGATTGTGAGTATGATAAGCGCAAGACTGGTGAAAAAGACGGCGGTGGTTCGCCACAGCGTTGCCCATTTGCCGTAGCCGAAGAGCTGGTAATAGGCGAGGTAAAGAACCAGCAGGGACAGGCTGCTGATGTAATCGTGTTCACTGTTGGGGAAGGTGAATACCAGCATGGGTGAACACAGATAGGCTTGTATGATGAAGCCTTCGGGGATGTTGTGTTGCCCGTGGCGCGGCGCATGGCGGAAGAAGAAGCGTGTTGGCAGGATGAAGAAGGAACAGATGAGCAACATCGACCAGCCCTGATTCTCGTTGGACCATTTGCCAACTGCCCTGACTGCGGTGGCGAGGTCTTGGAGTATTATATTCTGTTGTGCCGTAATATTCGCGCCCTCTAACTCGTTGTTTAACTCATTGGAGAATTCAACGTTTACTTCTGCAGTATTGTTGGGGAAGAACAGGTAGTTGCTCATCAAGGCAAACAGTCCTGTGATTACGAGCAACTTGATTGGCGGGAAATAGCGTGCCCGACGCCCGTCGATGTAGTCAGAGATGAGGTGGCCGGGGCGGTAGAACAACTGGCAAAGGGTGCTAAGGGCGGAACGCGAGTTTAAGTCCCACAGCTCAAAGATGCTGTTCACAAGGCCCTTCCATGTGAAGCGTCCAATGTTTGCATTCTGACCACAGCAGGGGCAGTAGTTGCCAACGTAGTCATGGTTGCAGTTGAGGCAGTGGTGCGCTGCCTGATTATCTAAGCTGTATGTTATGGGGCCTTCAGACCACGTCTGATGCCACTTCGTAAGTCGTTTCCAGAGGGAGAGCATAATTTAAAATGGACAATGGACAATGGACAATGGACAATGGAAAGTTGAAAGTTGAAAATTGAATGTTGAAAGTTGAGAATTCCAATTCACAATGTTCAATGTTCAATGAACTTTAAACTTTAAACATTAAACTTTAAACTGCGGCGCAGCCGCGCCTCATTAATGTGGTATGGTGTAGTGGTAGCTGATGCCGCCGGTGAAGCCTGTGCCGTGGACCAGCGCTGCCTGCAAGAACAAGTGTCGCCATAGCAGCACATCGGTGGCAACGTTCACTCCGGAGCCGTCCCACTCGGTCACGAGGCGCAGGGGGCGGTAAAAAGCTGGACGTAGCGACAGTCCTCCGACGGGTCCGCTACGGCCGCTGTTCTTGTTGGAGGGGTAGTAGCGATACGCCATGTGCGCGCCCAGTTCCCAGCCGCTGATGTCAAAGTGTTTGCTGCCGACGATGTAGATGTTCTGGAAGTAGTTGTTGCCGTTGCGTCCTGTCTTGATGCGTTTGAAGCGGCCGATGTCGTCCATGCCTACGGCTATGGCTGGCCACCAGCGTCCCTCGTATAGGGGCATCACCTTGACGTTGACGCGACGGTCTTCGTTGTAATAGCCTTTCTTTTGTCGACCGTCTCCCGGGTACATCCACAGCAGTGTGGAGCAGTAGGACATCTCAATCCATCGCCATGCGGTGAGACCGAAGCCGTAGTTGAATGTACTCTTCTCGGGCATCTGCGGCGGCATGAATTCGCGATGGAGGAACATCAGGTTGGCACGAAACGAGCCCTCGGCCTCTGTCTCGGCCGAAGGCACATGCATCAAACCTGTTAGTCCGTTGTATTCCTGTGCAGAGACAACGGAACAAAAAAGAAACATCAACAGGAATATCCGGCCACGCATAGTGATTCCGTTGGGATTCGAACCCAAGACCCACAGCTTAGAAGGCTGTTGCTCTATCCAACTGAGCTACGGAACCGAGAGCTTTGCGCCACGCGCCATTGGCAGGGAAGGAAGGGAGGTAACAGATCGACGCGCATAATGGCGCAAAGCGGGTGCAAAGTTATGGATAAATCATAACTTGTAGTTCATTATTGGCGACTTTCTTCTTTGCAGCTTGTGTAATTTAAGATTTTTTTACAATTACTTCACCAGCACCTTGCGACCACCAATGATGTACATGCCTGGTGCGAGGCCCTGACGCCAGTTGTCGTATGTGGCGTGGCGACGCACACACATGCCCCGGATGTCGTAGACATCAAAGGTCGTCGGGTGGGGTAGTGTGGATGGTGTGGTGGGGCGTTCGCCTTCGAAGCCTACTCTCTCAATTGCTGTCTGCAGGTCGTGGTAGGGCGTGAGTGTGGAGTAGATATATTCTGCACGCTGCTGCAGCCACCTGCGGCTGTTGCTGGTGGTGTTGGCATAGTTGCGGCCGTCGCTCCACAGTGTGGCGTTGTGCTCTAGCGACGGACGTGCATAGGCATAGTAGTCGTCGCAGAAGTCCAGCAGCTCGTCGATGCCGCCAAACTCCATGAAGTTGTACCACACGCTGTATACGGCGCGGTCGAGGGTCTCGCCGCAGGCACGCAGCTTCTTCCAGAAGTTGTTCTTCTCCATGCTCTTGGCTGTGAGATATGGTTTATCGGCGCCTGTTGTGTAGTATGTGCTTTGTGCCAGCTCGTGGCCAAATGCCCAGTCGAGATCCCACACGGGACCGAAGTGGTAGAGACTGTCAGACTGACGCATATCGGGATGGTAGAGGAAAGTGCTCTTGGGGTGCATCAACTCGAGGTTGAGGATGAGGTCGTTGACCATGTAGAAGCGCGCCAACGAGTTGACATCCACCCACTGCGATATGTCTTCTCCGCTGGAGATGTGTGACATCAGGCTGTTGAAATGGTTGCGCACATCGGGCGGGGTGAGTTCGGTGTTGGCATCTGCCTCGAGGAATTCCGGCTTCTTGATGTGTACTGGCAGGGTGAAGGTGGCAGAATTGAAGTAAGTGAAGTTGTCGGGGTTGGAGGTTGAGTATTCAAAATCCTCGTTGGAGTCTTTGTAGGTGTCCAGCTCAAGTAGTGCGGCACCGGTCTCGTCTTCGAGCTCAATGCTGTTGTTGGCCAGGCCCACCTTCTCTGTTAAGTTGTAGTTGCCGCGATAGTTGCCGTTGATATATAGCTCTACGGGTACTATGTGGTTGGCTCCGTCGGTGCCCACGATGCATGCTGCTTTCATGCCGACGGCGTTGGTGGTCATCGAACCGCTGATCTTGTTGGTCAGCAGCACCCAGTTCTTGCCTTTATTGAGGCCAAATGGCTTCACTTTCTCGTCGAACTTCAGGCGGTAGGGATTCTTGGGATCGCTCCAGTAGGTGTTGTCGTCCCATGTGCTGTTGCCGCGCCCCTTGATGTGCACTGGTGTGGCAGCCATATCGGGGAACACACCGGCGCCGTCTATGGTGATGGTGGCGTCAATATAGTAGTACTTTGAGTAGACGCGCTCATATCCACTTTCGAGCTGGATGTCTATGCGAGGCACCTGTGTGGCGTGGTCGGTGAGGAAGTCCAGACTCACGGTGTAGTCTGTGCCCAGAGCCACCATGCGACATTCCACCTGCTTGCCACTCTGTGGATCTATTGCAGAGTTTTGCTTGACACGATACACTGCGAGCTCGGAAAGGCAAAGGTAGTTCTTGTAGTTGGCGGCCGTGAGCTTCAGGCGTATGTATCTGTGTGGTGCTCCGAGATCGATGGTGGGTGATGTCCATTCTGAGCCGGCATCCGTGGGCAGTCCATCGGATTCTTGCGAGAAACTGCGTACGAGTTGCCAGTTCTGGCCGTCGTCGCTAGTGAGGATGTCCCATGCCAGGGGTGAGCGTGCAGAGCTGTCAATGCGCAGCATATAGTATATCTTGACAAACTGCTCGGACGATGGCAGGTGGATATCTATCCACGGGCATTCGGTGAGTGGCAGTGGCTGCAGCTCTCCGCCGTCGTTCCATGTGGAGTGGAAATATGTCGACGGATTGTTGTCGCAGAGGCTTTCCACGCCCTGGCCTGCGGTGTTGCTCGGTGCATTGGTGGAGAGGTCTGAGGCTGTGATGGCGATGAGCTCGGTGTCATCGCCGGTATTCTGCTGCTGCTCGTCTTCAATGGGGAAGCTGCGCAGCACGTGACGATTGGGCAGCGCGGCTGTGTAGACCACATCGCTGTCGAAGCGCTGGCGTGAAATCTTGGATTGCTGGCGTTTGAGCCCGACATAGACTTCACACTCCGGCACGGACACCTTGAAGGATGGCTTCAGCCACTTGCCGATACCAGCAATGGAGGCGCGCAGGGTGTTGCCCGCCGAGAGGTCAATCTCGACGTCTGTGTAGAGTTGATCGTTGAACTTATTGTTGAATTTGAAGGATGTCAGCCACGGGTGGTCGGTGGGCCCCGTAGTGCTCACGCGCTGCACGTCGGCATTGCGATAGGTGTAGGTCTTGCCTGTGATGTCTGTTATCTTTCTGGTGCTGCCGCTGGTGGTCTGGCTCTTCACCAAAGCGGCGGGAAAGGCGTCGATGCCGCCCGTGTTGAGATATATAAAAGTGGTGTCAGACTGTGCTGACAGACTGACACTGCCGCAACAAGCCATCGCTGTTGCGACCAATGCTGCAAGAAGATTGCGGAACATAGTCTATGTGTAGTTAGTTGTTTTCGGGGGCAAAGTTATTTAAAAATCGAGAAACAACGAAAAGATAAAGAAAAAATCTATAAAAGCATATAATATTAATGTTCGCGCGCGAAAGGGCACACGTCGTTTCTCACTGTCCACTCTCTTCCGCCACAACTCCGTCGCGGTATGTGCCGCGCCGGATCACCTTGCCGCTGCGATCCTTCTCCACGAAGGCCCCGTCGCGCTTGTTGTCGCGATATGTGCCTTCAAAACGGATGCCGTCGGCTGTCTCCATCACGCAGGGACCATTTTTCTCGCCATTGCGGAACTGCCCTCTGAATTTAGTGCCGTCCTTCTGGCGCAGCACGCCTTCGCCGTCCATCACGCCGTTGGCCCAGTCGCCTTCATAGATGTCGCCGTTGGGCCAAGTATAGCGTCCGCGACCTTCTTTCTTGTCGGCGCGCCACTGGCCGACATAGCTCGCACCATCGATGGCGGTGAAGGTGCCTTGTCCGTGCTTGAGGCCGTTCTGGAAGTGGCCGACGTATTTGTTGCCGTTGGCGAATGTGAAGATTCCTTCGCCGTGACGCTGACTGTCGTGGTACTGTCCTTCGTAGCGGTCGCCGTTGTTGAACTGGTATATGCCTTTGCCCTCAAGGGCGTCGTTGACAAAGTCGCCAGTGTAGACATCGCCGTTGGCATAGGTGTATGTGCCGCGGCCGTTCATCTGCCCCGCGCCGATGGCTCCGCCCGACCAGGTGAAGGTGCCCTGACCCTCCTTGAGGTCACCGCGCCAATCGCCTACGTAGGAGTCGCCGCTGCTGTAGGTATATGTGCCCTTGCCCTGACGCATGTCCTCGTACCACTCGCCAACGTAGCGGTCGCCATTGAAGTACGACATCGTCCCGTCGCCCTGCTGGTAGTCGCGATACCACAGGCCCTCGTACTTGTTGTTGTTCTTGAAATAGTATGTGCCTTGTCCGTGCTGATGATCCTGGAACCATTCGCCCTCATAGCGCTCGCCGTCGGCAAAGCTATAGGTGCCATAGCCCTCGCGACGTCCACGCACATACTCGCCCTCATAGACATCACCGTTGGCAAATTGTGTGCGGCCACGGCCGTAGGGCTTGCCCTTGAAGAGCTCACCCTGATACTCGCCTCCGTCGCTAAACGAGTAGTTGCCTATCGTGATTTGCTGTGCCTTGGCCGAGGTCGTTGCTACCAGAGCCAGTGTTGCTATAGCCAGGCGGAAGTGTTTATGTGTCATTGTCGTATGCTTGAAAAAGAATAAATGCGTTGCAAAATAAATGAAAAAAACTGATGTAGGGAAAAAAGTTAACGGCTATTAACGGTTTTAAAGTCTTGTTACGCCTTTTACGCCGCGCACGTTCTCCAATTTCTGTATCAGCCCGCGCAGGCGCGAGGTGTCGTCGAGCATCACTGTCAGCGTGCCGGCAAAGAGTCCGTCGTGAGAGTCGATGCTGATGCTGCGCAGCAGTATTTTCTCGTCCTTGCTGATGATGGAGGTTATGTTGTTGACGATGCCCAAGTCGTCCTGTCCCACCACGCGCAGGGTGATGGCATACTGTGTGCCGCCCTTACCGGCCCAGCGCGCATCGATGATGCGATAGCCGTAGCGCTCACGCAGACGATGGGCATTGGGGCAGTCGGTGCGGTGAACCTTGATGCCGCCGCCGGCCATGAGGAAGCCAAACACTTGGTCTCCGTAAACAGGGTGGCAGCAGCGTGCCAGCTGGAAATCTATGCCTCGCAGGTTCTGGTCGATGACCAGCACATCGGCTCGTCCTGCTGTCGGCGCAGCAGCTGCTGCGCGTTCAGCATCGGTGGGCAGCGAGTAGGCATCGGCACTGACGTTCTGCGTGGCCAGTTCGCCGCGGTCATGGCGCTGCTGCATGACATAGGTATCCATCACGCGTGAGATGTCGAGTTCGCCACTGGCCAAAGCCTTGTAGAACTCTGTGACGACCTTGTAGCCCAGACGGTTCATGGCATGCATCAGTGTGGCTTCGTCGAGATCCATCTTGCGGTTCTTGAACTTGCGCTCCAGCTCTTCCTTGGCAAAGGCTGCCTGACGCGCGTCCTGTTCCTTCAGCGCCTGACGTATCTTTGAGCGCGCGCGTCCGGTCTTGGCCACATTGAGCCAGTCTTGCTTAGGCGTCTGGTTGGTGTGCGTCATAATCTCCACCTGATCGCCGCTCTGCAGCACGTGGCGCAGCGTCACCATCTTGCCGCCGATGCGTCCGCCGGTGCAGGCGTTGCCCACCTTGGTGTGTATGGCGTAGGCGAAATCCAGCACTGTCGCGCCTTGTGGCAGCTTGAAGAGGTCGCCGCGAGGAGTGAAGACAAACACCTCGTCCTCGTACAAGTCCATCTTGAACTGGTCCATAAGCTGCATGTCGTCGCCGGTCTCTAACGCCGTGCGTATGTTCTGCAGCCACTGCTCCACGCCGGCCTCGCCGCCCTTCACGCCCTTGTAGCGCCAGTGGGCTGCCAGACCGCGTTCGGCAATCTCGTCCATACGCTCGGTGCGAATCTGCACCTCCACCCATTTCTGTTCAGGACCCAACACCGTGATATGCAGGCTTTCGTAGCCGTTGCTCTTGGGGATTGACAACCAGTCGCGCATGCGCTTCGGGTTGGGCTGATACATATCTGTGAGTATGGAGAACACCTGCCAGCAGTCTTGCTTTTCGCGTTCTGGCGTTGAGTCCAGGATGACGCGTATGGCAAACAGGTCGTACACACCCTCGAAGGCGCAATGCTGCTTCTTCATCTTCTGCCAGATGCTGTGTATGCTCTTCGTGCGACCCTTGATGTGGAACTTTAGTCCAGCAGCTTCAAGTCGTTGTTGCACAGGGCCAATGAAGCGTGCGATGTAAGCATCACGTGCAGTCTTTGTGGCGTTAAGCTTCTCCTTGATGTGATAGTATGCATCATGCTCAAGGTATTTCAGTGAGAGGTCTTCGAGTTCGGACTTCAGCTTGTACAGACCCAGTTTATGTGCCAGTGGGGCGTAGAGATAGGCAGCCTCGGTCGAGACCTTGCGGCGTGCATCGTCGTTGGTTGCATCCTTTATCTGGCGCATAATGCACACGCGTGATGCGATGGCAATGAGTATCACACGCATGTCTTCAGCAAAGCTCAGGAGCAGCTGACGGAAATTCTCGCTCTCCACCACAGGATTCTTCTGATAGAGGTCGTTGATGCGTGCCAGACCGCGCACGATTCGCTCAACATCGGGGCCGAAGTCTGCCAGTATCTCGTCGGTGGTGGCCACGCCGCTAATCACCACACCGTCGAGCAGCACACCCAGCAGGCTGCCGCGCGACGGGCCAATCTCCGTGCAGACAATGATCGCGGTCTGCATGTCTGTCAACAGAGGGTGCAGGCCAAAGGCATCGCGCTGCATGCTACCTGCCTCGGCAGCACGGCGCATATATGAGCGCACGAGCTGCAAGTCCTGCTGCTGCAACTCATGTGATGCCAGGGTGCTCAAACGGCGGTACAAAGCAATGACTTCTGCACGCTCGGGTGCGGAAAGGGCGTTTTTTCCTAACATAAACAATCACTTTTCTTACAAAATCAGGGCGAAGATATAGATTTTCTGCTAAAAACTATGCATGGTCCAATATTTTTTTATACTTTTGGCCGAAAAATTAACGAAAAATACAATTATTTTGTGTCTAAACCTCTATAACTAACACTCATTAATCATATTACCTACTATGTTAACACCTGAAGACAAAAAGCAAATTGCCCGCAAAGGCATAACAGAGGCACAAGTAGAGAACCAGTTGCAGCAGCTGCGCGACGGTTTCCCATTCCTGCGACTGCGTTCTGCTGCCGCCGTGGGAGCCGGCATCGTGGCGCCTACCGAAGAGCAACAGCAGCAGTTGGTCGATGCATGGAATGCTTATAAGGCTCAAGGCCACCACATCACCAAATTCGTGCCAGCCAGCGGAGCTGCCAGCCGTATGTTCAAGGCTATGTTCGAGTTCCGCGACGGAGAGGCAGATCAACCGACGACAGACTTCGAACGAACTTTCTTCGACCGCCTTCATGACTTCGCCTTCTTCCCCGCGCTGGACGATGCTTGTCAGGTGCTCTACGGTTCAGGTGCCGATGCGCTTGTGGCCGAGGGACGCTACAAGGATGTTGTCAGCGCTATGCTTGATGAGGAAGGCCTCAACTATGGACAGCTGCCTAAGGGACTCTTGCAGTTCCACTCATATCCTGAATGCGTGCGTACTCCGCTCGAGGAGCATCTCGTCGAGGCTGCACTCTACGCCACATCCGACGGTCGGGCAGATGTTCATTTCACTGTTTCCACTGAGCACCGCGAGCTCTTCCAGCAACTGGTGGATCGTGTGTTGCCTGATTATGAAAAGGAATTCGGAATAAGCTACAACGTCAGCTTCAGCGAGCAAAAGCCGTCCACAGATACTGTGGCTGCTACGCCCGACGGACAGCCCTTCCGCAACGATGATGGCAGCCTGCTCTTCCGTCCGGGTGGCCATGGGGCACTGATACAGAACCTTGGTGACCTCAAGAGCGACATCGTGTTCATCAAGAATATCGACAACGTTGTTCCTGACAGCCTCAAGCCGTCCACCACACTCTGGAAGCAGGTCATAGCCGGCAAACTCGTTGAACTGCAAAAGGAAACGTTCGCAATGTTGCGCCAGCTCGAAGCTGGTATGCCAGCTCGTGCTGATATGGATGCTATGGCACGCTTCCTGCGCACGGAACTCTGCTGTGAGGTGCCCGGCATACAGGAAATGAGCGACGACGAACTCTATCAGACGCTGTGCCGTAAGCTCAACCGTCCCATGCGCGTATGCGGCGTGGTGAAGAATGTAGGTGAGCCTGGTGGCGGACCATTCCTGGCCTTCAATCCCGACGGCAGCGTGAGCCCACAGATTCTCGAGAGCTCGCAAATCGACAAGCACAATCCGGCGTATATGGCAATGTTCACGGGCGGCACACACTTCAATCCCGTGGATCTCGTATGCGCTATACGTGACTACAAGGGTAATCGCTTCGACCTGCCCGCGTATGTGGATCCGGCAACAGGATTCATCTCTGAGAAGAGCAAAAACGGACGCGAACTGAAAGCTCTCGAATTGCCCGGCCTATGGAACGGCGCTATGTCCGACTGGAACACCATCTTCGTGGAGGTGCCGCTCGACACATTCAATCCTGTTAAGACTGTCAATGACCTACTGAGACCTCAACATCAATAAGTCAACTACTGGCAAGAAAAAGAGGCTGCGTCTATCAAATTGACGCAGCCTCTTTGAATTTTGAACGCCACTCATCATAATCGTGGCAGTAGCCTGTGGTGTCATACGTCTCAGAGGCAAGTACCAGACACACAGCATCGCTGCTGAAGTTGCGCAGCACACACCATGAACCGGCTGGAACCACAATCCCCATGCCGCCTGAGGCAACATGATAGTCCTTGAACCCATCACCCTCGTCTATTGAAATCTCAAAATGACCGCTTATGGCAAACAATGCCTCGTGGCAACTCCAGTGAGCATGACCGCCCCGACACATGTGCGACGGAACATCACTGATCCAGAAAATACGATGAATGGCAAATGGAACATTATTATTCTCCTCAACAACGGACAACGTTCCTCTTTCGTCTTCATAACGTGGCAATTGCAGGCGCTGAACTGACAAGGCTTGTGTGGGGTGCATATCGCTAACACTTAATAAATTTGCTGCAAAGGTACATTTTTTTTATAAAAAACTTGCACGATATTCAAAAAACATCTACCTTTGCACCGCATTTCAGAAAAACAGGTCTGAAAGATGACCTGAAAGTTCTGATTTTCGCTCTTTTCATGGTTCGGAAGTTTGGGTGAGTGGCTGAAACCACCAGTTTGCTAAACTGACGTACGGGTTACCGTACCGGGGGTTCGAATCCCCCAGCTTCCGCACATGACATTTACGGCAACGACCTACAAATCGTAAATCGTAAATCGTCAAATTGTAAATTAATCTGGCGCTTTCGTCTAGCGGCTAGGACACATGCCTCTCACGCATGGAACACGGGTTCGATTCCCGTAGGCGCTACTAGGGAACCTTTCCGAAGGTTCCCTTCTTTTTTCAAAAAGCATGGAATCTCCCCCTTTTATAAGGGAAAACGTCCTGCTTTAACGAACATTAACGCGAGATGTCATCTCGTAAGCGCCTTTTGAAAAGTTGTCTGATATTCAATAAGTTATTTATAACTTTAGAACTCTAATACAGCGATATTCTTCCAAAAGAAGAAGGAAAACACCACTTATACATGATCTCTTCACCGAGGGCTGTTAAATATTATTAACAGCGCTCTTTGATGTATTTTCAAGCGGTTTGAAGCGGTTTGAAGCGGCCAATTTGTGTTACCAAATGTGTTACCAATAAGGCGGTAACACAGCGGTAACACAAAAAATGGCCAAAAATCGCCGCCTAAAGCACGAAGGACAAAGATTTAATATCTTTTAACCTTTCGCAAGGAGTGCATCGAGAGCATAAAAACACTCTAACAAAATGAAAAAGAGTCATGTAGATGTCGTTTTCGACAGGAAGAAGAGAGTTGCCAAATGTGGCAAAGGCCTGGCAGAGTATCGCCTTTATCTTGCTCGTGGAGTGAGAAAGTACATCCCGATTGCAGAAATCACCCCTTCTGAATGGGAGCATTTCACAGACAGCCTTGTGATACAGAATCAGCTTGCGGAGTATGACAAGATGCTTTCAGCTATCGAATACCTTGGCAAGCCTGTGACTATGAAAACGCTGCAAACATACCTATTTATCCCGAGCGACGAAAAGACAAAAATCCGTGACATACGTGTAATTCGTTGTGAAAAACAATTTTCGAGGGGTGTTATAAAAACAACTTTCGAGGGGTGTTATAAAAACAACGAATTACACGAATTCTCGAACTCTGACGTGAAAAGTGAAGAATGAAGAATTCGTGTAATCCGTGGTTCAGGAGTTTTTCAAGTGGACTCAGTTCGTCTAATTCGTGTAATTCGTTGTGAAAAACAAGACATGAGAGCCTCTTGTGAGGGGTTGCGTGTCCTCGTCGCCACGGCCCAGCGCTGGATGCGATGTTCCTGTGCCTGCATGGCTCCGGTATGGCTGGCCACATCGACAGGGACGCTGAACTGCGGCGCTGCTGTCGTTGGTGGAGAAGTAGGACGGCAACGGGAGTCATAGGGCATCAAATTCGGATGTAGCATTAAAAATCTTTAATTAAAGAATCCCCAATTTTGAGCACTATATACCCAGCATAGAGACAATGCCGTCGATGTAAGCAAGCTTCTTGCATGTCTTCCATTTCCCGTCCTCTCCCATCCTCACCATCTTGTCTTTTGAAAGGTAGCGCATGAGTTCTTTGTGTGAGTGGTGCTTATAGAGCCCCAGCTTTGAGAATTGCCTCTTCACCCTTGAGGCGATAAGTGCGGTAAGGAAGTTTATCAGTTCCGTGGCATAGACCCTGTAGTCGTTGTGTAAGTTCTCGCAGTTTCGGTCGATGATGTTCTTGTAGAAATCGAAGAACACCTCAATGTCCCATCTCTGCGCGTATGCCCTGTATACCAGCAGCGGCTCCATGTCCGTCTTGGACTCGAACACGACAAGGCCGAACTCCGACTTCTTGTCATTGTACTTGGTAATGTCAAACTTGTCGTTCTTCTTCGCCTTGGCGATGTATCCGACCTCCTGCTCCATGGCCATCCTGGGATTGCGGAACGAGTAGAGGTACTTGCCGTTTGCCATCCTCACCTTCTTGCAGAGGATGATGCCGTCCTCGTAGCCTTCCAACGGCGTGTCCGGCTCATCCATCTTGTATCGTTTCACCAGCTTGGAATTGGTCTTCAACGGCGCAATATAGGAGAGGCCCTTTTCCTTCTCTATCTTGTCGAGGAATGCCTTCGAGGGGAAGCCCTTGTCGAACACCATAATGCCGCTGGTAATCTTGTAGTCCTCCACGAAGTCGTCTATCGACGTCATATCCAGCATGTTACCGACATACGGCTTTGTGGCTATCGGCTCCATCACCTCTGGGTCAAAGGCATACAGCAGGCTCAGGTCCTTCGACCCTTTCTTGGCACCTTTGCGTGAGAACTCGGAGAAGATGCTCTGCTTGGAGTTGTAGTCTTTCAACATGCCGTCAATAACGATCTTCTTCCCCTTTGCCGACTCTATGCGGTTCTGCATGAACTTTCGGATAAGTGTGTATGACTTGCCGATGGAGTCGAGGAACTTGCTTACGGTGAACTCCGAGAGGGCGACACCCTTATACAACTCCGAGGCGAACGATGTCTGATACTGCAGTTCCAGGTCGCGGTTCTTGATGTTACCGTATGCAGCCCTGAGCAAAGCTATCGTGTACAGGCAGGTTGCCTCCTTGGGAGTCCATACCTTCAGCAGGTCTGTCATGAGATCCTTTCCGAGTTTGTCACACAATGCCACCTCGCCATAGTCCTTGATATCTATCTCCCGCTTAACGGGTTCCTTCAGACGCTCAATGTAGCGTCCGTCACGGATCTCTCCTATAATGCCAAGCTCAACAGGCACGTTGCGACCGTTAATGCGCTTGCAGGTTCTCTTGATGACAATATAGTGATTCCCAGAGGGCTTGACTCTGGTGTTTTTCGGCCTTGGTATGGCCAGAATATCTTTGGGTACTGACATATCTTTTGTATATAGTGATAACACTATGCAAAGATAGTTATATTAGACGAAACATCTATCGTTTTATGTAGATATTTATAACATTTTAACCGTATTTGGGCACAAATCACATCTAATTAAGGCATCTAAAGGAAGAAAATCAATATCCAATAAGATTCCACAGAACGTCAACCATTTGACTTTCTGCAACTTATAGGGCAGGAAAATATATAGTGCTCGGAATTAGGGATTCTTTAATTGAAATACGGTTGAATGAAGTGCTAAGGACGCTGAAAGCGTCTTTCAACCGTACAGGTCGAAATAATTCCATCCAATTACCAAAAATGTTGAACCGTGCAATCTTTTTGGAGGCAATTAGTACGTTCTCTCACGGCAGATGCCATCCGTAAGCAACAGTTCCTCCCAAAACCGCCTCAAGTGGACTGGAAAATACAATTAATAGAGAAAAATGAATATTTTGAACATGAATATTTGATTTTTTGTTTGTTATAATGAGAAAAGTTAGTATATTTGCGCTCAAATTCACTCTATTTCCAATCAAATAATATTGAGTAGTTACATAATATATCTTATTAACCATTTATAAACAATTAAACAAAATGAAAAAACTATTCTCTCTTCTCTCCATGCTTTGCATGAGCATGGGCATGTTTGCACAATCATCACTGTTGGCAACCCTTAGCCACGAAGGCAACATCACAATCTTTCACGGCGCAACATCATTGAAGGAGGCGCTGGCAGCAGCAGATCATGGCGACATCATCACTTTGGCCAGCGGACGCTATAATGCTGTTGATATCAACAAGGCTATCACCCTTCGCGGAGCAGGTATGGAAGATGATTCCATCAGCAATTCGTTCACCACTCAAATTGTTGGCGGCTTCACGATTCAAATACCAGACTCGATAAAGAATCACCACCTTTCCATCGAAGGCATTTACAACGGCAACACCATCACTATCAGAGGCACCTTGAATAATGCCATGTTGCAAAAAAGCAGATTCTACAGAATTGGATATTATTCTTATATTAATACAGTGAAATCCCTTTCTGTAATACATTGTAGAATTACGGATTACATTCAGATTCCTCAGAATAGCTCTGCCACTTTCATCAATAGCTATGTTGGAGCACCAAATTGCAATCAAACTAATGCGACTATGGAATTCACAAATTGCTACATTGAAGGTGATTATGATCACATATACAGAAGCAAGTTAACAAATTGCATTCTCCACAATGCATCATACGCCAATGCATTAAGCAACACCAATATGCCTACGTATTGTGTTGCATTTATTAGGAATGGAGGTAATGCCTTCGCCAATGTTACAGCAATGACCAACACCGTTCTTAGCAAAGCTGACTATGATGCCATGTTCAAGGCCAACACTTTCTTTGAGTTGACCGACGAGGCAAAGGCGAAATATGTGGGCAGCGATGGCACAGAGATTGGTCTCTACGGCGGCAACCTGCCTTATTCATGGCGTATCCTCAGCCCCGAAATCACGAAGTGCAACGTTGCGGCCAAGACAACTGCTGACGGCAAATTGAGCGTGGATATTGAAGTGAAAGCAGCCGAATAATCCTGAAAGGAGGACATTATGCGAAAATATGCTTTGATGCTGTTACTGCTATGTCTGCACGGCATGGCACGAGGACAGACTTCGGGCTACGACTACTTCTACTGGTTCGATGAGGACCCTGCCACTTTGCAGTGGGGGACATCGGCGGCAAGTAGTTGGCAGTTAGCGGCCGATGCTTCAGGACTGAATGAGTCGCT
>CAJOEI010000045.1 GCA_905233465.1 uncultured Bacteroidaceae bacterium | reverse complement strand
CACGCTTTTCTATTGATGCCACTATACCAGCCGTTCTTGGACGAGCCAAGCGACCAAAGGTCGAGCGAAAACGGCTGGCTACCATTATCTGATGCCTACAGCATCGGCTATCTACCTCCGGTCGATGCAGGTGGGTTGTCCGCACGACCCAACTGCATCGACCGGACGATGCAGGTGGGTCGACCGGAGGATGTTGCAAGGTTGTGTTTAATACGAATTTTGAGCACCCGCTTAAAAAAGGGAGCACCTTTGGCGTGATATCGGAATAAAAGCCGTACCTTTGCGGTCGCAGTTAATATGTATTAATAGACACAATGATACAATTATTAGAAAACATAGCAGTGGCCGACAGCAGTTCGCAACATCGTTTGGCCAGTGCAGCCGAGAATCTTGCCAGCGGCAATGTCCAGTGGACGCAGGTCGTCAACCAGTTGGTGACTTGGGCATTAGATGCCGGTCGGCACATCCTGATGGCCGCAGTGATATATATGATAGGTCACTACGCCATCCGATTCCTGAATTATCTCATCACCCGTTTTCTGGAACGTCGCAAGATAGAGCTCACCGTACGTACTTTCATTCAGAGCTTTGTCAGCATCGTTCTCCAAGTGTTGTTGATAGTGACCGTAGTGAGCGCCTTGGGCGTGAACACCACCAGCTTTGCAGCGCTGTTAGCTTCTTTCGGCGTAGCTGTTGGTATGGCTTTGAGCGGCAATCTCCAGAACTTTGCTGGCGGCATCATCCTGCTATTCCTGCGTCCTTACAAAGTCGGTGACTGGCTTGAGGCCCAAGGTACGGCTGGCACGGTGGTCGCCATTCAGATCTTCCACACCATCCTCCAGACCGCCGACGGCCGCCAGGTCTACATCCCTAACGGTTCGTTGAGCAGCGGCACCATCACGAACTACAACACCATACCCAATCGTCGTGCGGAATGGACCGTGAGCATCGAGTATGGCGAAGATGTGGAGCGCGTTCGCAGTGTGTTAATGGACATTCTCAGTGCCGACAAGCGCATCCTGAGCATCCCTGCACCAGAGGTCTATCTGTCTTCTATGGCTGACAGCTCTGTAACCGTCCTTGCCCGTGCATGGGTCTCAAACAGCGACTACTGGCCAACACTCTTTGCCATCAACGAACAGATATATTCACGCTTCAATGCCGAGGGCATCAGCTTCCCGTTCCCACAACTCACTGTGCACCAAGCTGAAAAAGTTGAAAATTGAAAATTGAAAACAAGCTATTTGTTAAACATCACAAAACCAGCCATTAAAATGGCTGGCTACCATTATCTGATGCCTACGGCATCGGCCTTACGGAACTCGAAAGCTAACTATAGCTAATGGCACATTAACTCCTAAGCATAACTCCTCAACATAACTCCAAAGCATATAACTTCAGAGGCTTAAGCAAGACAATGGAACCAATGATCACAGACCTGGCGCTGATATTGATATGCGCGGGTGCAATGACCTTAATCTTCAAATGGCTGAAACAGCCGTTGGTCCTGGGCTATATAGTGGCCGGTTTCCTGGCATCCCCCAACATGTCGTATATGCCCAGCGTGAGCGATTTGGACAACATACACCTGTGGTCAGACATCGGTGTTATCTTCCTGTTGTTTGCCTTGGGACTGGAATTCTCCATCAAGAAGATTCTGAAGATGGGTTCCGCCCCCATCATAGCAGCCTCAGCCATCATCCTGTTCATGATGATCATCGGCTATACCACAGGCCAATCCTTTGGTTGGGGCCGGATGGACTGCATCTTCCTTGGTGGCATGCTGGCAATGTCCTCCACGACCATCATCTTCAAGGCTTTCGACGACATGGGCCTGCGCCAGCAGCATTTCGCAGGACTGGTGCTGAGTGTGCTGATAATCGAGGACATCTTGGCGATAGTGATGATGGTCATGCTGTCCACGCTGGCAGTGAGCCAACAGGTTGAAGGCATGCAGATGGTATTCAGCATTGCCAAGCTGATATTCTTCCTCGTGCTCTGGTTCGTCGTCGGCATCTACATGATACCGCTTTTCCTGCGCAAGACGAAGTCGCTCTTAGGCGACGAGACGATGCTTGTCGTTGCTCTTGCCCTGTGCTTCGGCATGGTTGTTGTGGCCTCGTCCGTGGGCTTCTCTTCTGCGTTCGGTGCGTTCATCATGGGTAGCATCCTTGCCGAGACGGTTGAGGCCGAGCGCATCGAGCATCTCGTCACGCCAGTGAAGAACCTCTTTGGAGCCATTTTCTTCGTGTCTGTGGGCATGATGGTTGATATACAGCTGATTATCCAGTATGCCGTGCCCATTCTGTGCATCATTGCCGCCATCATGGTTGGTCAGACAGTCTTCGGCAGTCTGAGTTTCCTGCTATCCGGCCAGCCCCTGAAAACCGCCATCCAGTGTGGCTTCTCGCTGACGCAGATAGGCGAATTCGCCTTCATCCTAGCCACATTAGGCACCTCGCTTGGCGTGACCAGCGACTACCTCTACCCCATCGTCGTGGCCGTGTCAGTGTTCACCACATTCACCACACCATATATGATCCGTCTGGCAGTGCCGGCATATAATGTTCTGGAACGTCACCTGCCAGCACGCCTGAAACAGATACTGAACAACTACGCCAACAGTAGTGCCTCGGCCTCAGGCGGCAACACGAGCCACTGGCGCACCTATCTGATGAACGTAGGCCAGACTCTGCTCATATACGGCGTGCTGTCGGTGGCCTCAATAGTGATTATGTTCCGCTTCATCCAGCCGCTGTTGGCCAACATCCTGCCTCAGTCATGGGTCGGATGGATCACAGCCATAGTCACCATCTTGGCCATTGCTCCCTTCCTGCGCACGCTGATGGTGAAGCACAACCGCAGCACGGAGTTCCAGACGCTATGGCACAGCAGCAACTTCAGCCGCGCCCCCTTGGTGGCCGTACAGTTGCTGCGCATACTCATCGTGGCAGCTATAGTGGGTCATGTCCTGGGTCGCACTCTGACCTGGAACGGTGTCCTGCTAATTGGTGTCGTGGTGTTCATAATCTTCAACATCCTGCAAACCCGTTCATTGGGTCGGCGCACGGGCCGTTTGGAGGCCACCTTCAGCAAGAACCTCATGCAGCGTGAGCACAGTGCTCGCCCCGCATACGCCGGACATCTTGTCGAGCACGACCTCCACCTGACAGATTTCACCATCCCCGTGGGCAATGCGTGGGCCGGACATACGCTGTCCGAGCTCAGCCTCGGGCACAACTACGGCGTGCACGTAGCCTCCATCCTTCGTGGCACGGAACGTCTGAACATCCCCTCCGGCAGCACACGCATCCTGCCGGGCGACAAGCTGCAAGTAATAGGCACCGACAACCAACTGAGTATGTTCGGCCATGCTCTGGAGACCAATAGCCAGCAGCCGTCAACATCTACACAATCAGAGATGCAGCTGATGCGCATCACACTGGACGCCGGTTCGCCCTTTATCGGCAAGAACATACATGAGAGCGGCATCCGCCAGCGCTACCGCTGTTTAGTTGCAGGCATAGAAAGTGCAGGCGACAACACACTTCTCACCGCCGACCCCAAACGCCCGCTGTGCGCCGGCAACGTTTTGTGGGTGGTAGGAGAAGAGAGCGACCTTGCAAGCTTAGAACGCGACAGCCACAACACGACAACCGCTGAAGATGTCAGCGCTTAGCCTTGTCGTAGGCCCTCACCTCGTGCCAGCCATACACCAGTCCAGCCAGCGCTCCGACAACGGCGAAGACTGGCAAGGCAAGCATCAGCAGACTCAACAAATTGGGATTGTCCTTGATGCCACAATACATCACCAGAAGTACGACCAAAGCAGCCGTTACCGACACCGCTATCAACAGAGCAAAACGTGTTGTGGTCTTGATGAACCGACGCCTTGAACTTCCCTTGCGATGATGGTGGTGATGATGGTGATGATGATGATGGTGTTCTGTGTTGTCTATTGCAGAAGAAGCAGAAGAATTTTGTTCAGACATATACTTATTCTTACTTTTTTCGGCCACAAAATTACAGCATTTGGTTTTAACTGCAAAATAAAATATCGGGAAATTATTCATCTTCCACTCTTATGACGCCACTTATAGACCTGCACACACATACTCTGGCATCCGGCCACGCCTACTCCACCATCCGCGAGATGGCCACCGAAGCAGCACGCCGCGGCATACAGATCCTCGGCATCACCGAGCACGCCCCCGGC
Source organism: uncultured Bacteroidaceae bacterium (assembly GCA_905233465.1). Lineage (GTDB taxonomy): Bacteria > Bacteroidota > Bacteroidia > Bacteroidales > Bacteroidaceae > Physcousia. Next base: position 17,004 of record CAJOEI010000045.1, on the reverse strand, counting down.
ATCCCGGGCACCTGCGACCCGATATACTTCCGCAACCTGCATGTGGTGCCGCGGGAGATGTGCGGGGTGCGCCTGTTGCTGGGTGCAGAGCTGAATATCCTCGACACCACCGGCCGGCTGGACCTTGACGAGAAGCACTATCGCTGCATGGACCTGCGCATCGCCGGCATCCACGCCCTCTGCTGGCAGGGCGGCACACGTTCGCAGAACACCGATGCGATGCTTGCAGCCATACACAATCCCTGGACACATATCATCAGCCATCCCGGCGACGGCACCGCTGAGCTGTACTTCGAACCCATCGTGCGCGCCGCTGCCGCCACACAGACGCTGTTGGAGATCAACTCCAGCAGCCTCATACCCTCGCGAGGCAAACTGTCGGCACGCCCCAACAACCTCGAGCTGCTGCGCCTGTGTCGCAGCATGGACGTGCCTGTCATCCTCGGCTCGGATGCCCATATTGCCGACAGCATTGCCGACTACCGCTATGCCCTGCCGCTGCTTGACGAAGCCGATTTCCCGCCAGAATTAGTGATGAATGACAAGCCTGCACAAACGCTGGAATATCTGCATATTAGCATTTAGACGTTGTCGAAACATACACACGCCACAATCTGCCTCGTCTTCTTTTTTGGAAAACTTTTTGAGCAGCTCATTTTCATAACACACTGATTCTCAAGGGTGGTTGAAAAAGTTTTGGATAACTTTTGATTTTTATTGTTGCTATTCTTGCACATTTCGGGCAAATAATATACCTTTGCGCCGTTTTCCGCTTACAACTACAAGCAACACATAAAATCCAAACTTCAACTAATAAACCCTAAACAGAAGTGATACAGACAGTAGTCAAGCGTGATGGCCGCATTGTTGGTTTCAACGAAGAAAAAATTGCTGCCGCCATACGCAAAGCCATGCTTCGCACCGATGAGGGCGAAGACCCGCAACTCGTGCAACAGATCGCCGACCGCATCGCCATGCGCGGCAAGTCGCAGATGACCGTCGAGGAGATTCAGGACCTCGTGGAACTCGAGCTGATGAAGAGCTCGCGCAAGGATGTCGCCCGCGTGTACATCCAGTACCGCAACCAGCGAAGTATTGCCCGTAAGGCCAAGACACGCGAGATGTTCCTCGAGATCATCAACATCAAGAGCAACGACGTCACACGCGAGAACGCCAACATGAACGCCGACACCCCTGCCGGCATGATGATGAAGTTCGCCAGCGAGACCACCAAGCCCTTTGTTGACGACTATCTGCTCTCAGAGGAGATACGCGAGGCCGTGAAGAACAACTACCTTCATATCCACGACAAGGACTACTACCCCACCAAATCACTCACCTGCGTGCAGCATCCTCTGGACCACGTCCTCGAAGGCGGCTACATGGCCGGCCACGGCGAGAGCCGACCCGCCAAGCGCATCGAGACGGCAAGCGTCATGGCATGCATCAGCATGGAGACAGCCCAGAACGAGATGCACGGCGGTCAGGCCATACCAGCCTTTGACTTCTACCTCGCGCCCTACGTGCGCCTGACCTTCATCGAGGAGATGAAGAAACTTGAGGAGCTCTTCGCCGCTGACTACAGCCACCTATATAATATAGAGCTTGACGATTTCATCAACAAGTCCCTCGACGGCCTCGAGGGCGAGGCACGCGTCATCCAGCATGCCGTAAACAAGACCGTAGGCCGCGTGCACCAGGCTATGGAGGCCTTCATCCACAACATGAACACCATCCACAGCCGCGGCGGTAACCAGGTCGTCTTCTCCTCTATTAATTACGGTACCGACACCAGCGCCGAGGGCCGTTGCATCATCCGCGAGATACTCAACAGTACCTACGAGGGCGTGGGCAGCGGCGTGACAGCCATCTTCCCCATACAGATATGGAAGAAGAAGCGCGGCGTGAGCTATCTGCCCACCGACCCCAACTACGACCTCTACTGTCTGGCCTGCAAGGTCACGGCACGCCGTTTCTTCCCCAACTTCCTCAACCTCGACGCCTCCTACAACCAAGATCCCGACTGGCGCGAGGACGACCCCAAGCGCTATATCCACGAGGTGGCCACGATGGGTTGCCGCACACGTGTGTTCGAGAACCGCTTCGGCCCCCGCACCAGCATCGGCCGCGGCAACATCAGCTTCTCGACCATCAACATCGTCAAGCTCGCCATCGAGTGCATGGACATCCAGAACGAAGAAGAGCGCATCGCCGCCTTCTTTGCCAAGTTGGATAACCTCCTCTGCCTCACCGCACGCCAGCTGCACGAGCGCTTCGAATTCCAGCGCACGGCTTTCGTCAAGCAGTTCCCGCTGCTCATGCACAGCCTGTGGATAGGCTGCGAGAAGCTCAGTCCCAACGACACCATCGAGAGCGTCATCAACCAGGGCACCCTCGGCATAGGCTTCATCGGCCTGGCAGAATGCCTCGTGGCACTCATCGGCAAGCACCATGGCGAGAGTGCCGAAGCCCAGAAGCTCGGTCTGCGCATCGTCACATACATGCGCGACCGCGTCAACGACTTCTGCCAGCAGTACCAGCACAACTACAGCGTGCTGGCCACACCCGCCGAAGGCCTCAGCGGACGCTTCACACGCGGCGACCAGCGTAAGTTCGGTAAGATTCCCGGCATCACCGACCGCGAGTACTACACCAACTCCAACCACGTGCCCGTATACTACAAGTGCAGTGCACGCCACAAGGCCGAGATCGAGGCACCATATCACAACCTCACGCGCGGCGGCCATATCTTCTATGTCGAGATCGACGGCGATGCCACCCACAACCCCGAAGCCATCATGAACATCGTCGACATGATGGATGCCATGGACATCGGCTACGGCAGCGTCAACCACACCCGCAACCGATGCATGGACTGCGGCTACGAGGATGCCTCAGCACATCTCGAGAAGTGCCCGCGCTGCGGCAGCACCAACATCGACCGCCTACAGCGCATCACCGGCTACCTCGTCGGCACTACCGACCGCTGGAACCGCGCCAAGCTCGCCGAGCTCAACGACCGCGTCATCCACTCAACAGACTATCTACCCTTCCAAGAATAAAAAACTATAGAGCCTATAGAAACTATAGAGCCTATAGAGCCTATAGCAACTATAGCCCCATCACCACCCCATGAGCATAAGAATATTAGATATCGTCGAGGACACCACGGTCGACGGCCCGGGTTTCCGCACGAGCATCTACTGCGCCGGTTGCACCCACCACTGCGAGGGTTGTCACAACCCCCAGTCGTGGGCGCACGACGCCGGTCAGGAGATGAGCGTTGCGGATATCATGCAGGTCGTGGAGGCCGACCCCTTTGCCAACGTGACATTCTCCGGCGGCGACCCCATGCAGCAGGCAGAGGGCTTTGCCGAACTCGCCACCGCCATTCGCAGCCGTACGAAAAAGACCATCTGGTGCTACACCGGCTACACCTTTGAGACACTGCTGCAGATGCCGGCACAGCGCCGTCTGCTCGAACAGCTCGACGTGCTCGTCGACGGACCCTATGTGGCCTCACGCCATCACAACGGCCTCATCTTCCGTGGTTCGGAGAACCAGCGCATCATCGACGTTCCACGCTCGCTGCGCAACGGACGCACCGAGCTGTGGCAACGAAGTGCGTAACAATTAATTGTACAAGTTTCGGTAGTTATAAAGTCATCATAACTCTACATCATAACTTCCAAAATTTGTAAATTGTAAATCCGTAAATTGTCATGATTTTCCGTTCCTCATTCCTTGCCGGCGTATGCATCGGCATCGCCGGTTGGGGCTATCTGGCCGAGAAGAGTATTGTCGGTGCTGTGCTCTTTGCCTTTGGCCTACTCACGGTGGTGCACTACGCCCTGAAGCTCTACACCGGCACTGCTGGCTTCATCCGTCGCGGTGAGGTAGGACAGCTGCTGCTCATCCTCTGCGGCAACATCGTGGGCTGTCTATTCGTGGCCCTCATGGCCCGCTGTTCGCCCATGCCGCTGCAGGCCACGGCACAAGGCATCCTCGAGGCACGTCTGGCCACGGGGCCGCTACGTGGAGGCGTGCTCGCCATAGGCTGCGGCTTCATCATGACCACTGCCGTCACCTTCGGCCGTCAGGGCAAGAACCTGCCGCTGCTCTTCGGCGTGCCCCTCTTCATTATGTGCGGCTTCCCCCACTGCGTGGCCGATGCCTTCTACTATCTCTGCGTGCCTCTCGACTTCTGGGCAGCCCACTGGCCCAACATCCTACTCTTCTACCTCGCCATCGTCATCGGCAACTTCATCGGCTGCAATCTCTATCGAGGGGTAATGCTTTCAGCTTCCCTGCTTTCGAACGACCATGCATCGAATAGCTAAAAATTATTTTACACAAATGCCCATCAATTAGCCTCATGTAATGACCACAAATATATTTTATACTTTTTTAAGTCTTTTTGTCACTCTATTCTTCAATCAAATATGTACTTTTGCGGCGTGAAATGGCCTCACGCCGCATTCTTTTTGGCTATAAAGCCACACTTAGTGTGCGCCAACACGAAAGCAAGGCCATCAGGCCATTATATACTGAACAGCGGTTCAGTCACTTACGGGTAATACACAACCAACAAATAACTAACAACAAATGAAAAAACTTTTACTACTCTTTGTCGCCATGCTCTGTGGCATTAGCGGAGCATGGGCCTATTCAGGCATCAAGCTGACTTTCAGCCGCGTAGATGCAGGAAGTGGTACGGCCACCAACGCCGTAAGCGATGTCACAGTGAACGTAACAGACATGGATGGCAATGCCCTTTCTGGCATTACTGCAACTCTTGCAAGCACCTCTATTACAGAACTCAAGATCGGTTCCGCAGCAGCACTTGGTCGTACAACCAATTCTGTACTGGCTCCTAATGCTGGTTATGAAAATGTGGAAGGTGGTACAATCACTTACACATTCTGCGTGACAGGTCTTTCCACAGATTTCGCCTATAAGTATGCTGCACTTGATGTCTATGCACTGACTGGCGGAGGTACTAGCCAATACAATACAGGTAGCACTGTGCGCTATTGGACTTTTGATATTTCTACAGGAACTACGGCAGATGCTGTCGCATCTTTCATCTCACAGTCAGGCAATGATATTTGTACAGTCAACGATGAAAGCGACGGCCTTTATCACAAGAACTGGGAAATGACAGCAGCTTCTGAAAAGGCAGCAACGGCTACCCTATATATTAAGGTTGTCTTGACAAAGACTGCTTCTTTGGGTTGCTATGCTGGTCTTGCAGGTGTAACACTCAGCGGTGACCAGGATATTTGGGAATCAAGAAATGGATGGGCTCAGGCAACAGGTGGTGTAGGGCACTTTTATTGGTATGCTGTCAAAACACCAGGTGACGCTTCAACCACTTATACTTTGAATTCAATCCAACTCATGGAACAGACAGGTGCGGGTAATAATGATAACTATTTAGCTATTGCATACTCGCCTTCTATCTTAACCTTGGACGCTAGCCAAGTAATAGGCATCTCAAGCAATCATAACATAGCATCATCTACTAGCTTATTGACTTATAATTTTAGTGATGATGTTAATCTGCTAGGTGGAAGTGTTTATTACTTTGTTTTCCTCTCCTCAAATACCCCTACTGATGGCGCATATCCTGTAACTGAAGCTTGCCTCTCTCTGAATCATTCCGATTATGGAGCCTATCCTTATGGTAATAACGCTGGTAGCACAGGTGCCAACTTTTGGCCATACTTCAAGGCTGTAACGGATTTGTCTGCTACCACAGGCTACTGCGTAGGTGATAAGCTGGGAGGTACGATGGAAAGTGGCAATTGGAAAAACGTTTGGACATCAGGAACTAGTCCCTCATTTACTTTGACTGCCAGTGCTAATAATATCAACAATACTTCTGGTAGCTACACTGGTGGCTTGGATATCCGTAGTGGTTCGTCAAAGTCTTCCACCTACACGATTACTGCTCCTTCAGGCTATATTATTACAGGATACAAGCTCTTTGGTAGAGCTCTCACAACCAATCAAACTGTGACTCCTTCCGAAGGTGGTTCTGCTGTGACTTTCACTACTTACGGTAACAGTTTGTGCGTTTCAGGCATAGAGGCATTGGAAACTACATTTACCCTTACGGATTCAGACAATAGTGGTTTGTTCCTTGAAGCCATCCAGGTGAACTTAGAAGCCGCCACCTATTTTGTGGTTTACAAAGTGCAAGATAGTAGTGAAAACATTCTATTTACCTCTGACCCTATAGCTACGCTTAATGGGACAAACATCACCACCCTGCCTGCTGAATATCAGTTGACGAATTTCTATACATACGATAATATTGATTTGACAATTAGTAGCACAGGTAACACCGACGCTGTCTTCACGGCTACGCCCAAAGCAGAACCGCTCATAAGATATACGGCCGACGCTTCTGCACCAGAATACTACAACCTGAACATCCGAAGCAAGTATCTTGTATATGACGATGATGCTACGGGTGATGTGACGCTGCAGGACGAAAGTGAACCCTTCAACTCTTATGCTTCATGGGCATTCATCGGCGAACCATACGCTGGTTTCAAGATCATTAACAAGCAAAAGGGCACAGGCTATTTCTTGACTTATACTTCTGTTGTGACCAATCGTCATAGTGATAACAACATCCAATTCGTTGCTTCTGGTGATTTCACCAATCAGTATTGGTTGATTGACACCAACTCTTCTGGAATCGTTCTTCGCATGAAGGAGAATACCGATATCTATTTCCACCATGACAACACTTACAACTACCTGCGCACATGTAGTAAGGGTGAATATGGTACAGTACATAACGATGCAGGTTCAACCATTGTTGCCTCTACGGATGAAGATGTGCTATTATCCCTCAATGACTATATGCAGTCAATCACCATTGGCTCGGGCGCTGGAGAATGTTATTCTACAGATCCTTCCACATTGACTGACGAGGATGCTATTGGAACCATTTCGAGTGTCAATGCTGCTATCTTAGGTAGCGCAACAGCTCAATACCCTGCAGCTTATGCAGCCTTGGTTCAGGTCAAGAGTCTCCTTGCTGTGAATGCACCCGCTGCTGGCTTCTATCGTTTGAAGAATGTGGCTACAGGCAAATATCTCGTTGCAACGGCCACTTCTACCTACGGAAGTACTAACAAGTACGTGTTCGCCAACGGAACTGCCACAGATGCTGCTACAGTTATCCGCCTCTTTGATACGGAAAGTAATGGCACATTGTATATGTACAATCAGGGTCATGGATTTGGCTGGACAGTCTCCGACAAGTCTTATGGTGGTGTAGCATGGATTACCAGCACCCCTAACAAATATGTGCATTGGTTCCCTGGAACCGGTACTAACCAAATCGCATTTGCTATCTGTTATGGTAATGGCGTAAATGATGGTGTCAATGATTATTCTTCTTATTTGAAGAAGGGCATCCATACGGCAAATGGCAGTGAAGAGGTCGTTGCTGGTACAGATGACACAATTGATGAAGCTCAATGGGTAATAGAGGCCGCTACAAGTGCAACAGTTGCTCTTCACGACGGAGGTGACGGCTATAATTATGCAACCTTCTGTGCTCCCTTCAGCTACACTGTTAGTGGTGCTACGGCTTATACACTGGCAGCAAGCGGTAATTGGCTTGTCCCGACAGCCCTTGAAGGCGAGGTTGCAGCTGGTACTCCTGTTCTGTTGAAGGGCTCTTCCGAGACTGCTACACTGACAATTGGCACTGGATATGCTGCAACGTCCGTTACAGGAACAGCTCTCACAGGAACCTATCTGTCAACAACCATTGACGGCGAAACAGATTATGTGTTGGGTACAGATGGTACGACAGTAGGCTTCTACCACTGGGACCAGAATACACTGGGTGCAAACCGTGCATACATTGATACACCATCAAATGTGAAGGGCTTTGCCATCAACTGGGACCTCACGGATGGCATCGATGCTGCTTCGATTGAGAATGGACAGCAGGCAAAGAATGCTACCATCTATAACATCGCCGGTCAGCGCGTGAGTAAAGCCCAGAAGGGTATCTACATCCAGAACGGCAAGAAGGTTGTCATCAAGTGATGAATGTATAATGTACAATGTAAAATATCATACGACAATGAAACAGACATATAAGACACCAGCTATTCTCATCGTCAAACTCGCAGCTGAGCGTGCCTTGCTGGAAGGCTCATTGCAGAAATTTGACACCCAGCCGCAGGTAACGGGCACCAACGGTGGATGGGCAAAAGAAGACGCCAGCTCCACCTCCGGCTACAACGTCTGGGACGACGACTGGAGCAAGTGAATCTTGGTTCAGGTTTCATGGTTCATGAATTATGTTTCAGGATTCAAGTTTCATGAATTACTGAACAATCCGATTCTGAATAGGTAGTAATACCAATATACATTATTACGGCAGCTATATGCTTCGACGGAAGTGTATAGCTGCTGTTGCTATATCATGAAACTAATGGTGTGAGCAAAAAAGCAATGGAAATTTGGAGGTGATGAAAATAATATGTTACTTTGCGGCGTGAAACAGAAAGAGAGTACTGATTCGGAAGCACGTTTTATTCATTACCAAACAACGACGGAACGCCAGAATGCTTTCCGAAAGATGATTGATGCACGGCATCAATGGGAAGAACAGATGCGTAAGGTCATCGCAGAAAGGAAAGGCGCTACAGCATGATTAGCAAATGCCGCGAGGTACTTATTAATATACACGCGCGCGTGCGCGCGCACCACAGGCGTTTTTGCCTAGATGAACCTACATGCCTACACAAGCGTCACCTAACATGCTGTGAATGTGGAGGATAGGACTATGTAGGCAAATATGATGGTTATGATGATAAAGGCCACTCCCAGCCTCTCCCCAAGGGAGAGGAGAGAGGGGGAATTGCGCAAAAAAAACTCCGCACGTTACGACTAAAACATCCACAAGTTGGCAAGGTTAGCGGAAAATGATCCTGGAAGATTTACGTGAAAGCCCCGGATGTTTTAGTGCAAACCTCCTGGATCATCAACCGCTAACCCCCGGGCCTTTTACTGCCAATTTGTTAAAATATGTAACTGGTTGATTGGCAATAAGTTTGAGAGGCGGTGCCGGTTGCAAACATCATACGGCAACAGCGGACTCTATTTTTATTTGTAAAGGTCGGCTGTTTTGCGGCCTGCATCCCATGTCGGCAGGGCGGGGTTGTCGACCATAGCATCGACATTGTGGGGTTGGCCCAGCATGACATTCTGCTCTAAGAAAGCCTTCTCCACGCTCCACATCCCGGCCATATATGCTGCCACCTCATGCGAGCGTCCGCTGAAACGCCAGATGCTGCAGTTGCGGCCTTGGCGCTTCAGGCGTGAAGCCAAGTAGCAGCTGCCCCAGATGCCACGACGCGGGAGACCGAAATGCTTGTACGCCACTATCTTATCAGCGGTGCCGTGGAAGAGGAGGAGCGGACACGGGGCCTGGGTGAAACGGGGCGCTCCGTGCTTGCTGACGATGCCACCCGCGAAACTCATCACGCCCTTGAACGCGAACCCTGGCGGCAGGGAGGCGGCATCACCCGTCGTGGGGCTCAGCACCTGTCCGCCCGCTATGGCGTAGGCGCAGGCCAAGGAGATGATGGCTCCAGCAGAGCTGCCTGCGAGGACGATATTGTCGGCCGGAACGTTGAGTTCGGGATGCGCTGCCAGGAAGGACACGGCAGCAAAGACATCCTCCACGCCCATCTGCTGGGAGGCCACGAAGCGGTCGAGAGCCTTGGCAGCGCCGCGCAGCCCACGTCCCATGCGGTAGCCCTTCATCCCCAGCCGATAGTCGATGGCCACAACGGTGTAACCGTCAGCATTCATCTGCCGGAACCAGCCGCGCACGGCGGGGTCGCTGCGCTGGCCAGAGACAAAGCCGCCACCGAAGACAAACATGATGGCGGGCTTAGCGATGCCCTTGTAGGTGGTTTGAGCTGTGGAATCCGGACGGAAGATGTCAAGATAGAGCTCGCACGTGTCCCTTTGGGCGAAGCGATATGTCTCCTGTGCCGACGCACACAGGCATGACAGCATGGCAGCAACAGCCGCCAGGAGCGCATGTCTACACATAATAAAAACTGTGTGTGGCTGCGGCCAGACGGATTAATCGCGGTTGCGTCCGAGCAGGCGCAGCAGGTAGAGGAAGAGGTTGATGAAGTCGAGATAGAGGGCCAGGGCACCCATGATGGCCACCTTGGAGGCTGCAGAGGGGTCGCCGCTATACTCGGCCTGGGCTGACATAGCCTTGATGCGCTGGGTGTCGTAGGCTGTGAGGCCGACGAACATGAACACACCGATGTAGGTTATGATGCTGTCCATAATAGTATTGTGCCAGAACATGTTCACCACTGATGCGATGATGATGCCGATAAGGCCCATGAACAGCAGTCCGCCAAAGCCGGAGAGGTCCTTCTTGGTGGTGTAGCCCACCAGACTCATGCCTCCGAAGGTGAGTGCTGTGGCAGCAAATGCCGAGTAGATGGTGCCTATCTGATAGGCAAAGAAGATGCTTGACAGCGTCACGCCGTTGATGAGTGAGTAGATGACGAACATCACCGCAGCTGTGGTGGGTGACAGTCGGTTGATGGCCCATGACAGCCCGATGACAAGTGCCAACTCGGCGATGACCAGTCCCATGAGGACGGCAGAGTTGCCGAAGATGACCTGCAGCATGGTGGGGTTGTTGGCGACGAAGACGGCGGCGCCGGCAGTGATGAGCAGGGCGGCTGTCATCCATGCATACACACGTGTCATCACACCAGTGAAGAAGCTCACGCCGCTGAAGGCAGATGTGCCGCGATCGTAATTGTTGATGTTGTAGTCGTTCATTTGTCTGTTGTTGTGTCAGTGTTTAAGATGTTTAGAACGCAAAGACGTAGGAAGTCCTCACGTCTTTGCGTTCTATAGGGCAATATCCGTGCCAAAGACGGCACGTGTCAGTGATTATTTCTTCTTAGGATGAATCTTCTTGGTCTGCTTGATCTTGTCGCGGTCGTACTTGTCCCACAGCTTCTTCTTGATGCAGAGAGCTTTCTGTGCCTCGGTGCTGGCCTTGGCAGCAGCCTCGGCAGCGGCCTCGGCAGCGGGCTCGGCCCAAGCAAACTGGAAGCCCTTGACCAGCTGCCAGTCGCCACGTGTGAAGTCCGGGAAGGCTACGCTGGCGCAGTTGTTGTCCATTGACAGCGTGCCCAACTCGGCCAGACAGCACCATTCAGCAAGGTCGTAGACGTCCATATCAAGAGGCAGTCCGTTCTGGAGGCAATACACCAGACGGGCATCCATGAAGAAGTCCATGCCGCCGTGACCACCTACCTTCTGAGCCATCTCGCCATACTTCTGGATGATGGGATGGGTGTATTTGTTCCACAGAGCCTCGTGCTCGGCCTGCGGCAGGAAGCCGTGTGAGCTGAGGTCGTCCACCTTGGGTGCCACGCCGCTGGCTGCGAGTTGGCTCTTGTCGAGAGCGAAGTGCGGTTCGGGGTACTTGGTGGCATAGCCCTTGGTGCCGGTGAGCTTGAAGAGGCGGTTGTATGGCTGCGGGTTCATGACATTGTGCTGAATCTCGATGACCTTGCCCTCCACGGTGCGCATGAGCGTTGTGGTCTGGTCGCCGTTGCGGAACTCAGGGCAGTCCTTGCCAGTCTTGGCCTTCACCCATTCACGTCCGTGAGCGCTCTTGGTGTCCATAGCCACGAGTGTGGTGAAGCGGTCGCCGCGATGGATATTCATAGCCAGTGCCACAGGGCCGAGGCCGTGGGTGGCATAGACGTCGCCGCGGTTGTCGCGGTTGTACTTCATGCGCCAGCCGAGCTGTGCCTGGTCGGGGTCGGCGGGGTTCTTCCAGTAGTAGTCCCAGAAGTCGTCGAGGTTGTGGATGTAGGCACCCTCGCCACGCAGTATCTCGCCGAAGACGCCGTTCTGAGCCATGTTCAGGGTATTGAGCTCATACCAGTCGTAGCAGCAGTTCTCGAGTATCATGCAGTGCTTGCGTGTCTGCTCGGAGAGGTTGACGAGTTCCCAGCACTGTGCGAGGTTCATTGCCGATGGCACCTCAATGGCGGTATGCTTGCCGTTGAGCAGCGCACACTTGGCCACGGGGAAATGGTGGTCCCAGTCTGTGGCAACATAGACGAGGTCGATATCCGGGCGTTGGCACAGCTCCTCGTAGCCCTTCTCGCCACTGTAGATGACGGCAGGGGGCAGGCCTGCATCACGCAGGTACTGCTGACATTTCTCAGCACGTTCGGCCTCATAGTCGCAAAGGGCAACGATCTGCACTCCGGGGATGTAGGTGAAGCGTGCCACGGCACCCGGGCCACGCATGCCCAGTCCCACAAAGCCCACACGCACGGTCTCCAGCTTGGGAGCCGTGAGGCACAGCACGTTAGCCTGTCCAGCAGGACGTATCGGGGTGTTGATGACGATTGTTCCCTTGTCCCAATGCCAGTCGTTGTCGGTGACGGAGAGGGACTGTGCGCCAGCCAGCAGCGTGAAGCATGCGGCGGCAACAAACATGAGCAGTTTCTTCATAAGGTTTTGAGTATTGAGGTTATTGGCTTAATAGGTTATTGGCTTAATAGGTTATTGGCTTATTAGCTTAATAGTTTTTGGAAAAAAGAGGCAATATTTTGTGCAAAGATAAGCGTTAACCACGAATGTCATGCAACATTGTCGAATCTTTAACACTTTTTCACCATGGTACACCTACCCTACTCCACCTTTTTCCCTATCTTTGCGCTGTCGGAAACGTTACTCATCTTTAAAAAGTGAGGAAGTTAAAGAAGTTAAAGAAGATAAAGGACAAATGAAGAATAACATGATAGATTGCTTCCTGCCATTTGACAATGAGGAGCAAGGACGCAGAACCATTGACGCTCTGCGAGCACAGGCAGAGGTTGCCGAGGTGCATCTTATCGGCAATCCCATGCACACCAAGTCGCTGCGCATGATGGCCGACACCGCCACAGCACCATATATACTGCTGTACACCAAGCAGTTTGACCTTGAGTTGGGTTACCACGCGCTGCACCGCATGCTGTCTGTGGCAATGGACACAGAAGCATCAATGGTGTATGCCGACCACCGCGTGCTGCTGCCCAACGGCACGGTGGAGGCCCGTCCGCTCATCGACTGCCAGCTGGGTTCTGTGCGCGATGACTTTGCCTTCGGGTCGTTGTTGCTGCTACGCACAGAGGATGTGCAGGAATATTTCGCACAGGAACGTCTGCGCGAGTACCAGTGGGCAGGGCTCTATGACCTGAGGCTCTTCCTGTCTCGACGTATGTTGCCATATCACATCACCGAGCAGCTGTATACCGAGGTGGAGACCGACACACGCCTGTCGGGACAGAAACAATTTGACTATGTCGACCCGCGCAACCGTGCGCGCCAGATAGAGATGGAACGTGCATGCACGCGTCATCTCAAGGCCATAGGTGCGTTGCTGGCGCCCGACGAGTTTGACGAGGTGCGCTTCGACGACGAGGAGTTTCCCGTTGAGGCTACAGTGGTCATCCCCGTGCGCAACCGCGTGCGCACCATCGAGGATGCCATACGCAGCGTGCTCCGCCAGCAAACGACATTCGCGTTCAACTGCATCGTGGTGGACAACCACAGCACGGATGGAACGGGAGCTGTCATTGACGGCTTAATGGAGAATGGATGTCCTTTAATCCATCTCATCCCTGAACGCGATGACCTCGGCATCGGAGGGTGCTGGAATCTGGCTGTGCACCACCCGCAATGCGGACGTTTCGTGGTGCAGCTCGACTCGGACGACCTCTACTCCGGCCCCGACACGCTGCAACGTATCGTGGATGCCTTCCGCGAACAGCGCGCCGCAATGGTTATCGGTTCCTATCGCATGACTGATTTCCAGCTGCAGACGCTGCCGCCAGGACTCATCGACCACGCCGAATGGACACCGCAGAACGGTCGCAACAACGCCCTGCGCATCAACGGCTTGGGAGCACCGCGAGCTTTCTTCACGCCTGTGTTGCGACGCATACAGATCCCCAACACCAGCTACGGCGAGGATTATGCCCTCGGACTGATGATAGGTCGCCGCTACCGCATCGGGCGCATCTTCGACGAGTTGTATCTGTGCCGCCGATGGGAAGGCAACAGCGATGCGGCACTCTCTACGGACAAGGTCAACCGCAATAACCTATACAAAGACCAACTGCGCACCACAGAGATACTGGCGCGTCAGGCGTTGAACCGCAAATGGCGACGCGAGGCTACGGAGGAAGATGTGGAAGCATTCTTCGATCAGGAGCTGCGCGACTGGCCGGATGCGCGACAACGTTACAACGAACTCAAGCAAAACGTGCAGACACGCACCTTGGCCATCGACGACATCAGCCTCATGGCACAATGGAATCCCGCCCGCATAGTGTCGACAGCGGCCAACATCGACAAGGCCGCAATAGAAGCCAGGCCGTGCTTCCTCTGCGACGAGAATCGTCCGCCAGAGCAACACGCCTTGATGATAGAGCATCATTATCAGGTGCTGGTCAACCCCTTCCCCATACTCTTCCGCCACTACACCATTCCCACACGCCGCCACAAACCACAGGCCATCTGGGAGCATTTCGGCACTATGCGGCACATGGCGTGGACACTCACCAACAGCATCGTCTTCTACAACGGTCCACTGTGTGGAGCATCATGTCCCGACCACATGCATCTGCAGGCCGGCTCGCGCGGCATAGTGCCCATAGAACGCGACTGGCTGCTCTACGAGACACAGCTGCAGAAACTCTATCCGCTCACTGGCGACGAGACACAGGAGATGGTCGATGCTGGCAACGTCAGCCGCCGCTGCGGACTGTTCCTGCTGCGTGGATGGGTGTGTCCGGTGTTTGTCATACGTTCCTTGCCAGAAGAGACCGACAGCCTGCTGTGTCAGCGGCTGTATCGCGCACTGCCCGTGCCCGAAGGCGAGACCGAGCCACGCATGAACGTCATCTGCTGGCGACAAGCCGGCGACGAGAGCCGCTCTGACGAGATAGTGACGCTGGTGTTCCCGAGAAAGAAACATAGGCCGGACTGCTATGGCACATCAACCAAGGGGGAGGAGAGGCTCATGGTGAGCCCCGGTGCCCTCGATATGGGCGGCCTTATCATCACGCCGCGCGAAGAGGACTTTAACAAGATTACGCCGGAATGGGCAGCCGACATCCTGCGTGAGGTGACCATGACCGAAGAAGAGCTGCAACCTATCATTGCTAACCTCACAGACTCTCCATCAGCACTCCCTGATATGGAGGGAGCCAACGTCAACTCTGACGATACACAGCCTGTGGATAATTCTGCTTCTGCACTCACAGGGATGGCGAGTGGAGAGTCCAATGCTGTCACTGTCGGACTGCTATCTGCCTCTGGCGTGCGCTTTACCATCAACGGCACATATATCGCCAAGGGTGCCGACATCAACGGACTGCAGGAAGTGGAGTACTACGGCGGCGGACTGCGATGGAACGGCAGCGTGTATCGCTCACTGACATTCCGTCCGCAGACACCTGACGCCAGCTTCACACTGGAAGACGTCGTAATAGGCGTTGACTTTCATTGGCAACGGCGTGAGGCGCAGACGTTCAAAGGTATCCTGCGCATCATAGTGGACGAAGAAAAGATTGTGTGCATCAACGAGTTGCCCGTGGAGGACTATCTTATCAGCGTAATCAGCAGTGAGATGAGTGCCAAGTGTTCGCTGGAGTTCCTTAAGGCCCACGCGGTCATCAGCCGCAGCTGGCTGTATGCCCAGATACAACGGCGACAGAAACAAGCCAAGAATGGTCACAACTTCTTTGCCTTCACACGCACAGACGAAGAGCTCATCCGATGGCATGACCGTGAGGAGCATACCAGCTTCGACGTCTGTGCCGACGACCACTGTCAGCGCTATCAGGGCATCACACGCGCTTCGCGACCAGAAGTGGAACAAGCTGTGAGGGAGACGGCGGGGCTTGTCTTGACCTATGACGGCAAGATATGTGACGCCCGTTTCAGCAAATGCTGCGGAGGCCGCACCGAGACCTTCGAGACCTGCTGGGAGAACACACCGCATCCCTATCTGCAGAGCGTGGAAGACCCATTCTGCAACACCAATGACAAAGCCATCATCGAGCAGGTGCTCAATGACTTCGACCGCGAGACCACAGACTTCTATCGCTGGACAGAGACGATAACCCAGGAGGAGGCTCAGGAGCGCATACAGGCGCATCTGCAGAATGCTCTGGGCGACAATGCCGCTGTCACACTGGGAGACATCATTGACCTTCAACCCATAGAACGAGGCCCAGGCGGACACATCATCCGACTGCGCATCGTGGGTAGCGAGCGTACCTTTGTCATCGGCAAGGAGCTGGAGATACGACGTGCGCTGTCCACCACACACCTCAAGAGCGCGGCCTTCGACGTCGAGCGACAGGATATCAATCCTGAGACTGGCGTGCCCGCACGATTCGTCCTCCACGGCACAGGTTGGGGTCATGGAGTGGGTCTGTGTCAGATAGGTGCTGCGGTCATGGGTGAACAGGGCTACAGCTACGAGCAGATCCTGCAGCACTATTATCAAGGAACAACAATCTCAAAGATGCAATGAAACGATATACCTTTTTAGCAACAGCTCTGCTTACGGGCTGCATTGGACTGTCAGCACAGGTGACAGCCCTGACCTCATACGTCGACCCGCGCATCGGCACTGGTGATCATGGTCATGTCTTTGTAGGGGCCAATGTGCCCTTCGGCATGGTCAACGCAGGCCCCACACAAATTGAATCGGGTTGGGACTGGTGCTCGGGCTACCACGAGAGCGGCACCAAGATTGTAGGCTTTGCCCAGACACACCTCAGCGGCACCGGCTGCTCCGACCTGGGCGACATTGCCATCATGCCAGGCATTAAGGACATGAACCTTTCGCGCAAAGGATTAGCCGCAACATACAGCCACGAGAATGAAGAAGTGCGT
>CAJOEI010000044.1 GCA_905233465.1 uncultured Bacteroidaceae bacterium | reverse complement strand
CCCCGACCCCTCCCCTGTTATGGAGGGGAGTGCGGCCTCAATCTTGTTGAGTGCGAAGTTGATGGCACGCAGGCGGTCGAAGTTCCACACGAGGTTGCTGTTGCTCTGAGCTTGGGTCTTGTAGTCGCCGTTGTCAAGGAAGAGGGTGCTGTAGCCTGAGCTGCACTGGTTGTCGCTGGTGCAGTCCTCGGTGTAGGTGCCGCCCCAGATGGAGTTGTTCTGTGGCAGGTACTTGTAGAGGTCGTTCACCGCGAGCTTGAAGTCCTCGGTGGTGTGGAAGTAGGCTTCCTCGCTCTTGAAGGACAGCGGTTCGCGTTCCAGGAAGTCGGAGCAGGAGCAGAGCAATAAAAATGTAAAATGTAAAATGTAAAATGGACAATTGACAATTGACAATGGACAATGAGCCCCCCTGCCCCTCCATTGTAGGGAGGAGAGTATATACTTATGTAAACTGTTTAAAATCATATTCATGAGGTTTAAACTTTCAACTTTGAACTTTCAACTACGGCCGCAGGCCGTGTCTAAAACGTTGCATTCAGTCCGACAGAATATGTTCTGTAGTTGGGGTAGACCTTGCCTGCACCATAGCCGCCGCCATTGTCTATGCCTTCGGGGTCGAAGATGCGTAGCTTGGTGAAGGTGAGCAGGTTCTCGGCTGAGAGGTACAGTCGGGCGCTCTTGACGAACTTCTCGAGTTTGGTGCCCTTGGGCAGCGAGAAGCCTATCTGGATGTTCTTCAGTCGCAGGTATGCTGCGTTCTGAAGATAGCGGTCCGATGCTTGAATATTGTTGCGGTCGATGCGTATGCGTCCGTAGTATGGGTCGAGGTTGGCACCGAGGTCCGAGCCGGCATATCTGAAATAGTCGAGGTGGTCGGTGAAGAAGTTGCGTTGCCACTCGCCTGCCATACCGTAGAATGGAGCGCAGTTCTCGAAGAGGAAGTCGCGTTTGCCTATGCCCTGTAAGTATATGCGGAAGTCAAACCACTTGTAGTCGCCCTGCAGTGTGAAGGAGTAGGCGTAGCGCGGTGTGGAATTGCCGATGCGTTCCATATCGCCGTGATCGTTGAGTGTGGCGCTGCCGGCGTCCACCTTGCCGTCGCCGTTGAGGTCGGCATACATCAGGTCGCCGCCGCCCCAGTTGGAACCTATTGATGACTGTGAGACCTGGTCGAGGTATGCGTTCATCTCGTCGTCGTTGTGTGCTATGCCCACCACGCGGTAGCCCCATATCTCGCCATAGTCCTTGCCTTCATACCAGTAGTTGCCGTTGCGCATTGTGGCGCTGCTGCCGAAGCACTGGCCCGTGGGCGAATAGTATTTGGTGACTACGGTCTGGTAGTCCGAGAGATTGGCCGTGATGCTGTAGTTGAACTTGCCGATGCGGTCGCGCCATGTGAGCTCCACCTCCCAGCCGCGTGTGCGCAGCTCGGCGTTGTTGGTCTTGGGCGCTGCGGCACCGTAGAGAGCCGACAGCGACTTTGACGGGCCTATCATGTCCTTTGTGGTGCGTTCAAACCAGTCGAAGGAGCCCGTGAGACGGCTGCCGAGAAATGCGAAGTCCAGTCCCACGCCCTTGTTGATGATGGTCTCCCATGTGAGTGAGGTGGAGTAGGGGTCGTAGACTGGCAGCGACGACTGCTGGCTTCCGCCGAGCACCAGCGACGTGGTGTTGACGTACATAGCCTGATAGTATGGATAGAACGATGTGGTGTTCTGGTTGCCCAGTGTGCCGTAGGATGCGCGCAGCTTGAGGTTGTCCATGGCGGCGTCCTTGATCTTGGCCATGAAGGGCTCCTCAGTGATGTTCCAGCCAATGGACACCGAGGGGAAGAAGCCCCATCGCTGGTCCTTGGGGAAACGGCTGGCGCCGTCGGCGCGGAAGTTGACTTCGGCCAGATAGCGGTACTTGTAATTATAGTTCGCGCGTGCGAAGAGACCCAGCGATGCCCACTCGCCCTGTATGTTGGTCTCGAGATGCTTGTAGACTTGTCCGTCGGTCTGTGTGGGATAGTCGTAGTCGGCGGTGCGATCGGTCTCCTGCTTGTAGTACTCGCTCTGCTCACCGAGCAGGAATGTGAATTCGTGTCCGGCATCGAGCTTGAGGTTGTAGTCTGTGTAGACGTTGGTCTCGAAGTAGTTGACCTTGGTGGTAGCTTTCTCGCGATAAGTCTCACCACCTGCCGGGCTGACGGCGAAAGTGCCGGTGCTGGCGTTGACGTTGTGCTCGTTGGCCGTGATGTCGCGGAAGGCGGTCAGATACTCTTCGCGTCCAGACGGCATGTGGTATGTCATTGGGTTGAAGCCTCGTGTGTAGGGATTGCGTTCGAGTCGGCTGTTGACCTCTGCATGCAGCTTCCAGTCCTTGATGGGTTCGATGATGACGTTGAGCTGGTTGTATAGCTTGTTGGTCTTGCTGCCGATGCGTCCGCCCTCAAGTATGGGCTGCATCATCGAATCCTCATGGTACTCTCCGTTGTATGGGTTCACGAGTGGAATGACTGGTGAGGTGCGTCCGAGGTTGTGGAAGAAGAGGTCGTCCATCACTGAAGGTTTCTCGTTGTTGTCGGCAGCGAAGCGTGTGCTCCATCCCAGTGTGAGATACTTGTTGACGCGTGCGTTGATCTTGCCAGCCACGTTGAAACGACGGTAGTGTTCGTCGGCATACTTGAAGAGGCCCGTCTGTGACATGTAGTTGCCTGACACGCGATAGTCGATGGCTTTGGTGCTGCCGCTCACGCTGAGGTTGTGCTCGTTGCTCACGGTCTGGTCCTTGACATACACGTCATACCAGTTGGTGTTGCCATATCCGGCTTGGTTCTTGTACCATGTGTCGAGGTTCTCGTAGTAGCCCATGCTGAGGGTGGATGTGCCATTGACAAAGGCGCGTATCTTGTCGAGATGGTCTGCGGAGAAGGGCGGTGTGCCGCCGGAGTTCTGGTAGGCATCGTTGAGCATGTATGCGTATGTGAGTCCGTCGACCATATTGGGTACGGCCACAGGCTGCTGTATGCGCACGTTGCCAGAGTAGTTGACGCTTAGGGGACGCTTTTGTGCGCCTGTGCCGTTCTTCGTTGTGACAAGTATCACGCCAAAGGGTGCGCGTGAGCCATAGATGGATGCCGAAGCTGCATCCTTGAGAACAGACACGTTCTCGATGTCGGCGGGGTTGAGGGTGTTGATGTCACCTTCCATGCCGTCGATGAGGATGAGCGGTGCCGAGTTGGAGCCGTCGCCAAGGTTACCCACGCCGCGGATGTTGATGTTCTTGACAGAACCTGGTGAGCCGCCGGCATCGTTGGTGATATTCAGTCCGGCCACGACGCCCTGCAGCGACTCTACGGCATTGGCCGTCGGACGATCCTTGAGCGAGGCATCGTCGATGGTTTTCACCGAGCCTGTGGCGTTGATTTTCTTCTGTGTGGCAAAGCCGACGATGACGACTTCCTCCAGCGCCTTGGAATTCTCCTTGAGTGTGATGGTGATGTTGTTGCGGCCGTTGAGGGGCACGTCCTGTGTCTGGAATCCGATGTATGACACAGTGAGGCGCGCAGCGCTGTTGCTCACGGTGATGGAGAACTTGCCGTTGATGTCGGCCTTGGCTCCGTTGTTGGGATTGCCTTTCTCGATGATGGAGGCACCCAGTGCGGGTTCGTCGCCTTCGAGCACCACCACGCCTCTCACCGTGTGCTGCGCCCAAGCTGCTGTGGTGAGCAGCATGCAGCACGCAAAGAGGCACACCCCTTTGACCTTTGCTTGCAAGGAGTGGAGAATATGCTTATTGATAATGTATAACGGATAGTTCATGAAGGTTAATGATTGAGTAAGTGTGAAAAGCTGTTCAGAGGTCTATGCATCTGCAAATGTGCGTCCGTCGCTGAGCGTGATCTGCAGTTTGGTGTATTCTGAGTGGAAATCATTCTGCAGACGGTTCAGGTATCGACGGCATTCCCAATGGCACATGGGCAGGTCGTGCAACAGGTAGTTGCCACAGGTCTCAGGTGTCGTGGCTGGAACCTCTGTTTGTGTGAGCATCCACTCCAGACACTCTATGGTGAGGCTGCGCATGTCCTCGACAGAGTATGTACCCGTCATAATGATATACATGCCCGTGAGACAACCCATCGGGCCTACATAGACGACATCTGCCTTGACGCGTGAGTTGCGGAACCATGTAGCCATCAGGTGCTCGATGCTGTGGATGGCGGCAGGTGCCACTGCGGGCTCTTTGTTGGGTTCGGTGATGCGCAGGTCAAATGTTGTGAATCCATTGTCTTCACGCGACACATATATGCCTGGCTTGAGATGTGTGTGGTCGATGGTAAAGCTTTGTATGACTTCCATGAAAAAAGATGTAAAATGTAAAATGTAAAATGTAAAATGGATTGTTATCAATCGCGTTCGCCGGCCTGACCGAAGTTGAGCTGATACATCACAGTACTGTCGGACGTATAGATGTATTGTGGCACAGGCTCGACGCGTGTCTTGTTCTTGTTGCGCAGGGTGCGGAAATAGAAGTAGCTGTCTCCGCCGCCAGTGAGTGAATTGCCCCCCGTGCGCAGGTTGTAGTTGAAGAACCACTGCGCCTTGGTGGGTGCATATTGTGGGGCACGCCACATGGCGTTGCTCTTGATGTGAATGGTGAAGGTGTCGGCCTTGGACTCCAACTTGATGAACTTCATCTTGTGGAAGACGCCCTTTTTGCCTGTCTCGAATATGATGGTGTCCACGCTGATGATGAGGTTGCCGTCGTCGCCGATGACGGGCACTTTCTTGCCGGCGGCATCCAGCACAAAGCTGCCGTCGGCGTTGGTCTCGAAGGTGGTGTCCTTCTTCTCATAGCTGCTGGTGTAGGCTGTGTCGAAGACCGCTTCCTCCTCCAGAACGTAGCTCTGCCCGCCTGTGGATGTCACCACCATCGGGTCCATTGATAGCTCCGACTTGAGGTCGAAGTCGCCAGGATTGGTGGCAGCCTCCTCGCAGGAGATGACTCCAATAGCCATCCACATGAGGGCTATACCTAAGAGTTTTTTCATCGTTAGTATAGGTTAGTTGAATAGGCTCGCGCTAAGTGCGCGAGCCTGTGTGGTTGAAGGATTATTGTATGCTTGTCGGATGTCACTTGACCACCTTGTGGCCGTCGATGATGAACACGCCGTTGCGGGCCTCGTCCACGCGCTGGCCAGCAAGGTTGTAGATGCCCTTGCGAGCGGGCGAGATGCGCATGCTCTGGATGTCGGTGGTGTGTGGGCAGGGGCCGTAGGTCAGGTGTGGGCCTCTGGCGTAGGCGGGCCAGTTGGCCTCGTCCTTGTCGTCGGTGTAGCCGTCGATGGTGAAGAACTTCAGCTGTTTGATGAAGATGGTGGACTGTGCCAGGCCTGCCTGAGGAATCCACATCTTCCACTTGGCGGGCATGTCCTGCGATGTGCGGCCCTCGTAGGTGTCACCCTTGAAAGTATCCATCAGGTAGTAGTCAATCTCGTAGGTCAGCCAGCGGTTCTTGTCATAGACATAGTCCTCGTTGTCGTCCAGCACGGGGTCGCCGTCTTCGTCGTACTCAGCAAACTGTGCGGAATTGACCTTGTTATCTGGGAACGAAGCCACGTCGGCATGTTTGTTGTTGTTGTCGGCATCCATGAAGTACATGTTGGCTATGATGCCGTCGGTGGTGGAGATGGTGTTGCTGAAGATGTTGAGCACTAACCTGCAGCGAATCCACTGCTTGCGCGGGGTGTTGTCGGGGTTGGTGAAGATGTTGATTTGAATCTTGTCGTTGATGGATGCAGCGGTGGTGAAACCAAGTGTTTGCTGAGCCTTGGAGTTGGCACCGTTGATGCACATCACTTTGCCTATCTCGCCGCCGAGGTCAACAACTGCCGTGCCGTCCATGATGGCCTGAGGATTGTCTGTGGCGTTAGCTGAGATGCAGCCTCCATTCTCCAGATACTCGCTGCCGCCCAGCGTGTAGGAGAAGGTGTATGGGGTGTTCCATTCGGGCACAGCATGCTTGATAACCATCTTCGTGCCTACTGGCTGATGCGACCAGTCGTAGGCAGCGGGGGTGATGTCGGTCAGGGATTCCTGTGCAATGACATTCATTGATGCAGCAAGAGCTGCGAAGAGTAAAAATTTTTTCATAAGCTTATAGTTTTATTACGGGAAGTTCTTTGCGAGCAAAGCGAGCAAGCTCGAGCGAAAGGGAAGTTAAAGGGCTCTGCCATCCAAGGTGTAGGTGCTATTGCCGCTGCGGATATACAGGTGTCCGTCGTGCCACACCTTGCTGACACGGGCGGCACCAGCATCATCGGGCTCGCTTATGCCCGTGATGACCTCTTGTTTGTCAACCATTGTCCACCATGCGGCATCCTTGGTAGTGCCTGAGATGGACACGATGTTGCCCTTCTTGGTATTCAGCGTTAGCGCGCGGCTGCCGTTTGAGTAGTTGATGAAGGGCTCCTGCTTGGCATAGTCGAATGCCACACCCTTGGTGGCATCTTGCAGCATGTAGAAATAGCAGCCCTCTTCGGAGATGGGCACTGCCTTGTTGATGTCAGGCATGTTGCCCACCACTTTGCCCGAGCGCGTCAGCAGATAATATCTGCCATACAGGTCTGTGGGCGAGATGCCAAACAGCATATCATCCGTGATTTCGCTGTTGGGATGCTCTATCACTGTGGTGGTCAGGGTGTTGTCTGCGTCAACGGTCATGAAGCGTGTTGGGTCCTCATAGTTGCGCAGAAGGTAATATTTGTTGACCTCATAGGCCGTCGGTGCCTGCCAGATGCGGACATATTCCACGTCCATCTCGTAAGTGTAGGATGGGTCGGGATCCTCGTAACCCCAACCGGAGTTCTTGCCAAGTGCCTGGTTGAGAATGAGTTCAAATTCCTTGTTGTAGGGGAACTGCCACTTTTCGTAGTCGGGATGGTTGGCATAGTCGAGTGTGAGGTCCTTGTTGTAGCGGAATACCTGCTGGCCGTCGCAGTAGAAGATGAGCGAGGTCTTGTCCCACAGCAGCGAATAGATGTGATAGCCGGGGGTGGTGTTGGTGCTGTTGGTCCATTGATAGCTCTTGCCCACCGAGTGGCCGTTGGACTGGTTGGGGTAGCGCGCTGCCACATGCACGGTGCTGTGAGCTACGCTGCTGTTGCCCACCATCTCCATGATGTCTATCTCGCCGCATGTAGGCCAGCCGTCGTTGACGACGGGCATCATCCAGATAGCAGGGAAGCTGGAGGCGTGAGGGTTGCACTTGGCCTTGACCTCGATGATGCCGTATTTGTAAGCCTTCTTCATGCGTATGCCTGCTGTGATGAAGCCGTTGGCAGTGCCGTTGGTGGTGACGGCCTTCAGGAGCAAGTGGCCGTTCTCGGTCTTGTGCACTAGTGCATGCTCCTCGTCGGTGGTGCCCATGCGCTGGTTCCACTCCGACGATGCCTTAATGCAGTAGTTCCAGTTGCGCTCCATATTGGCGATGCTCGAGAAGTCGCCTGTGCAGTTCTGCAGCTCTATGGCAGACAGCGTGAGGTGGGTGGCGGCAGCTTCTGGCGTCTCGGAAGAATAAACCAGCGAATAGCCTGTTGTGCTTATCTGTGCAAAGGCCGCGCTAACCGAGATGAGCAGCGCTGCCACAAAGAGTAAATAATGTTTCATAATTGCTCGTTCCATATTTTTTTGCAAAAGTAAACAATTGAAGCCTTATTCTCGCGTGCGCGAACAGCTTTATAATGCAATTAAGGGTTTTTAACTTAATATGGGTGTATCTTTGAAACTCATTATGGAGTAAGTGGAATACGATTCGCCCTGCACTCGGAGTGAGCACAGGGCGAAGGTGAATGTGTTTTGTGTGGATAAATGGTGGTTATCTCACCATCACTTTCTGTCCTCCGACGAGATAGATGCCTGTCGGCACGCGCACGGTGGCCTTAGTCTCGACGAAGCTGGCCCAGACGAGCTGGCCCGAGAGTGAGTATATGCTCACGTATTGCGGTTCGGCAGGCAGGATGGTGATGCATCCCAGTCCGCCAGCGGCTTGTAGGGTGGCGGTGGCAGAAGCTTCTTCGCCCACCTCGCGGATGGCATTCTCCTCAGAGCCGTTGATGATGGTCACGCCGGTGCGCAGCAGCAGGAAGTTCTTGATGGCGATGCACGTCTTGCCGTTCTGCACGCTCACCAGTCCGAGGTTGACAGTCGTGGGTGCCTTCAGCACGAAGTTGCAAGCCAGTCCTGCGTAAGCCCATCCGAGTGCCTCAGTGTCGGTGACGTCGAAGTTGGGCAGGCTGGGACCGAGGCTGGCCACGGTCTTGGTGTAGAGCGGTGCAAACTCCCAGTCGCCGCGCTGTGCGCAGAAGGTGTATGCACCCTCTGGCAGTGTGACGGGTTGGTAGAGCTTGAGGTTGTCAACAGCAGCGGCAAAGTTGTCCCATTCGGTTGACAGCGTGAGATACTTACCCTTGTTGGCATCGACATAGAACTCTGTGGTGATGTTCCCGTCGGTGACGCTGTTCTCCTGCACCCAGGGCGAGGCATCGGTGCCGGTCTGCAGACGAGCGAAGCGGCTGCCTGAGTTCACGGTGCCGGAGCCAGTCTTGAAGGGAGCCTTGTAGTTCTTCAGATAGGTGGCGGTGACATCTTCTGCTTCCTCAAAGTTGATGCAGAAGATGCCCTTGGAGCTCGTCCAGGCATCGCCGTCGGGCCCGAAGTTGTTGCGCTGGCCAACGATGGCGCTGGCGCTGAGGTCCTCGACATCACCCGAACTCTGGTTGAAGTTGTAGTACAGAACCAGATTGGTGTTCTCGGCAGGATTCTCAATGGGAGCCTGTGCGCTCTGCTGCACGGCCGTGGGCTGGAAGGCGCGTTTCCACACACGCAGCTCGTCGATGATGGCGTTCATCGGTGCTTCGGTGCCGCCAAGACGCAGGCGCGACCATGCCGGCGTGCTGCCCATGCCGCCGCTGAATTTCTCCGGGCCCCACTTGGAGCGTCCGTCGCGATACCACGTAACGCCCTGACTGCCATAGGTGATGAAGTAGTGGTGCCACTCGTTGGGGATGACGTAGCCCGAGAGTGATTGGACGCTCTTGTTCTTGGAGAAGACGGTCATCGTGCCGTCGGCCGAGGTGCGCATCAGGAAGGTGGCTTCGCTGTCACCGATGCCTATGCACGACTCTGTGAGGGCGCCGGGATAGAGCCAGAACTCGATGCCGAAGGCCGATGTGCCGCTGGTGCCGAATGGCGATGCTGCCACAAGCTCATCGTCCTCGCCGTCGAACTTCAGACCCGTCTGTCCGTCGGTGCTGCAGACGATGATGCCGCGTTCGCGTGTGGTGATGCTCTGGCCTTTCTCGTTGGATGTTTGTAGCGATACGCTGTATACTCCCGGACGGTCGATGGGGAAGGTGCTGTTGCGACCGTTGACGTAGTATGTGTGCTGGTCTGAGCTCACGGTCCACATCCACGTGTCGGGCTCGTAGCGCGACTGGTCTTCAAGAGTGACTTCCTCGCCCACGATGGCCACATTGTTGTGGATAGTGAATGCCGACTGCGGAGCGACTTTGACGACCTCCACCTGTTTCTCGGCCACGCTGCTGCCGGCGGCATTGGTGGCGATGAGGCGCACGGTGTATGTGCCCTTGGTGGGGTAGGTGACGGCAGCGTTGACGGTGCGTGCGCCAGTGCGGTCGGCACCCTCGGTCTGCCACTCGTAGGTGCAGTCGCTGAGCGGTGTGCTCTCGTTGATGAAGCTGACATGCTCGCCAGCAGGCACCTCTGTCATACTCACGCTGAAGGCAGCCTGAGGAGCTTCGACGTCGCGGATGGTGATGGTCTTCTCCTTCTCTGTCGTTTCGCCGTTGATGTTCTCTGTGACAAGCTTCACGGTCTGTGTGCCTGCCTGTGTGAACACCACGACCGGGTTGCTGCTGCTTGACTCAGCGATATCTGCGCCCGTGAATGTCCATTTCCAGGCTATGGTGCCCGGTGCGCTGGCTGTGGTGAGGCTCACGGGTTGTCCAACTGTGGAAGATGTGGCAATGGTGAAGTCGGTGGACGCTGTGGCCGCAAATGGTATCTGCGGGCCAGCGTTGTCGGCCACCACTGCTGCGGGCTGCTTAATGCGGGCGTCGTTGCCTGCCACGGCGTCGACGAGGTAGACGTCATTGCCCACGGTGCGCGTATCCATCTTGTAGTAGTAGCTCAGGTCTTGGGTCAGGGCAGGGTAGATGTAGGTCTCGTCCTTCGTGGCCTTGATCTGTGCCAGTGTGCGCGATGTGCTCCAGATGCGCAACTCGTCGATGCCGCCTGTCCAGGGGGCGTCATACACTTGCTTGTTGTTGGTCGATGTGCCCTCGGTCTGGCCCAGGACAAGGTCGCCTACGCTGCCCACGGTGTTGTTCCATCCTGTTGAGAACTGCACGAATGCCTTGTCGTCGACATATACGTTGAGCTGTCCGGCGTTGGCGGTGATGGCGATATGCTGCCAGGTGTCGGTCTTGATGCCGTTGGCACTGGTCTTGCAGTCGCCGCCGTCGAAGCCCACCTCAAGTTTCTTCTGCTTGTTGACCTTGAAGAAGAACTTTCCGGCCGAGGACTTTATGCCGAAGTTGTCGGCAGTGGTGGACAGCTGGTCGGGGCGCAGCCAGAACTCAATGGTAAACTTGTTGGCATCGGCAGCATTGAAGTGTGGCACGGTGATGCGTGCGCCGTCGTTCATCTGCAGTATGTCGTTGGTGGCTGTGGCGGGATTGGCGGCCAGGAGGACGACAGCCTGCGAGCGCTGGCTCTCGCACACGTTGTCGTTGATGCTGTAGGTGGCAGTGACGGCGTATGAGCCGGCCTCTGTCAGCGCAGCTTGTAGCGTCTGGCCATCAACAGATGCTGTCTTGATGCCGTTGAGGTATATCTGGTAGCTCTGAACGGGATACTGGTTGCCTGTCGGGGCCTGCCACTTCAGCGTCTGGCCGTCGAGCACGAGGTTGCGCGGTGAGGGCAGGCTCTCGGCACGTGCCACAGCAGTGATGGTGGTCTTCTTGCCCTTGTTGGCGATGGCCTTGCCCTCGGCTGGTATATCAAATGGTGTCTCAATGCCCTCTGGGTCAACGCTGTAGTCCACGATGCTTGCACTGTAGATGTTGCCCTCGCCCTTCGCCCAGGCACGCGTCTCGACGCGCAGGAAGAACTTCAGCGGAGTGGCAGGGTCGACATCGGCCACAAGGTCGGTGAGGTCGTAGCCGAACTCCATAGGCTCAGTATGCAGGCGTCCGTCGGCCCATCGGCCCAGCATTGGCACTTCAGGGTCGGGGTTGCTGCTGCTGGCTGTGAAGCCCTTGCAGAGGCCGGAATAGTAGAAATGGCGCAGCCATATCTCCTTGTCAGGCTTAGTGGCTGTGGTCTTGGTGGAGTAGCCCACAAAGAGTGCTATTTCGGAGCGGCGCGAGTAGTCCATCTTCACCTTCAGCGTGCGCAGCGGACGATAGTCGCGGCGGATGGTGTAGTACTCTGGCGTCCAGAAGCCCGTTGTTGAATTGGTGGGACGTGCCTCGGCGTAGGGGCAGTAGATGAAGCCCTTGTCATTGGCCGTTGGCCATGAGGCACCCCATGAGTTGACGACAATCCATGCGCCTACCTCGTCCTTGTCGGCCTCGCCTTTGACGCCATTGCCGTCGAGGTCGAACTCCACGCGGTCGTCGTAGCCCACGATGGTCAGGGCGTGGTCTACGCTGCCGCCCCATTTCTTGACATACGACTTGCCAGTGAGACCCAACTCGTCGTTCTTCGCGGTCTTGGGTATTTTGCCCCACGTGCCGCCAGAGGCAACACCCACACCCACGACGCCGCCAGCCGAGAAGCTGTTGTCGCCGCAGTGGTTCCAAAGATAGTTCTTGACCAGCTCGCGGCCTTCCTCCTTGTCGAGTGGGATGCTGAAGTTGGCACTGCCGCTGATGCGGTTGTGCATGGCGTGGAACCATTTGTCGTAGCCCTGCATCCAGCCGTAGTCGTATTGGGTCGATTGGTCACAGTCCTGATAGCCGAAGAGCTCGCTGTATGTGCGTCCGCCATAGACTGTGCTGTTGGGGATGCCATTGTATTGCGCAATGCATTCCTTGCCTTGAGAGTAGCCGTTTGCACCTGTCCATGTGAGCAGCCACGTGAAGTGGGTGGGATAGATGTTCTCCTCGAGCTTGCCGCTGACGCCGCGCGCAGCGTTCATCTCTTCGGTGAACATGTAGTAGATACGTGATGCCGAGCCGCATGAGCCTGCGCTCTGGTTCACCACTGGCGGGAATGCGTCGAGGTCGGCATTGTTCCAGTGGTCGGGGCGTGTCTGGCCTTGGGCCTTGCGTTGCTCCACACGCTTGCTCATCATGCGCTGTGTGGTCATGTCGAAGCGAGGCGTGGGGTTGTAGTCGGGATACTTCTCCCTGTCCCATTGCAGCTCCTGTGCATAGCTGTCGGCTGACAGCATCAGTACCAGAGCCGTGAATAGTGTCTTAGTCTTCATATGTTATTTGGTTAGTTTGTTGTGTAGATGTTGCGTGGTCTTAGAGCACATTTCATATATGTACAGATTTCGGGTGCTAAGATAGTGCAGATTGATGAGACGGCAAAAATATGAGCTGTTTTTGTGCTAAATCTTTTGATAAGTTTAACGTTTACGCGCACATGTATAAAATAATGTAATTCCTTTGGCTCATTGGTCGGAAAACGCTATCTTTGCGCCGTATTTAGGCTTATAGCGGACATAATAACCAACAATCACATAAACCCATAAATTCACAACAATGACTAAAAGCGCATTGCAAATCGCAAGGGCTGCGTATCAGCCCAAATTGCCGCAGGCCCTCAAGGGTAGTGTGGCAGTGAAAGAAGGTGAACCCACACAGAGTGCAGGTGATCAGGAAGCCATCAAGGCTCTGTTCCCCAACACCTATGGCCTGCCAGTGATTGAATTCGTTCCTGGCGCAGCCAAAGCATGTGAGCCCTTCAATGTCGGCGTCATCCTCAGTGGTGGACAGGCTCCTGGTGGACACAACGTCATCAGCGGTCTATTCGACGGCGTGAAGAGCCTCAATCCAGCCTCCAAGCTCTACGGCTTCATTCTTGGCCCCGGTGGACTTGTTGACCACAAGTACATGGAACTCACGGCAGACATCATCGATGAGTATCGTAACACCGGCGGTTTTGACATCATCGGTAGCGGCCGTACCAAGCTTGAGAAGGTGGATCAGTTTGAGAAAGGCATCGAGATTCTACGTGAGCTCGGCATCAAGGCTCTCGTGATTATCGGCGGTGACGACAGCAACACCAACGCCTGCGTGCTGGCAGAGTACTATGCAGCCAAGAAGTATGGCGTGCAAGTCATCGGTTGCCCCAAGACCATCGACGGCGACCTGAAGAACGAGCAGATTGAGACCAGCTTTGGCTTCGACACAGCATGCAAGACCTACTCTGAGCTCATCGGCAACATACAGCGTGACTGCAACAGTGCACGCAAGTACTGGCACTTCATCAAGCTTATGGGCCGCAGCGCAAGCCACATCGCACTGGAGTGCGCACTGCAGACACAGCCCAACATCTGTCTCGTCAGCGAGGAGGTGGAGCAAAAGGAGATGAGTCTCGACGACGTCGTGAACTACATCGCCGACATCATCGCCCGCCGTGCAGAAGACGGCAACCACTTCGGTACAGTGCTCATCCCAGAGGGTCTTATCGAGTTCATCCCGGCCATCAAGAAGCTCATCAAGGAGCTCAACGAAGTGCTGACTGATCCTGCCACAGGTGAGAGCCGCGAGTTTGGCAGCCCTGAGGAGCAGATAGCATTCGTAAAGAGCAACATCGCAAAGGACAACCTCGCAGTGCTCGAGAGCCTGCCCGACGACGTTGCACGCCAGCTCTGTCTTGACCGCGACCCCCACGGCAACGTGCAGGTGAGCCTCATCGAGACCGAGAAGCTGTTCAGCCGCATGGTGGCAAAGCGCCTCAAGGAGACAGGACGCGCTCCGAAGTTCAGCGCACAGCACCACTTCTTCGGATACGAAGGCCGTTGCGCTGCTCCGAGCAACTACGATGCCGACTACTGCTACAGCCTGGGCTTCAACGCCAGCCGCCTCATCGCAGCAGGCAAGACGGGTTACATGAGCATCATCAAGAAC
Source organism: uncultured Bacteroidaceae bacterium (assembly GCA_905233465.1). Classification (GTDB taxonomy): domain Bacteria; phylum Bacteroidota; class Bacteroidia; order Bacteroidales; family Bacteroidaceae; genus Physcousia. Next base: position 262 of record CAJOEI010000044.1, on the reverse strand, counting down.
ACCACAGCTCCGGCTGATAAATGGATTGCCGGCGGTGTGCCCATCACGATGATGATGAACATTGAGCGCCGCAACGGAGCCGACAAACCCGTGATACGCAAGGCTCTCGTGGAGCTCGACGGAGCACCGTTCCGCTTCTTCGAGGCACATCGCGAGGAATGGGCACGCCAGACAGCATACGTCTATCCAGGTCCAATCCAGTACTTCGGTCCCACTGAGGTCTGTGACCAGACTACCAAGACGCTGCAACTTGAACAAGCAT
>CAJOEI010000043.1 GCA_905233465.1 uncultured Bacteroidaceae bacterium | reverse complement strand
CGTTGATAGCGACAACTTCATAACCTTCAGCCTCGAACATCTGACGGAAAGCGAGGCGACCGATACGGCCAAAGCCGTTAATAGCAACTTTTGTCATTTCTTTTTGTTTGTTTTAAGAATTAAAAGGTGTAAAAAATATGTTTATAAACTCTGTATTTCAGCCACAATTGCAGTACTCTGCGCTCTTACATCCAACGATAATAAGTGCCAGCAGCACCCAAAAAAGGCTTTTTTTTGCGGTTTTTGTCATTTTTATTGCTTTTGACGATGCAAAATTACAATTTTAGTTTTAATTTTGCCACATCAAACCCACTTAAATTATATTAAAAATGGCAAAATCAGGTTTTATTTCAGAGTTTAAGGAGTTCGCCATGCGCGGAAATGTGGTCGATATGGCTGTCGGTGTGGTCATCGGCGGTGCTTTCGGCAAGATTGTGACATCTGCTGTCAATGACATCATCATGCCCCCCATAGCCATGTTGATGGGCAACGTAAACTTCTCCGATCTCTCGCTCGTGCTCAAGGACGCACAGGCCGAAGTCATCAACGAGGCAGGCGAGGTGGTGCAGGCCGCCACAGAAGCCATCACATGGAACTACGGCGCCTTCATCCAGAACATCATCGACTTCCTCATTGTCGCATTCTGCATCTTCCTCCTCATCAAGGGCATCAACAAGCTCAAGAAGGAAGAGAAGGCCGAGGAGCCCGCTCCCGCAGCACCCGAACCCACAGCAGAGGAGAAACTGCTCACAGAGATCCGCGACCTGCTCGCAAAGAAATGATGTGCTCTTAAGCAGACATGATCTTTGCGCAACGAATTATACGAATTATTCGAAATTTAACTTTCTGAGGGCATAATTCGTTGAGGTTAAGCAAAATGAGGCTGTGGCAATATTTTTGGCACAGCCTCATTATCTTATACAAACAAAAAACAAATATTAATGAAATTCTTTTCCACCAAACCGCTTGCGATGGCACTGGTAAGCATGCTGCTGGCGTCATGCATGGGCAACAGCCGAGGCACGCAGCAGGTCACAGGCAGCTTCACACCCATTAGCGACGAGCCCCAGAGCACGCGCGACATGACATTCACCATCGAAGGCCATTTGGATGCTGACGCCCCAGATGCAGCTACACAATACGAGAAGGTCACCTGGACACACTTCCCCAGCGATGTCGACGAGCTGCGCCAGGCTCAGCAGCAACTCGGCCACTCGCTGGGCGGAGCCGTAGCACTCCAGCTGATGGCCTTCGAGATCTATCGCCACGACCGCACAGCAGGCGAGGAAGCCGTGCGCCTCGTCAACCATCGCAACAACCACTCATCAGTGCTCCGTCAGCTCTCACAGCACTTCAGCGAGACCACCAACCCCGACGACCTCTACATCCAGCCATATCTCGTGGCCTGCAACCTCGAGGGAGCAACGACAGACAACCACTACTCCCCCACCCACCCCTATAGCATCACCGTCTACTGGGACAAAGCCCGCCAGGTGGAGCAGGCATCAGTCTATATGGGCGGCGGACAGCTGTTCTACGTCCATCTGCTCAATCCCAACTACAGCACCCCAGAACGCAGAGTGCAAGTCATCCTCAACGAAGGAGCCCAATATCTCCTCATCCACAACAGCCCATCACTGTATACTCAGTGCCCCCCGATACTGGGAGAATGGACGTATGAAATGAGGTAGGTTCGTCAGGCCGACACAACATCCGCGCGTTTGCACCACAACATCCACAAGTTAGCATGAAAACATCCGGGGGTTGGCGGAAAATGATCCTGGAAGATTTACATGAAACGCCCGGATGTTTTAGTGCAAACCTCCTGGATCATCAACCGCTAACCCCCGGGCCTTTTACCGCTAAAATGTTAAAAAAGATAACCCATTCATTTATAGCCCATTGAGCATTGAGCATTGAACATTTACGATTTACAATCTCTTTAAACTTTAAACATTAAACTGCGGCGAAGCCGCGATATTGGACTGCGGCACAGCCATGTTTGATAATTTGTTCATATTTGATGCTGAGAAATTATCAATTTTGCAACTGTAAAATTCGCCGAATTTGCGGTAGATTTTTTGGGAAATCTACCGAAACATTATATCCTGATAAACAACAAGATAATTGCCATATTCGGTAGATTCGGTAGGTTTTCGTCCAAAAAAATTTATATATGTAACTCTTATTCTTTGTTGAGCCTATCGACAGACCGATTAGTGTGTCGCCAGATATAGCCTCTGCGGAGTTCCAATCGCCGAACTTGTCTTGCGCCACTAAGGAACGCCCGTCTACGCGCGATTGGGCAAAGGCCATCGAAGGACTAAGGCGTGAAGGACATCCACTGCAGTTTATGCTGGAGAGGATGAAGATGGCTCGTTCCGTGTTCTATAGTCCTGCTACTTCGTGCCACTCATCCCTCTATTTCCTTAATCAAATCATCCAGACTATCGTACTTGTACACGCGCCCCTCGTCAAGGTCGCGCAGCGAAAGCTCGTAGGCCGAATAGCGCTTACGGCGACGGGGCAGGGTTATCTTGCCAACACCCTTGAGCATGCTGATGGCCTTCTTGATGTCCTTGAGCATCGTCATGTCCTCGATGTCCACCAGAATCTGTCCCTCTGTGGGAATAGTTGCTACACTTGCCATAATTTTCTTCTTTATCTGTTTTAGTTATTCGGTGGGGGTAGTAAGAGATTATTTCAAAGTCTCAGCAAATCCTTGACGGAGTAGATGCGGCTGAGTGCCTCGAACGAGAAGTACTGGTCGTCCATAATCATCCATTCCTCGCGCTGCTTCTTCGTCAGGTGCTTTATGTCGGGGAACATCGAGACGGGGACGATGACCTCGCGACCGTCTGTCAGGTAGGCCGCCATCGTGCCGCGCTTCACGTTGAAGTCAAGCTTCTTGTTTGCGAGTGCAAAGATACGACTTTTCCCTGAACCCCCGTCGCCTTGCCCCACATTTTTAATATATATTAGGCGAAACTACATGAAAAAGCCCTCAGCGAGGCCTGCAAATCGGGTGCCGAGGGCGAAAATATGAAACTATTTTCAGAGTTTGTATGACTTTTGCTGACGCTGACAGCCTCAAGCAACGATAAAATAGAAGGTCGTCACCTGCATCACGCGGGCAGCGACCTGAAAATGAGAGAGGGTATTTATGGTTGCGTGGATGAATCCTATGCCTCACTCTGTTCCTGCTGTTCTTTCTTCGTGAGCTTGTACTCGACGATAAAGGAGATGAGGAGGCCGATGCCCATGCCGGCGGCGATGATGAGCCAGAAGTAAATGTTGTGCTTGGGTGCAATGCCGAGCAGGGCATCGATGAGTGCGCCGAGTCCCATGCCGATGAGGACGCAAGCCCAGCGTAAGCTGCTGTACTTGTTGTGCTTTTCCTCATGCTCTTCAATGAGCAACTTGGCTGTTTCCGGGTCTGTACCTTTTTCGATGAGGGCGAGGCGCAGTTGTGTCTCGCGGTTCTTTTTCTTGATGCTGGTGATGAACACCATTACGATGGCGACAATGGGGATAGAGAGGGAGAGGATGACGGCGAAGAAGCCGATGAGATCAAGACTTTCAAACATAGTGCGTATGGGGTTTAGAGGTTAGTGGAAAATGTTTCGAGAGCGCTTTCTATGATTAAGACCCTTGTGAGTTGGAATTATTACACTTCCTCGGGCAAAAATGTACGAAGGGCGTAGCTCGCAGAGAAGAGCAAGCCAAGCGTGGGCCACAGCATCACGAAGAAACTCTGTGGCGTACAGTCGTACTCTTTTATATAAAGGTATGCGCACACGAAGAAAATCAGCAGTACCAGCGGTAGCCCGAAGCTGAAGACGGCAGCCCGTGCCCAACGGCGCAGCCAAGCACGTCGTGCCTGACGGCGCACGTCGGCGATGATGAGGCGGTCGAGGTCGGCAAGGAGTTCGCGACGCTGAAAGACTTCAGAAATCAAGGACTCATCAGACCCACCTCCCTGCCCCTCCCTGTGAGGGAGGGGAGTAGTATGTATTTGACTGGTTATATTCTTTTCCATATTACATCTGATAAATTATATGTTTTTGGAAGGTAATTACTCCCTCCCTCACAGGGAGGGTGAGGGGTGGGTCTGTAAGTCTTTTCTTAACCTTTCCCTGATTCTATGCAGTTTCACGAGCACGTTGCTTTGCGAGAGACCTGTGCGGCGGGCGATGTCGGCCGTGTTGCAACTGTCGTAGTAGTGAAGGTGTAGCAGTTGCTGGTCGGATTCCGGAAGGGTTGCGATGGCTGCTTCCATTTGCTGGAGTCGGGCTTCATGATCTTCGGAGTAAGAAGATTCAGTGGGGATACCACCGAGCACACGGTCCGGAAGGTCATCGAGGGAGCTGGTGCGCCGTCGGCGTTCTTTGTCAAGGAGTTTGAGAGCCGTGTGTACTGCAATGGTCGTGAGCCAAGGTCCCAGCTCAGTGCCACGCCAAGTGTCAAGATTCGTATAGGCTCGGACGAAGGTCTGCTGAGTCACCTCCGCAGCACCTTCCTCACTTCGCATAACACCCAACGCCTTCGAGAACACCATCCCCGAGTAGCGGTGGACTATCTCCGCGAAAGCCTTTTGGTTGCCGCGTTGCGTAACTTGATATGCAAGTTCTCTGTCTGTCATCATATATAAGACACCCAAGCCTCAAAATTATTACACTCTCACACAATCTTTTTCTCGATTGCGGTCACAAAGATAAGAGAAACTGCATGAAAAAGCCCCCGGCAAGACCCGGGAATCGGGCGCCGAGGGCGGAAATATGAAACTAATCGCCCTCATTGTAAAAGACCGCCTCTCGCTCGCAGCACTCGGCTATGCATCAGGCGCACGAACTGCGTCTGCATGGTCTTAGCCAAGCAGACCATAGGTCAAGCTACATGGTGACACAGCTACATAAGTTTTTCATTTACCGCCATTAAGGATTCTGGTGTCAATGAGGTTGTTGGCAATGGCATAGATCGTCAGGCCGGCAAGGGAATGGATCTGCAGCTTGCGGATGATGTTGCGGCGATGGGTGATGACGGTGTTAACAGAGATAAACAGGTGGTTGGCTATCTCCTTGTTGGACATGCCCTGGACGAGACAGATGATGATTTCTTTCTCGCGTTCGGAGATAGATTCATTATTATCTGCTCTGCTTATCATGTTCGAGATGCGTGCCGAGACATCGTCCTGCTTCAGCTTTTGCTCCAGGATACGTATGGCAGGAACAAATAGCACTTCCTCGACATTGCTATGGTTAGACAGCCACTCTTCGTTGTTGTAGATGTCGTAAAGGGTGGCTGTGAGCTGGTTGTTGGCCAAGCCGTCGTTGGGGAGATACTTGATGATGATGTTCTGCAGTTCATAAAACTTACCCGTGGTGTCGCTGTGATGCTTAGCAAATATATCCACGTTGTAGTCGGGCTTCTGTTCCCCACGGATAAGTGCCTCGACGTAGGGGAAGAAGGTCTTCTCCTCGTATTTCATGTGCAAACGTATATCGTGGGCATATTCATCATAGAGGCGCATGATGAGCATGACAAGATTCCTCGCTGATTCCTGACTCTCCCCGCTGGCCGTGCGATTGCTAAGGCTGAGTGTCTCCTCGAGTTTCTTGCGTATTGTGGGCAGTTGGAAGTCGAGGAAATAGTGGTGTGAGGCACGGAGATAGTCGAGCAGCGTCTTGACGGAAATCCTCTCGTCGTTGGCATTAGGGGTGTAGCCATTGATAAGGAAGTTGACGACAGTGAGGAAGGTGTAACAGTCCACTCCCTGCTCATCGCAAATCTCGCTTACTGTCTTATCGCCAAAGCCCAGTCTGATGCCAAAGGCACCTAAACCCTGCAACATGCTATGATTGTCACTGATGAGGTCGATCATCTTGTCGCCGGCCTCATAAAGCTTCATCTTTTTCATAGTTCTTATTCTTTTCGGCTGCAAAGTTATATCTTTTGTGTGAGCGGGGCAATCCCCACATGTAGGTATTTCATGTTTTTTAATCCTTAATTCATAATTATTATGAGGTACGCTGATAATAACAACTAAGTACAGCCAGCGTGAGCTGCGTGCCAAAACCATCATTCTTGCGTATTGCGTAGCCGACGAAACAGCCGTTACTTTGCAGCCGGGAACACGGCCAAGGCCGTAGTTGAAAGGTGAAATTTGAAAATTGAAAGTTGATTTATGGTGAGCTTGTCGAACCAATTGAAAGGTGAAAGTTTATGAAAGCAATAATACTCACATTTGTCCTTGCCTTGTCCTGTCTTGGTGCAACGGCACAGGAGAACAAGACGGGAGGCGTAGATACTGTCACTGGTGCCTCGCGACAGGCATCTGAATCGCATATCTGCACAGACACCACTGAAGCAGAAGGCTATCGTAAATTCCGCGTGGGCGGCTACGGCGAAGTGCTGGCGTCATTCATGGGCTATGGCACAAGCCGCTTCAACGGCACCACAACAGGCAATACCTACGAACGTCGTAACAGCATCAGCATACCTCGCTTTGTCATCGCAGGCGACTACCGCTTCAACAGACATTGGCAGCTGGGTGCCGAAATAGAGTTTGAAGCTGGTGGCGTAGGCGTGGAGACGGAGATGGAGGCCTCGGAGAACGGCGAATATGAGACAGAGATGGAAAAAGGCGGCGAAGTGGCGCTGGAGCAGATGCACCTCACGTATACCTACAACAGGGCGTTCAACGTTAGAGTGGGACACATGGTGCTACCCGTGGGACTGACAAATGCCCATCACGAACCCATCCTGTTCTTCGGCACCGTGCGCCCAGAGGGTGAAACCACCATCATCCCGAGCACTTGGCACGAGACTGGTGTGTCGGTGTTCGGCAAGGTGGGCCGCGGATATTCGCGCCTGAGCTACGAGGCATACATCACGGCAGGCCTGAATGCCGACGGCTTCGGACGCGACCACTGGGTGGCAGACGGCAAGCAGGGGCTCTTTGAGGCTGACAACTTCACGAGTCCGGCCTACACCGCGCGCATGGAGTACGAAGGCGTGCCAGGGCTGCGCGTGGGAGCTACATATTACTTCTGCAACGACGTGACAGCCAATGCCGACAAACGTTACAAATACTCGAGCGTGGGACGCTCCAGCCTGAACATCGTCACCGCAGACGCACAGTACGTGCACCGCTACTTCACAGCTCGCGCTAACGTCATCTGGGGACAGGTGGAGAATGCCGGCAAGATAAGTGCCGTGAACCTGAGCAACAAGTCGAACTACCACCACGGCGCCATGCATCGCGTGGCCAAGAACGCGCTGGCCTACGGCGTGGAGGCAGGACTGAACATGCGCTCACTCATCCACGCCAAGCGCATGCCTGCGCTCTACCCCTTCGCACGCTACGAATACTTCAACCCGCAGCAGAAGGGTGAGGTCGGGCAGACGATGGACGCTAGATGTCAGGTAAGCAAGTGGGTGGCAGGCATCAACTACTCCCCCCTACCCTATCTCGTGGTCAAGGCCGACTGGAACACACGACGCATAGGCACACAGAGCGTGGTGGGCGGCGGACGCTACAACCGCGAGAATGAGTTCGCACTCGCCGTGGCATACGCGGGATGGCTGTGGAGGAAGTGAAGAGGCCCACCCCTACCCCTCCCCAAGGGAGGGGAGTAGGGAATGGTGAATTGAAAATTGAAGTCTCTCAAACCTCTCAAACTTGAAACTGGAACTCTTATATAACAACTATAAAACAATGAAAAAATATCTTTTGACAGCAGCCCTTATGATGGGCGCAATGGCATTCACGGCCTGTAGCGACGACGAACCCAATACCAATCCTGGTGGAGACGACGATGCTCAGCCAGCACTGGTGAGCGTGGAGCAGATTATCGACGGATGCATGGACATCGCCAATGAGGTGGGCAATGCCAAGATAGGCGACCCGCTGGACTTGTGGAACAACGGCGAACAGGTGAAGGCACTTTATGCCGTGGAGTCATGGTACAGCTGGCACAGCCGCGAGGACTACAGCAACAACATCCTGTCCATCCGCAACGCCTTCTACGGCACACGCAACGGCAGCATGGCCACCAACTCAATAGCATCACTGCTGAAAGGCAACAACGCAGAGCTGTTCCAGAGCGTGGACGACGCCATCAGCAATGCTTATCAGGCTATACTGAACATCCCAGCTCCGTTCCGCAACAACATCAACACGCCCCAAGTGACGGTGGCTGTCAACGCCTGCAACGACCTGGAGGAGACGTTGAAGTCAATGAAGGCTTACCTGCAGCGCACGGATGCCGTGAACAGCGACGAGGTGCTGCAGCCTATCCTCATCACATACGTTAATGACGTGGTACTGCCAACCTACAAGGAACTGAAGGAGAAGAACACAGCACTGTATGAGGCAGCCAAGGCTTTTACCACAGCGCCATCGGACGAGAACTTCCAACTGTGCTGCAACGCTTGGTTGGAGGCTCGCACGCCATGGGAGACAAGCGAGGCGTTCCTCTTCGGTCCTGTGGATGCACTGGGTCTCGACCCCAACATGGACTCGTGGCCGCTGGACCAGGAGGCCATCGTCAACATCCTGAACTCTGGCGAGTTTGACAACATGGTATGGGGCGACGGCGATGACGACGAGACCATAGAGGCCAAGCAGGGCGTGCGCGGGTTCCACACGATGGAGTTCCTCATCTTCAAGGACGGCAAAGCGCGCACCGTAAGCGGCGGCACGAGCACTGATGCTGCCAATCTGGACTACACCGCCGCCAACGCCCAGAGCTGGGGCAACTACATGGTGCAGGTGGGAAAGCTACTGCAGCAGGATGCCACCGAGCTCTACAACGCATGGACAGTAAGCTACGAGGGCGGCAGCGCATACAAAGACCTGTTCCTGAGCCACGACATCGAGAGCGACGAGGAAGAATAATGGACAATGGAGAATTGACAATGGACATTGGACAATTCATAATTCACAATTCATAATTCATAATGGTCAATGCTCAATGGTCAATGGTCAATGAATGGACAATGTTCAATGAAAAATGAATAATAAGCTACACATAGCGCTGGCGACGGTCATGATGATGGCCGTCGTTGGCTGTTCTAATGACGATGGCATCGACGAGGGCGACCTGACAGTGCCTAAAGGCTATGTCCTGTCTGCTGGAACGTCGACAATCTTCAGCAGCTCGTCGTTTGCCTACGACACTGAGGCCGACTGGGTTACGGGTGAGCTGAAGCGACGCTTCATCCGCGGCGACAAGCTCTATGACGACGCGCGCACCAGCTCCAACGACTACGGCGGCGGCCTCGGCCCCGTGTATGCCGGCTACTCGTGCGGCTCCTGCCACCGCAACGCAGGCCGCACGAAACCCGCCCTGTGGACACAGACGGGAACCGACACCTACGGCACGCCCGTCTATGGCAGCGGCTCGTATGGCTTCTCGTCGATGCTGGTGTATGTGACGCGCAAGAACGGTGCCTTCTTCCAAGACTATGGGCGCGTGATTCACGACCAGAGCATCTTCGGCGTTGAGGCCGAAGGCAAGCTCGAATGTCGCTGGCACACACAACAGTTCCAGTTTCCAGACGGCACACCCTATGAGCTGGTATATCCTGAATATACCATAACAGACTGGTACAAACCCACATACCGCGACACAGACGAACCCATACGCCCAGAGGACCTGTTCTGCACTGTGCGCATACCCCTCCGCCACGTGGGCCTGGGCCAGATGATGGCCATCGATCCTGCCGAGATTGAGGAGCTGGCGCGCCGCTCAAACTACCCTGAGTATGGCATTTCGGGACGCGCCAACTACATCACTGAGCGAGGACGCCGCCAACTGGGTCTCTCCGGCAACAAGGCCCAGCACGCAGACCTCACTGTTGAACTGGGCTTCTCGAGCGACATGGGCGTGACCAACAGCCGCTTTCCAGAGGAGATATGCGAGGGCCAGAGCCAGATACAGCAAGGCTCAATGATGGGTCTGCTCTACGACAAACTGGAAATCTCTACTGAGGACATGGAGAATGTTGATCTCTATCTCCAGACACTGGGTGTGCCAGCACGACGCAACGCCAACAACAAGACCGTGAAGCGAGGGGAACAGATGTTCTTCGAGGCCAAATGCCACCTGTGTCACGTCACCACGCTGCACACACGGCCGCGTGGCTCCACGCTGCTGGGCGGCACAGAACTGCCCTGGCTCGGCAACCAAACTATTCACCCATATAGCGATTTCCTGCTGCACGACATGGGCAGCGAAATCATGGGCGTGGGCCTCGACGACCACTATGTCAGCGGACTGGCACGAGGCAACGAGTGGCGCACCACACCACTGTGGGGCATCGGTCTGCAGCAGACGGTGAATGGACATACTTATTTCCTTCACGACGGACGCGCACGCAACTTCACAGAAGCCATAATGTGGCACGGCGGCGAGGCCGAGGCATCGAAGAATATCTTCGCAAACATGTCGAAAGAAGACCGCTCAGCACTTATCAAATTTCTGAAAAGTTTGTAGAAATATGCTATTTACATAATAAACTATCGAATCATGAAACGCATCGCAATACTACTTATTCTTCACGCTTCACTTTTCACGACTCATCCCATCAAAGCCCAGGACTCCCTTGGCATCGACATGGAGAACGGCGTGCTGGGCATTGCCGACGACCGCGGCTTCACGCTGCAATCCAAGAACGGCAAGTTCATCTTCAAACCCTATCTCATGCTTCAGACGCGCGGCCAGCTCAACTACTACGACGATGAAGGGTTGGACAAAGCCTACAATCAGGACAATGTGGCCAACTCCGGCTTCGCGATGCCCTACGCCATACTGGGCTTCACTGGCAAGACCTTCGGCTGTGTGGACTATAACCTAAGCATCAATGCCGCCGCCACAGGAGCCAACATCCTGCAGCAGGCTTGGCTGGACTATGCCATCTCGCCCGCTGCACGATTCCGCGTAGGCAAGTTCAAGACGCCCTTCACACACGCCTACCTCACCACGCTGGGCGAGACGCTCTTCCCCATCGTGCCCACATCGCTCACAGCCTCATCCATCATGCCCCACACGCTCAATGCCGTGACGCCACAGATCGGCACGGGCTTCGACGTCGGACTGGAATTTCACGGCGTGGCCAAGTTGAACAAGAAGCCCGAAGGCTGGCTCATGGGCTACGAGGTGGGCCTGTGGAACGGCAGTGGCTCTGCCGTCAACGGCGCGACAAAGACCTTCTCCGACGACTGGCACATACCCTCGCTGCTCTATGCCGGACGGCTCACCTTCATGCCGTGGGGCAAGATGCCCATGACACAGGGCAACGCCCGCATGTTGCAGGGCCGCCACATGCAGTTTGGCATCAGCGGCGGACTCAACGTGGAGAGCGAGAGCGAAAGCACCAACGACGCCCGCATGGGAGCCGAGTTCGCCATGCTCTACAACCGCTGGTACGTGGGAGCAGAGGCTTATTGTATGCACGTGGGATTCACCAAACGCATGAAAATCAGCGACACCTTCAACTACTGGGGTGCCTACGCACAGCTGGGATATTTCGTATGTCCCACAGTGCAGGTAGGTGCGCGCTACGACTTCATGGACCGCAACGGAACCACCAAGGACGGCTTCCTGAACATGCCCGCCGTGGTCTGCAACTACTACATACCCAATGCCCACCTCAAGCTCTCGGCGATGTACCAGTTCACAGGGCGCTATGGCCACGCCACACAGCTCGACCGCGACAACGACGACCTCGGCATCAGCACCCACCACGCATCATTGCAACTACAATTCAGTTTCTAATTCAATGCATAATTCACGATGCATAATTCACAATTCATAATTGCTTATTCATTTTTGCTGTTCACGCTTATGTTTGCCTCCTGCGACTCGGGAGACATCGTGGAGACAGTTACCACCAACGACAGCAACGGGCGCGCGGTGAAACTGAGCGCTACGCTCTCGGGCATGTCTGACCTCAGCGACAAATACACACTCGCCCTCGCCACTTTCAAGGCCAACGACAACTATGCCTTAACCCTCTACAGCATGCCCGCCACCACAACGGACGGCACAGAAGTTAGCATCGTAGCACCTAATATCGACAGTGATGTCAGCACTGTGGAACTCGCTGTCACCAACCGTCTGCGCCAACGCGTCATCTCGCTGGCAAGCATCAATATGGACGACTACGCCAGCGCCACTGACACCATACGCATGAATGCTGGAGCTATCGACGTAAGCATGTTCAGCATCATACAGCACAACGTTTTCAACGCATCGTGCATACAGTGTCACGGCGCGGGTGGCGGCAATGGTGCCGCAGGACTGAACCTCACCGAGGGACAGGCACTGGCCAACCTCACCGACGTGCCAAGCACACGCAAAGAAGGCATGTTCCGCGTCGTCAGCGGCAACGACAGCCAATCCCTGCTCCACCAGATTCTGGCCGAGGGCGGCGAAGACATACTACACTACAACCACACCGAGGTGCTCAGCAGCCATTTCAAGAACGACGTCGCTGCCGTGCGAACCTTCATTGACGACTGGATTAACAGATTGAAAATTGAAAAGTGAGAATTGTGAATTGATAATTATGAATTATGAATTATAATACATTATATTTTGAGGAGTTAGGAGTATGTGCTGAAGTGGCTTCATTCTGCCCAGAAGGGGCCGTTGGCGAGTGGCATGTGATGCTGCACGTTGACCCTCGTCGCGAAAGCTTCGAAAGCCAGCTGCGACGACTCTATGAGGCCGAAGATCGTCTGCCCACCATGAGTGGCTTCGAGGGAGCACATTACATACTGAAGCGTTATTTCCTCTCCGATAGCACCAACCAGCAGCCACTCATGCGCCAGAAAGTGGACGTGGCCATCTCCGTCATACAGCAGCAGCCACTCGACGGTTCCAAGGTCGCAGCATGGCTCTACCTCACCAGCAGACAGCAGGTCTACTCAGACCACGGCACTATAGTGGCCACACACAACGGCTACCGCCACCTCTGGCATATGGGCCTCGTCAGCAACCAAGGCGACTCGGCACATCAGACAGAGAACATCCTCAACGCCTACGAGCAGCAACTGCGGCACTTCGATGCCACACTTGCCGACAACTGCATCCGCACGTGGTTCTTCGTGCGCGATGTCGACACACAATATGCTGGCATGGTGCGCGCACGACGCGAGAACTTCGAGCGCGAAGGGCTGACACCACAGACCCACTACATCGCATCCACAGGCATCGGCGGAGGCCCAGCAGACACCAAAGCCCTTATACAGATGGGCACATACGCCATCACGGGTTTCCAGCCACAACAGCTGAGCTACCTTTATGCCAAGACACACCTCAATCCCACCTATGAGTACGGCGTGACTTTCGAGCGAGGCACACGCATGGAATATGGCGACCGCTCACATGTGTTCATCTCCGGCACTGCCAGCATCAATAACCGAGGCGAGGTTATGCATGTGGGAGACATCCGCCAACAGACCCAACGCATGTGGGAGAATGTAGAAGCCCTGCTGAACGAGGGCGATATGGACTATTCCGATGTCATGCACCTCGTGGTCTATCTGCGCGACACAGGCGACTATGAGGTCGTGAGAGAAATGTTCCGTCAGCGATTCCCTGACATACCAACGGTCTTCTCGCTGGCACCTGTGTGCCGACCCACATGGCTTATCGAAATGGAATGCATCGCCGTGAAAGCTAACAACAATCCCCGCTATCGAGAGCTGTGAGACGCGGCTACGTCGCAGTTGAAAGAAAGTTGAAAGTTTATGGTGGGCCTCATTCCATTTATTCTTTTATCCATTGTGGCGGTTACTATCGCCGTAGCCACATTCCTTGCCCCCCTCCCTTGGGGAGGGGTCGGGGGTGGGCTCTTCATCGCGCTCTGGGCACTGACAGCCATATCCGGATGCCATCTGTTGCTGAAGAGGAAGATATGGCGGCGACCACCTGTAACACTCCTGCACGTCAGCCTCCTTCTCATTCTCCTTGGAGCGCTGACAACACATCTCACCAGTCATCAGGGCATGACCCATCTTCGTGAGGGTCAGGCCACACGCACCTGTTGGATGAAAGATGAACAAGGGGCCTACACGCTATCGCGCAACATGCCCTTCTACCTCGCCCTCAGCGACTTCACTGTCACATACGATGCCGACAGCATCACACCAGCCGACTACATCAGCCACGTGGTCATAGCAACCACAGACGGCGAGCAGCCCACCACCATCTCCATGAACAACCCAGGCCGCGTCCTGGGCTATCGCATCTATCAGACATCATTCGACGACGACCTCCGCGGCAGCACATTCACCATCAGCTACGACCCTTGGGGCACAGCCATCACCTACGCCGCCTACATCCTACTTGCTATCAGCATGGTGTGGATATCCCTCCGCAAGAAGCCAGCAAGGGACAATCCTCAATTCTCAATTTTTCTCTTTTCACTTATCACCTTTCTCTTTTCCCTTTTCATTTTTCACTCTTCACTTTTCACGAGGCCGCTTGTCCCAATCCTGCGCTCCCCCATGCTCTTTCTTCACGTGGGCACCATCATGCTCAGCTACATCCTTCTTGTGGTGAGCATCGTGCGCCGCGACCTGCTGCGCCCAGCCGTGTTCCTCCTCGCCACAGGCATCTTCCTTGGCGCTGTGTGGGCCAACATCTCGTGGGGCACATACTGGTCATGGGACCCCAAGGAGGCGTGGGCTCTCATCACGCTCATAGCATACAGCCTGCCACTGCACCAGAAGAGCATTCCCTGGTTCCGCTCCGACCGCAACTACCGCCTCTACTCCATCCTCGCACTCGCTACCCTACTCATGACATACTTAGGAGTAAACCTTTTCCTCGGCGGCATGCACAGCTACGCCTGACGCGGCTACGCTGACGCGGCTACGCCGCAGTTTAATGTTTAAGGTTAAAAGTTCAGAGCCATTACAATGCTGTGAGAAATGTATCAAGAAGTGACAACGATGCTGCGCCCCTCGCCTTTCTTCTGGACACGAATCTTCACAGGGATGCGCTCTTCGAGTTCCTCGCGGTGAGAGATGATGCCCACTCGGCGGTTGGTCTGACCAGCTATCTCCTGCAGCTTCTCGAGCGTTGACATCACAGAGTCAAGGCTCTTTTCGTCGAGCGTGCCAAAGCCCTCGTCAATAAAGAGGATATTGACGTTCATGTCCGGACGGTTGAGCGACGAAAGAGCCAACGACAGTGCCAACGAGATCATGAAGCGTTCGCCGCCGGAGAGCACGGTGACGCTGCGCACCTGATCCTTGTTGTAGCGGTCTAGCACAAGGATGCTCAACTGCTCGTTGTCCTTACTGCAGGTAAGGTGGTAGCGGTCTGTGATCTGCTCCAGATAGATATTGGCGTTGTTGAGCAGTGGGCGGAGTATGTAGGTCTGCACCAGCGTGCGGAAGCGCGTGCCGCCAAAGATGCGGTTCAGCTTATCCCAGCGGACAAAACGCTGCTTGGCCTCTTCAAGCTTCACCTCAAGCTCCTTCAATTTCTTGATATTAGCCTGATGCGTATCGAGACGGTTTGTGATCTGAGCTATCTTGGACAGAATCTCATCGCGGGAAATATTGGTAGTAGCCTTTTCATCTTCTAACTGTTGTTTATCGGGCAGTTCAGAGCAATCACTGATGTTGAGCGCATTGAGTGCAGCGTCAATTTGTTTTTGGGCATCACTGATGGCATCGTTACGAGATTTCAACTGCGAGTCGGTGTCACTAACGAACTTTCGGGCTGCAGCCACCTGCGGCTCTTGGGCAATAAGTGAAAGCAAATCTTTCTCGGACTTGCCAGACTCTTGATAGTAGGTGTCCAGTGCTTCATGGGACACTTTTTTGGTCTGCCTGCATTCTTTGAGTTTCGAAGTGAAAGTCGTTACCTTGCCCATCAATGTTGTCCACTCAGTATTGATGTCACTACAGAGATAGGCCTGAGGCTGTTCAGCTACCTTCCAGTCTGGACATGACTGGATGATGTTGTCACAAATCTTTGAGAGCGCATCTATCAGTGCACGAACTTTGTCATGCTTTGCCGTATCATCGGACAACTGCTTCTGGTGGGCAATGTATTCCTTAGCATCTTCTGCCAGCTTCTTGCGAGTAGCGTCTGTTTCCTGCTGCCAATCATCAGCATAGCCAAAGAGAAGATTGTTTAGCTCTACCTTGATAGCCTCACACTCTTGAAGAAGTGTAGTATGCTCCTTCTCCAATCGTATGATGGCTTCTGAATTGCCCTTCATGTCGTTCTCGGCCTTGGTCTTTGCCTTCTCAGCCTTAACCTTGGCCTCGACTGCAGCATTCAGTGCTTCTGCCGCACTTTTCCGCTCCGCTTCGAGAGGAGTGAGGATGCCAATTGTCCATTGTTCATTGTCAATTGTCCATTGTCCATTGTCAATGTGCTGCCCGCAGAGCGGACAAGTGTCGGCATGCCCTTCTTGCAGACGGTGGCGCAGGTTGACAAGCGTTTCCTGCACGCTCATCTTCATCGTTGTCAGTCGATTATTGGCGGCTTCTGCTTCTGCCTTCTTCGCCTTATATTTTGTGTCGGCCTCTGTTGCGCTGTTTACGGCATCTTCCTCTGCCTTTCTGAGAGGTTCTGTCTTTGCCTTCTCTTTTTTAAGAAGGATATCTCTATCACTTGCCTTCTTTATGTTTGAAAGATATTGGCCAATTTTAAGGTCGGTCTCACCAGCCTTCACAAACAGGCTCTCATGTTGTTTGTGCAAGTCTATCCATTCTTTGGTTTGAGCTATGGAGTCGCTCAACGCCTTCACCAAGTTTTGTCTGTCAACGATGTCGGCAGATAGTTGCAAGAATGTATCATGCGAAGCCTCAAGTCCGTCCTTGGCCGCCTGTTCCTCACGCTTGGCTCTTTGGAGGTCTGCAAGTGTTTGACGCTGGGCTGTGGTAGTGTCCCAATCGGTGTAAAGTGTCTTTTTGTACTGATAGTCCTCACCTGCAGCAATTGCTTCCAGTTCCTGTTTCTTTTGTCTGGCTTCATCTTGCACCTTCACGTTCCGCAACACTTGTTCAATCAACTTTATCCTGTCTTCATGTGTTTTTATCTTTCTGTCGAGCACTTCTTTCTGCTGTATATTCTCCTGCTGCTCCTTGACCAGTGACTCCACTTCCTCATCACTCAATGTGTGAGGCTTCTCTGTGTCATACTGAGTCTGTATCGTCGTTTGCGCATCTTTTGCTCTCTTCCATAGACTGCTGATAGCCTCGCCATAGGTAGTGAAACGCTGGGTGTTGGTCAACTGTTCCAGAATGGCCTCGCGCTCTTTCTTGTCACCTGTCAGGAAGTTGGCAAACTGCCCTTGTGCCAGCATGGCCATGCGCCCGAACTGCTGGAAGTCAAGTCCTACAGCCTCCCGGATAGTCTGCTCTACGCTATCCCTCGTCCAATCGCCATTGCCAACACGTATCTCCCATTTGGGCGAACAGTGCTTCATCGGGCGAAGTCCAGTTTCCTTATCCTTGTTGCCCAATTTCATTCCAAGCGTCAGACGAGCATGATATTCCTTGCCGTCATTGCCCTCAAAGACCACCTCGCTAAAGCAGTCATCCTTTTCTGAGATACCCAGACGAGTGTACTGCTCGATGCTGGCCACACGGATCTGTTCGCCATCGGCATCGGTATAGTCGTTCTTGCTGGCGTTGGCAACATCAGCTATACGAGGAGTCTTTTTGTAGAGTGCCATCGATATGCCGTCGAGAATAACAGACTTACCAGCACCCGTATCGCCAGAAATCAGGAAGATGGAAGCCGGCTCACCAGTAACGGCATCGTTCAGATCACTCTCAAAATCGATGTCAGCCCGCTCGATGGACGCTATGTTCCGAATATGTAGCTCTTTCAGTTTCATCGTTTATCCATTGTCCATTGTCCATTGTCCATTGTCCATTATCCATTGTCCATTGTCAATGTCCTCCCTTCTCCTCCCCCCTCCCTAACAGGGGAGGGGTCGGGG
>CAJOEI010000042.1 GCA_905233465.1 uncultured Bacteroidaceae bacterium | reverse complement strand
GAGGCTGCCCTGAACATGGCCGTCGTCTGCTCGCTACTGGCGACATGCAGGAACCACGATGTCAATCCCAGAGACTATCTGAACGATGTCATCAGCCAGCTGCCATATCATGCAAAAGCGTCACATGAGGAACTACTGCAACTGCTACCACATAAGTGGAAACTCACACATCCGGAATCTGTCATGACTAAAACTGCATGATATAGGCATCACATATAGGTACAACAAATAACAATAGCAGCTACTGTCGAATGGGATTGTAGCTGCTATTGTTATAGTATATAGGTATTACTACCTGTAGTTTATCGAATGCTTACAATGAATTGGCTGGCTACCCTTATCTGATGCCTACGGCATCGGCTTTGCGGAGCTCGCGAATTAGCATTATCCAACTTTAGTGTCTTTCGAGTATTTCGATGTTGATATTAACATCTAAAAACACGAAAAAGACGAATGTTAGTTTCTTTCGGGTATTTCGATGTTGAAACTCTAAGATAGTTGCTTATCTAATTATTTTTGGACGAAAAACTACCGAATCTACCGAATGTATTGGGTATTGACCTGATATTCAATGTTTAGTCATTCGGTAGATTTCAAAAAAAATCTACCGCAAATTCGGCGAATTTTGACAAAAATCTGAAAAGAAAGTTGCAAAATTGGTGTTTTCTATGCATCAAATATGCCTTCTTTCAGTCTTGCAACAGCCTTGCGGATGCTATCCAGGCCGAAGTCATCGGGATTGATGTCTTCGGGCTTCATCCATATTATCTCTGCTGCATCATCGGCAGGTCGTGCTTGGTCAGGGTTGGCAACTTGGCAGCGATATACGACGTCAATGGTGTGTACTGTGAAGCCAGAATATTTGTATAGATTTGGTATGGAGAACAGAAACTGTGTGTCAGTGACTTGAAGTCCTGTTTCCTCGAGCACTTCGCGTCGCACTCCGTCCTCGCTTGTCTCGTAGCAGTCAGAGAACCCTCCAGGTAGGTCGAGTGTGCCTCGTGCAGGCTCCTTGGCTCGTCTGACGCATAGCCATTCCGTGCCTTGTGCGCCTTGGCGCTCGATGAGTGCCACCGTAGCTGCAGAGGGGTTGAGATAGTAGGTGAAGCCGCAGTCGTGGCAATGCTTGGACTTGTCGTTGTTGATATAGAAATGTTTGCTGCCGCAAATGGGGCAGTAGCGAAAGAGATGTAGCGGGTGGCGTTGCATGTCGACGAAACGGAAAGGATGTGAGTGTCGTTCGTCGGCGGGATGTAGCTCGCTATGTATGGTGACCCACGTGCCATGTTCGTCTACATCAGGAAAGAAAGCATCGGCATGTGCGGGCGTGTCTTCTACGCGTGTCAGGAACAATGTGGTGGCAAGTGGCATGGCCTCGGCATAGAGTGTTGCGCCTCCGATGATGAAGACTTTCTCATCCCTGCTGCATGAGGCGAGGGCAGTCTCGAGGGAGGGGAAGACTTCTGCCCCAGGTGCATGAAAGTTCTGTTGGCGAGTCAGGACAATGTTGCGGCGGTTGGGCAGTGCGCCTTTTGGCAGCGATTGCCATGTGCGACGTCCCATGATGATGGTGTTGCCGGTTGTCAGCTGCCGAAAGCGACGCATGTCATCGGGAAGCCAGTAGAGAAGCTTGTTGTCAAGACCGATGGCACCATTTGCTGCCACGGCTGCTATGATGGACAGTTCGTGATTCATAATTTGTGGGGTGAATGGGCTTAATGGGTCTAATGGGCGATTGCTTTAAACTTTAAACTTTAAACTACGACCGCAGGTCGTGTCTATACGCTGACCTCGGCGCGGATGTGTGGATATGGGTCGTAGCCTTCGAGGGTGAAGTCTTCGTAACGGAAGGCGAAGAGGTCGCGGACATCTGGGTTGAGGCGCATCGTGGGCAGTGGCCTTGGCTGGCGTGTCAGTTGCAGGCGTGCTTGTTCGATATGGTTGAGGTATAGATGTGTGTCACCAGTGGTGTGGACAAACGTGCCGGGCTTGAGGCCTGTGACTTGTGCCATCATCATCAGTAACAGTGCATAGCTGGCGATGTTGAAGGGGACGCCAAGGAAGGTGTCGGCGGACCGCTGGTATAGCTGCAGTGAGAGGCGCCCGTCAGCGACATAGAACTGGAACAGGCAATGACATGGTGGCAGGGCCATGCGATCTACTTCGGCAACATTCCATGCGGAAACAATCATACGTCGTGAATCGGGGTTGTGGCGTATGAGGTTGAGAACGTTTTGTATTTGGTCTATGGTACCTCCGTCGTAGTCTGGCCACGACCGCCATTGGTGACCGTAGATGGGTCCAAGGTCACCTTTCTCGTCTGCCCACTCGTCCCATATCGTCACGCCGTGTTCGTGCAGGTAGGCTATGTTGGTGTCGCCACGCAGGAACCACAGCAGTTCGTGTATGATGCTGCGCAGGTGCAGGCGCTTGGTTGTCAGCAATGGGAAACCGTCGCTGAGGTCGAAGCGCATCTGGTGTCCGAAGATGCTGCGTGTGCCTGTGCCTGTGCGGTCGGTTTTGGTGGCGCCATCATCAAGGATGTGGGTCAAGAGGTCAAGATATTGTTTCATAATTCAGAGGCCCACCCCCAACCCCTCCCCAAGGGAGGGGAGAGTGGGAATGGATAATTATAATTCACAATTCATAATTCACAATTATCAATTCACGATTCACAATTATCAATGCCCATTTCTGCTGCGCGTGAGCGTACGAACGCCAGTGCCGCATCATGTTCGTTGGGAATCAGTCCGTCGAGGATGGCATCTTTCACGGCAGTCTTGAGTATTCCCACTGTGCGCGATGGCGGCAAATGGAACAGCGACATTATCTCAGCACCGTCCACAGGTGGCTGGAAGTTGCGTATACGGTCACGCTCTTCGAGGTCTATGAGCTTTTGTCTAACGAGTTTGAAGTTGTCAAGGAAATGCTGACGTCGTTGCTGGTTACGGCTGGTGATGTCGGCTTCGCATAGGAGCATCAGGTCGTCGATGTCATCACCTGCATCAAACAGCAGCCGTCGTACGGCAGAGTCTGTCACCACGTCGTCGGCTATCACAATGGGTCGCATGTGCAGGTCTACAAGTTTCTCAACATAGTGCATGCGTTCGTCCATTGGGAGTTTAAGTCTCCGAAACAGCGGAGCCACCATGCGAGCACCCACGCTGTTGTGGTTGTGGAATGTCCATCCCAGCGCAGCATCAAAGCGTTTTGTCCGTGGCTTGCCGATGTCGTGTAGCAGTGCTGCCCATCGCAACCACAAAGACTTGTCTGGTGCATCGGCAGATGCATCGGATAGCATATTCTTTTGTTCCTTCACTACGTTGGAGAGGACTTCCAGCGTGTGCCATAGGTTGTCTTTGTGGGCACGTCCGCCAACGGTGTCAACGCCGTGCAATGCCGCCAGTTCGGGCAGGATGAGTTGCAGAAGCCCGCAGCTGAACATCAGTTCGAGCCCCAATGCAGGCGAGTCGGACGACATTATCTTCTGCAGCTCGTCGGCGATGCGTTCGGCAGAGATGATTTTTATGCGTTCGCAGTTACGACCAAGCGCCTCGAATGTCTCTGGCTCGATGGTGAAGTTGAGTTGTGTGGCAAAACGTATGCATCGCATCATGCGCAGAGGGTCATCGCTGAAGGTCACATCGGGATCCAGCGGTGTGGCAATGATGCGGTCTTCCATATCCATAATACCGTCGAATGGGTCGACCAGTTCGCCGTAGCGTTCGGCATTGAGGCATATTGCCAAGGCATTGATGGTGAAGTCGCGTCGTTGCTGGTCGTCCTCCAGCGTGCCGTCTTCCACTATGGGCTTGCGCGAATCGTGGCTATAGCTCTCGCGTCGTGCTCCCACGAACTCTATCTCTGTCTCTCTCCATTTCACTTGTGCGGTGCCAAAGTTGCGGAAGACGCTGAGGTGTGCCTGACGGCCGAGCTGCTTGGCCAGTGCGCGTGCCACATCAATGCCGCTTCCCACGACGACCACATCGATGTCCTTCGATGGGCGCTCCAGAAAGATGTCACGGACATATCCGCCGACGACATAACATTCCAGTTTCAGGGTGTCTGCCACGCCGGAGATGGTGCGGAATAGAGGTTGCTTGTCAAGAATCTGTATGAGTTGTTCCCTTTGAAGGTGACGCATAGTAGAAAAATTGGTTACTTCTTCATGAAACGGTTGAGGCGTTGTATGGCTTCCGTAAACTGTTGTGGATTGATAGCATATCCGTTGACAGGGTTGAGCTGTGCATCGGTGACCTCCATCGCGCCATCGGGCATTTTCTCGAGTATAGTGTCACCTTCCATAATAAATGCATAGTTGCGTTCGCTGCCCATGAAATGCCATGTTCGGGATATTGTGTCGGTGAGGAGATGGCCCATACTGTAATCCTCGCTTGGGTTGCGCACGCCAAGAAATCCATTCATCAGTGTTGGCACTACATCATAGTGAGTGGTGCGGTGGAAATATTGTTGCGGTGTCACACCGGGATAGTTTAGAATCATTGGAATACCTGTTTGCCATACTGAGAAATTACCATTGTGCCCCCAATAGTTCTTCTTGTTTTCGTTGAATTCCTGCGCATGGTCTCCAGATACGATAATTACAGTGTTCTCGTCCAAGCCTGCCGTCTTGATGGCAGCAACTACTTCTCCAATCCAGCCGTCCACATGGTGGCAGCAGTTCCTGTAAAGGTTGAAGAACGGTGTTGCGTCGAGTTCGTTGTTAAGACGTGTGTAGTCTGCATAGTCCCATGCAGGCTTGAATGGCCCGTTTTGTTCCTTGCTAAGCGACATGCTGTGTGCGAGGTCAAAGAACAGGAAAGAGAAGAATGGTCGTCCATCTGCCGCGTGCTGTGGCAGTGATTCAATGAAGTCGTGTGCCAGTTGTCTGTCGCGGTCAAATGGTGTGTCTCCATTTGTGTCAAGGCGGATGTCGGGGATACGATGGAAAATGACGCGGTGGAAAGGCGGGTCAGTGAGTGTAGCGCCTGTATAAGCCTGAATGTCATACCCCAGCTCCAACATCCTATCCATGAGCAAGGGACTTATATGGTTAGGCTCAAAGAGTTCCCAATAATAAGTAGGTATGCCAAACATCAACCCAAATACAGAGCCGCGTGTACCGTTGCTGCAGCTACGATGGTTCTGGAACCATTGGCTGGACTGAGCCAGAGAGTAGGTGCAGGGCATGCACTCCTGAGTCAACGCCCTTTTGTTCCATGAGTCAATCAGGATAAGCACAATGTTTGGACACTCTATTGAGTCGTTAACATCCATGGGATGTAGAGGGTAGACAATATCATCACCATTGGCCATTGACCATTGACCATTGAGCATTTCCCATTGTTCGACCCCCATGTTATTAAGCAGGCTGTATGCCGTCATCGGGAAATAGTAAGGCAGTAGACGTGTGCACTTCATCGTAGAAGGCAGTTGCTTGAACGATGCGTATATATGCCACACATGAGCATACGCTGTGCATGTCAGCATGAGCCCCACAACACACCAGACAAATGTCTTTGAGCAGATGGCCCACCACCGCCGTGCCGCCAGCGCGATGCCAACACATGCAGCAATCAGCAGGAGGAATATCGAACCCTCCTTCAGATAGAGCATCTTGTCGAAGACAAATATCTCGTCCGAGGCAGGGCCAAGGAACATATTGATTACAAAACCGTTGACATGAAATTTATATAAGGCGTAGACCTGCATGTCGACAAATAATGCGATGGCGAGCAGCGAGACGGCCAACGTCATCATCACTCCACCCCATTTGCCACGGCCGAGCAACACCAGAGGCAGATAGAACAACAGAAGCGGAACAGCCAGCAAACATGTTGCGTGAGAAATGCATGATGCAACGAAGAAAAGCCATCCATATACGTCCATTGAGCCCCTCACGTTGCTTCCAAACATATATAGCGCCAGCAACGCAGCCACCAGCAATGTGCTCATGGCAAAATGCACAAATGCAATCTTCAAATCACGCCGCACTGATCCTCTCTTCATTGTGAATTGTGAATTATGAATTGTGAATTGATTCAATTATCTGTTAAAAACGACGGCAAAAGTAATAAGAAAAATAAAAAAAGCGAAATAAACTATATGGAAAAGTGGTTATGCGACGCGAAAAGCCCTACTTTTGCAACATGGAACGAGCAAAAATACTTTTCACCCTGCTTTTTGTTGCGTGTACCAGCGCTACGCCACCTGATGACGACAGAGCATCAGCTTCTCTTTCCCAGGCCAGGGCTCTCATGGTCAATGGTGACTACGATGCTGCCCGCGACACCATCCTTGCGCTGCGGCGTGAGTATCCAACAGCACTCAGTGTGCGTCGCGCTGCAATCCTCACACTTGACAGTGTTGAGCTCTTTGAAGCAAGACAAGGCCTGCAGATTGCTGACGACAGCCTACAGGCGGCAGAAGCGACCCTTGGAACTATGTCACCACGAGTTGATGGACATACCAACGATGAATACTATGCTCAGCAGAGACTCGTCAGACAGCTTCGTTGGCGCGTAGACGAGCTTGCCGCCAAAGTCAAATTCTATCTCCGGAAACTGGATATAGACCAAAGATAGTGCTGTACAACTCGCTATAAATAAAGTAGTTAGGTAAAAGGCCCGGGGGTTAGCGGTTGATGATCCAGGAGGTTTACACTAAAACATCCGGGCGTTTCACTGAAAACTTCCAGGATCATTTTCCGCCAACCTCCGGATGTTTTCATGCTAACTTGTGGATGTTTTTGTGCCAAGGTGCGGATGTTTGTGCGGCATATTGAAAAAACAACGTCGAATGTTTGGCTGAATCATACAAATACTTTAACTTTGCAGCCGCAATGACGATAAAAAGGGTTCCAGCTTGCCGACTGGAGCTCTTTTCTAATTGTCTCATTCTACGATAATTTATAAAAAAGATATATGGCTTACATGACACAAAAAGGCTACGACAAGCTCGTGGCCGAACTCCAACGGCTTGAAGCCGTTGAACGCCCTAAAGCCTCAGCTGCGATTGCAGAAGCGAGAGACAAGGGTGACCTTAGCGAAAATGCAGAGTATGATGCAGCTAAAGAGGCGCAGGCGATGCTGGAAATTAAAATCACTCAGCTGAAGGCAACTATAGGGGAGGCAAAAATCATCGACACCTCCAAGCTGGACACTGACACGGTGCAGATCCTTAGTCGCGTAAAACTGAAGAATGTCAAGACTGCTGCTACGATGTCCTACACCATAGTCAGCGAGACTGAAGCGAACCTGCGTGAGGGTAAGATCAGTGTGAAGACTCCCATTGCACAAGGTTTGCTGGGGAAGCGTGTCGGTGAGATAGCAGAGATTCGCGTTCCACAAGGTACAATTTCCCTTGAAGTCCTTGAAATCACTTTTGAGGAATAGTTATTACAATTCATAATTCATAATTCATAATTCATAATTCATAATTCACAATTATGAGTATATTTAGCAAAATTGCTGCCGGTGATATTCCTTCTTACTGCTGTGCGCAAAATGACGAGTTTTATGCTTTTCTTGACATCAACCCGATGGCAAAGGGGCATACACTTGTCATACCACGTCGCGAGGTGGATTACATCTTTGACCTTACGGATGAGGAGATTGCACGTATGCATGTGTTTGCAGCACATGTCGCCAGAGCAATCAAGGAGGTCATACCTTGTGTCAAAGTCGGCATGGCTGTCCTTGGACTTGAAGTGCCGCATGCCCACATACATCTCATCCCCATGCAGAGCGAACGAGATATGCTCTTCTCCAATCCCAAGCTCTCGTTTGACCAGGCCACAATGCAGGCCGTTGCAGACGATATCCGCACGGCATTCGAAGCATTAATGTAAAGGCCTACCCCCAGCCCCTCCCCGGGGAGGGGAGAGCGGGTCTGTCATCAGGACAAAGACTTATCCGCCGCAATATCACATTGCGGCGGATGATTGTTTTTACCCGAATAGGAAGATAGCGGGTGTCTTATCGATTTGAGGTAACTGTGAGTGTCGCCATTGTGCTATGGTGCGCGTGGATATCCACTCGTTGACTGTTGTTATGCCAGCGGCGATGCAGAGGCGGGTGGTGGGGCGCAGCGTGCGGCACAGTGTTTCGAAGAGTTTTTGGTTGCGATATGGTGTCTCGATGAACAGTTGTGTCTGATGTTCTTGCAGGGCTCGTGTCTCCAAGCGTGACAATGTGTGCTGCCGCTGGGCTGGGTCAATGGGCAGATAACCGTTGAAGGCGAAACTCTGTCCGTTGAGTCCGGATGCCATAAGAGCCATGATTATTGATGATGGCCCCACGAGTGGCACGACGCGGTGGCCCATCCTTTGTGCTATGGCTACCACGTCAGCGCCAGGGTCGGCCACCGCTGGGCAGCCGGCTTCGGAGATGATGCCGATGCTGTGGCCTTGATCCAAAGGTGCGAGATATGACTGGAATAGTGCGGCATCGGCATGTTTGCCCATGGGATAGAATTGCAATGCATCAATGTCAATGGACTTGTCTACGCGTCGCAGGAAACGTCGTGCGGACCGCACTTCCTCGACAATGAAGTGATGGATGGAGAGAATCACTTCGCGGTTATAGTCTGGCAGCACGTGGCTGTGTGGTGTGTCGCCAAGTTCTACGGGGATGAGATATAGAGCTGGTGTCATCGCTTTTGCATATTGAGCCGTAGTGTGCCGACATATTGTGCATTCTTTCCCATTTGGTTGACCGGTACGGTCTTGCCTTCGGCATTCTTGAGAATCTTGGGTGATAGGAAATATGTGTGGCTGTGTCCTCCGATGACAATGTCTATGCCATGTGTGGCGGGGATGAGTTCTTCGTCACTGATGCCTTGTACGTTCCATCCCAGATGTGACAGGCAGATGACGAGGTCGCATTTTTCCTTGGTCACGAGTTGGTCTATGACGGGTTGTACGGCGGTAATGGGGTCGATGAATTTCACACCTTGGCATGTGTGTGCTGCCACGAGGCCCTCAAGCTGTGGTGACAGGCCTGTGATGCCAATGCGCATGCCGCTGCGTCGCAAGACGACATAGGGCTTGACGAGTCCTTCGACGGGTGTGCCTGTGAAGTCGTAGTTGCAGCAGACGATAGGGAACTTGGCCATGCGGAATATGCGTGCCATGTTGTCGAGGCCAAAGTCAAACTCGTGGTTGCCAATGGTGGCGGCATCATATTGCATGAGGTTCATCAGTCCTATCTCTACGTCGCCGTGGTAGAGGCTGTAGTATGGCGAGCCTTGGCTGAAATCTCCGGCATCAAGGAGCAGGAGGTCTGGATCAGTGTTTCTTAGGTCTCGGATGAGTGCGGCGCGTCGCAGGTAGCCACCTTTGTCGGCGAGCACGGTGTCTGCCAGATGCGGGCTCAGAGGCTCTATACATGAGTGTGTGTCATTGGTGTGTACGATTAACAGCTGTCGGCTTTTTGCACCTGAATATGGCGTGATATCGATCTGTTGAGGCGAGGTGGTATCGGCAAGTGGCGTTGCTGTTGCTGTTACGGGATTATCGGTTGTCCTTGTCTCGCTCACCGACACTCGTCCCTCAATGGTAGCCGTGGCGCTTTGTCCTGCGGCATCAAGCAGACGTAACTCCTCCATCAACAGCTCGCGCACAGAGTGTCCTGTGGATTTGCGGTCGATATACTTGCGCATAGAATAGAGTTTGTCGTTGCCTTCTGCCAGATAGTCAAGCGTGGCGATGGTGTATATGCGTGTGGTGTCAATAGGTTGTCCGGCAAGCGTGGCATCTAGCAGGCGGCCATCAGGAGTGATATGTATGCGTGCCGAGGCGCTAACTCCTTCGCCCCCCACAGCAGCGATGTCACCCATAAGGCTGAGGACATCTGATCCGCGCATGCTCAAGATGCACAGGAAATTCTCAAAAGGTGATATGTTGATGATGTCTCCTTGTGTGACCACGCCCTTTGGCATGGCAGCACGCAGGCCGCCGATGTTGCAAACTCCCAAATCGGGTTGGTAGCCCTGTCGCGTGGCTGCAGCGACAAGTGCATCTGCAACCCAGTTGCTGAGCAAGCTTTCGGGGCGATGGGATGTCATATACTCAGCACTTTGTCCCACCCGTGGTGCACGCAGGCTATCCACGCCTATGGTGAACGGTGCGATGAATGCCGTGGCAGCAGCCAGGGGGCGTGAGTCCAATGCGCGTGTCACCTCAATGCGATGTGGCTGCACACTTTGCAGGGCGTAGTGATGGCTTTGGCAGGCGGTGAGACACAATACACCAAAGATAATGGACAATTGATAATTGATAAATGATAATTTACAATTCATAATTCATAATTTGTGGGGTGAATGAGCTTAGTGGGTCTAATGGGCAATGTGACTTTAAACTTTCAACTGCGGCGTAGCCGCGTCTTTCAACTTTCAACTTTCAACTTTATAAGCTGTGTCTTTATCGTTCCTTTGGCCAGTCGTGTGGTTATTGTCTGTCCGGGTAGCAAAGCATCGGCAGAACGTAGTATAGAACCGTCAGGTGCGTATGTTATGGAGTAACCTCGTCGCAATGGCAATAGTGGATCGAGGAGTGCAAGTCGTTGCTGGAGGTGATTGTGGTGCATTGCTGCTTTCTGCACAATCATGTGGGAGGCGAGTGTCATCATTTCTCTGCACACATGCAAGCGATGTTGCTGTGTGATGATGTGTTTCTGTGCTGCCTGCGGGGTGCGGCTGAGTAACTGCTGCAAGCGGTGGCGTTGGTTCTCGCATACCAGTCTTGCAGCCCGTGGCACCACAGTGGCGGTTGTGGTTAGGCGTGTTTTTGCTTTCTGAAGCTGCAGCAATGCGTGCTGGCTGATATCGGCGCGTAGTTCCTCTATTGCTTCCAGCTCCGCCGCACCGTGTGCTATGAGCAGTGCTGCGGCGGCAGTTGGGGTCTTCACGCGTGTGTGTGCGACATAGTCCAGCACTGTCTCGTCGCGTTCGTGGCCGATGCCGACAATCACAGGTATGGGCATTTGAGCCACAGCTGCTGCTAATGGATAGGTGTCGAAGTCCGAGAGGTCGCTCGTCGCTCCCCCGCCGCGTATGATGACCACACAATCCCATTCTTCAGCTTCTGCCATTATTGCTTCGAGAGCCGCCAACACGCTCTCTTCCACGTTTGCTCCCTGCATCACAGCAGGAAACAGGCGAAGTGTAAATGCCAGTCCGTAGTCGTTGTGTTGTAGTTGGTCGCAGAAGTCGCCATACCCCGCAGCGGATGCCGACGAGACCACGGCTATGCGTCGCAGCAACCGTGGCAGCGATAGTCCTCGGTTGTCCTCTGCTATGCCATCCTTTGTCAGCTGTGACAATATTTCCCGACGTCTTGCGGCGATGTCTCCCAGTGTATATGCCGGGTCGATATTTACTACGTTGAGAGAGTAGCCATACAGCTCGTGGAAGACAATAGTCACCAGCACACGCACCTTCATCCCTGCACGCAGTCGCTGACCCGTAGTGCGCTCAAAGAGGGGTGCCAGCATATTGTATGTGCGAGCCCATATCGTGCCGCGCGCACGTGCCACGAGCGCGCTTCCCATAACATCTTTCTGAACAAACTCCACGTACATGTGCCCATTCGAAGCCAAACGAGCTTCAGATAACTCTGCCTCAAGCCAGTACTCCTCTGTCAGCGTCTGTTCCAGCACGCTGCGCACCAGATTGTTCAGTTCAAAAAGGGACAAGGCACAATTCACAGTTATAATTTACGATTTGCGATTTATTTACTATTGAAATCAAGTCACAATTATCATGGGAGCAGTAGTTTGCGCCCATTAGATATGTAAACGCCTTTGGCTAATCTGGATAGTTCTTTTTCGCTCTTAGCTACTTTGCGTCCGATGATGTCATAAAGTGTTTTCGCTGCTTGATCGGTGATGTTTGTCGCATCATGCATTGTGGGTTCGATGCTTTGGTAGTATCTATTGCACAACTCATCGATACGTGCATTTAATGTCTCGCTACTTATTACTATATAGTTTATGGCAAAGCAATCCATTTTGTCTTGGTTGCCAATGCTACCGTCTTCATAGATGATAGCGAGGTCGCCGTTGGCCAGCTTCTGCATAGATGAGTAAGCGGCATAGCCAGGTTGAAGTTTAAATGCTTCTTTCCATGTGGCACCCTGATCAAAGCTCATGTACAGGCGTAGGTCGCGACGATATGTGCTAAAGTCTTTTGTCAGCGTATGTAGTATGACATCTGGTCTGGTGTGGTCTCCTATACTGGTGTCTGCAACAGAACGGTTGTAATATAATATGTCAGCATTGCATCCATTGGCTCGCATCTCATTGCCCCATATACCTTGTGTGCCCCAGTTGGACAAGTCTGAGCCTGAAGCATCGCCAAGACTTCGGTTGTAACCTCGGTTTGCGATGCCGTTCCACGATCCACGACGTACAGAGAGGAGTAGTGAATTGTCATTCATGATTTCAAGTTTGGACTCATCTCCTCCTGTGAATACAGGCTGTGGCATGACATGCCATGTGCTGCCTTCGTCGTCAGAATAGAGTATGTAGGCATTTGTTGTTCCGCCGACCTTGCCATTCATTGCAAATGCCACACGGCCGTTGGAGAAGGTAACTCCTTTGCCAGCCGTGGTGAAAAGGCTCTGGAATGTAACTCCGTTGCGTCGTATACGGCTATATATGTCCTTTGGCCGTGACCATGTGACGCCATTGTCCTTACTCTCAATGTACCCCATGTGCAGCATTCCTGTAGAATAACTGTTGCGTCCTGCTGCCATGAGGCAGATGAGTTTGCCGCTATTTGTGCGGACAACAGCGGGATCGCCATAGCCATAGGCTGCATCGGAAGAGCCATCACCGGCTGCTACAGTCGTCTCTGCACTCCATGTGAGGCCATTGTCGGAACTCTTTCGCATCACAACATCAATTTTGTGTCCTGACGTGGGTTTGCCAAGGTCTTCAGTGTTGTCGTAGCGATAATCAGTGAACGCTGCTATGCCTCCATCTGCGGTGTTAATGATAGTTGGGATGCGATAGTATTTTGTTTTGCTTTGTGATGCAGTCCATAGTGCAGTCTGTTGTTTGAAGATAAGCATCACTCCGTCTGGATTGCCGATTGATGTTATGTCGCAGGTCTTTTCTGATGAATCATCAGCTGCAGAATCTGGAGTATATGATATGGACTTTATAGATGCATCCACAGTGGCCAGTTCTGTAGCTGTATTGCTGATGTCGGCGGTAATCCACAAATAGACAATCTTATTGGCAAGGAGGTGAGATGTATTAGTTATTGGGATGGTTAAGGCCCCACCCCCGTTTGGGATGGTAGCTTCACCAAGTTTCACTGGATTGGCTCCGTCAGCGTGAATTTGGTCTATTGAAGTAGAGTATACTTCAACACGATTTATGTTTTCGCCGCCAACCAAGTTGATGTCTACTCGTGTTGGCGTACAAGATGCAGATGGCGTGAGTTTGACACGCAACAAAGCTTGCATGGTGTTGCCTTGCCCTGTTGTCTGATGCCCTTGTACGACAACAACATCTTCAGGATTCATGCAGATAGAAAGGTCTTGCTTGACAAGCTGTACGGGGTAAAATGCCCAGTCATTGTTGCCGCCTGTGGTGGTTGGGATATTAGTGTTCCATCCAACAACTGTAGCATCGCCGTGTTCCAGGCTGTTCGCATCGAGGATGACACCCGTTGATGAGCTTTGCAGATAAAAATGCCCGCTTGCCCCACCAATCTTGGCCACCGTGATAGGTTCTGATGCTGTGGGTGTTGTGGCAACATTTGTCTTATGAGCAATAGGGCCAAAATAGTTACCAAAGCCTGTCTGGATGAAGTATTTGCCACCTGTTGCATCTACAAGTCTGACAAGATAGCGACAAGCGTCCTCTGCATGGCCTGACGGAACGGTTGCAGTGTTGTAGAGGGTGTGTGTGGCGGCATTCTCGTAGAGATATCCATGAGCGTTATTCCCGGTGCGGCCACGGTCGAACATCACATACCACTGTCCCACCTGCAGCTCAGATGCAGGTTTCGAATCAACAAGGATATCATGGCCTTCGAGCTCACTAAGGGGCTCATCTGAAAGGACAGCAGGGATGTCAGCCGTTGCATCCATGCTTTGTGATGGAGAATAGATCACCTCGTCCAGAGCCCGCGTGCCTGTCGGGTCGGTGAGAACGAAGGTGAACATCCACTTGTTGAGTCGCACACCATTAGCGGACACATAGGGCAGCTTTATAAATACCTTGTTCCATCCGGCATTCAGTGTGATGCTGAAAGGCTCGCGTGCAGGAAAGTTCTCGTTGCGCAGGTCGATTTCGCTGTTGATAGTCTTGCCGCTGTTGGTCCATGTGGGTGGCATCACCTCTGTGTCGTTTATCCAGATGCGTGAGCCTTTGCGGTCCCATTTGCCAGTGTCGGGTGCCTTGTCGTTCTCCGAGCGGCTATAGTTCTGGAACTCGATGAGGGCACCTACTGTCTGTTGGACAGGTGAATAGACATAAGTCCAGGCATAAGCCGTATTGTTGATAGCTGGGTTGGTGTAGAATGCCGGTACTTGTGTTCCCCATACATGTCGAAGATATATGCCGGTGCCAGTGGCTATGTTGCTATGATATGTCTTTCCTTTATAGGTGAACTCTTCTGGCAGTATCTCGTTAGTTGCCGTTTCTGGTGGAAAAGCCATCGAAGCATCTCCGTCATTTGGAAAAGGCTCTGTGATGCGCCATCGCACATTGGTTTGTTTCACGTATGGTATAGGTTCCCCCGCGAGCCACGTGGACTTATAATGCAGGAAGCGTCTTTCCCAGTCAGCGAACTCCTTAAACTCACGTCCGCTGGCGGGCAGTGTGACACCTCCTACTTCAATATATCGTTTGCCGCCACCCATCCAGCCACGTTCTGACGTGGCAAGGGCACAAGCGTAAAGGTTGTTTTGTTCAATGATGTCTGTCTCAGAAGGGGTCTTTCTGTCGTTCCAGATAGCTGTTATTGCCCCAGCAATCTCTTCATTGCCTTGTTGTGCGTAATAGACGTTACTTTTGTATATACCTACGAGGTCGGCAAAGACATCGAAATGGTTGATGTAGTTGTATCGGCAGTCGATGTTTGGCAGACCATCAATTTTTCTACCTGCTGTGCTCCACATCTCGGTCATGTCGATATATGGTAGATTGCCTTTGTTGATGGTTACCCCACTGATTGGGTTCCAAACGATGCATTTGCGCCCAAGCGTCTCCTTGATATACTGGGACATTTCGTTGACGAAATCAGCAGTAGTACCCGCCTCGTCGCAGCCTATGTGGATATATGGAGCCAGAGGAAAGGCGTTGGCCAGTTCGGTGAGCAGCTTCTTCAATGCCGCCTTGCCGCTATTGCTGTTCATCGTGTAGCCCATTGCGGTGGCAAATGCTTTGGAATGGCCCGGCATGTCGATCTCAGGAATGATTGTCACACCACGCTCTGCTGCAAACGCCTCGAGTTCGGTGCATTGCGCTTGCGTGTAGTACTTTCCGGCGAAGCGAGTCATGTTGGCTGCACGGTTGAGTTGAGGATATTTCTTAGACTCAAACCGGAAACCCTGATTGTCAGTTAGATGCCAATGAAAGACGTTGACCTTGAAACGCGACAGCAAGTCTATTTCCTTCTTCAATTCATCAAAAGAAATAAACGAGCGACCGACATCGTGCATGAAGCCACGAAGCTTGAAAGCAGGATAATCCGTGATGTCCACGCCAGGGATGAATGTCCCGCCGGTGGCAGCACTGAGCTGCATCAGCGTCTGCGCAGCACGGATGACACCTATCGGTGACGCCGCAACGATGGTGATGTTATTGTCCGACACGCTCAGTTTATAGCCCTCGTTGTCAAAGCCTGCAAGGTCGTAGTCGAAAGTACCAAGTGTGGCAGCATCAACAAGCTTGACAATAACTGTAGCCTCGGCATCTGTAGAGGTCGAAAAGAGCGAAGCCAGAAGTGTAGAACCCGTAGCGTCTGTCAGCTTCACATCACGTGTCAGGGAGAAGTGTGAGCCGTTCTCTGACATGACATGTGGCTTTGGCAATAACAAAGTCGTGGCTTCGGATTCGGCCGTTGCTGTTTGGAGGGTTGCAAACAACAATGATGCTATAATCAATAGAGTTTTCATCTTTCAACTTTCATCTTTCAACTTTCAACTACGAGCTCTGCTCGTGTCTTTCATCTTTTAACTAATTAGTAGTTGAGAGATTGGTAGGCAACCTCTCAACTACTAATGATGGAAAATAATGATATGTTTGGTCTACCCCAAGAAGCTGAGGAGTATGCCAGCGGCGACGGCAGAACCTATCACTCCAGCCACGTTGGGGCCCATGGCGTGCATAAGCAGGAAGTTGCGTGGGTCTGCTTTGGCGCCTTCGGTCTGTGAGACGCGTGCTGCCATGGGTACAGCGCTGACACCAGCAGAGCCGATGAGCGGATTGATCTTCTCCTTGAGGAAGAGGTTCATGAGCTTGGCGAGCAGTACGCCTCCGGCAGTGCCGACACCGAAGGCGACAATGCCTACGCATAGGATGCTTATGGTGCGGAAGTTGAGGAAGGCCTCTGCTGTTGCAGTAGCGCCGACAGTTGTTCCGAGGAAGATGACGACGATGTTGTTGAGCTCGTTCTGTGCTG
The DNA here is from genome assembly GCA_905233465.1 of uncultured Bacteroidaceae bacterium. Taxonomy (GTDB): domain Bacteria; phylum Bacteroidota; class Bacteroidia; order Bacteroidales; family Bacteroidaceae; genus Physcousia. The sequence continues at coordinate 17,586 of CAJOEI010000042.1, read as the reverse complement.
CCTTGCTCAGACGTTCCACCACACCGCTCTCCTTCATCAGGTTGCCGAGCATGAGACATCCGATGAGTGTGGCGGCAGAGGGCAGTATGAGGCTGACGATGATGGCGACGATGATGGGGAAGAGTATCTTCTCCTTCTTCGACACTTCACGTAGCTGTGACATGCGGATCTTGCGCTCCTTCTCTGTGGTGAGTGCTCGCATGATGGGCGGCTGGATGACGGGCACGAGTGCCATGTAGGAATATGCTGCCACGGCAATCGGGCCAAGGAGATGCGGAGCGAGCTTGGAGGTGAGGAAGATGGCTGTTGGGCCGTCGGCACCGCCGATGATGCCTATGCTACCTGCCTCGGCGGGGGTGAAGCCGAAGATGTCCATCTGTGTCACTAGGAATGTGGCGAAGATGCCGAGCTGTGCTGCGGCTCCGAGGAGTAGGCTCTTGGGGTTGGCGATGAGTGGTCCGAAGTCTGTCATCGCGCCCACGCCGAGGAAGATGAGGCAGGGATAGATGCCTGTCTTCACACCGATATAGAGGACGTCGAGCAGTCCGCCTTCGGCGAGCACATGGCGGTAGGAGTGGAAGAAGGGGCTATTGGGGTTGAGGAACTCATCGTTCCACATGGAGGTGTGGAAGAGTCCGGCAGCGGGGATGTTGCTCAGCAGCATGCCAAAGGCGATGGGCAACAGCAGCAGCGGTTCGTACTCCTTCTTGATGGCGAGGTAGAGCAGGAAGCATGCGATGCAGATCATCACTGCGTTCTTCCAGCCATCGCCTACAAAGAAGCTGGTGAAACCCATGTCGTTCCAAAACTTCGACATAGCGGAGGCGAAGTCAAAGTCTTGGGCAGACGCCACCATCGGCATAAGGAGGAAGAGCAGCAGAAGACTCACCCCCCTGCCCCTCCCTTGTAGGGAGGGGAGTATATACCTTTTCAGGTTGTTTAGAATGGTATTCATTAATTGCTTATATGAAATTTTGTTTATAGTTGACAAAGGTGACCACTCCCTCCCTACAAGGGAGGGTGAGGGGTGGGTCTTTATGCTGTCTCCACCAATGCTTGTCCACTCTGCACTTGGTCGCCGACGGCGACGTTGATGGCTGTGACCTTGCCGGCGAACTCAGCAGTGATGTTGTTCTCCATCTTCATGGCTTCCATGATGACCACGGTGTCACCGGCTGCAATCTCCTGACCCACACTGACGAGCACCTGCTTGATGGTGCCTGGCAGTGGAGCTTCCACGGACTTGGTTCCAGCGGCGGGTTTACCTGCGGGAGAAGCCGCAGGCACGGCAGCTGCTGGTGCAGCCTTTGGCGCCTCAGCCTTGGGAGCTGGTGCGGGCTGTGCCGGTGCTGCAGGAGCGCCTTCGGCCTGGAAGGTGACGAGTGCGTCACCCTGATTGACGCTGGCTCCCACGCCCACGAGCACCTTCACCACTGTGCCGTCGGCCTCAGCTGTGATGGCATTCTCCATCTTCATGGCTTCCATCGTGAGGATGGTGTCGCCACGCTTCACTTTGGCGCCCTCAGCAGCAACAATCTGCTTGATTGTGCCAGGCAGCGGAGCTGTTATGCTACCAGCGGCGGGTGCTGCTGCCGGCTTGCCTGCAGGTGCTGCTGCGGGTGCAGCGGGTGCAGCGGCATGAACGACGGGCTTGGCAGCGTGATGTGCCATAGCGGGTACTTCGACAGCGTAGGTGCTGCCATTGAGTGTTACGGCCAGAACACCATTGCCCTGTTCGGCTACTTGTGCTTCGTAGTTCTTGCCGTCTATATTAAACTTGAATTCTTTCATAGTTTGATTTTACGATTTTACAATTTCACAATTTCACGGTTGGCTTCTTTACGACCATCAAAGTCCCATGTGTAGTTAGGAACAAATGTCAAATCGTAAATTGTCCAATTGTCAAATTTATATGTGTTCGTTAAGTTCAGCGTGCCAAGCGCTGTGGTCTGTATGGTGGATGGTGAGTATGCCGCTCTCCTCGTCGTGCTGGTTGCCCATATAGAGGTACACGGCAGTGGCGATGGCCACTTTGTCGAGGTCGGAGGCGTCGGCGATGCGTGCCTGCTGAGACTTGATGAACTCAGCGCCAGTGAGCACCTTTGGCTTAGACTCCTCCTTGGCCTTGGCCGCCTTGCCCGCTGCCATGGCGCTGAAGACATACAGCACGCAGACCAGCAACACGAGTATGGTGAACACCACACCCACGCTGATGCCGGCCATGCCCCATGCCATTCCCCAATCGGTACTTAGTAGTATCATTTGTTTGAAGTTTAAAGTTTAAAGTGGGATATTGCCGTGCTTCTTGGCAGGATTGTGCATACGCTTGTCGGCCAGCTGGTCGAGTGCGCGGATGATGCGGAAGCGTGTGTTGCGTGGCTCAATAACATCGTCGATGTAGCCATACTTGGCAGCGTTGTAGGGGTTGGCGAAGAGCTTGGTGTACTCGGCCTCCTTCTCAGCGATGAACTCCTTGGCAGCCTCGGGTCCCTTCTCTTCTTTGATGGCCTTTGCCTCCTTAGCATAGAGGACGGCGGCGGCACCTGCTGCACCCATCACGGCAATCTCGGCGCTTGGCCAAGCATAGTTCATGTCGCCTCGCAGCTGCTTGCAGCTCATCACGATGTGGCTGCCGCCGTAGCTCTTGCGCAGGGTGACTGTCACCTTGGGCACTGTGCACTCGCCGAAGGCATAGAGCAGCTTGGCGCCATGCAGTATGACGGCGTTGTACTCCTGACCAGTGCCGGGCAGGAAGCCTGGAACGTCCACGAGTGTGACGATGGGGATGTTGAATGCGTCGCAGAAACGTACGAAGCGTGCGCCCTTGCGGCTGGCGTTGCAGTCGAGCACACCTGCCAGCTGCTTGGGCTGGTTGGCCACGATGCCCACGCTCTCGCCGTTGAAGCGTGCGAAGCCCACGATGATGTTCTTGGCGAAGTTGGGTTGCACCTCAAAGAACTCGCCGTTGTCCACGATGCTGGCGATGACTTCATACATGTCGTATGGCATGTTGGGGTTGTCGGGGATGATCTCGTTGAGGAAGTCGTCCTTGCGGTCGATGGGGTCTGTGCACTCCACGCGCGGTGTCTTCTCCAAGTTGTTCTGTGGAATATAGCTCAGCAGCTGCTTGATCATTGCCATAGCCTCTTCCTCGGTCTTAGCAGTGAAGTGTGTCACGCCGCTCTTGGTCGAGTGTACGCTGGCACCGCCGAGCTCCTCCTGAGTGACGACCTCGCCAAGCACGGTCTTCACGACGGCTGGGCCGGTGAGGAACATGTAGCTCGTGCCCTCCATCATCAGAGTGAAGTCGGTCAGTGCGGGGCTATACACAGCGCCACCTGCGCAGGGGCCGAATATGCCGCTGATCTGTGGCACTACGCCAGAGGCCATGATGTTGCGCTGGAATATTTCGGAATAGCCAGCCAGAGCGTTGATACCCTCCTGGATGCGTGCGCCACCTGAGTCGTTGAGGCCGATGACGGGAGCACCCACCTTCATGGCGGCATCCATCACCTTGCATATCTTCAGGGCCATTGTCTCAGAGAGTGAGCCAGCATTGACAGTGAAGTCCTGTGCGAAGACATACACCAGACGACCGCTGACGGTGCCGTAGCCGGTCACCACGCCGTCGCCCATATACTGCTTCTTCTCCATGCCGAAGTTGTGGCAGCGGTGTGTCACGAACATGTCCATTTCCTCGAAGCTACCGGCATCCAGCAGCATGTCTATGCGTTCGCGGGCAGTGTACTTGCCGCGCTCATGCTGTTTGTCAATGGCTTTCTCGCCGCCACCCAAACGGGCTTTGGCACGGAGCTCAATAAGCTCCTGAATCTTTTCAGTCTGTTTGCTCATTGCAATGAATTAGTGTTTTAGAGATTGTATATTAGATGTTTTTTTGAATTCGCGGCAAAGTTAGCTAAATAAAAAGAAATGAAGAACTTTATCCTTCCCTTTTTTGTTCAGACAGGTGATTTTTTGTGTTATCTTGCTTTTATCGCACTATCACCTTACGTCCGCCAACAATGTAAATACCCTTTGGTAATTTGCTATTTGCCCATTTGCCTTTTACTATTTGGCGTCCGCTGAGGTCATACCATTGACCATTGAGCATTGAACATTGTTCATCTTCAACATCGTCGATGCCGACGACGGTCTTGTTGCCACCGAAGAAGTAGAGGCGGAAGTTGTCGAAGAACGACCAGTACATCGAGTTCGAACTGGTGCATTCAATGCCCACACGCAGTGATGAGCTCGCTGTGGTGATGTCGGCATTGACATGACTGTCATACAGCCCTTTGGAGAAGTATTTAGCACCCGCCTTCATGACACATGGGACATAGGTGTTGTCCGGAAGCTTGATGTCGCTCACTCCACCCTCGGAATATACCAGTTGTGGCTGACGGTCGTCGTAGATACTCTTGACGGGGTTACTGGTGTTGTTGATGTATAATGATGTGGTTATTTTCTCCGTACCAGCGGCATATTTGGTGTATGCGGCCTGTGTCTCGCCAGCACGTTGGAAGGCTTGTGCGCGCAGCTGATAGACGCCTGCCGGCATATTCTTGAGCACCTGATAGAAGTTGAAAGTCTTCTCATAGAACTCGTCGCAGCCCGCCTCGTAGCCCGGCGTCTGATTGGTGGTCCATCCTTCGGTGGAGCTATTGGTGAAATCGGGATTCGTCAGCATGAAGGTCAGGTCAAAAGGCTGATTTGCATCTGACGCGACCACATTGGCCAGGAAGTTCATGGCTTCGGCCAGAGCCTGCTCGGTGAGCTGTTCCACCTCGCTGCCCTTGGTACAGGCTGCTGCCTGTTGCTCTATGGCCGAGAGCTGCTGTGCCAGTCCGGCATCGGCACCGTCGGTCGTCTCGATGTGTGGAGTGCCAGCCAGTGTGCGTATCTGTGCTATCAACTGTGCCAGCTCTGTGCGTGCCAGCTCGAGGTTGCCGTTGTCAAACTCTCGTGCTTCAGCAGCAGAGAGTATGAGCCATCGCTGTGTTGTGGCACTCTTGTTGATGCTCCATGCTGTCGAGGCTGTCTGACCGTTGGCGTTAGCAACGAGGGTGGGCGGGTTAGCCGAGCTCTCTGGATGGATGAAGTAGTATCCACGATATCCCTCCACATCCACGCGTCCGCGCATCAGATGGATATTGTCGGCTGACGTCGGGGTGCTGTGGTTGGCGGTCTTGAAGCCGCTGGAGTAAGTCATGTAGTATCCTGATGCGGCATTGCGCAGCTGGTAGTACTGGTTGCTTGGCGAGAAGGTGATGTACCATGCTGCGGCATCGTCCTGTGCAGCATCGTCGGCATCCATCGTCTTCCATTGCAGCTGGTGTGTGGCTGTCTCCACGAGATAGGCCGAGTGCAGTCCGCGGTTGGCATCCTCATTCTTGATGTAGTATTTCGCTCCGTCCTCGTGGTTGAAGGCGTAGTAGGGCAGAGCATAGCCTATGGCTCCTGAACCTGGCAGGCCGTCTTCGTTCAGCGCCTGTGCCAGAATGCCCATCATGCAGTAGAGGTTGTCGTTGTGAGTGTCCTCTTGTGCGCCGTTACAGCCATAGGGCCACAGGTGCATGTCGTCGCCGTCAATGACACCCGTTGTGTTGTTGTCCCAGAAGCGTAGCGCCCGAGCCACACGCCACGGTTTCCGGCCGAACGCATCTCGCCGTTCCACCACATGCTGTGCTGGCCCACGCCGATGCCATGCAGGGCCTCGTGCATGATGGTGCCAGGCTGCTGGTAGCTGCTGCTGGCGCCCACGCGCATCGAGCCGCCATAGCTGCAGTCGGCTGTCGGGGTGCCGGGGCTGTAGGTGACGCTGATACCGAAGCCGTGTATGCTGGTGAGGTTGTTCCAGTAGTAGTCCATTGCGGTGTTGATGGCGTAGTTGATGCGGTCGTTGGTGGCTTCGTCACCGCCGTTGTTGTACCAGTGGCCAACCTGTCCCTTGGGCACTGTAACCACCTTGATGACATCGCCATAGCCCACGCCGTAGTCCTTGTTGATGGCGTATGCCCGCATGTAATAGACGGTGGCGGGTTTCAGGTCTCGCAGCCAGTAGATGCGGCCTGCCTGATTGATATATTCCGTGGTGCGGTGGTCAGTGACCTTGGGCTCCGGATCCTCGCTCCAGCAGAAGCCCTGCTCTATGATGTTGCTGCCGCTCACGGTGCTGCGCCCGAAGGCCCATGTGCATCCGCGGAGGAAGCGTGGGTCGGTTGTCACCGTGGGCTTAGTGCCGCTGCTGTTGCCGTTGAGAATCTTGAATGCAAATGATGCCTCTGCCAGTGGCACCAGTGCGGCCTCAGCCTGTTCGTTAGTCGTGGAGCTGTTGTCATACACAGCCTGTGCCGCGTTGATGGCAGCCTGATATTCAGCTTTCTGTGTTGAGGATGAGGCGTTGATTTCATCTTTCGCGGCGGCAATGGCCTCAGCCAGACGGGCGAACGCCTCCTGCGAGGTGACGGCCTCGGCGTATGCAGCCTCCAGTTCGCGGGCTGCGGCAGCCCAACCATTGGTGTCGTTCTGGCTGAGCAAGGGCTTGGCGGCGTTGATGGCCGCTTGCAGAGCCTGTTGTGTAGCGGTGTTCATGCGCTTGCCCACGATGGTCTCTGCCTTGGCGATGAGGTCTCTTAGCTCAGCCTTGATAGCATCGAAGCTGTTGCCGATATATTCCAGCTTGAAGTTGTCCACCGACAGCCAGTTGCCTGTAGCATCCTTGGCCTCGAAGCCCAGTTCCAGCACATCACTCACCTGCTCAAATTCCAGCTTGTATGTATTGCGCACGTTCACTGCTGTCGTGTGTGTACCAGCAAAAATCCATGCGCCGTTTTGCTTGGCATTGGGTGTGTCCTCCTGGATGTTCTGTGCTGCAGCGGTAAGGCGATACTTGCCTGCGGGCATATTGGTTACCTTTTGGCTCAGGCGTGCGCTGCCCACGGCACCGCCGCGGCCTGTCCAACGCTCAACGTAGTATGTGCCTTGCTTGATGTTGAAGACGTTGTTGCCTTGTACACCCATTCCAGTGACAGTCCATCCCGTCAGGTCGCCCGTCTCAAAGCTGGGATTGACGATGCTGGCAGTCATGTCTAATGGGTTGGTCTCCGATGCGTTGGCACAGAGATATGTCTCCACAGCCTGTTCCAGAGCGATGATGGCCGCAGCCTGTTCCTCAGCGGTGGCGTTGCTGCGTGCTGCTACGGTGCGCGCTGCATCCAGCGCATCCAGCAGCTGTTGGCTCTCAGCTCCGGTGACGGAGCCGTATGTGGCGGCTGTCTGACTGATGGCAGCAGACAGTTCGGCGCTGAGGTCGCTTCCAACAAGTGTGAGGCAGAAGTTGTCCACTGCTATCCAGTTGCCCGTGGCGCCCGTGGCCTCGAAGCCAATATTCACCGTGCCACTCACGTAGTTGAACATCACGGCGTATGTGTCGCGAACGGTCACTGTGGTCTTCTTCTCGCCGGCAAAAATCCATGCGCCAGTCTGGGCGGCAGTGGGGGTATCCTCCTGTATGTTCTGGGCAGCGGCTGTCAGTTTGTAGTTACCTGGAGGCAGGTTGCTCAGCTCTTGCATGAGGTAGCCGTCGCCCACGGCACCTCCGCGGCCTGTCCATTTCTCCATGTACTTCTGGCCTTGCTTGATGCTGAAGACGCTGTTGCCTTGTACAGACATTCCCTTGTGCTGCCAGCCGTCGGCATCCTGTTCAAAACTGGGGTTGGTGATGCGCGAGGTGTAGTCTGTCTGTGCCGATGCAAGCAAGCATCCGCACAGTAATAGGTTCAGCGCGATGAATAATCCCTTCATGGATATATTTGTTTGTTTTGCTTGATTGATGTATATCCGGTCGATGCAGCTGGGTTGTCCGGTCGATGCAACTGGGTTGTCCGGTCGATGCAGCTGGGTTGTCCGGACGATGGAAGACAGCTTTCAACTTTCAACTTTCCGCTCGGCCCAATGGGACGCTTTCCTCAGAAAGAACTTCCAATTCCGTTGTAGCCTGCGGCTCGGTAGCCTGAATCACAAAGCGCCGGTAGTAGGAGATGAGCAGTGTGGTCAGCGGTAGCGCAATGATGAGTCCGATGAAGCCCAGCAACGAGCCCCACACGGACAGGGATAGCAGTATGACGGCAGGATTCAGACCCATTGCCGAGCCCATAATCTTGGGCACGAGCACCATATCCTGAATCAACTGCACCACAAGCACCACCAGCGCGCCCAGACCGAATATGAGCCAAAAGCTCTGACCTGTGTCAGCTGCCTTCATCAGCGAGAGGAATATCATCGGCACGAAACCCAGCGTCTGCATATAGGGTATGAGGTTCAGCAACCCCATGAACAGTCCTAAGCCTATGGCCATCGGCATCCCCACAATGAGGAATCCGATGCTGAAGAGCACACCCACACAGAACGCCACCATACCCTGGCCACGGAAGTAGGCGTTCATGCCGCTCTCCACGTCCCCAACCAGTTGTCGGACAAAAGGTCGCGAGTTGGTTGGTATGAACTCCACCCAGCCCTCGCTGATGATTTCATAGTCCTGCAGGATGAAGAACATATACAGCAGTACAATCATCGACCCCACCAGCCCGATGGCGAAGTCCACAGTCTGCATCAGTGCGTCCCACATATAGCCCAGCAAGCCCTGTGCTGCGTCAATAAAGCTCTGGTCCTGAATTAGTTTTACCAACTGTGTCTGGTATTGGTTGCTGTATTCCTCTATCATGCCAACCAGATATGGGCCCAGGTTGGTGTCGCCAAGATAGCGCGTGGTGACCTCGCTCATTAGGCTGCCCAGCTTGCTGAACTCCTCCACCATCGGTGGCACAACCAGCACCACCAGTCCTGCCAGCACGCCCACGACAATCACTGCCGAGACGATGATGCTCAGCGTGCGGCTGCGCAGCTTGCAACGATATTGCAGGAAACGCACCAGCGGATATTGCAGGTAGGCCAGTATCCATGCTATGAAGAACGGCAGCAAAACACCGCTCAACCTGTTGATCAGCAGCCCAAGCCCTATGGCAATGGCTATGGCAATGACACCTCTGATAAAGCTGTCGAAGGTTATCGGATGCTTAAACATTTTATATTTTCAACTTTCAACTGCGGCCTCGGCCGCCTCACTGTCTTTAAACTTTAAACCTTAAACTTTAAACTACGACCGTAGGTCGTGTCTTTCAACTCCCTTTCGTCGCTTGTTCATAGCACTCGCGGCACAGCGGCTCATACTCGTGGGTCTCGCCCAGCAGCACCTGACTGTCGCCCTCCACGATGCGGTGGCTCACGTAGGCCAGCGCCCCACAGCGCATGCACACGGCGTGAACCTTAGTCACCTCGTCGGCGATGGCACACAGCTGCGGCATCGGGCCGAATGGTTGAGCCTTGAAGTCCAAGTCCAGTCCTGCCACGATGACGCGGATGCCGCGGTTGGCCAGCTCATTGCATACGTCAACAATCTGTGAGTCAAAGAACTGAGCCTCGTCAATGCCCAGCACGTCGCAGTCGGAACCCATCAGCAGGATGCTGGCAGCACTCTCCACGGGTGTTGAAGTGATGGCGTTGCCCTCGTGGCTCACCACGTCCGCATCGCTGTAGCGGGTGTCTATGCTTGGCTTAAAGATCTCCACCTTCTGGCGGGCAAACTTGGCACGCTTCATGCGTCGTATCAGCTCCTCGGTCTTGCCGCTGAACATCGAACCGCATATCACCTCTACGCGACCGCGACGCATCATCTCGCCGTTGAAGTATTTTTCGTTGGTCATTTCTTTTTGTGTATAAATGGCATTTTCGGCACAAAAGTAGTGTTTTCTCGCACGCGTACCAAGAAAAATGTCAGAAAATATATGAGCTGCGAAAAAAAAGTTCCAACTTTTGCTGTGCATATGCACAATTATATGTACTTTTGCGCTATGCTTTATGTCGTACCGACTCCAATAGGCAACCTCGAGGACATCACAGCACGTGCCCTCAAGGTACTTTCGCAGGCCGATTTGATACTGGCAGAAGACACTCGCACCAGTGGACTCCTGCTGAAGCATTTCGACATTCGCCGACCTATGCTCTCCTACCACAAGTTCAATGAGCATCATAGTGTGGCGAGATTTGTCGAACGCCTGCAGCAGGGCGAGAACATTGCAGTCATCAGCGATGCTGGCACACCGGGGATAAGCGACCCCGGTTTCTTAATCGCGCGCGAGGCCATACGTGCAGGCGTGCAGGTTTCATGTCTCCCAGGGCCCACAGCACTCGTGCCGGCGCTGGTGGCATCTGGACTGCCTTGCGACCGCTTCTGTTTCGAGGGCTTTCTGCCGCAGAAGAAGGGACGCCAGACACGCTTGCAGGAGTTGGCCGAAGAACGCCGCACGATGGTCTTCTACGAGTCGCCGTACCGAGTCGTCAAGACCTTGACACAGTTCATCGAGGTCTTCGGCCCTGACAGACAAGTCAGCGTCTGCCGCGAGATAAGCAAGATTCACGAAGAATGCGTAAGAGGCTCACTCGAGGAGGCCTTGCAGCACTTCACACAAAACGAGCCCCGAGGCGAGTTCGTCATAGTCCTGGGAGGCACCCCAACCCCATAAAACCCATTAACCCCATAAAACCCATAATTCAAAAAAAATATGAAAAAACTCTTTTTCATCCTGCCTATGTGCCTGATGGCACTCACGGCATGCGACTTCGGCCGTCAGGCTGAAGAGCGCGCACAGCGCGAACGCGATTCATTGCTCCAAGTCATCAACGAGCGCGACACCGAACTCAACGACATCATGGGCTCCATCAACGAGGTCCAGGAAGGCTTCCGCCTCATCAACGAGGCCGAGGGGCGCATCACTGTTGCCAATGGCAGCCAGGAAGGAGCCTCATCTCGTGAGGTTATCCGCGAGAACATGGCATTTATCCAGCAGACGATGGCCGAGAACCGCAACCGCATCGCACAGCTCCAGGAACGCCTCAACACCAGCAACATCAATGTCACACGCCTGACAAAGACCATCGAGAACCTCAAGACACAGCTCGAGGAACAGACACGACGCGTGCAGGAGTTGCAGGCACAGCTCGCCGAGCGCGACATCACCATTGCTGCACAGGGCGAGCAAATCGACACCCTCAACCAGAGCGTCCAGCAGCTTACACAGGACAATGCTCAGAAAGATGCCACCATCGCTACACAGGATAAAGACCTGAACAAGGCATGGTTCGTCTTCGGCACCAAGGCAGAGCTCAAGGAACAGAAGATTCTCCAGAAGGGCGACGTGCTGCGTTCGCAGGACTTCAACCGCGACTACTTCACCCAGATTGACATCCGCATCGACAAGGAAATCAAGCTCTACAGTAAGAACGCCGAGATACTCACCACACATCCCGCCGGCTCCTACCAGCTCGTCAAGGATGCCAAGGGACAGTATGTCCTCCACATCACAGATCCCCAGAAGTTCTGGAGCGCAAGCAAGTACCTCGTCATTCAAGTCAAGTAATTATCCATTATCCATTGACCATTGAGCATTGTGCATTATGAATTGTGCATTGTGCATTATGCATTGTGCATTATGCATTGTGCATTGTGAATTAAATGAAAGAGTTTGTCATCACACAGGCCAAGGCTGAGACCGCCGTCCTTGTGGCACTAATCACGCCACAACAGGACGAGCGGCGAACCACCGAGTACCTCGATGAACTCGAGTTTCTTGCCACAACAGCCGGAGCCGTTACCATCAAACGCTTCACACAGCGCGTCGCTGGCCCCAGCATGGTCAGCTATGTCGGCAAGGGCAAACTCGACGAGATACGAGCCTTCATCGAGGCCCAAGCCGAAAAAGCAGAAAAAGCAGAGAAATCAGCCGACCCAACTCTCAACTCTCAACTCTCAACTCTCAACTCTCCCGTTGGCATGGTCATCTTTGATGACGAGCTCACGGCCAAGCAGCTGCGCAACATCGAGCAGGTGCTCAAGGTTAAGATCCTCGACCGCACATCCCTCATCCTCGACATCTTCGCCATGCGCGCACAGACAGCCAACGCCAAGACACAAGTCGAGCTCGCGCAATACCGCTACATGCTGCCCCGCCTTCAGCGCTTGTGGACACACCTCGAGCGTCAGGGCGGCGGCTCCGGCGGTGGCGGCGGCAAAGGCTCCGTCGGCCTGCGAGGACCTGGTGAGACACAGCTCGAGATGGACCGTCGTATCATCCTCAACCGCATGAGCCTGCTCAAGCAACGACTTGCAGAGATAGACCGGCAGAAGAGCACACAGCGCGGCAACCGCGGACGCATGATACGCGTCGCCCTCGTCGGATACACCAACGTTGGCAAGTCCACACTCATGAACCTCCTCTCCAAGAGCGACGTCTTCGCCGAGAACAAACTTTTTGCCACACTTGACACCACCGTCCGCAAAGTCATCATAGACAACCTACCATTCCTCCTCTCCGACACAGTAGGCTTCATACGCAAGCTACCTACAGACCTCATCGAGTCCTTCAAGAGTACACTCGACGAAGTCCGGGAGGCTGACCTCCTCTTACACGTTGTCGACATCTCGCATCCCGACTTCGAGCAGCAGATACAAGTCGTCGACAAGACACTCGCCGACCTCGGATGTGCCGACAAACCCACCATCATCATTTTCAACAAGATCGACGCCTACACCTTCACCCCCAAGGACGACGACGACCTCACTCCCGCCACACGCGAGAACACGCCACTCCCAGACCTCATGCGCACATGGATGGCCAAGATGGGCGGCGACTGCCTCTTCATCAGTGCAAGACAGCGACAGAACATAGAGGAACTCAAGGACACACTCTATGCACGCGTCCGTGAGCTCCACGTCCAGAAATACCCATATAACGACTTCCTCTTCCAACACTACGAAGAATAAACTATTAAACTCCTCGATTGAGCTTGGAGCCAACAAAGCCTACCTGTGTTACAACGGTACCATCAGCGGCGATGTCAAAGGCTTCATCATCGGCTTCAGTGGCGAGGACGGTATTGAAACAATTGATAATGGACAATTGACAATTGACAATGGCAAGGAGAGTATCTACAACCTCGCTGGTCAGCGCCTGAGCAAGCCCCAACACGGCGTTAATATCATCAACGGAAAGAAAGTATTCATCAAATAAATCTAAACATTATGAACATCAAACAAAAACTAACAACCCTGCTCCTGCTGGCAGTAGGAGCAGTGACACAGTTGAACGCTCAGGTAGCAGTAACTGTGGGTAGCCAAGTGACGGATGCCAGTAGCATCGTCAGCGGAAAGGCGTATCTGCTGCAGCATCAAGGCAATGGGACAAGCACTCCTTGGCTTGAAGACGCAGGAACTTTCTATAATTGTCCCAATTCGGCAGGTAATTGTAATTTGGCCGCTGTTTGGTATCTGATTGATAACGGAGACGGTACTTGGAAAATAGAGAACGCTTATACTGGCAAGTATTGGCCTAAGCCAACAGGTAATGCCAATTTGGTGGGTACAGATGCAGCCAGTGCAGGTAGCTGGGCTTTGAATTTTTCCGATGGTGTTGCAGCTCCTACATGTAATGGGTATAGGTTGAATCGCAACACGCCAAACCTGGTTGGATGGAATTCTGGCTCTGGTAGCGTCACTCAAGTTAAAATTTACGAAGTTACAGCCTCTGCCCTCTCCACAACTGCCACCTATTCCGCTTTCACGGACAAGGACATCTCTGCCTCTGCCACGGAAGCTGCCAGCATCAGCGAAGGGCAGTGGTATGTGATGAAGAACCGTGGACGCAACGGCTATGCTTTTGAAAACAGCGGCTCGATGAAGAACCAAGCAGCAGCACCTTCTGGCTCGGCTACGGACAATGCCAAGTTCCTCGTCCGCTTCATGAATGCTGGAAGCGGTAAGTACTACTTGCAGAATGGCTTGGGCAACTATTGGGGTGCTGTCCCTGATAACACGGCTGTTCCTGCCACGGCTCTGGGTACCGAGAAGTACACCATCGGCAAGATCAACTCCACCGACGGTCACTTCTACCTGACCTCCGAGACCAACGGCATCGTCCTTGACTGCCAGGAGAATGGCTATCCAGTCGTAGGTTGGGGAACCAGCATTCCCACTTCTACAGGCGGCAATAGCGATTGGCAGTTCTTCCCCGTGGAGTTCGTGGATTCATGGGTGCCCGCCATCAATGAGCTCTATACCATCAACAACACCAACAGCGGCCGTGGTGCGCTCATCTATAATCCCGATGCTTCTACCAAGTATGTATGGAGCAGCGGCAAGAGTGGCACGTTTGATGCTACTAATGCCAACAGCCAATGGGTTATCATTCCCACTGGCACCTCAGGCCAATATTATTTATATAATGTAGGAGCCGGCAAGTTTGCCATACCTTCTGGCGCTGCCAATGGAGCCGGAAATCCTTGGGTGTTCAGCGACAATGCTGTAGCCATGGTTTTCGAGACACAAAGCAACGGCACCAAGAAAATCAAGATGGCCTCCAACCCCGTTAGCGGCACCAACGCGGCTTACATATCGGTAAGTAATGGCCAAACCTATCCCATCATCAACTACAATGACGCAGGAAGTGAATTCACCATCACCAAGGTGACGGGTGATGCCAGCACTGCCGCCAGCACTGCCGTGGCCAAGCTGGTCAAGAACCAGACAGCCTTGACGGGAGCCGTCACAGCAGATGACGGATGGTACGTGATTAGCATCAAGACTACCAGCAACCCCACCGCTACCGCCTCTCCCGGCCGCTACATCTACCCCGGTACCACAAATCAGGCCAACTATCCGCTCACGTTCACAGGTGGAGTAGATGTGCAGCCTGCTATCACGGATGCAACGTTCTTTACGCGCTTTGTCAAGAACGGTTCAGACTACAACTGGCAGATGACTGACGGACGCTATCTCATCAACAGAAGCAATGTCTTCCCCACAACTTCCAATGAGCCTGCAGCTGTTAACCCTGGTTATAATAATGGTAATTACATATATGCCAGTGGCCGATATGCCGACCCATATGTGAGCAACGGCAACTTCTTCATCGGTGAGACTGCTTCTTATCGCACGACGTGGAACATCTATCCCATCGACCTCGCTGCTGCCGGTCTCGTGGCTTGGCAGATGGTTTGCGATGCAGCCCCCGAGTCTGCAACTATAACCTGTTCGCGCAGCGATGTGAAAGGCTTGACGGCTGTTTATAAGAACGGCTTCTTCTTCCTGCCGACGGGTGTGACGCCTGAAAGCACAGACTTCAACTTGGACAGAGCAACCAATGTGACCGTGGATGCCTCAGCACATACCGTCACCTTTGCTTACGATCCCGACCTCGCTATTGTAGAAGGCAGCGTGACCGTGGAACAGGGCTGGCAGACGGCAGGACGCGACAGTGAGGTGATGTTGCTGAAGGTAACGGTCCAGCCCTTCAAGGCTGCCATCAACACAACGCTCACCGTCAAACTAAAGGACGGTTCTGAGGCCAACATCTCAACCTTGAAGCTTTACGAAGCCAACAACAACTCACCCGAAATCTATTCCACAGGCGACGGCGCTCCGACGAAGACGGAGGTTGCTACGGCATCCATCTCTGGTTCTACTGCCACATTCAGTATCGGTAGCCTCTCCGCTGGAACCCACTACTACTGGATTGGTGCTACGGTGAGCAGCAGTGCTACGCTTGGTGCCGTCCTTGACGCTGCCGTGACAGGTATCATCTACACCTGCAATGAGAACGTGACGAATCTCGACTTGACATCAGTCGGCGATCCTGCCGACCGTGGTGCTATGGTCTTCAACGTCCGTAGCTATCCCTTCCTGCCCCGCGACAACGGCAGCCATGTCTATCGTATTCCCGCTATGGTAGTAGCCGATGACGGCAGCATCGTTGCAGCAGTAGATAAGCGCTACGGCAGTCATACAGATATTGGCAATAGCCATGTCATTGATATCGTTGTCCGTCGTTCCACCGATGGCGGTAAGACGTGGGGAACTCCTGTTGTTGTGGCTAAAGGCGATAACAGCAACGATGCCACCTGCGGCTATGGCGACCCGTCGCTGACCAAGGGCAAGGATGGTAAACTCTATTTGCTCTTTGCAGCAGGTAACACGGGCTACTTCTATGGCCTGAACCGTATCTGCATGGTTACATCAACGGATGATGGACTAACATGGAGTTCAATCCAGACCATTGCTCCAGCCAGCGATTCTTCAGCAGGCATAACCTTCACAGACCATGCCTCTCTATACGACTATTTCGTCACTTCCGGCAAAGGCCTTTACACCCATGATGGTGTACTGATGTTCCTATTAGATGCACAAACAGCGAGCGGGAGTAGTGAACAGAACTATGTCCTATATTCGACAGACGACGGTGCCACATGGCACATTGATGCCACCCTTGTCTGCAATGGCGGAAATGAAGCCAAGCTGGAGCAGGCCAATGACGGTTCGTTGATTGCCTCCATCCGTACAAATGGCAACCGCTGCTACAATCTCGGCATTTACACAAAGAACAATGATGGAACCTGTTCTTTCACCTGGTCAAAGACTTCGCCCATAGGACAGTGGACTGAGATTAAAACGAAAGCTGGCAACAATCAGGACATTCTCTACTATCAACGTGAAACGGAGACGGGCAAGACCGACGTCATCTTCCACTCCATGACAACTGAAAATCACGCCGACCTGAAGCTTTACTACAGCACCGATGGCGGCAGCAACTGGACAGAGTTCCTGAACGTGCAGACAAAGGGCACGCGCTACGTGACGATGGATAAGTCCTCCGCAGGCAGTCTCTACCTCCTGTTCGAGGATCAGTCCCTCAATGCAGCAGGCGGCTCTTCCGACTACAACCACTATCCCATCAACTTCCTCGAAATCACACGCGAACAGCTGCTGCAGTACATCCCCGACCTGGATAAGTCTGCACTGGAGAAAGAGGTGAAGATTGTCAATGGTTTATCCGGCGAAACCACCTACGGTTCATGGAGCGGTCTCACTTGGACATCCAATGACGCCAGTGGCGTAGCAGGTCTGACGATGACGCTGAGTGACGGCTCATATAACAGATTCTCGAATTTCAACAGCCGCTACAATCTGGCTTATCACCCCACAGCAGCCAACACCAATTCCACGCTGACGCTGACGGCACCCGAAGGCTATGTCATCACGGGCTACTCCGTACAGACGGGTGTATACAAGGGTACCACATACACATTGACGGCTTCTGACGGTACATCCGTTACTCCTGCCAACCTTGAAAGCACCTACACGCCTCTCGAGGTTTCAGGCTTGTCAGCTGCCTCTACGACCATCACCATTACCACGACCGATGCCAGCAAGTGGTTGTCTTTGGCTAACTTCACTGTTGACCTCATCCCTCTCACCACCTACACCCGCAGCGTCACTGTCGACCGTTGGGGCACCATCTGTGTACCGGGTGCTGTGGCAGCAGCCGACATCAGCGGAGCAGATATATACACCGTCGTAGGCAAGGTTCTGGGTACCAATGGCCGTCCCACAAGCATCAAGCTTGCTGAGGTCACCGACATGGAAGCTGGCAAGCCATATCTCTTCCTTGCTACAGACGCACAGCTCTCGCTCACGTTCCT
>CAJOEI010000041.1 GCA_905233465.1 uncultured Bacteroidaceae bacterium | reverse complement strand
GTTATCATCGACGACTCTATAGTTCGCGGCACAACTCTGAAAGAGAGTATATTCAAGATTCTGGACCGTCTGCATCCCAAAAAGATAGTGATGGTTAGCAGCTCGCCGCAGATCCGATACCCCGACTATTACGGCATAGACATGGCCCGTTTGGAGGAGTTCTGTGCCTTCCGCGCCGCCATAGCATTGATTGAAGAACGAGGAATGTGGCAATTAGTGAACGACACCTACGAGGCCTGTCGCGCAGAGCTGCAGAAGATGAAGAATAATTATGAATTATGCATAGAGAATTATGAATTGAAAAATTGTGTTTGTGCGCTTTACAAACCTTTCACCGTCGAGGAAATCAACCGTAAGATGGCGGAGATGCTGCGCCCCGCTGATATGCAGGCTCCCGTGGAATTCGTCTTTCAGACCATCGAGGGCCTACACGCCGCCTGCCCCGACCATCCGGGCGACTGGTACTTCACCGGCGACTACCCCACACCCGGCGGCAACCGCCTCGTGAACCAAGCCTTCGTGAACTACATCGACGCGATAAACCGCAAATAAATCGTATAATCGTTTAATCGAAAAATCCTAAATCGTAAAATCGTAAAATCGTAAAATAGTCAAATAGTGAAATCTTTAAATCGTCAAATATAGTTATGTGTGGATTCGTAGCAACTCTCAAAACGAAAGGCGGCGCTCGCGAGAAACGTGAGCAGACGCTGAAGATGTCGGCAAAAATCCGGCATCGTGGTCCCGACTGGAGCGGGGTATATAGCAGTGATAGGGCTGTGCTGGCGCATGAGCGTCTGGCCATTGTGGATCCGCTCTCGGGTAAGCAGCCGCTGTACTCACCCGATGGCAAGATTGTGCTGGCTGTGAACGGTGAGATATACAATCATCAGGAAATCCGTCGCCGCTATGTCGGACAATATGAGTTCCAGACGGGCAGCGACTGCGAGGTAATACTGGCGTTGTATAAAAGCCTCTCCCCCGACCCCTCCCCTGTTGGGGAGGGGAGTACTGTTACTCATGAACAGATCTGTTCAATGATTGAGCAACTCTCTGGTATCTTCGCCTTTGTGCTCTTCGATGAGAATACGGGCGACTACCTCATCGCCCGCGACCCCATCGGCGTTATACCTCTTTATATGGGACATGACAAGGACGGCACGGTATATGTGGCGAGCGAACTAAAGGCGCTGGAAGGACACTGCGATGAATATGCTCCCTTCCCTCCCGGACATTTCTGCACCAGCAAGCACGGGGACAAACCTGAACGCTGGTACAAGCGCCCCTGGATGCAGTACGATGGGATGACGTGGTCTACCTCCGACAGCGCGGAGGCTGTGCAGATGGTGAAAGACGGCCTCATGGCGGCGGTGAAGCGCCAGCTGATGAGCGACGTGCCCTACGGCGTGCTGCTCTCAGGCGGTCTGGACAGCTCCGTCGTCTCAGCCATCGCGAAGCAGTATGCTGCCAAGCGCATCGAGACCAACGACGAGCACGACGCCTGGTGGCCGCGCCTCCACTCCTTCGCCATAGGTCTGAAGGGAGCCCCCGACCTGGCCAAGGCACGCGAGGTGGCTGAATACATCGGTACCGTCCACCACGAAGTAAACTACACCGTTCAGGAGGGCTTAGATGCCATCCGCGATGTCATCTACTATATCGAGTCCTATGATGTCACCACCGTCCGCGCCTCCACGCCGATGTACCTGCTGGCGCGCGTGATTCGCTCTATGGGCATCAAGATGGTGCTCAGCGGCGAGGGTGCTGATGAGATCTTCGGCGGTTACCTCTACTTCCACAAGGCACCGGATGCGCGGGCTTTCCACGAGGAGACGGTGCGCAAGCTCTCCAAGCTGCATTTCTACGACTGCCTGCGTGCCAACAAATCGCTGATGGCTTGGGGCATCGAGGGGCGTGTGCCGTTCCTCGACAAGGAGTTCCTCGACATCGCCATGAGCATCAACCCTGCGTTGAAGATGTGTGGCCTCACCCCCAGCCCCTCTCCAAAGGGCGAGGGGAGTTTTGAGATTGAGAAGCGAATTGTGCGCGAGGGCTTCGCAGAGATGCTGCCCGAGAGTGTGGCGTGGCGACAGAAGGAGCAGTTCAGCGATGGGGTAGGGTATAGTTGGATTGACACCTTGAAGAAGATTACCTCCGAGGCTGTTAGCGACGAGCAGATGGCACACGCCGCCGAGCGTTTCCCTGTCAACCCGCCACTCAACAAGGAGGAATACTACTACCGCAGCATCTTCGCTGAGCACTTCCCCAGCGACTCCGCCGCCCGTAGCGTGAATCAGGAGGCCAGCGTTGCCTGCTCCACCGCCATCGCTCTCGAATGGGATGCGGCATTCAAGAACTTGAACGACCCCAGCGGTCGCGCCGTCAAAGGCGTTCACGAACAAGCCTATTCTTAATTCATAATTCATAATTCACAATTCATAATTCATAATGCTGCAAGCAAGACTGATACTTGATGACGGAACCGAGTTCTGCGGCTGGTCGTTCGGCGCAGAGACGAACACGGTGGGAGAGGTCGTTTTCAACACTGCCATGACGGGCTATCCCGAGAGCCTCACAGACCCCAGCTACGCAGGACAGATACTGGTGATGACATATCCGCTGGTAGGGAATTATGGAGCCCCCCTCTCATCCCCCCAAGGGGGGAAGGCAGGGAATGGGCTGCCAGTGTTTATGGAGAGTGACCGCATTCACGTGAAGGCGCTTGTCGTTGCTGACTATAGCGAGCAGTATAGCCACTGGAATGCGCAGGAATCGCTCTCCGAATGGCTGAAACGCGAAGGCATTCCAGCCATCACGGGGATTGACACGCGCCGCCTCACCAAGCTGCTGCGCGAACGCGGTGTGATGAGAGGGCAAGTCATCATTAATTCGCAATTCATAATTAACAATTCACAATTACACTTCGAAGAGCATTATGATTCAGTGAACTGGGTTGAGAAAGTCAGCTGCAAGGAAGTCATTACCTATAAACCAGAACCCCTTCTGGCAAATACGGCGTCAGCCGTTAATTATGAATTATGCATTGAGAATTATGAATTGAAAAAGGTGGTTCTTGTTGATTGCGGCGTTAAGGCTAACATTATCCGTTGCCTGCTGCGTCGCGGCGTGGAGATAATCCGCGTTCCTTGGGATTACGATTTCAACCAACTCGAATTCGACGGTCTCTTCCTTGCCAACGGCCCCGGCGACCCCGAACAATGCGAAGTGACAGTCAAGCATATCAGGACCTTCTTAAAAAACGAAGCTGCCATCGCGCAGCCCCTCCCCTCCCTAACAGGGGAGGGGTCGGGGGTGGGGCCTCGTCCCCTCATGGGCATCTGTCTTGGCAATCAGCTCTTGGCTCGTGCTGCAGGGGCCAAAACCTACAAGCTGAAATACGGCCACCGCTCGCACAACCAACCCGTGATGATGGTTAATGGTAAAAAATGTTATATCACCTCGCAGAATCATGGCTATGCCGTTGATGCCAGCACCCTTCCCGACGACTGGGAACCCCTGTTCGTGAACATGAACGACGGCTCCAACGAAGGCATACGCCACAAGGTCTTCCCCTGGTTCTCGGCCCAGTTCCACCCCGAGGCCTGCTCTGGTCCCACAGACACAGAGTGGATGTTTGATACTTTTATTAATAGCCTCTCCCCCGGCCCCTCCCCTGTTAGGGAGGGGGGAAAGGTTACTTTTGATATCAAATGTGATAAAGCTCCCCTCCCTAACAGGGGAGGGGTTGGGGGAGAGGCCACTTCCGTCTTATTGCTTGGCTCCGGCGCCCTGAAGATTGGTCAGGCGGGAGAGTTCGACTACAGCGGGGCGCAGGCGTTGAAGGCGCTGCGGGAAGAGGGCGTGAAGAGCATCCTCATCAACCCCAATATCGCCACCGTGCAGACCTCCAAGGATATAGCGGATGTGGTTTATTTCCAGCCCGTGACGCCCGAGTTCGTGGAGCGAGTCATCGAGAAAGAACGACCCGACGGCATCCTGCTCTCGTTCGGCGGACAGACCGCGCTGAACTGCGGCGTGGAACTGTATAAACGTGGAGTTCTTGAAAAGTATGGCGTGAAGGTTCTGGGCACACCCGTGCAGGCCATCATCGACACCGAGGACCGCGACCTCTTTGTGAAACGTCTCGACGAGATTGGCGTTAAGACCATCAAGAGTCAGGCGTGTGCTACAAAAGAGGAGGTGCGCCGGGCGGCTGCCGAGCTGGGCTATCCCGTGATCCTGCGTGCCGCTTACGCCCTCGGCGGTCTCGGTTCCGGCTTCTGTGAGAACGATGCCGAGCTGGAGGCGCAGGCCGAGGAGGCCTTCTCTTTCTCGCCGCAGGTGTTAGTGGAGAAATCGCTGAAAGGCTGGAAAGAAATCGAGTACGAGGTGGTGCGCGACCGCTACGACAACTGCATCACCGTCTGCAATATGGAGAATTTCGACCCGCTGGGCATCCACACCGGCGAGAGCATCGTTGTGGCTCCCAGCCAGACGCTCACCAACAGCGAGTACCACAAGCTGCGCGCCCTCGCCATCAAGATCATCCGCCACATCGGCATCGTGGGCGAATGCAACGTGCAATATGCCCTCGACCCTAATTCCGAAGATTATCGTGTGATTGAAGTCAATGCCCGACTCTCCCGCTCATCGGCCCTTGCCAGCAAAGCAACTGGCTATCCCCTGGCTTTCGTCGCAGCCAAACTTGGGCTTGGCTATGGACTTTTCGAGTTGAAGAACTCTGTCACCAAGACTACCAGTGCCTTCTTCGAGCCTGCCCTCGACTACGTTGTCTGCAAGATTCCGCGCTGGGACCTCTCCAAGTTCCACGGCGTGAACCACGAACTCGGTTCCTCGATGAAGAGCGTCGGCGAGGTGATGGCCGTCGGACGTACCTTCGAAGAGGCCATTCAGAAAGGTCTCCGCATGATAGGTCAGGGTATGCACGGCTTCGTTGATAACAAGGCACAGCACGTCACCGACGTGCCCAGAGCTCTCCAGCACGCCACCGATACGCGCATCTTCGTCATCGCCAAAGCCATGCTGATGGGCTACACGGTGGAACAGATCCACGCGCTGACAAAAATCGACCGTTGGTTCCTGCAGAAACTCAGGCACATCGTGGATATCAACACCCAACTCTCCACTTACAACCCTGAACTCCCGACAATGGTAGAGTTCATGGAGCCGCTGGAACTCATTGAGTACCTCGAGGCCCCCGAGTTCGTCAATCTCCTGCGCGCTGCCAAAGTCTATGGCTTCTCCGACTTCCAGATAGCCCGCGCCCTCGGTCTCGGCGAGACACGCTCTATGGAGCAGGCCTCACTCACCGTTCGCAGCTGGCGCAAGGAACTTGGCGTTCTACCTATCGTCAACCAGATTGACACCCTCGCTGCCGAATACCCCGCTCAAACCAACTACCTCTATGTGTCTTATCTGTGAAGAACATAATAAATCACGTCGTTAAACGTTATATTTAGTAATAAATAGTGAAATCGTAAAATCATTAAATCGTAAAATAAAACCATGTGCGGAATAGTAGGTTATATCGGCACCAAGCGTGCCTACCCCATTTTGATTAAAGGCCTGAAACGTCTTGAATATCGCGGTTATGACAGCGCCGGAGTGGCGATGATCAGCGACAGCGGCGACCTCAATGTATATAAGGCCAAGGGAAAAGTGGACAATCTGACAGAGTATTGCAGCGACAAGGATGTGTCCGGCTGTGTGGGTATCGCCCATACGCGCTGGGCAACGCACGGCGAGCCGTCGGCACGCAATGCCCACCCTCACTATTCTCAGAGCCGCAATCTGGCCATTATCCACAATGGTATCATCGAGAACTATGCCGATATCAAGACGAAGCTTCAGGCACAAGGCGTGGAGTTCAAAAGCGACACCGACACCGAAGTGCTCGTGCAGCTCGTGGAGTATATCATGGAGAAAAAGAGCCTTTCGCTGCTCGAGGCCGTTCAGGTGGCGTTGCATCAGGTCATCGGCGCCTACGCCATTGCCATCGTTGACAAGCGTGACCCGCGTCAGATCATCGCAGCCCGCAAGCAGAGCCCGCTGGTGGTGGGCATCGGTGAGGATGAGTTCTTCCTCGGCTCCGATGCCAGCCCGATTATCGACTACACCGACAAGGTGGTGTATCTCGAAGATGGCAATATTGCTGTGATACGGCTGGGCGAGGAACTAAAGGTAATAAGCATACTCGGCGAGGAACAGGAGTTGAAGATCAAGACCGTGGATATCGACCTCGGTCAGATAGAAAAGGGAGGCTACGAGCACTTCATGCTGAAGGAGATTTTCGAGCAGCCGGAGTGCTTGAATAACTGTATGCGGGGACGCATCAATGTCGAGGGCGACCACGTGACGCTGTCGGCCATGATTGACTACCGTCAGCAACTGCTGAGTGCCAAGCGCATCGTCATCGTGGCCTGCGGCACCTCGTGGCACGCCGGTCTCATCGGTAAGCAGCTCTTCGAGAGCCTCTGCCGCATCCCCTGCGAGGTGGAATACGCCTCTGAGTTCCGCTATCGTAACCCCGTGGTGTCGAAGGACGATGTGGTCATTGCCATTTCACAGAGCGGCGAGACGGCCGACACGCTGGCTGCCATCCAGCTGGCCAAGGAGCATGGAGCCTTCATCTATGGCATCTGCAATGCCATCGGCAGCAGCATACCCCGTGCCACGGACACAGGCACCTACATCCACGTAGGCCCAGAGATTGGTGTGGCCTCCACAAAGGCCTTCACGGGTCAAGTCACCGTCCTCTCCATGCTGGCACTGTGCATGGCCAAGGAGCGACAGACCATTGCAGACGACCTCTACAAGGAGATGGTGAAGGAGCTGACTCTGATTCCCGATAAGTTGCAGCAGGCGCTAAAAACCAACGCGCAGATTGAGCGTCTGGCACCCATCTTCACCTATGCGAAGAATTGCCTTTACCTGGGACGCGGCTACAATTATCCCTTAGCCCTCGAAGGCGCACTCAAACTCAAGGAAATCTCCTACATCCATGCCGAGGGCTATCCCGCAGCCGAGATGAAGCACGGCCCCATCGCCCTAATCGACAGTGAGATGCCCGTCTTTGTCATCGCCACCCGCGATCACCTCTATGAGAAGGTCATCTCGAACATCCAGGAGGTCCGTGCCCGTGGCGGTCGCGTCACAGCACTCGTCACCGAGGGCGATACACAAATCCAGAAGTTCGCCGACCACGTCATCACCCTCCCCGACACCCTCGAGTGCTTCCAGCCCCTCATCGCCTCCATACCTCTGCAGCTGCTGGCCTACCACATCGCTGTCTGCAAGGGCAAGGACGTCGATCGTCCTCGCAACCTCGCAAAGAGCGTAACCGTGGAGTAATACCTATTTGGGCTGAAGGGCATTATTTTGCGGATAATAAATCGAGGCTGTGTCAAACAATAATGACACAGCCTCGATTTATTATCCTCAAGATAATGCCCTTGAGTGTGAACTCTACAGTCCCTTGAAGAGGCTGCTCTTCACGTAGATGCGGTATTGCTTGATGCTCTCAGGTGCTCCAGCCTCCACACGTGGCAGATACTGGAAGCCTGTGAAGGTCTGGTCCTGACCGAGGTCGATGACGAGGTGGTGGGGGTACTGCACGCCGCGGTTGGTGCTCCAATAGGTGCTTTCCTGCAGGTCGAAGATTTTGTCGGCAGTCTTGTTGCCTGTTTCGATGTCTTCGTCGTCGCAGTAGGCCACCTGCCAAGGCTCGCGAGAGAGGCGTGTGCCGTCGGCTCCGAGCATATACCACTCGGCGATGCAGCAGTATTCGCGGTTCATGTGGCTGTTGAGGGCTTCGATGCAGACGTAGCGGCCGCTGACTGGCTGCGCGAACTTCACTTCCTGCCAGCCGTTGCCAGCCTTGAACTCGCCTTCGAGGACGGGTGTCTCGCCGCTGAGGTCGATGGTCTGTCCTTCGAGACGATGGGTCTGCGGACGGTCGAGGTTGAGCTTGTCGATGATGGGCTTCTGCAGGCCTTCGATGGTCTTCTCTCCGCGCGGGCCCATGATGTCGAGGACGATGACCTCGTTCTTGCCCTTCTTCAGCCAGCAGCCAGGAACAAAAAGCGTCTGCTGCGGGCCGATGTACCAATGGCGACCAACAGCGTAGCCGTTGACATAGACTTGTCCCTTGCCCCAGTTCTCGAGGTTGAGGAAGGTGTCGCCCACCTTGGAGAGATTGAAGTAGCCACGATAGTAGCCACGACCGAAGCAAAGGTCCTCGCTCTCCCACGCGTAGCGCTCTGTGCGTCCGATGCGGATTACGCTGATGGATTCACGCGTGACGGGCCTTTCCTGCTGCTGCTTCAGCGCTGCCACAGCTACTGCGTAGTCATCAGGAATACGCATGCATTCCCACTTGTTGGGCGTAAACGTGACTTTGGTCTCGTCAACGCCGCCAAGATGTGAATGGAGGGTAGCCGTGATGGTGGGGCTGCCAATGAGTCCCTTGAAGTCTTTGATGGCACGACCGAAGTTGATGCGGCCCATTCCCTCAACGAGGATTTGCAGTTCCTGTCCTTGTTTGATGGCGGGCAGAGCCAGCGTCTTCTCGCTCTTCACGCGGTCAAGCTTGCCGATGAACTTTCCATCAATGAAGACTTGTGCATAATCGTGGGCATCGAGATTGAGGGTGCAAAGCCACTTATCTGCGGGAGTGACACCCTCCACCTGTACGTCATTAATTTCTGGCAGGCGGGTGGAGTAGAGCATGCAGCCCCAACCCATATCAAGTTCTTCAAAGGTTTTGGGAACGCCGGAAGAACGAAGCAAGTCGCGATGCTCATAGGCATATTCCCTGTCAAAACCATTGTAGATTGGTGCGAACTCCGTGAGCTCAAACTTGGGTATTGCGATGGTGGGATATTCCTTAGGAACAGCGGGAAGTTTCTTGCTGCCAACCCACTTCTGAGCAACAGGATCCCAGTCGCCGCTGTACTTCTGCATGGCCTCGCGCAACTTCCAGAACTTATCTGTTACCTGACCTGCCTCGTTGATTGGAGCGTCGTAGTCATAACTGGTTACATCGGGTGCAAAGCCAGGGCTGTTGGCACCTGCCCAGTGGCCCCAGTTGGTGCCGCCGTGGGTCATGTAGAGTGAGAAGCTGATGCCGCGATCAAGCATCTGACTGATGCCGTCCACCATAGCCTCGGCACCGCGTGTCTCGTGGCGGCCGCCCCATTTGTCGAACCATCCGCTCCAGAACTCAGAGCACATCTTCGGGCTGTTGGGGCGCAGCTCGCCCAGCTTCTTAAACTCTTGGTCGATGTTGGCACCTGTGCCGAAGTTCATAGTCCACGTGAGGTCGTCGAGGCCGTTCTTGGTGAAGTTAGAAGACCAGTCGCACTGGAAGAGTTCCACCTTGTCGAAGCCGCTCTTGCGGATGATGTCGCGCACAGCGCTGATGTAGGGCTTGTCCTCGCCGTAGGAGCCGTATTCGTTCTCCACCTGCACCATGATGATGGGGCCACCTTTCTCAATGGTGAGGTCGCCAAGCTGTTCGCCCACTTTCTTCTCGAAGATCTCAAGGCGCTCCATGAAGTAGGGGTCTTGCTCGCGCAGACGGATGTCTTTCTTCTTCAGCAGCCACCAAGGCAGACCGCCCATCTCCCATTCAGCGCAGACATAAGGACCGGGGCGGACGATGACCCACATGCCGTTCTTCTGTGCCAGTTGCACAAATGCTCGGATGTCGTTGTTACCAGTGAAGTCAAACACACCCTCCTGCTGCTCGTGGGAATTCCAGAAGATGTAGATGCAGAGCGTATTCATGCCCAAAGCCTTGCACATCTGAATGCGCTGCTCCCAGTACTCGCGTGGAATACGTGGATAGTGCACCTCGGCGGCCTTGACCACAAAGGGTTTGTCGTTTAACAGGAATGTCTTTTCGCCGACGCGGAAGCTGCCTGGCTTGGTTGCTGCAGCTGCTGTTGCTGGGGCAAGAAGTGTGCTGGCAGCTATGGCCAGCGAGAGGATTAAGTGTCTCATGTGGGTTAGTATTTTAGTTGTTAGTCTGTTGTTCTGTGTTGCCGCCGCGCTTGTTCTTGCGTCCGCCGCGGTGGGGGCGCTTGCGCTTGGCTGGGGTGTTTTCCCCAGCGGGTAAACCGCTGGGCACATTCTTGTTGCCTTTGTCTCCGTGCTTGTCGCCACGGCCTCTGCGTTTGCCGCCACGGCCTCTGCGACCGTTGTGGCCGCCGCTGCTGCCGCGTGGCGCACGGCCTGTGTAGGCTGGCGTCTCGCCGAGCTCAGCGGGAACGGCTTCCTTGGGGACGTCTTTCTCCAAGAAACGTTCTATGTCGCGGAAGAGGGGCTGGTCCTTCTCGCTGACGAGTGTCACGCTGCGGCCTTCCTTGCCAGCGCGGGCCGTGCGGCCGATGCGATGGACATAGTCCTCTTCGTCGTGGGGCACATCGTAGTTGATGACAAGCTGGATGTCGTCAATGTCGATTCCGCGTGCCACGATGTCGGTGGCCACAAGGATGTCCAACTGGCCCACCTTGAAGCGGTACATCACGTCGTCGCGCTGTTCCTGCAGCAGGTCGCTGTGCATGGCTTCGGCGTTGAAGCCTTTGTGCTTGAGGGCGATGGCCACGTCCTTGACCTTCATCTTCGAGCCGACAAAAATGATGACGCGGTGAGGAGACTCACCCAGCAGATGCTCCACGATGCGTAGCTTCTGTGCCTCATAGCAGATGACGGCGCTCTGACGAATGCCTTCAGCGGGTTTGCTCACGGCGAGCTTCACCTCCACGGGGTCAGTGAGTATGGTCTTGGCCAGCTCCACAATCTTGTCAGGCATGGTGGCCGAGAACATGATTGTCTGGCGCTTCTTGGGCAGGAAGCTGGCAATCTGCATGATGTCCTCAGAGAAACCCATGTCAAGCATGCGGTCGGCCTCGTCGAGGACAAAGAAGCTTGTGCGCGAGAGGTCGACATTGTCGAGCGAGAGGTGGCTGATGAGGCGTCCTGGCGTGCAGATAATCACAGAGGCACCTTGTGCCAGCCCGCGTTTTTCCTGTTCATAGCGTATACCGTCGTTGCCGCCATAGATGGCTACGGAGCTGATACCGTCGAGGTAGTAGGCAAAGCCCTGCATGGCTTGGTCTATCTGTTGTGCGAGTTCGCGCGTGGGAGCCATGATGACACAGTTGATGGCATCTTCGGGGAAGCCGCCGTCGCGCAGCATGGAGAGTATGGGTAGCAGATAGGCTGCTGTCTTGCCCGTGCCAGTCTGTGCCACGCCAATGATATCGCGGCCCTCGAGTATAGGCGGGATGGCATGCTCCTGTATAGGCGTGCATTCGACAAAGTGCATGTCGTCGAGTGCATCGAGAATGTCGTAGTTGAGGTCTAAGTCTTCGAATTGCATTGAGTGGAAGAGTATTTGGCGGCCTGGTGAAGCTGCTGTGATACAGCAGCATACAGTACGGGAGGGTATTAACGTAATGAGCGTCGGTAGAGGATAGCTGCGACGAAGAAGAAAAGTATGTTGGGGAACCATGCCGCGAGTGCCGGCGGCCAGTCGCTGTTGATGGCGAAGGTGGATGAGATGGTCTGGAAGAGGACGTAGAGAGCCGACAGCGCCAGTCCCAGACCCAGACTGCCGCCCAGCCCGCCCTTGCGCTTACGGAAGGACAGCGCCAAGCCTATCGTTGACAGGATGAATGCTGCGAAGGGGTCGGCAAAGCGTTTGTGGTACTCCACCTCATAGACCTTCACATTGCTCGACCCGCGCAGGCGTTGGCGGGCGATGTAATCCAGCAGTTCCCTGTTGGTGAGGGTCTGCTGGTGGTTCTTGCTCATCAGGAAGTCCTTGGGCTCCATGATAATCACGCTGTCCACCATCGGCTTTGTGGTGATAATCTCACGCAGGCCTGAGAGGGTGCGTATCTTCACCTGATGCAACCGCCAGTGGTAGCGCTCGTCGGCCAGCGTGTCGTAGACTATGCTTTGTGCTGTGAGGTGGCTCACGAGGCTCTTGTTCTGGAACTTGTCCAGCGCAAAGCGTTCGCCGCGCTTGCGTTTGCCGTCGAAGAAGTCGATGTATGCTATCACGCCTGTGTCGACCTGCAGCTGCACATGTTCGGCGGTTTGGGGGCGCTTGCGGCTCTTGTAGCGCATCTCGAACTCCAAACGACTGACGGAGCCGCGTGGGATGACGTTGCTGCCCAACCACAGGCTGAGTGATGCAATGACAATTGATGACAGAATGTATGGTCGCATCAGGCGGCTGAAGCTCGTGCCAGAGGCCATCATCGCTATAATCTCGGAGTTCTCGGCCAGCTTGGATGTGAAGAATATCACCGAGATAAAGACAAACAGCGCCGAGAAGAGGTTGGAGTAGAATGGGATGAAATTGGCGTAGTACTCAGCGAGCTTGATCATCGGTGCGTGGTTCATGGTGAACTTGCCGGAATTCTCCGAGAAATCAAAAACCACAGCAATGCTGATAATCAGGATGATGCTGAAGAAGTACGTGCCAAGGAACTTGACCATGATATAGCGGTCAAGCCTCGAGAAGAAGTTGCGACGGATGAGCAGCCACAACGCGGACAGGCCCTTAGGTGCCGACCCGCTTTTGGTGGTCGTGCCGCCATCGTGCTCTTCCGTCGGGGGCGTGGCGATGGGCTCCTCTTGTGGCTGTATTATGTCGTTGTCGCTACTCATGGTGAAACGTATGTCTACAGGCGTTGGTTGAGTTTGGGCAATATGCTGTCCTTCCATGGGCGGAAGTCGCCGGCCATGATATGTGCGCGGGCGTCCCTCACCAGCTGTAGGTAGAAGGCCAGATTGTGTATCGTGCCTAATTGCAGTGCCAGCAGTTCTTGTGACTTATAGAGATGATGCAGGTAGGCGCGAGTGTAGGCTGTGTCGATGGGCGACGTGCCATTGGGGTCGATGGGCGAGAAGTCGTTGGCCCACTTGGCGTTGCGCATGTTCATCGTGCCCTCGTAGGTGAATAGCATGGCGTTGCGACCGTTGCGCGATGGCATGACGCAGTCAAACATATCCACACCCAGCGATATGGCTTCCAGAATATTGGCAGGCGTGCCCACTCCCATGAGGTAGCGTGGACGGTCCTTGGGCAGGATACCGTTGACGAGCTCTATCATCTCGTACATCACATCGGTGGGCTCGCCCACAGCCAGACCGCCGATAGCGTTGCCCTCGGCCTCCTTCGATGCCACGAATTCAGCACTCTGCGTGCGCAGGTCGCGGTAGGTGCAGCCTTGCACAATGGGGAACAGCGCCTGATGGTAGCCATAGCGTGGCTCCGTCTCGTTGAAGCGTCGGATGCAGCGGTCGAGCCAGTTATGGGTAAGTTGAAGGCTCTTGCGAGCGTAGTCGTATGGTGCTGTGCCAGGAGGACACTCGTCGAAGGCCATCATGATGTCGGCTCCTATGCTGCGCTCGATGTCCATCACGCGCTCTGGCGAGAAGAAATGCTTGCTGCCGTCGATGTGGCTGCGGAACTCGCAGCCCTCCTCGCGCAGCTTGCGGATGCCTGTGAGCGAGAACACCTGGAAACCACCCGAGTCAGTCAGCATGGGACGGTTGAAGCCGTTGAAGCGGTGCAGGCCGCCGGCAGCTTCGAGCACGGATGTGCCTGGCCGCAGGTAGAGATGATATGTGTTGCCGAGGATGATCTCTGCGTTGATGTCATCCTTGAGGTCGCGCAGCTGCACGCCTTTGACGCTGCCCACAGTGCCCACGGGCATGAAGATGGGCGTGTGGATGTCGCCGTGGTCGGTGTGTATGATGCCGGAGCGGGCAGAGGACTGCGGGTCGGTATGTTGTAAATCGAACGTCATGATTGTTCTTTTGTCTTTTCGTCCTCAAACTTGAAGATGACGGGGTTCTTCACTTGCTCCTTGAGCAGGGCGAAATCGAGGACCTCGAGCACGGTGTGGACGTAGTGGAAGTTGAGGCCGCGCAGGTAGAGCTCATCGATCTCTTCGATATCCTTGCGGTTGTCGTTGCACAGGATGATGTCGGTGATGCCGGCGCGCTTGGCGGCAAGAATCTTCTCCTTGATGCCTCCCACAGGCAGCACCTTGCCGCGCAGAGTGATCTCGCCCGTCATGGCCAGATTCTGGCGCACCTTGCGCTGCGTGAGGGCAGAGGCGATGGAAGTGGCCATCGTGATGCCGGCGCTGGGGCCGTCCTTGGGCACAGCGCCCTCGGGCACGTGAATGTGTATGTTGTAGTTGTCAAAGATGCGCATATCGATGCCAAGCACGTCGGCGTGGGCCTTGATGAACTCCAGCGCCAGCACGGCACTCTCCTTCATTACGTCGCCGAGATTGCCCGTGAGGGTCAGCTTCTGGTTCTTGCCGCGGCTCAGCGATGTCTCGATGAAGAGTATCTCGCCGCCTACGCTGGTCCATGCCAGCCCTGTTACAACGCCGGCAAAGCCGTTGCCCTGGTAGCTGTCGCGAGTGAAACGAGGCTTGCCCAGAATGGCTTCGACATCATCAGGTTTAACGCTGGTGACGGGGAAGGTGCCTGTGCGCTCGTGAGCCAGCACCATCTTGCGGAAGAAGCGGTCAAGCTCCTTCTCCAATGCGCGCACGCCGCTCTCGCGGGTGTAGTTTTCGATGAGATGCACCAAGGCTGCCTTGGAGAAACGCAGCTCCTTGTTGTCCTGCAGACCGCAGTTGGCCTTCACGCGCGGGATGAGGTGGCGCTTGGCGATCTCGGTCTTCTCTTCGGTGATATAGCCGTTGACCTCAATGAGTTCCATGCGGTCGAGCAGCGGGCGGGGAATGGTGCCCACGTTGTTGGCAGTGCAGATGAACATCACATGCGATAGGTCGTAGTCCACGTCGAGGAAGTTGTCGTGGAACGCTGTGTTCTGCTCGGGGTCGAGCACCTCAAGCAGCGCACTGGCCGGGTCGCCGTTGTGGGTGTTCTCCGTGACCTTGTCTATCTCGTCGAGCACAAAGACGGGATTCGAACTCTCGGCTTTGATGAGATTCTTGATGATGCGGCCGGGCATGGCGCCGATGTATGTCCTGCGGTGACCGCGTATCTCGGCCTCGTCGTGCAGGCCGCCCAACGAGGCGCGCACATACTTGCGCTTCAGCGCTTCGGCGATGCTGCGGCACAGCGAGGTCTTGCCCACGCCTGGAGGTCCGTAGAGACAGATGATGCTCGAGCGCGAGCTGTCGCCGTGCCACTTGCGCACAGCCAGGTGCTCCAGAATGCGTTCCTTGACATCCTTCATGCCGTAGTGGTCGCGATTGAGGACTCGCTCGGCATTGTCCAGCTTGAGGTTGTCCTCGGTGTAGATGCCCCACGGCAGTTCGAGCATGGTCTCGAGATAGTTGTACTGCACCTGATAGTCAGGGCTCTGGGGGTTGAGGCGCTCCATCTTCTCGAGCTCCGAGGTGAAGGTCGCGGCCACGCTCTCAGGCCACTTCATCGTCTGCGCCTTGGTGCGCATCTTCTGGACATCGGTCTGCGAGCTCGTGCCTAACTGCTGCTGGATGTTCTGCAACTGCTGCTGCAGGAAATATTCGCGCTGCTGATGGTCGATGTCTGCCTGGGTCTTCTTCTGTATGTCCGAACGTATGTTGGCATATTGCAGCTCGCGCGTGATGATGCGCAGCAACTTGGTGGCCCTCTCCATGGGCGATGTCTCGCGCAACAGCTCGATGCGCTCGCCGACCTCGATGGGCGAGTTGGTGGCAATGAAGTTGACATAGAACGCCATCTGCTCGGCGTTGCGCAGGCCCATTGCGGCTTCATCGGCGATGTTGTCGCTGAGCTCAATCAGTTGCAACAGCTGATGTGTGATGGTCTCGCGGATGATGTCGTAGACTTTGTCGCCGTCGTTGGGCATTAGCTCCTGACGTGCCTGAACGTGTGCTGTCGTCGCGGTGTCGTCGATGTCGATGATGTCCACAGG
This sequence comes from uncultured Bacteroidaceae bacterium, assembly GCA_905233465.1. Taxonomy (GTDB): domain Bacteria; phylum Bacteroidota; class Bacteroidia; order Bacteroidales; family Bacteroidaceae; genus Physcousia. The sequence continues at coordinate 18,141 of CAJOEI010000041.1, read as the reverse complement.
GTCCAGTCCCTGCACGATGGCCGTGAGGGTGTTGTCGGGCATCTCAAGCAGCTTCACTATGCGTGCCGCACAACCTATGTCATAGAAGGAGTCCTTGTCCAGCTCGTTCTGTTCGGGACGCAGTTGTGTGGCCACAGCGATAATCATCTGATGCTCATACGCACGCCGCACAAGGTCTATGGAGCTGTGACGGCCAATGCTGACGGGAATTATAATGCCAGGAAACAGCACCATGTTGCGCAGTGGCAACAGTTGCAGTGTGGCTGTGTCGATTGCACCCAGAAGGTCAGTGGCATCGCCATCGAACTCGGCGATGAACCCAAAGGGATTAATCTGCATATCGTTGTTCATCGATTGATAATGTGTCTTTATAGGGCTGCAAAGATACAACTATTATGCCGCATTAGCAAAAGAAGCCTTGCATTTAATCTTTTTTAATGACAATCCGCAATAATAAGTAACTAATCACAATAAAATGATATGTTTTAGTACACAGAGGCACAGAGACACAGAGGCACAGAGACATAGAGTATTATCATATCTCTCCGACTTCATCGTCTGGACGATAGGAGTGCATACTCCGTAGGTTTGCAGTTCAACCTCCGGATGTTTCTTTGAGTCCATGTGCGTGGACTCAAAGAAATCTCTGGAATATGATGCATTTACCTCTTGAGGAAGCAGCAATAATCTCCGGTAACTATTCAAAACTCAATGCAATCATTACGTTTTTCACTGTAGTACTGCATTGAGAATCCTATTTGAGTTAAACGTTCTTTGCGGTGGAGTGGTATCAGTGGATGTAAAAGGCTTCGGTCAGACGTGCATAGTCGCGGCTGCGGATATTGCCTTCTGTACACAGGATGAGCTCGTCCATCGTCGGGCCGTCGTCCTTTGGCTCGCGGCAAAAGGTTGCTAATGAGCGTTTTGGGGGCTTGGTGGCTGTGGTGCGCACATCAGTGCGATGCCGCATCAGCAGCCCGTAGGCAAAGGCCATCAGCACAAATTCGTCGCAAACGGCTGTCGGCAGCACAACGGACAGGGTGCCGGATGCGGCCAGCAGACGTTCGGCGTGGCGTGCCAGTTCAGGCAGGGGCAGGGTGGTGGTGTGGCGTGCTGCGGCGCGGGCAGCATCGGGCGGCAACAGCTCTTCGTCGAAGAATGGCGGATTGCACACTATGGCATCGAAACAAGCTTTGCCGGGCATATCCTGCAATGCGGTGTGGCTGATGTGCACGCGGTCGGCGAAGGGCGAGCGCAGGACATTGGCGCGTGCCTCGTCAACGGACGCTGCATCAATGTCTATGCCCGTCACCTCTAAGGTGGGGCAGCGTTGGGCTGTCATCAGAGCTATAAGGCCGCAACCCGTGCCGATGTCCAACAGACGGCCACCAGTTGCTGGCAGTGGTGCCCATGCGCCAAGCAGGACGCCGTCGGTGCCCACGCGCATCGAACTCTTGTCGTGTGAGACGGTAAACTGTTTGAATACAAAGTCGCTCATCAGGGCAACAGGAAATTGAGCAGGGCGGCCCACAGCCCTTGGCGCGTGGCGCGGTCGTCCACCGCCTCGATGGGGAAACCAAGTGTCACGGCACGATAGTCGTTGCCCTGATATGCCACAGCGGCGCTCTGGTTGGTCGGGGCGTATGTCATCGCGCAGAAGGCATCTGACGCCGGGGCCAGGCAGTCGGTGGACGGCACACAATAGGATGTTGGTTGCTGTTGGCTGTAGACATGGGCGTTCAGCCCCATGCCCTCGATGCCCGACAGCGAGTCGGCAACAAGTGTGCCGGCGTATTCGTATTTCAGCACCTCGCGGGTGAACAGTCGCTGGTCGTCGCTGCGCAGGTCGGCACCGCTGCAAAGCACGCTGCCGCCGTTGCGCGTGAAGCCGGTCAGCGTCTGGCGCAGGCGCTCGGGTAGGGCCTCGGTCTGGCGCAGACTGTAGCCGTCGGCGCGGTTGAGGCCGCAGGCGACATCCATCAGCCGGAACTGGCGTGCGTCGAAGTCGTCGGCGCTGGCTGCAGTAGCTGTGCATGAGCTGATGGTGACTTTGCCTCCAGTGGCCGTGATGATGTCCTGAGCATGACGCGTGGTCCAGTCGCGGCTGTTGCCGGCAATGAGCATACCTTCCAGTTCCGACGAGCTGTAGCCCAGCGCGCCGTAGCCCTCGCGCAGGCGTATTGCTGGATTGAAGAAGCGCTGGCGGCCGCAGTAGCCCAGCGTGTGGTCCATCGGCACTCCGGGGTCGATGCCCATGTCAAAGCCGAGAAGACTGTCGGTGAGCAGCGGCTGTGGCCCAGCCAGACGGTCGAAAGCGTCTACAACGAGCACTTCGCGGGCATCCGCCGTTCCGATGTATGCGCAAACCTCCTCGGACGGCATGCTCTGGCCACCGGCGTTGGTGGCGCAGATGCGGAAGCGGTGCAGCGTGCCTCGTGCGGCGTTGTGCAGCAGCAGACGCGGCTCGCGCACCACCGTGCCGTTGTCAAAGTCATTGCTGCCTGTGGCGTGGTAGATGATATATTCTGTTGGGCGGGCCGTGGGCTCCAACGGGTCGTCGACAGGTTGCCAGGTCAGTAGGATGCGGGCGTCGCCATCGTTGCCTCGGCGCGTCTGGACGATGGCCGCCGGAGCCTTCACGGGCAGCGGCTGCACCGTGGGGTCGTCTTCGCCGTGCAGGGCGTGAATGCTGCGCAGGATACCTTTGTATATGGCGCGCGCCATAGTGAACTTGAATGTCGGGTCGTGGGCCAGCAGCATGTCGGCCACGTTCTGGTGTGACAGCATTTCCAGGATAATCGACGGCATCTCGGGCAGGCGTGTCTCGCTGTAGTTGCGGTCCCACATCTGGCGTCGCGGCCATGTGTTGCTGACCGTCGCGAGGTCGGCACACACCTGACCCATGACCCTGTGTGCCAGATCGCGGCTGCTCAGGCGCGAAATGCCCGCGCGCAGCAGACCATCGTTGTAGTCTGTAGTATAGACGGACAGCGTGCCAATGAGCGAAGAATCGGGCGTATAGCCTGCATCGGTGTGCAATGCCACGCTCAGCTCGATGGGCACATGCAGGCCGGAATCGCATGGCACATAGGCCGAGCCCCCGGCAAGATGGTTGGTCATCAGCGAACGCACGTTGATGTCTTCGGCATAGTCGTTGTCGCCACCTTTGTTGGCATACACCCACTCCGGCATACCAGCCCATTGCGCTGCATAGCGGGCGCCCTCTAATGCACGAGGCAGATGGCTCGGCGACAGGTTGGTTGAGTCGCCGCGTGCGATGTTGCCCATGCCTCCGCCAAAGCGCACGCCGTCGGCTGTCACATGGCCGCGGTAGTTGCTGTGGTTGGTCAGCTGGACATAGTTGGCATCGGGAGCATCGGGAGCGAAGTCGTAGGTGCCGAGATATGTCCATGTTCCGCCGCCCATCTGCTGGTTCACGCGCAGACGCGTCTGCACGCCCTTGTGACAAACGGTGTATGTTGCGTCAGGCACACTTGTGGGCAATGTGGCGTATGACACGTAGACAGCATAGCGCCCCTCGGACGTTATCACCGGCGTCCATGTGGCTGTGGATGCAGGCATGCGGCGGGGCACGGTTTCGGTGCAGCGCACTGTGCCGTCGGCAAACGGGTTGTCGGTATCGGTGTACACATCCTTCAGGTGGGCGAATCCGGTGCCGGACGTCTGCCATTGTGTGCGGGTTGCATGCTCGGTGTAGCTGCCGCCCTGTGTCGGTGTGTCGTTGTCCACGATGGCTTCGTGGCGCTGCCAGTCGCGCTCGCGGGGCGTGAACACCACCGCTCCGGCATTCTCCAGCATAGGTATAAGCAGCGGCACCACAAAAGTCTGGGAGAGCAGGTCCTCGGTGGTGCAGAACAGGTTGGGACGCTGCCACATCCATTTGCCGTCCGACTGGGAGTAGTATCTGCCATGACTGGCCCAAAGGCTGATGTGCCGGTCTTCAAGCCCGTCGCCCACGTGGTATTTGCGGTCGAGAGGTGTCACCCACGCGTTGCCGCGATGCGTGACGTCGCCCCATGTCCTCGGGGCTGAGCCCGTGCCGCTCCCGCCTGGCACAAGTTCGTCTATCAGCACACGGTTGGAAAAGATCATGATGCGATAGTCGCGCTTGTCTGCCGGCAGCAGCGTGCGTACCTCATCGTAGGTCTGTTGCACCAGCTCGCGCGTCCAGGGCTGTGTGCCGAATGTGGCGTTGACAAATAGGCGCACCACGCGATTCTCCTCGTCGGTGCTCATGGTTTCTAAGCGACAAGTCTCTAAACGGGCCGCACAGCCCAGCGGATAGCTCGCGAAATATTGCGTCAGTTGAACCTCAGTGCTGTCCACTGAGGCATAAGAAATGGCTCCCGTTGCAATCAGAAGCCATAGTATGCATGCAAAACGATGTGCCACGTCGTCGGGTCAGATGATGAAGTTCTCGGGATACTTGCCCTTGCATCCTATGAAATAATTCTTGATTTCCTCCATTTGTTCCTCAACATGGCCGTCGGGGACTATGGCGCGTGTTGATACGATGCGACGCTTGCCGTAGTCAAGTCCGTAGAGCAGGATTGGGATGTTGGCTTTCAGGGCTATGTAGTAGAAGCCGCGTTTCCATTCGCTGGTCGGGCGGCGCGTGCCTTCGGGCGTGATGCACAGCGAGAAGGTATCGCGCTGCTGCGCTATCTGTGCCAACTGGTCGGTCATGCTGGTGCGGCGGTCGCGCACGACGGGTATGCCGCCCAGGTGGCGGAACAGTGGTCCCAGCGGCCAGAAGAACCACTCTTTCTTCATCAGGAATTCAGCCTTGAAGCCTTCGGCACGGCTGTAGAGAATGCCCATGATGAAGTCCCAGTTGCTGGTGTGTGGCGCCAGGGCAATGATGTATTTCTTGGGGCGTTCCACTGAGATCTCAGCGTGCCACCCCAAAAGCTTGTACAATATCAGTCGGCAGAGTGCTCTTGTCATCCGTGAGTGCAGGGGGTATCAAGTTAAGTGGTAAATTGCATCGACGATTTCGTTGGTGCTCACTGTCAAGTCGTCGGTGAGTTGGGTGAAGAACCGCTTCACCTGATGCTTGTCAACGTGACTTAGTCTTGACACGAAGTCCTCGCGCATGAGAATGATGCTCTTTGCTATGTTTTCCAAGTCTGCCTTGGCGATGGACGGATTGTTGTGCTGAACACCAATGCACTCAACAATCAGTTCACTGGCTATCGTGTTGATAGCTTTCTTCAACGTTCTTCTCTTTGCCATAACATTTCCTAATTAGATGATTGGACAATACATGACGGATGTCCACGCAATAGTCATTGAATTAAAAATCGCTGCTAAGGTAATGATTTTGGCCGTTGTGCGCAAGGCTTTTCACATTTTTTATATAATATTTGGCTCATCTAAGCCATAAATCCACAAGAAAATAGGTTCCCAAGCCTAAGAGCCAGCCTACGAGCACCTTGGGCATGATGTGGCGGGCGTACCAGCTGATGCTCACATCCTCGGCCTTCATCAGCGTGTAGCCGCTCACGTTGCCAATTGGCAGCAGACAACCTGCCACACAGCCGCTGTAGATGATCAGATGCCAGTATTGCCCGTTTTGCAGAAATGCTTCGGCGTATGCAGGGTCGGCCAGGGTGGTCAACGCCGCGGTGCTGGATGCCACGGGATAGATGTTGATGGCTGTCAGCACAAGGGCGATGTTGTCCAGCACGGAACTAATCAGTCCCATGGCCAGACTCATCAGATAGATGTTGTGAATCCACTGGTCGCACCAGGCGGATATGCTGTGCATGATGCCGGTTTCTATCATCACACTCACTGCCATGTAGATGCCGACGAAGTACATCATCGTCTGCAATGAGGCGTATTGAAACTGTCGGTCGCCTGATACATTGACAGGTTGTCCGGTCTGGATCTGGCGGTGGTTCATAATCTCGTGGAGTACCCACAGCACACCGAGCACACACAGCGCGCCAAGGAACGGGGGCAGCAATGTGATGCGATGGAAGGTGGGAATGAACCAGAGTCCGCCAATGCCCACCACAAGCATCACGGCTTGTTGCCACTGTCGCAGCGGTGTGCTGTCACCGCGGAAGAGGGCTGTGGGGCGCACCAGGTCGATGTGTTCGGGCAGCGCACGGGCAATGAGCAATGTGGGTACTACGGTTGCCACCAGTGCTGGCAGGATGAGTGCCGCAGTGAAGGATGTCGGGGTGACAGCACCCTTGGTCCACACCACCAGCGATGTGGGATCGCCGATGACTGTTGCGGCGCCACCGCAGTTGGCCGCAATGACTATCGCTGCGCCCAACCACGCGCGCCACCGCGTCTGAGGTACTATGCTGCGCATAATCATCAGCATGAGCACCGTGGTGGACAGGTTGTCGAGGTTAGCGGATATGAGCATCGTAAAGCCGACAAGTACCCATAACACCACACGGCTGTCGCGATGACGAGCCCATTGCGCGATGAAGTCAAAGCAACCGTTGGCGTTCAGCACTGACACGATATTCATTGTAGCCAGCATGAAGAGCACGATGCCGCACAAGTCTGCACCATAGCGAATGAAGACATGGCTGGCGATGTACTGCTTCACCGTCTCGCTGTCGGGAATGGCATTGCCGGCAAAGACTGCAAAGTCGGCACCATGCATCTTCAGCACGAAGTCCGTGCCGGTGCACATAAACAGAATCCATGCCAAGGTGCCGGCAAACATGGCTACGACAGCCTTGTTGATTTTTGTCACATGCTCGCTGGCTATGAGCAGATAGCTGAAGAGGATGATGCAAACAATAGCGATGATCATATCCTTTGATGTTTAAAATAAAACGTGACGATCCAGTTGCTACTCTATAATACTCGTGTAGAATTGGATTAAATCTTTGCCAGTCCACCCTCGCTGGTCTCCTTGTACAGGCTCGGCAGGTCATGGCCGGTCTGTTTCATCACCTGCACGATGCGGTCGAAACTCACGCGGTGGTGACCGTCTGAGAACGAGGCGTAGAGATTGCTGTCCAATGCTCGTGTGGCAGCAAAGGCATTGCGCTCGATGCACGGAATCTGGACGAGGCCGCAGATGGGGTCGCATGTCATGCCAAGATGATGTTCCAAACCCATCTCAGCAGCGTATTCTATCTGAGCTACGGAGCCGCCGAAGAGCTGACAGGCTGCGGCCGATGCCATAGCACAGGCCACACCTACTTCGCCCTGACATCCGACGTCGGCACCGCTGATGCTGGCGTTGTGCTTCACAAGATTGCCGATGAGGCCTGCAGTCGCCATGGCATGCAGGATGCGTTGGTCAGAGAAAATATGTCCGCGGCTGAGGTGATACAACACTGCTGGCAGCACGCCGCACGAGCCGCATGTGGGGGCTGTGGCGATGATACCGCCGGATGCGTTTTCTTCGCTCACGGCCAGGGCGTAGGCATATACCAGTCCTGTGCTTTGCAGATTGGATTTATAGCCTTTTGCCTTGACATAGTACATCGGAGCCTTGCGGGACAAACCAAGCGGACCCGGCAACGCTCCCTCGCTATCGATGCCGCGTTCCACAGCGGCCTGCATCACATGCCACACCTCGCTCAGATAGTCCCATATCTCAGGCCCCTCGCATTTCTCAACATACTCCCAGTACGCGCGGCCGTGCTGCTTGCACCAGTCCATGATGTCGGCCAGGGTTGTGAGGTCATAGACGCGGTCGTCAGCGGATAGTGCATCGGACTCAGGACCCTCGCTGAGCGCTCCTCCACCTACACTATATACGGTCCACTCGTCATGGCGTGTGCCGTCGGCACCGACAGCCACGAAGCGCATACCATTGGGGTGGTATGGCAGGAACACAGTAGGCTCCCAGATAATGCTCACCGGTGCCACATGTGTGAGTACGTCTTCTATGGCCACGTCGGTCATGTGTCCGCGTCCTGTGGCTGCCAGACTACCATAAAGCGTCACCTCGAAGGCTGATGCTTCGGGGTGGCGCTCCATATATATTCTTGCCGCAGCCTGGGGCCCCATGGTGTGGCTACTGGATGGCCCCTTGCCGATGCGGTAGAGTTCGCGTAAAGACTTCATGCAGTGTTGTGGGACTTATTGCAGTTTCTTGGCTGCTGCGTCTGCCTTTTGAGCGGCTTTCAGGCGGGCCTTCTCGGTCTTGATGGCGCTCTTTGCCTTCTTGATCTCGCCTTGTGCCTCGCTGATGCGCTGCTTCACTTGCTTGAGTTGCTCCTCAAGATCTTTCTGTTGTTTCTTGTTGGACTCGATGATCTTCTCTTGATCTGCAATCTGCTTCTCAGCCTTGTCCACCACTTCCTGGTTAAGCTTGAGGTTGTCGTCTGTGGCTGCGTTGATGTTCTGAACAGACATTGTTGCTGCGAGTGCGCAGAGAATGAATAACTTCTTCATAGTGTTGTAAGATAAAAAAGTGGTTATAAAAGATTAATTGTTAACTAAATTAATTTGCGTTGTAGCTGTTGATTTGCGAGCTACAGCAGATACTGGCTGGAGATGCTCTGATTGTCCTCCACACGTCGTATGGTCTCGGCAATCAGGTCTGCTATGGTCAGCTGCTTCACCTTGGCGCAGCGGTTGCTGTATGGTATGCTGTCAGTGAAGACAAGTTCCGAGAGCTGGCTGGCCTGCACGCGGTCGCTGGCAGGTCCGGACATGACGCAGTGGCTGGCAATGGCTCGCACAGAGCGCGCACCGCTCTCCATCATCAGGTCGGCAGCCTTGGTGATTGTGCCGGCTGTGTCCACCATATCGTCTACGAGTACCACGTCGGCATTGGTCACATCACCAATGATCTGCATAGAACCGACCTCGTTGGGGCGTGGGCGCACCTTGTTGCACAGCACCAGCGGACAGCCCAGATACTTGGAATATGCCGAAGCACGCTTGGAACCGCCAACGTCGGGCGTGGCAATGACCAGGTTCTCTAAGTGCAGGCTCTCGACGTATGGCAGCAGAACGCTGGAGGCATAGAGATGATCCACTGGCACGTTGAAGAAGCCTTGCTCCTGGTCGGCGTGCAGATCCATCGTTATCACGCGATTGACGCCGGCCACTGACAGCATGTCTGCCACCAGCTTAGCGCCGATAGCCACGCGTGGCTTGTCCTTGCGGTCCTGACGTGCCCATCCAAAGTAGGGGATGACGGCGTTGATGGTTCGGGCTGATGCTCGTTTGGCGGCATCAATCATCAACAGCAACTCCATGAGGTTGTCAGTCGGTGGGAAGGTGCTTTGTACAAGGAAGACATCGCGTCCGCGTATGCTTTCTTCGTAGCTGACGGAGAACTCCCCGTCGGCAAACTTCGTGATATTGATTTTTCCTTGTGGCACATCCAGACTGGCGCATATCCTGCTTGTCAGATACTGTGTTGCTGTGCCGGAGAAGACGATGAAATTCTGTTGCATGGCTTAATTATGGTTGTCTACTTTCAACGTTCAGCTATTTGGTCTCAACGCTTTGCTACCTTGCCGCTTTCCGCAGTTTGCGGAAGTGTGCTATCACCTCTTTGTAGTCCAAGCCCGAGTGGATGTTGAATCTGTGCCACAGGTCGCCCAGAACCACAGCTCCGCCGAACCCATAGTCTGCGAGCAATGGCAGTGTCTCGCTGCTGATGCCGCCTGCTGCCATCACCTTCTTGTCGATGATGCCGGCACGTGTGGCATCGTGCAGCTGCTGTGGCGTGTATGCGGCCTTGCGTTCGGGTTTGGAGATGCTGTCGAAGACGGGTGAGAGGAACACATAATCCATTCCTGCACGGTTGTTGCGCAGCTCCTCGAGGTTGTGGCACGAACGGCTCACCTGTCCGCTATAGTTGGCTGGAGGCGTGGGGGCGGCGGCATTCAGGTGAATGCCCCTAAGACCGAACTCTTCCTTCAGATAGAAGTGTTCGTGAACCACGATGCGCGAGTGCCATTGTTCGGGCAGCAGTGTCAGCAGTCGTTCGGAATATATTGGTTCAGCTCCTGGCTTGCGCAGATGCAGCATGTCAAGCCCTTCTTCGAAGAGTGCATTGAGAATGGTATCCTCTTCCACGAAGAAGTCAGGAGTGGAAAGAAGTATCAGTTTCATTGACGTCTTGCTTTGATGCTGCAAAGATATGGAAAATAGTTGAAAGTTGACAGATGAGGAAAGAGAGTTTTCTTATTTTTTACTGTTTTAACATTTCACTCACTGCCTTCTCCAGTTGCATGTCGCGCCCGTGGAGCATGTCTGCGGGCTGGCTGATGACGAGAATGTCAGGTTCCAGCTGCTGGTTCTCCAAGTAGTTGCCACGTCTGTCGCGCGAGCCGACTTCAGGTATGCCAAACACCATCGAACCGTTGTTCTCCCACCACACGGCAGTCATGGTTCCCGGCACGGGAGCACCGATGAGTTTGCCTAATCCCAACTCCTTGTACACCCACGGGGTGCCGTGGGCGTTGCTGTAGTTGTCCTCGCATATGAGCATGCACGACGGCTTGGTCCAGCGGTTGTATGGGTCTGTGCCGATGTATTGTCCTCGCGGCGTGTAGGTCACGGTAGGCGTTCCCGACAGCAGCTCGCAGACATCGTTGTGCAACCATCCGCCACCATTGTGACGCGTGTCAACAATGACGGCTTCGCGAGAGCGGTTCTTGTCGGATAGCAGCTCACGGTAGAGGTCGTGATAGCTCTGTCCGTCCATTGCTTTGATGTGCACGTATGCCAAGCGGCCCTTTGACAGGCTATCTACGATATGCTCGCAGCGGCGCACCCACCGGCGGTACAACTGATCGTTGCTATCGCCTTGCAGGCGCACCACGACATCACGCTTGTCGCCCTTGGCTGGCTTCACACTCAGACGGGTGTAGCGGCCCACCTTGCCGGCGAGCAGAGGATAATAGTCCTTGCCGGCTTCTATTTTCTGGCCGTCGATATGCGTTATGATGTCACCGGCGTGTAGTGCTTTCTTCACAAACACGGGCGTGCCCTCAATTACCTCAGACACTTTCAGTCCATCGCCCTCATAGCTCTCGTCTAAGAACACGCCGAGGTCGGCCACAGCGAGGGCCTTGCCTGCGACACGATAGAAGCATCCGGTGTGCGATACGTTGAGCTCACCCAGCATCTCGCTGGCCATCTCTGCGAAATCGCGGCCGTTGTTGATATGCGGTAGCTGGCGTGCGTAGCTCTTGTGCAGGGCGTTCCAGTCCGCACCATTCATACCTGGGTCGTAAAGCTTCTCGTGTGTCTGGTGCCAGATGTGCTCGAAGTATTGTGCCAGCTCTGCCTGGGGGCGTGAGGTGTGGAAGGTCTCGAAGTCGATGTTCTTCACTGTGCCGCTTTCAATCTCCAACTTCTTGATTTGTCCGCCTGAGGCGTAGTATGCAGTCTTGCCGTCGGCGTCAAGGTCGAAACTGCTGAACGACACTCCCGAAGCCTTGATCTTGGTCTCATTCTTCTCCAAGTCGCGCTCCCACAATGCTGTGCCGAGAGCGTAGCTTGCGACGTAGTAGAGCTTAGTACCTTCTTTGTTCAGCACCGCGTCGCCCATGCTGCTGCTGGATGTTGTCAGGCGCACGGTGCGCAGTTCCAGTGCTGTGAAGTCAAGTTCCGGGTTGGAATCCTTGATGCTGTCGGCCTTGGCCTGTGCCTCGTCACGTTTCTTCTGCTCCTTGTCCTCGCGCTCCTTCTCCTTGGCTAACTGCTCCTCACTCTTCTCCTTGCCTTTGCCTTTCTTATTAGCCTTGGACTTGCGCTCTTTCTCCTTCTTGGCTTTCTCCTCAGCTTCCTTCTTGGCCTTGTCCTTAGCCTCCTTCTCGGCCTCGTCAAAGCGCTCGCGTTCCTCCTTGTTCATGTTGAATCGCTCGAAGGCATCTTGGTTCAGGAATGTTATGAAGATATCCGTTTCGGCACCCCATGAGCCGTGGCTGCGATAGCCGGCGCGGTCGCTTTTGAAAAGGAATGCCTTGCCGCCGAGCACCCATCGCGGAGAGGCATCGCCATAGCCCGAGTTGGTGAGATTCACAATCTTACCCTTGCCGTCGGCTTGCACCAGGGCGATGTCTGTGTTGCACCAGCCTCCTGTGCCGATGTACTCGGTGAGCAGATACTTGGAGTTGGGACTCCAGGCGTAGGTCTGGTCGCCGTCGCGGTAAGAGTACTGGAACTTACCTGGCATTACTGTTGTTATGCTTTTTGATTTGGCATCCATCACGCACAACTCCTGCCTGTCGCGCAGGAATGCAATCTTCTTTCCATCGGGGCTGTATGCTGGTTGGAAGCATGTCTGGTCGGGGTTGGTGAGGCGTTCCTCCGTGAGCTCTGTGGCGTAAGCAAATTGTTTTTCGTCATCGTTCTTGATGGTGGTGCGGTAGATGCTCCAGCGTCCGTCGCGTTCGCCGGCATACACCAGACTGCGTCCGTCGGCCGAGAAGCTGACATCGCGTTCCTCGCCTGCATTGTCGGTAATCTGACGTGTGGTCTTGTAGTCCAGTGTTGTCACATAGATGTCACCCTTTAGCACGAAGGCAATCTCCTTGTTTTTGGGCGAGTGGCTCACGCGCGTTGCCCCGCTTGTGACTATGCTTCGCACCTCATCACGGTCGTTGCTGTCGGCAATGATACTGATGTTCACCTTCTTTGGCTTCTGCCCAGGTGTCAAGGTGTATAGCTCGCCGTCCTGTGAGAAGCACAGAGTGCCGTCGTTGGCTGCTGTTAGATAGCGCACAGGTGCTCCGCTGAAGTCTGTCAGGCGTGTGTCCTTTGTCTGTTGGGCTCCAGCCATCTGTCTGGCATAGACGTTGAATGTGCCGCTCATCTCAGATAGCCAGTACATCGTCTTTGTGCGTTCCACATACACTGGATTACGGTCTTCAGCGGTGGCTGTCGTCAGCTGCCGGTATGTGGGTTTGCCTTTTGCCATGAGGTTGGCTTGCCAGATATCGCGCGTTATGCTGCTGGTGTGATGCTTGCGCCATGTGTCTTCATAGCCTTTGATGGCATCATAGAGCATAGTGCCGTCTGGTCCGATACAGATGTTGCCGACGCTGACGTCCGACAGCCATCGTGGCCGTTCTCCCGCGCGCGTACGTATTATATATAGGTGTGGATACTTTGCTGAGGGGAACTGCATGTCCTCTGGCTGTGGCTTGCCCGCTGCAGAGAAAATCACTTCGTCCTCGCTGGCGAAGGCCAACGGCGTCTCGGTGCCGGAATGGGTTGTGAGGCGCGTCAGTTGCTCGCCGTCGGCAGTAATTATCCAGATGTCGAGGCTGCCTTCGCGGTCGCTGGCGAAGGCAATCTTCTTGCCGCTTGGCGACCACACCGGCAGGCCGTCGTAGGCGGCATTGGATGTAATCTGATGCGCCTGCCCGCCTGTGGCTGGCACAGTGAATAGGTTACCCTTGTATGCAAAGGCTATCGTCTGTCCATCTGGGCTGATGGCTGCTGCACGCAGCCATAGGGGAGTGGACCCACTCCCCGCCCTCCCTGTTAGGGAGGAAGCAGTCACTAAAAGAAAAAGGAATAATCGCTTCAACATTGTTGTACTTGTGTTTCTTTTTTTTAATACCCGAATATCTCCTCAATGCTTAGACGCTTGATTGGCCCAACTTGCAGCAGGCTGGCAAGGTCGAGCTCCTTCTCGTTGCCGAGGATGACATAGCGGCGTGGTTTGCGTGCCATGCGTTCGTCGCTGAAACGGACAATGTCATCAAGAGTGATGTTGGGCAACTCGTTGTATATCTTCTCATTGATGTCATAATCCACGCCGCGCTCCTGAGCAGCCATCCACGCATTGAGGACGGCGAAGCGCGTTGTGCGCTGTGCTGCCAGCTGCTTTGTGAGGCTCTGCTTGGCGATGTCGAATGCGCTCTGGCTCTGTGGCACGCTGTCGAGAATCTCATTGAAGGTGCGGATGCAGTCCATCATCTTATCGTTTTGCGAGATGATGAAAGTGTAGCTCGTCTCGGGATGTCCCTTGCGGTCGGGTGCCTGGTCGTAGTATGCGCTTGCGCTGTAGGCGAGGCCTCGGCTCTCTCGCAGTTCCTGGAACACTATGCCGTTCATGCCCGCGCCGAAGTACTCGTTGTAGAGTGCTGCCGTGGGCATCTCGTCAACGTTCCATGGACGTTCCTCGTTGTTGTAGGCCATCATGTAGATGTTCTTTGCGTCGTATGGCGCGAGCAATATCTCTGTCTCTGGTGTGGGCTGCTCCATGTATTCTTCAATGCCCTCTGGGGCAGATATCCATGTGCGATTAGAGTCGTGCTGCGGTGACAACGAATGCTCTTTGTCAAGCAGTTTGCTGAGGTCGCTCTGCTGGCGCGGACCATAATATAGAACGGTGTGCCTATAGTATGGCAGATTGTGCAGGATGTCGACAAGATCCTGCGGGTTGGTCTGTGCGAGCTCTGCGGCGGTGATGATGTCGCGCTGGCTGTTGCGCGGGCCGAAGGTGCCGTAGGCGCGCAACCGGCTGAAGCATTGCCTCTGCTCGAGCTTGGCATCAGCCTGTGCCTTGGCCACGTTGGTGATGTATGCCGTGTATGCTGTACTGTCGACTTGTGCGTTTGTAAGCACGTTCTCCATCAGTGCCAGAGCCTCAGGCATGTTCTCGTCGAGACCGCTTAATGTGATGGTGGTCTGATAGGGACCCACTCCAACATTAAATGAGCATGCAAGGCCGTAGAACTTCTGTTGTATCTGTTCAGCCGTGAGACTGTCTGTGCCAATCAATTCAAGGTAGTCGCTGGCGGCGTCGAGCCGCTTGTCTGCTGCTGTGCCGAATGGCAGGCGGAAGACGAGGTAGAAGATGCCGTTCTCGGTGTTCTGCTTATACGCCAGAGGCAGATCTTCCCAGTTACTTTCGGTCATGTCTTTCTTGAAGTCCACGAAGCGCGGCTGTATAGGCTCAACTTCAGTGTTCTGCATCTCCTTGACGAAGTCGCTCATCTTGTCGCGATTGGCTGGTATGGCAGTGATTTCGGGTTTGTCAATCTTCTTGATGTTGGGGTCGTCGCCCTGGCGCTTGAAGACTGTGACGAAGTTGTCTGTCAGGTGGCGTTGTGCGAAGCCTACGATGTCTTCTTTTGTCAGTGCAGCGATGCGGTCTATACGGCCTACGTAGTCCTTCCATTCGATGTCGTTGATGAACGATCGCTCAAACATACGCGTGCGAGCCTGGTTTGTTTCCATTGCGCGCATCTGGTTGAGCTTCATGTTGTTAATGATAGCTGGCAGGATGTCGTCGGGGAAGTCGCCATTCTTGAGCTTGGTGAGCTCGGCCATGAGCAGGTCGCGACACTCTTCCAGCGTCTGGCCCTCGCGCGGCGAACCACCCATGAAGAAGATGCTGTGGTCACAGAGCTGATAGTCTCCTGCCCAGGCTTGCAGCATCGTCATCTTCTGGTTGATGTCCAGGTCCACAAGGCCGGCACGTCCGTTGCTCAGCACCTCGCTGATGAGCGACAGTGTGTCGCAGGCAGCATCTTTGGCAGCGGGGAATGCCCATCCCAGATACAACTGCTCTGCTTCGATGCCCAAAACGGCGGTGTCAACGGGTGCTGTCAGCGCAGGCAGTTCGGGGTATTCGGGGCGTGTGCAGTCGGGATTGGGCTGCCAGCTGCCGAAGTACTTCTCCAGTATGGCTATTGTCTTGTCGGGATCAAAGTCGCCCGCCATGAAGATTGCCACGTTGTTGGGGCAGTAGTAGTTGTGGAAGTAATTCTTGATGTTCGTGATGCTGGGATTCTTCAGGTGCTCCTGCGTGCCGATGGTGGTCTGTGTGCCGTAGGGGTGGTTGGGGAATAGCTTGTAGAGCAGTGCGTTGATCATCTTCTCACTGTCGTCGCTCAAGTATAGGTTATACTCCTCATACACGGCTTCCAGTTCGGTGTGGAAGCCACGGATGACCATGTTCTGGAAGCGGTCGGACTGTATGCGTGCCCAGTTTTCGATTTCGTTGGACGGTATGTTTTCGACATACACCGTCTGGTCGAAGCTCGTGTAGGCATTGGTGCCGTCCGAGCCTATGATGGCCATGAGCTTGTCATACTCGTTGGGTATGTTGTATTGTGCTGCGAGCTGGCTCACGCTGTCTATCTCGTGGTAGGCTTTCTTGCGTGCAGTGGGGTCGGTGAGTTGGCGATATGCCTCGAAGCGCTGCTCTATCTCGTCCAGCAACGGTGCCTCAGCAGTGGAATCACTGGTGCCAAACTGTTTAGTGCCTTTGAACATCAGGTGCTCCAGATAGTGAGCCAGGCCCGTGGTCTCTGCGGGATCGTTGCGTGAGCCTGTTCGCACGGCGATGTTGGCCTGTATGCGTGGTTCGTCCTTGTTGACAGACAGATACACTTTCAGGCCGTTCTCCAGTGTGTAGATGCGCGTCTGCAGCGGGTCGCCCTTGACGCTTTCGTATTTCTGCTGTTGGTTACATGCTCCTAATGAGAGCAGTATTGTGGTCGTGCAGACCAAGAATAGGTTCCTTTTCATGTGATGATGTTGTTAATTACTTTTTTGCGCCCAAAGTTAGTTATTCGTGCGCGCACACGCAAACCTATTTACGTTAATTAATGTTTTCTGTGTCAATAAAGTGCTTTTTCCGTTGACAAAGTTTGGCTGAACGCACCTTTTGTGATACATTTGCGGTCGCACAAACCAACAAATCATTCATTTTGCATGAAACGGACATTGCTTCTTCTCGCAGTTCTGGCCTCAGCCCTGTGTGCCGAGGCCAAGAGCCTTGTGCTGACGCTGGCCGACGGCACGCGAGTTTACTATCTGCTGCAGGCATCTGACTACTACATGATGCACCTCACCGACGACGGTGCCGTGCTTCAGGGTCGCACCATCGACTGGGCAGACTTTGCAGGCTTTCTCATCTCTACAGAGGATGCCCCTGATGCTGTCACCGCTCCTGATGCTACCTTGCGGTCGCAGACCCGCATCGCTGGCGACGAGGTTGCAGTGACAGGCGCCACAGCAGTGCGCATCCTCGATGCTGCAGGTCGGCAACTGCGCACCGCTGCCGCTGCGCCAGGGCAGACTATCACCATATCCATCGGAAGTTTGCCCGTAGGAACATATATCATAGCCACGGACAAGGCGACGACAAAATTCATAAAGCATTAACATATAGACATGAATCACATACGTTTCCGCTTCACACTGATGGCCGCGACACTGCTGCTCGTGTCCACCTCATTGCGCGCTGCGCACCCCGACTCGCTGTGGTTTGCTCCCACAGACCGCTTCAAGCTGCCCACGCTTATCTCGCTGGCCAATGTCGATAGCATACGCTTCAACTTCACCAACATGCTGTTGTATTCCACTGATGCGAACGGCAATCTCAAGCGCACCAACAAGACATACACCCTCACAGGACAATATCAGTTTGAGCGTCCGGGCCTGACAATCTACAAGCCAGACGAGATCAAGAATATGAACTTCGATGACGAGAACAGCCGCTGGTGCTGGGCACGTTCGCGCGAGAGCGAACACTTCATCTGCCTGTGGGAGAAGGGTTTCGGTCGCAATCCCAAGACATCCAACATCAGCCTCGATGTGGATCTCGTGCTCAAACGTGCCGAACAGCTGTTTGCCTACTATGCCGACTCGCTCGGCTTCATCGTCCGCGGCAATAGCCGCAGCACTGACCGCTACAAACTCATCATCATGGTCAACTACAGCACCGATTGGCTGGCCACAGGTTCTGGATATGACAACATCATCGGAGCGTTGTGGTGCACGCCGTGGGCCTTGGATGCCTCTGGTGGCCACACGATAGCCCACGAGGTGGGACACTCGTTCCAGTATCTCGTCGGCTGCGACCTGGGCACCACTCATGGCTGGCGATGGGGCTTCGGCGACGGTGGCTCAGGCGGCTGTGCCTGGTGGGAGAGCTGTGCACAGTGGCAGGGCTTCAAGGTATACCCCGAGCAGCAGTTCAGCAACGGCTACACCACTGAGAGCATCAACTCGGCACATAAGAACCTGTTGCACGAGAGCTGGCGTTATGCTAACTATTTCATACAGGATTACTGGTGTCAGCTCCACGGCCTCAAGTTCATAGGTGAGCTGTGGCGTGCCAGCACCTCGCCTGAGGACCCTGTGGAGACCTACAAGCGCATCACCGGCACCTCGCAGTCACAGTTCAACGACGAGATATTT
>CAJOEI010000040.1 GCA_905233465.1 uncultured Bacteroidaceae bacterium | reverse complement strand
CGCCATTATCGACGTGATAGACCATGTCAGTGATGATGCCTGAGAACTGGCCGTCGTTTGTGGCAGCCCATGCCACAATCTGAAGGTATTTGTCATTGTCGCTTGCGGGGAAGGTAAAGGTGCCGCTGCGTGTGGACTTCATGTAAATTTGCTCTCGCAGGTTGCGTTGCTCGCCGTTAAGTGCGGGATTGTCGTTGTCGCGGTTGTCTGTGATTTCGCCTTGGTTGTACAACTTATACATCCCCCACGCCACGGCCATGCCTTTTGTGGGATTATATTTACCAAAGTCCGCTTCGTCCATGTCGGTCATGGTTGTTGGCAGATTGTTGTCCGCAGATGCACAGGCGTAGACATAATATTTGTCGGCAGACGGTGCCTCGAAGGTTGTCGACCATTTATAATCTTTGCCATTGCCGTCCTGTGAGGTAACAGTATTGGTTTCGGGCGTGATGACCACTGTAGGCTGGCTTGCTGTCTTCGTTGTTATGGCTTTATCTGTGGTTGTGCCACGCTGATTGGCAGAGCTGTATGACAGCGTCACAAGATGGTATCGGCTGTCTGGCTGCAGGTCTGTGAAGATATGTTCAACAGCCGGAGCAGAGGATGTGACGACATAGCTGTACCACTTCGTCTTGGCTGCGGCTTCAATATCGCTCTCTTTGCCGGACAGAGATTGCCATTCTTGTTCTGGATAAAGGTAATAATATATCGTCTTGATGCTGCCCGAGCCAACAATGACTGCAGCTATGCCGTGGGACATGATGAGCATGTCGTCGTTCACACGTGCAGTGAGTTCCCTCTTGTATGTCGGCAACTGCCTGACACGAATGGATTTGAAGATCTTTTCTTTACCAATGGTTGCCTGAAACTGTATCTCATTTGCCAACGTGTCGGCTGACAGATTGTTGCCAGTGGTGCGCATGGAGATTTGAGATGTGCCCTCGCTGCCGCTTTGAGGCGAGACGGTAAGCCATTCGGGATGGTAAACGACCTTCCACTGGGCATTGGATGTGAGATTCACAATCTGCTGTTCGCCACCTGCCTCAGAGAAGATGAATTCCGAGGAATTGAAGGTGATTGTCGGTTCTTCTTCTTGACATGCAGCGATGACAAATGTAGTCAAGAAAAGAATGACAATGGAAAAAACAGACGCTAAGCGACGCATCGGAATTATGAATTATTTTCGGTTCGTGTTGAGGTCGTAGGTGAAGGACAGCATGGCGTAGCGGCCGAGGATGTTGGTGTTCACCTCGCGGCGATAGAGCTCGGTAGTGGTCTGATAGAAGCTGTTGTCCTGGTCGAAGATGTCGTTGATGGAGAAGCGCAGCTCACCCTTGCGTCCCTTGAGGAATTTGTATGCCAGGGCAGCGTTGCTGATGAGGGCGTTGAACTGCGACGTGTTTTGTCCGAAGTAGTTGGTGTGGCCGGCTTCGAGCACGAGCTTCACCTGCGGCAGGAACTGCCAGTTGAGCTGTCCGCCGTAGGAGAGTGTCCAGTAGCGGACGTTCATGTTGGTGAAGGTGAGGTTGGAGCTCTGTGTGAATTTGCCGTTGACATCAAGCACAAAGTCGACGTTCTCGCTGATATTGGAGCCGATGGTGAGGCTACCGCTCCAGTTCCAGGTGTTGGTGAACTGCTTGTTGTTGTCCCAATAGCCAGGAGTCTTGGTCTGCTTGGCCATAGTGGAGAGGTTGACGTTGGAGCTGATGAACTCCCATGGGAAGCCGTAGGCAAGCAGTCCGCTCCACGAGAAATAGCCGTCGGTGTTCTGGTAGGACAGAATCTCGGTGTTGCGGCGCTCGCCGTCTTCCTGATAAGACTCGCTGGAGAGCGTTCGCATGGAACCTATATAATTGTCAGCCTGTTCGATATTGGCAAAGGCCACGAAGACCGAACCGTTCTGGGCAATAGGCATCACCAGACGAGTGGTGATGTTGTGATGCAGCGCGGGTTCGAGCTTGAGGTTACCGCGTATGGCCAGCACAGCGTTGCTGTTGTTGATAGCGTCATGCACCTGCGCCAGGCCCGGGTACTGGCGGCTGGCCTTGTACTGCACATGCAGCTGCGAGCGTCCGAACTTATAACGGAGGAAAGCGTACGGCAGCAAATGGGTGTAGTTGCGCTGGAAATAGAATGCGTCGTTAGAGTTATACAGGCTGTAGACCTGCAGCTCCGTTCCCGCCACAAGATTCATTCCGCGCCAGTTGAGCATATACGAGATGTTGGCCAAGAAGCCGCCGAACTCACTCCATGTGGAACCGCTGAGCAGGGTGTCGGTGGTGAACTCCTCTTCCCCACCCTTCATAATCTCTGTCTTGCGGCGCATCATTCCCCAAGTCTTGTTGAAGCCCACATCGGTCTTCAGGCGGCTCTGTCGGCTGAGCGGCAGTATGTAGGACAGCATGTATGTCTGTGTGTACTGACGGTTGATGACTCCTGTCTGCTGCAGGGCGTTGTCAGCGGTCTGGACATTGCCGAAGTTCATGTTGATGTCCTCGTCGGTGTCGATATACGCCACGCGTGCATCGGCTGTGATGGCATGACCCTTGGTGCCGAACTTGCGCATCAGCATTGCCTCGCCCGAGAGACTGATGACGTCCTGGTCGGTGGCTGTCTGCTGGTTGAGCAGCAGCGAGGTGTCGGCAGGCGTGACGGTCCAGTCGGTGAGGTCAGAGAGTTCTTCCTTGCGCTGGTAGGCCAAGGCCGGACGCACCATGAGGTAGGTCATCGAGTCTATCTGCCATTCGTACTTGGAATTGAAACGGTGGTTGATGTTATCATTGTTGACGCGCTGGTCCTGAAGGTTGTTGCTGGCCGTCTCGCCGAAGTACTGGTCGTAGATGTTATAGTCGGTGTAGTTTGACGAGCTGTTGAAGAGATAATGGCCAGAGAACTTCATCTTGCCCTTTGCCCACTCGTCGCTGTAGTTGGCACCTGCGGCGCGTGAAGTCGTCACGCCATAGTCGCTCACGTCGACCATCATCGACGAGATGTCATCGGATGACGTGGGGTGGAACGAGTTGTCGGTCTGGCCCTTGGAGTATGGTGACTGCGTGGGTGCGCTGCTGGATGCTGTGCCGGTGGCACTGAGCAGGTCTATCATGGAGAAGTTCTGCTCGTTGATATCATTCCACTGGGCAAAGAGGCTCACACGCAGGTCGTCGCGGAAGAGGTTGTACATGCCGTAGAGCTTGTACACATCAGGGATGCCGGCGCCCGCTGTGCCCTTACCGAACTGGCTACGTGCCGTGCCGGCGCGCGTCTTGATGTTGATGGTCTTGCGTGTGTTGCCGTCGTCGAAGCCTGTCAGCTTGGAATAGTCGGATATCTGGTCGTATATCTGTATCTCGTTGATAACGGCAGCGGGAAGGTTCTTCAGAGCCATGTTGATGTCGCTCTTGAAATACTCACGACCGTCAATCTGTATCTCTTTAACTTCCTCGCCGAAGGCCTCCAACTTGCCGTCGCGCATACCCACTGCCGGTAGCTTCTGCATCAGATCCATCGCTGTGGCATCGCGGTTGACCTTGTAGGCATCGGCGAAGAACACCGTAGTGTCGCCGCGCTGCAGCACAAGCGGCACACGGGATGTCACTGTCACCTCGCGCAGGGAGTCGGTGTTGGAACGCATCTCAACGTTGATGAACTGCGCCTTCTTGCTGCTGGTGATTGTCTTGGACACGGTCTTGTAGCCCATGAACGAGAAGCGCAACGTGGTGTTGACGTCACGCGGCAGGTTGACGGAGAAGTAGCCTTTGGAGTTGGTCACCGTGCCGTGTTGTTTTCCTCCTATCTTGTAGGTCACGTTCACACCCTCGATGGTGTAGTGCTCGTCGGCATCAGAGACTATACCATTGACCACATAGGTCTGTTGTGCCAGGGCTGGAAGGCATGTAACGAAGGCGAGAGCGATGATTATTAGCAGTCGTTTTGGCAGCATGACGGTCGTGGGGAGTTGAAAGTTGAAAATTGAAAGATGAAAGTTGAAAGGTCAGTATGACAGTATTATCAGCAGTCCGGCTATAGTTATAGCAGCTCCTATGAGTTCGCGGCGTGAGCTGGCTTCGTGGTTGATGAGCCAGGCAAATAGCAGCACAAAGACAGGTTCGGAGGCGCTGAGGACAGATGCCAGCGAGACACTGATGAGCTTGATGGCGAGCATGGAGAGCAAGAAGCCACCAAGAGTAATCACAACAACATTGATGAGGAGGAGTGATAGTGTGCGCCAATCGCGCAAGGGGCGCACCCATGCCGAGATGCGTCCAGCGGACACACCGACGAAGAGCACCGACAGCGTGCCGAACACCATGCGATAGAATGTTGCTGTGACGACATCCATCTCGCCGATGCTCATCTTGATCATGATGGTCGACACAGAGAAACACAGAATACTCAGGAAGCCTATGATGATGCCAGAGCGCTTGTTTGGGTGGTCTTCCTGCTTGCCCCATGTGACGATGATGATGCCGACAAGCAACACCATAGCACCCACATACTGGCCCAGCGGAAGCACGTCGCCCAAGACAAGGAACGAGAGTAGCATCGTCACTATCTGACCGAGCATGAAATATAGCACCTGCACCTTGGCACCCAGGTCACGCAAAGAACGGAAGAAGAGTGTGTCGCCGATGCCGATGCCAATGATGCCGCTCAATGCCAGCACCACCACATCGCGCAAATTGACCTCCACAAGACCACCCATGAAGAGCGCCAGCACAGCGATGAGCACAATACTGAAAGTGCCCTTGAGGAAAGTGATGCCAGCGTAGGGTATCACCTTAGAGAGGCGGTCGAAGACCACCGTGGCAAACGCCCACGAGGCGGCCGAGGCCAATGCTGCTGCTATGCCGATGATGACGGTGTTCATTGTGCGCGCTTGAATTTCAACAGATAGCGTTGCGGGATGACCTGCACGTAGTCCGTGAGACGGAAGCCATAGAACGACAGCTGATCCTCAATGAGGCGGCGGTCGATATATGGACCGTGGTAGGGCAATGTGTCGTCGTCCACGGGGCCATTGTCCACGATGATGAGCTCACCATCCGGACGCAGCCACTGTGTCAGCGAGCTCAGATAGGCGTCGCGTGTGGCATCGTCGATGACACCATAAAAGATATGATAGAGCGAGCACATGAACATCTTGTCGACCTGCTGTGGCAACACCAGACGGTTTTCCTCGCCCTGAATAACCTCAATGTTGTTTATCTTGTTCTCATCTATGAAGGCATGCAAGCGCTGGATGTGCTCGTCCTTCATCTCTACAGCGTAGACGCGGCCGGCATCGCCCACAGCCTTGGAGAACTTGTGAGTGAAGAAACCCGAACCGGAACCGATATCTGCAACAACCTGGCCTGGCTGCAGGTTGAGGCTCTCGAGGATGACAGGAGTCTTCTCCCATGTCGGGCGGCGCGGGTTGAGGGCCAGGATGTAGTCCTCGAGGTAGGAGCGATGTGTGCGTCCCACCTCTCCGCTCATCTCCAAGAGCGAATCCGACATCATGCGTATGCTGTCGTTGCCGAGCTTGTACTTGTGCAGCAGATAGTAGCGCAGCGTGCTGCAGCTGTCGGCTGTGAGATAGTTGTAGAAACTGCGTGTGAGCGGGTCCTCAAGCATAGACTCACGCTTCTCTGGCGTGGCCAGCAGCGCCTCGCACAACCATTGCATGGCGGTGTATTCGCCACCGAAGTTCTCAGCAGGGATGATATCGTCGTACTTGCGTATAGCCACCTCTGCCAACGAACTGGCTCCGCCACTGATGAAGTCGTAGACATGGCTGGCAGCATCTATGCCGCGGTCGGTGATGTCGTAGGAGTCCAACGAGCCGATGTGCACCACCGACTTCTGCCCCATGACATCAAGGACGCGCTGGCCTGCTGCTGCAGTCACTGTCACGTTGGGCACATATGCATCGTCGCGCTGCATAACTAACATATAACGCTGCGGGCTAAGCGTCTTGAGCTGCACGGGCTTGAAGCCCCAGTACGACAGCTGTGCCTGCACAAGGCGCGGATCCACATGGCAGTTGTTGAGCTCCT
The DNA here is from genome assembly GCA_905233465.1 of uncultured Bacteroidaceae bacterium. Classification (GTDB taxonomy): domain Bacteria; phylum Bacteroidota; class Bacteroidia; order Bacteroidales; family Bacteroidaceae; genus Physcousia. Next base: position 12,257 of record CAJOEI010000040.1, on the reverse strand, counting down.
CACCATGACGGTTGAAGTTATCCACGATGACGATATAGCCATTTGGTGCCAAGTGTTCCTTGATGCTGGTGAGCAGGGCCTTGCGCTCGTCTTCACGAGACCAAGTGTATATGATGTGATATAGCGAGGACATGAGGATGCAGTCCACGGTGTCGGTGATGCCGATGCTGTTGCTCGAGGTGGGCAGGGCATGGACGTTGGTGTATCCGACCTTGGCCATGATGCCTGCCACGTACTGAGCGTATGGTTCCTCGGTGTCGGTGGCATAGACCGTACCCTTCTCGCCGACAAGATGGCGGAGACGCAGTGTGTTGTAGCCAAAACCGCACCCCATGTCCAGCACCTTGGCGCCAGCGCCAACAGGCATGGCAGCCATGATGTCGGCCGTATGATCCCATGTGGCACGAGTGGGGTCGTTGAACATCAACAGGTCGTCATAGTAGGTGCGCTGGTTGATGAACTCCTTCACAGAGCGGGGACGATAGTTGTTGAGGTTGTACTTCAGCACGAGATAGTGCTTCAGCCGCTCGCAAGCATTGTCGGTGAAGTAGGCATAGAGGTCCTCTGTCAGCGGGTCGACAGCCTCGGCGGACTGAGGAGCAGCGGAAGTGGAGCCCTGCCCCTGTTGCAGCAGGCGGTCGAGGATGTACGTCAGTGCGCCCCATGACTTCTCCTTCAGCAGGTCGTCCTGTGCACGTTTGCGATACTGGTCGCGGACGTAGGCTATGGAGTCTGGCATCTGCCTGTCTATGGCGCTGAGCAGCGTATAGGCCAGCGCCGTGTCCTGCGGTTCGGTGGGGTGAGGGTTCATGCCCACACGCACCAGCGACGAAGCATCGGGAATAGCAATCTGATATTTCTGCGCCTTGGCCGGAGCGGCGACAAGAATAGTCGCACAAGCTAAAGCAATAATATAAGCTCGACGTGTCATTTAGCTGGGTTTCAACTTATTGTTAAACCTTTATTGAAGTACTTACGCTATACGTGATATGGGTTCATAATGCCCTCCATGAAGTCGCTCTCGGGGAACGACTGATGCTGTGGTTCATAGAAGAGATGGACTATCTCATCGCTGTAGAAGGCACCCTTCTGAGTGAGCTGAATCTTCTTGTCGTCCTCGATGGCAAGGCCATAGTCCTTGAGCAGCTGGAACTGCTTGGGGAACACCGTCTCCACATCCACGCCATTGCAGCGCTCGCGGAAGAGCTTCTTGTCAATGAAGTAGTTCTTCAGTGGCAGGATGGTGCTCCACCGCTGCTGCTGGTCGGCATTGCGAATGAGGCAACGGTTGGCAGCGATGAGGCCTTCCTTGGTGCGACGATAGTACTCCTCGAAGTCAGGAGTGTTGATCATGAAGCGATCGCCAAGGCTGCTGAAAGCCGAGAGGCCGAAGCCCACCTCGTCGCGCAGACGGCAGCACTGGTTGTAGGCATAGAGCGAGATGTTCTTCTTGTTGCGGGTGAACACGCGTCGCAGGTTCTCGGTATAACCGTGGTCCTCAAGGATGAGGACGCTCATCTCCTTCATGCGGATAGTGTCTTCCACTGTAATGAGTTCGTCAGGGTGATAACCCGAGAACTTCTTTATGGTTCCTTCCTGGTCGCCGTAGGGTTCTATCTTCAGTCGATAGAGCTGTATCTCGTCCACACCAAGAGTTGTGGCCTCCTCGAGTACGTCAATCCAGTTCTGCAGTGTCTCGCCCGGATGACCGTAGATGAACTCAATGTTGACCTTGAAGCCCATCTTCAGGCAGTTGTCTATTGACTCCTTGGCGGTGGCTGCGTTGTGCGAACGGTTCATCTTCTTGAGCACCTGGTCATTGAGCGACTGCACGCCGATGGTCAGGCGGTCGCCATGGAAGTCCTTGATGATGCGCAAGCGCTCCAAGCCCTCTTCTCCAACGAGAGTGGAGGGATCAACGTCGTAGTTGAACTGCGGACAGTGGCTGATGTCGACATACTTGGTAAAGAACGTGAGGAAACGTTCGAGCTGGCGTGGCGACAGATCCGTGGGCGTGCCGCCACCCATGAGTATGGTGCGGCTCTTGATGCGGTCCAGCCCGCGGAAACGCAACCAGTTCTGCATCTCCATATCAAGATGGTCGAGATACAAGTCCTTCTCTGCATCGCCGCAATGATAGTGCGACGGATAGTGGCAGAACAGGCATCTGCGATGGCAGAACGGGATGTGAACATACACATCAAACTCACCAGGCACCTGCTCCTGGAAGCCGCGATAAGCCTCCTCAGGTGCAACAGGCGGATAGTTGGTGATTGGGGGATAGTGTACGCCGGCCGGCGAGAAGTCGCCGTGGCGAGGTATCAGTCCCAGACGCTGGAACTCCTGAAACTCCTCCCAGCGGGGGGTGGAGAGTGCAATATAGTCTCGCATATTATATATAATAAGGTATGAATTATCAATCCAGTGGTGCTGTACTCATGCCGGCACGCTGCACGATGTCACGGAAGTGGTCCATCTGCGGACGTATGCGCTTGGCCGAGTATATGGGGAAATACTGCTGCAGATGTTCTGGTGTTCCGTCGTGGATGGTCACGGTGTTGGCACCAGCCATGAGGCCCAGATACTGTCCGTCGGGAATCATCTTCTCGAGCGAACTTGTCGTGGGCATCAGTCGATGCGGATTCATGATGCGCAGCAGGGCCATCATGTTGAGGGTGGTATTGCCGTCGCCGGCCGGAGCATCGGCAAATTCCGAGTTTTCGGCAGGGATGAAGATTGTGGAGCTGTTCATGGCTAAAGGCAGTTCATGTGCCAGCATGAGGTCGCTCACGATGTCGTCCATTGTCTGACGCGGCAGGCCGACAATGTTGCCCGAACCCACACGGAAGCCTATGTCTGCCAGTGTGCGTATGCACCCAAGGCGGTGGTCAAGCGTGTCGTTGGGCTTGCAATAAGTAAATAGTTCGGGGTTAGAGGCTTCGAACTTGAGGATATAGTCCGTGGCACCTGCATCATACAGGCGTTGATAGTCGTTGCGTTCGAGGTCGCCAAGACAAAGTATGATGCGCAGGTCGCTGTGGCGCGAGCAAATGTCTCGCACAGCCAGCACCACATCATCGATGAAACGTTCGTTCTGGTTCTCGCCAGACTGCAACAGTATCGTTCTACGTCCATGCTCATAGAGAAAGTCCATGAGCATAATCATCTGAGGAGCTTCGAGAGTGTAGTTCAGCGCCTGGTCCTTGCCTCCGATGGCACAGAAGCGACACTTCTGCCGGCACACGTTGCTAACCTCTATGACGCTTCGCACCTGCGGAGCGTTGTCGGGGAAGTGCTGCAGGCGTCGTTCTCTGGCCAGCTCAAAAAGCATGGCTTGTGCTTCGCCGCGCGCCTGCAAAGCCTCGGTGAGCACAAGGTGCGAATATTCCTCTCGGCGAAGCGCCGAGAGGAATATGTGGTTGGTGTTGGTTGATGTCATTCTTATTTGTGTGACATGGCGAAGGCGATATCAATATCCACCTCGCTGGCCAGGGACTTGAGGTATGTGTCCTTTGTAATCCACTGGCGCATGCCATTTTGCATTGTTGTAAACTTAACATTCTCCTTATAAGTGTCATACTCCACGCCATTCTTTGTCACATGCTTGCGGCTGTAGCCCTTCAGCGTCTGGTTGGAATAGTCAAGCAGAGAGTCCTTTTGGCAAGTATAAGTGATGGTGTTGTCGTAGTTGCTGTAGACATATGTGCCATACTCAGACTCGAAGACACCTTCCTTGTCAGCACCGTCAAGGATACCAAGAATAAGGTTATGATAAGTGCCGTTGGGTTCCAGCTTCAAGGTACGTCTGATCTTGGTGTTCTTACCCTGTTCTGCGTCGTAGCCATAGTACTCACCGACCCACACCTTTGAAATTTCATTGGAACTGGGCTTGTAGTTGTCATCAATGGGGAAATCACTCTCGGCAACATAAGTGATCCACTCTGTGGGGACGTCGATGTTGTTCTTGTTGTCTTTGTCATCATCACCACATGCGACGAAACCGACAATCGGCAGAGCCATGGCCAGTGCTAAAAGGAACTTCTTTTTCATAGTTGTTTTTTTCCGTGGCCTACAGTCCCCGATAGAGCCGTTTTAGAATTAATAAATTGATTTTGGTTATTGTTTGGCTCGGCCATGTGGGTGGGACTTCTCCTGCACAGGGCAGGTTCGCCAGCATGACGTCGCCGTTTCTCGCTGATATACTATTTGCGCGCAAAGATACACAAAATATGTTTATGCCAACAAGTTTTTGTCAAAAAATGGTTGCTTGCTCCCGTTTTTTAGCAAAAAGCACTATAAACGCAAGCCCCCATTGCCTATTTGACAGCAATGGGGGCTTGCATAAAAGGGAATGTAGCCGGTTATCGCACTACATATTTGCGTCCGTCGCGGATATACAGGCCACGTTGCAGCGACGTGGCATCCTGACGCCGGCCACTGAGGTCGTAGATGATGCCTGGTGAGGTTGTAGCAGCAGACTGCGACACCATGTCGATGCCCACTGTGCCACTGAGCTGCACATCCTGTATGTCAGACCAGCGCGACAAGTTGCCTTCGCTGTCAACTGCCTGCACACGCCACTGGTAAGCGCCTGCATAGTGCAGGCCAAGCACCTGATACTCTGTGGATGTGATGCCCTGCTGTGTCTGCCATTCGCCATATTTGGTTGCACGTTGCGGAGCACGCAGCGGAGCCTTGTTGCGACCGCGGCTGTAGTATTCTTCGTCATCACCCTCTGAATCCTCCAAAACACTCTCAACGTCTTCAACTGTAAACTCTCCGTCGAGCAATATAATCGTGTCGATATAGAAGCGCTGTTTTGCTTTAGGCGTGCTCAACTTGACCATGAATGCCTCAGGAACACCGTTGAAAACCAGCGCAATGTAATTATCGTCGTCGGGTTCCACGGTCTCGTGCATCAGCTCTGCACCGTCAAGGCCCATAATGGTCACATCTACAGGTGCCTCGTCTGCAACACCCCAAGAATTATACCAATGCGACAAGCCCAGGAAGACGGTCACCTTGCCTGTTGAGTTTTCCACAGCTGGCGTCTGCAGCCAGCCTGCGGCTTTGCTGGCGCCAATCTTGGCACCAGCCACGCCCTGATAGACCTTATAGCCAGTCCAACCTGGGTAGAGCGTATAATCATCAAGCTCTGCACCTAAATCCATATTTCCATCATTGTCGGCAAAAAAGTCATCAAAGAGTTCATACATACATATTGCATCGATGACAGCATCCGAATTGTCCTCTGTCTGCGTCACCTCGCGCCACTGAAGGTTATAGCTCACGGCTCCGGTAACAGCATCCCACTGTGCGGTGAAGGCCTTGTCATTGATGATAACGTTATCCTCATCTGGCTCAGGTGTGGGCACCAGCGTCTGTTTGCCGCCCATAAAGGTGAAGCTGATTTGTCCGCTGGACTCAGTTATCTCCGTGATGTCCTTGTGCATGAACTTCTTGCCGTCGGTGTTGTTGCGATAAAGCTTGGCAGCAGGATCGGACGTATCAGTCAGTGCATGGTTGGAAGATGTGCCAGGCCACAGATCACCTGTGAAGTCGGAATAGCTCTTTGCCTGTGCCTTGCCGTCAGCCGGGATGATAGTCATACGCTGACGCGAGGCGGTGGTATTGACCTCATTGCTCTGCCATACGGAGAGGTCTTCGTCAGCATGAATGATCATCATGCCGTGGCCCATAGCCTCGGTGTCCCATCCTTTCTGCTGGTGGTTGGCCAAGAGATAGAACTCGGCATGTTCTGCTCCGGTGAGAGCTGAGGGACCTGCGGGCGCACCGTCGTTGTAAACCACGTATGCCACGGGTTCGTCCTCAATGGCAGGCATGTTCTCTATGGTAGCACCATCGTCGAGCACTGTCGGTGTGAGCCATCCGCTGTACCAGCGCTCGTATGCAGTATAACCGGCAGGGCAGTAGCCGTCGCCGGAGTAGCAACCAGAGTCCATGATGCTCCAATATGACATACCGAAGATGGGGTTTGTTTCATTGTAGTTAATGTCATAGAAGTCAGGCAAACCAAGGCAGTGGCTGTACTCGTGACACATAGTGCCGATGCCATCGAGCTCGGTTCCACTGGTGCCATAAAGCTCCGAACCACAAGCGTATGTGTCTAAGCGCACGCCGTCGAGGGTCAGCGCATTGTTCGTTGCAGAGAGCTCCCACTGGTGGGGCCAGATGGTATTTGACGGTGCTCCAGAAGCCTGGCCATAGCCGGCATAGATGACATAGACGTTCTCTACCTCGCCGTCGCCGTCCCAGTCGTAGTCTGCGAAGTTGACATCGTCGTTGACACCTTTCAGAGCCTCAACAACCATTTCCTCAGGATGCGCATCGTTACCTTCGCCTCCATCGTCCTTGCCATAGTAGCTCATGTTGTTCTTCAATGTCACAGGGCCTGCTACGTCGAACTCCACATCGAGCTCGCCATAGCTCTGTGCAAGGAAGTACTCATGCACACTGCCGTAGTTGTCACCGTACGGGTTGTTGACTGAGTTCAGAATCTGGTCGTACACAGTCTTTATGCGTGCTGTGGGCGTGGAAAGTGTTTTGTCCTTGAAGTTTACCAGCACGAGCAGGCCTTTCTTCTTCTGGACTTCTGTCTCTGTGTTCGAGCCGTCGCCGTCGGCACGTGTAGCAACCTTCTTGCGTGCTGCTGCACGTCGCTGTGCCTCATCTCTCAGCTGGCGACGAATGCGCTCTGCTGCCGGACGTCGCTGCTCGGCACGCAGGCTTGCACGCTCGCGCCATAGTGCGTTAATGTCGCGTGTGTCGGTCTCCCAATAACCTTGGGCGTTGCACCGGACTGGTGTGCCATCAATGGTAGTGTAGAAGTGGAAAGTCTCGTCGCCACGCAGTATGACTTGCAGCTCAGTGCCATTGGGTTGGCGCACAGTCTGCACAATGCGTTTGGCGGGGATGGCCATTGCCATCTGCGTCATGACCATCACGGCCACGAACGTTAATAGTTTCTTCATCTTGAAAATGTAGTGTATTTGATATAAAGTTTACTTTGTTGTCACTTGACTATGATCCTCTTACGTCCGTCGATGATATAGAGGCCCGGCTTGCGGGCATCCTGCAGTCGGCGGCCACTGAGGTCGTATATGTTGCGTTGCGTCGTGGCAGTTGCGGTGGCTTCCACCTGCTCAACGCCAACATTGAAGTCGCGACCGAGGCGGAACGTGATACTCTTGTCGCTCTCCACGCGTATATGGAAAATCTCTTGCTGCATGAAGCCACTGGCCGTGTACACCTTCGCTGCCGGCACGGAATGTGCTGTCAGCGAATCGTTGCCCTCAAAGGGGTACATGTTGCCCTTCCAGGTCGTGAGGATCTCATTTGAATCATCAGGATTGGCTGTGGTGCCTATGTAACGGTTGTTGGCGGCAATGATGGTCATCAGCTGATGGTTTTCATCAGTGTTCACGGAATTGGTGTTCCATCGGTCCTGAATGTAGTCTACATGCGTCACCTGCATGCCGTTGCCGTATTTGCAGGCACCAGTGTCCCATCCTCCACGTTGACGGTTCTCCAGAACATAGTATTCATTGGAGTTCTCGGGATTGATGAGCTTCAGGCCCTCGCCGCCGGCGTATGTCGGCAGCAGCGTGTAGAGGCCGCTTTGTTCTATGGTGCGCAACGATCTCCAACCCATGAAGTCGAGTTCGTAGGTGGTATAGCTTATTGGGCATTGTCCATTGCCGGCATAGCAACCATAGTCCATGAGACTCCACAAGTCCATGCCAAAGCCCTTAGGTTCCTTGCGTGTGTCATATAAGTCGGGCAATCCCAAGGCATGGCTCAACTCGTGACACATCACACCAATGCCATCTTGACGCGCTGCCACCTTCACTTTTTCACTGAACACAGCTCTCCTCTCACTCACACATGCCGACGTGGCAAAGATAATATTGTTGATGGTAGTGCTGGCCGTGCTCTCCTTGGGCCACAGCAATGTCGGCACGGCACTGTCGGTGTTCTGGCCGCAACCGGCAAAGATGAAGAACACCATGTCCACGCTTCCCTTATGCTTGTTGTCGAAATCCATCCAGTCGCCATCATAAATCTGCGTGGCAGCATACACGGCATCACGACAGAATTCGCTATAACGCGTATCGTGCGAGCCCCCACCACCCTCGGAACCATAATAACTTTCGGGATGGTTAAGAGTCACGGGGCCGATGATGGTGAACTGGGGATTGAAGAGCCCACCGCTCTGGTCACGGAAATAGTCGGCCACAGCGCCGTAGTTGCCATGCACCTGCTTCGTCACGCCATTGCCGATGCCGTTGCAGACATCGTCATAATACTGCCGCACCTCGGCGTCAGTCTGGCCACAGCTGAAAGTGGAATCCGTGAAATTGACGAGGATAACCGGTACGCGGGGCGAACCAACCGAAGCCAGCGGCGCCGAAGCCTGAGAACCAACACGTCGCGCAGCCTGAACACGTCTGCGCGAAGCTGCCTCAATCTCAGCCTCGGGTGTGCGCTTAGTGCGCATAAAGCGCTGCGTTGCAGCATCATAGTCCAGCACAAAGCCGTCGCCGTCCAGCATCCAGCTACCGTGTTCGTCGCCACAAGGCATGGCCAGCACGCGGCTGCCATCAGTGAGCGTCACGTACCTGCGCACGCGCAACGCGGGCACAGCAAATGCTGCCGAGGCGAGGCTCAACAGCATCAAAAAATGCATGATTCTTCTCATAGGGGTTGCAAAAGTACGCTTTTTCCATAAGATGGGCAACAAAACCTTATAAAAACTTGTTGCAACTCAGAAAAATTGCTTACTTTTGTCCTCGAAATTGCCAATATAGGCATTAATGAACCCCAAATCCGTAACTTGCAACAATAAAATATGCCCGTTTATTACCCCAACGCCAAGATCAATCTCGGACTGCACATCGGCGCACGCCGCGCCGACGGTTACCACACTCTGCAGACCATCTTCTACCCCATCCCACTCCACGACCGCCTGGTGATAGAGCCTGCAGAAGCTTTCAGTTTCCAGCTCGACGGTGCGCCATTGGACTGCACACCCGAACAGAACCTTGTCGTGAGGGCACTGCGGCTACTGGAACCCGACGGCTCACTGCCGCCGCTGCATGTGGAGTTGGGCAAGCACATTCCATCTGGTGCCGGACTGGGTGGCGGCAGCTCTGATGCAGCCTTTGCGCTTAGGGCAGCCAGAGACATCATGGGCTCTACACTCACAGACGACGACTTGGCGCAATGCCTGACGCATCTTGGAGCTGACTGCCCGTTTTTCCTGCGCAACAGCCCCGTGTACGCCACTGGCATTGGCGAAGTAATGACAGGCATAGACCTCTCATTATCAGGATGGAATATGCTATTGGTGAAACCAGATATTTATATCTCTACGGGTGAAGCCTACGGTGCCATTGACCGCATGCGCCAACGCACCGAGGGCACGCCTCACAACAGTGCTACGACCACCTCACTAACAAAAATGCCGCTCACCGAAATCGTGAGACGGCCTGTGCAAGAGTGGCCCAACCTGCTGCATAACGACTTTGAGCCATGGGCCTGTGAGCAACATCAGCAGATAGCTGACATACGCCAGATGCTCTACGACCTCGGTGCCGCATACGCCGCAATGTCAGGCTCAGGCTCGGCGCTCTTCGGCCTCTTTGCACCAGGAACAGAGAAGCCTGATTTCATCGACAACAACATCCAGCCCACCACATCCCCACTCCACGACTGTTTCCTTGCTTGGCTGCGGCTGTAGCCCACTAATGAACAAGCATATGTATCACCTGGTGAGACGCACATGTATCTCCAGTGATACTTGCGAATATCACCGGTGATACTTGTGAGTCTCACCGGTGATAAATGCGCGTCTCACCAGGTGATATTGTCGCCACCACTCGTCGGCGCAATATAACATTTTCCGCGAATTATGCAAATCACCCACCTACATAACCGTCATATCCTACATGCGAACCTACATAGTCTTATCTCACACATTCACAACGTATTAGATGCCGTTTATGTAGGCATGTAGGTTGATTTCGGCAAAAACGCATGTAATGCGCGCACGCGCGCGAAGCCAAACTCAATCTTGGACTGGCTATTTTCGTTTTTTTTGCACACAAAAAGAAGACTGTCCCTCTACTCACGTAGAAGAACAGTCACAACACAAACACAAAATAAAACACGACAATATGCTATTCGGGCATGGTGAATTGAGATACTAACATTAATATTAACTATGTCCCGATGCATGCTTCGCGCTGCTCACGCAGGACTTCACGTGCAGTGTTTCGGGATTGTGCCCGAGAGCATAGTATGTTACATTATGCCACGCTCGCGCAGTGCGCACTGCCATTTCCAGGCGCTTGCGAGCACGTCTTCGAGTGGTGTATCGGCTTTCCATCCGAGCACGCGGTTGGCCTTGTCGACGTTGCCCCACACCTTCTCGATGTCGCCAGCACGACGGCCGACAATCTGGTAGTTGAGTTTCACGCCAGTGGCCTTCTCAAATCCATTGATGAGTTCGAGCACACTGGTGCCCTTGCCTGTACCGATATTGTAAACCTCTACGGGCTCCTCGGTCTTGTCTTCCATGATGCGCGTCATAGCCACCACGTGTGCCTTGGCCAGGTCGACGACGTAGATGTAGTCGCGTATGCATGAGCCGTCGGGAGTATCGTAGTCGTCACCGAAGACGCTGAGCTTCTCGCGGATGCCGATAGCGGTCTGCGTGAGGTACGGGATGAGGTTCTGGGGCACGCCATTGGGCATCTCGCCGATGATGGCTGTGGGATGCGAGCCGATGGGGTTGAAGTAGCGCAGCAGGATGGCCTTGATGGGTGAGCCGCTGGCTACGGTGTCCTGAATGATTTCCTCATTGATCTGCTTGGTGTTGCCGTAGGGGGACTCTGCCTTCTTGATGGGTGTCTCCTCTGTTGCGGGCAGCTGGTCGGGCTGGCCATAGACGGTGCAGCTGGAGCTGAATATGATGCCCTTGACATCATACTTGGGCATAAGCTCAAGCAGGTTGATGAGGCTTACGATGTTATTGCGATAGTACAGCAGCGGTTTCTCCACACTCTCGCCCACAGCCTTGCTTGCTGCGAAGTGGATGATTCCCTTGATTTTAGGATATTTCTTGAACACTGCCTCGGTAGCATCGTAGTCACGCAGGTCCACCTTCTCGAAGGCTGGGCGGATACCAGTGATTTTCTCAATGCCGTCAATGACATCGGCGCGTGAGTTAGAGAGGTTGTCCACGATGACAACATCGTAGCCTGCATTCTGCAGCTCTACGGTAGTATGCGACCCAATGAAGCCTGTGCCGCCAGTTACAAGAATTGTTTCTTTCATTGAATTTATTTGGTTAGTTTTGCACTTTGTCGTGGGCAAATTTATGCCTTTTTTCGATACGTGCAAAGAGTTTTGTCAATTATTTCCACACATGTGGTGATTTTTATTGTTTTTTGTGGGTCAAATCACCTTTAGATGCACTTCAAAAATAGCAATATGCCATTTTCCGGCAGGCGACTTGGCTCGTATGCCCTGTCGGACAACGTATGTCTTGCCGCGCTGCAACCGCGCCGGGTACTGCCCAACATAGCACGCATAGCTGTCCGGATAGAACTCAGCGAAGATGCGTGCCGAGCCGTCGTAGTTGCACACATTGCCTGAGTTGTTGAACCAGTGGCCGAAGCGCTCGTTGTTGGAGGTGGAGGTGGTAGTGTTGTAATGCAGCGTCTTGCCATTGGAATCTATGCCCACGAAGGCAGGCGACGTGGTGGCGTTGCCCACACGCACCTTGGCCAACTGCTGGGATGACAGCCCCAACGCGAGGCTCACAGCCTCAAGGTCGTACTGCACACGCACTGACGAATAGCCGCCGCCATCGTATGCCAGCTCGGTGTTGATGACCACCGTGGTGTCACAACCCTCATAGTCAGCGGGATACTCAGCAAATTGTCCGTAGCGGTCGGTGTTCAGGAACGACACCTCATAGGGCCATTGCTCATCATTGCTGTCGTTGTCGTCCCAAGGATGGCGGAAGTGTGAAGTGGGAGCTCCGCTGACAACAAACCACATGCGCTGAACGCCCTCAGGCACCACAAAGGTGGCCTCGCCCTCGCGCTCGGAACAGATGTCGCCATAGACACGATTGCCGTCGGATGTCTGCGCGCAGAAGCCATAGCGCCATCCAGCCTGTGCGGTGCGCACCTTGCGGAAGCCCTCGCCACCCGTGAAGCCACGGAAGC
>CAJOEI010000039.1 GCA_905233465.1 uncultured Bacteroidaceae bacterium | reverse complement strand
GTCATCGCTGAGCATCGCCGCCGCAACCCCGAGAACCGTGTGCGGCGTCAGGTGCGTCCGCCGATGCTCTCACGCAGCAAGGGTGTGATATCCTCATACGACAATCTCTTCCGCCGCCATGGTGCCGAGATAGGATGGGACTGGCGGTTGCTGGCAGCGCAGTGCTATCAGGAGTCGGGCTTCGACCCGCAGGCTGTGTCGTGGGCAGGCGCACAGGGCCTGATGCAGATCATGCCGGCCACGGCAGCACATCTTGGGTTGGCACGTGCCAATGTCTACAGTCCCGAGCACAATATCTCTGCTGCCACGCGCTATCTGGCTGAGCTGACATCGCTCTTCAGTGACATCCGCGACCCCCACGAACGCATCAGCTTTGTTCTGGCAGCCTACAACGGCGGCCACGGCCACGTGCGCGACGCTATGGCGCTGGCACGCAAGTACGGCCACAACCCGCAGCGCTGGGAAGAGGTGGATCCGTATATCCTTGGCCTGTCCAAACCTCAATACTACCGCGATGCAGTGGTTCGCTTCGGCTATCTGCGTGGTTACGAGACTTCGGACTATGTCCGCAACATCCATGCCAGATGGTTGGCTTATCGAGGCGTGGCGCGGCCTGCACCCACAAAGTCGCAGCCTGCATCCACACGCATCCGTCCACGCTCGCAGTATCTGCACCCGGACAGCATAAAGGCCAATGTTGAATAGCTGATAGACGCCCGCTCGCTACATACGTGATGCCCGCTTGTCATACACATTGCGTCCGCTTGTCATAGCCATGACAAACGGACGCAATGCTTGATATGTATTGTTATTTCAACGCGCAATCAACGATTTGAGCTTCTCGATGAGCATGCGCGGTCCTCCGTAGACAATGGCCAGGAGGCAGAGGACGGTGTTCAGCAGCGTGATGCGTGCAAAGTCGGCACGCGGCCTGAAATGTGACACACGCTCGGATGGGGCGGGGTAGTAGACCCGCACCGTGACCGGCACAATGGGCGTACCACGCCACGCACTGAAGACAAGTAGCTCGAGTTCAGCCTCATAGCGCGCTGTCATCACTCGCAGTCCGCCTATGCCGTTGAGTGGGTATACGCGGAATCCGGTTTGTGTGTCAGGTATGCTATGCAGGGTCTGTATGGTGAACCAGAAGTTGCTGAAGCGGTTGGCAAAGCGGCTGCCCGATGGCATGTTGGGGTCGTCGAAGGCGCGCGAGCCGACGATGATGGCCGTGGGATGCTGGCGTGCCGCCTCAATGAGCGTGGGAGCGTCCTCGGGATAGTGCTGTCCGTCGGCATCGATGGTCAGCACATGTGTGTAGCCCAGCCGACGTGCCTCGGCAAAACCCTCGCGCAGGGCACCGCCCTTGCCGCGATTGTCGGGATAGCTCACGAGGTGTATGCCGCTGACAGCCTCAAGACGCGTCAGTGTGTCGTCGGTGCTGCCGTCGTTGACGACCATCACATCAGGCCACACTGCCAGCGCGCGCTTGACGACGTCACACACTGTGGCGCCGTTGTTGTATGTCGGTATGAGGATGGTTAGTCGCATATTGTCAACATCAACTTAAAGATATTTAGACGATTATAAACAAAAAAGTAACTAATTACAATTTAATGACTTGTTTTTACCACAAAAAGACACAGAGACATAGAGTCATAATAATATCTCTGTTACTCTGTGTCTCTGTGTCCAAATGTTTCGTACTGCTCACTCAGCTGTGCTGTAGTGCGAGTAGATTATGTCCAGACTGATGGGCTTGGTACCACCCACAAGCCGTGTGCTGCTAAGGCTGAAGTCGTGTGTGACACTGATCTGCGACACAGCGCCAGTACTCTGGTTGGTGACGGTCTTCACCACCACCGGCACCAGCACAGCCTTGTTCCAGTCGGGGTGTGCTGCCTCCCATTGTGCTGCCGTCAGCCCCTCTTCGGCCATGCCCGTCAGCTTCTTATGATGCAGGTGCGAGAGCATGCGCGAGATGTTGCTGAAGGTGTAGGTGTTGTATGAGGTGCTCAGCGCGGTGGTGTAGGCAGTCTTGGCGTCGGCCACCTTGCGCTGTTCGAAGAATTCATCCATCTCGTCCTTCTCCACCAGCAGCACCGAGCTTGGAGCATCCAGCGCATATTCGGTCTGCACACTGCTGTTGTAGCGTGTGATGATGACGCGTGCCTGCGAGATGCTGTCGTTCTCGTGACCGGCATAGACCTCTGGCAGCGTGAGCTCGGTGGCCAGTCCTGCCGGTGACTTCAGCCAAGTGTATGGCTGGCTGTCGCTGACCAGGCTCGCCAGGTCGGAGTTCTTGATAGATGTGGTCTGTATCACCTCCGGCGTGGCGGCGAAGCGTGCTATGCCATCATATATGGTGTCTTTCTCAGCGTCGGCATAACGGAAGAAGATGTTCATGGCTCCCACATCGAGAGTGAGCATCGTGCCGCGACCGCTCTGCAGTGTGAAGGCAAAGCCCGGGCAGACGTGGCGCATAAACTGCCACGAGTCGGTGAAGTACTGTGGTGTCTCCACTGCCGCACGCAGGATGTTGCTGCCATACTCTGTGGGCAGGATGATGCGTACGTTCTTGTAATGGCTTGAGCTGGTGCGCTCGCTATCATCGAGGGTGTAGTCCTCCACAGTGAACACCTTCGTGGCTATGGGCTGTGCGTCGGCGGGGATGTAGTCGGTGGTGCTGAGGTCGGAATAGTATGTCCAGTCCTCGCGCATGACATTGTTGCGGTCGAGCTCATACACGGCCAGCTTCATGGGGTTGTCGGCATCGCCGAAATAGTCGGTGAAGTACAGTCGTATCTCAGAAGAGTCTGCCACAACCAGACCGTCATCGTCCTTCACCAGAAGGCTGCGGTCGGGTAGGGTGTAGTTCTCGAACGTATGGAACTGTGCCAAGAACTCAGCCTTGATGTCGCAGCCCGTCTCGGGGTCGCGCACCAGTCCCAGATATGACTTGGATGTACTTGCCACCACGCGGCCCAGCTCCACGGTGCGTGATGTGATGTTGAAGCTCTCTGTGGCAGACGATATCCCATCGTTGCCGTCGTAGATGCCCATCGATGCAGTGTCGTCGTCGCAGGAGCATAATGCTGCTGCCGACAGGGCGAGGACAAAGAAAAGTGTATGTCGTGAATAAAACATTTGTGTCGAAGTAGGTACGCAAAATCAATCTCAGTCTTCTGGCTCTGGTGCCTCCTTGCCGGCACTCCAGATCTTGTCGAAAAAGTCCATGCTGTCTTGCAGGGTGTCGGCGTCAGCTATGTCACCCGGGCACTGCAGCATCGGCAGTCCACGCTTGGCGGCGTAGGCCTTGACTTCGTCGTCGCAGCCCGATTGTGGCAGCAGCACTCCGTCGCTGTACTTGATGGCCAGACGATAGAGGTCTGTCTGTGTCAACGTGGGTCCGAACTCGTCGACTTCCTTGCCCGTCATACCCTTGAACATCAGACTGTTGCGGAACTGGTCGGTGAGCGGCAGCTCCAACTTGTGGCCTCCGGGTGTAAACACCACACGGCTGTCGCGGAACGACGGCTCGTCGCGGAACGACGTCTTGATATACAGTGGTGCTACGGACGCTACCCATCCCTGACAGTGAATCACATCGGGCACCCAACGCAGCTTCTTCACCGTCTCGAGCACGCCGCGAGCATAGAAAATAGCACGCTCGCCGTTGTCGGCATACTCCTTGCCGGAGGCATCAACGGCCCCCAGTCGGCGCATGAAGTAGTCATCGTTGTCGATGAAATACACCTGCATGCGTGCAGCAGGGATGCTTGCTACCTTAATAATAAGCAGGTGGTCGGTGTCGTCGATGATCAGGTTCATGCCGGAGAGACGTATCACCTCGTGCAGCTGGCAGCGGCGCTCGTTGATGAGCCCCCATTTGGGCATAAAGGTGCGTATCTCGCGACCACGTTCCTGAGCAAACTGAGGCAACTTGCGGCCCAGCAGGCTCATCTCTGTATCAGGGAGATAGGGTGTTATCTCCTGTGTGATAAACAGCACTTTTCTTGTCTTCAGCATAGTATCAATAGAGTCGTTTATGGGGTCAGTGTGTCCGTTTGTATAGTTTTCCGACTGCAAAGATATAGAAAAAAAGTCGGACTTTCGCAACAATCATGCAAAGAAAATCAAATTTAAACCCAAAATTTACTATTATTTGCACTTTTTGTTTCCTCGTTTGACATTTTATATGTTATTTTGCACCCGTTTTTGGGGTCACACCAAGGCCCTGAGAGCACAATAACAGAAATGAAAATAGTCAACACAATAAAGGAGCTGAAAGTGCTCCTTGCCAACGAGCGTGCCGAGGGCCACTCAATAGGTCTTGTGCCCACGATGGGCGCTCTTCATGCTGGCCACGCATCACTGGTACGCCGCTGCGTAGCAGAGAACGACGTCGCTGTGGTCAGCATCTTCCTCAATCCCACACAGTTCAACGACAAGAGCGACCTCGAGCGCTATCCGCGCACACTGGAGGCCGACTGCGCTCTGCTGCAGGCCGAGGGCGCTACGATAGCCTTCGCACCATCGGTGGCAGAGGTCTATCCAGAACCTGACACACGCCACTTCAGCTATCCTCCCACCGACACCGTGATGGAGGGAGCATACCGTCCCGGCCACTTCAACGGAGTGTGCCAGATTGTCTCCAAGCTCTTCGGCTACGTGGAGCCCGACCGTGCCTACTTCGGCGAGAAAGACTATCAGCAGATTGCCGTCATACGCCGCATGGTGGAGGCGCTGAGCTTCAATATCGAGATTGTGCCTTGTCGCGTCGTGCGCGAGGAAAGTGGTCTGGCCATGAGCAGCCGCAACAGTCTGCTCACTGATGACGAACGCGAGACGGCAGCAGCCATCTACCAGACGCTGCAGCGCAGCCTGGCCTTTGCCTCCAGCCACAGCGTGGCCGAGACACAGGAGTATGTGGTGCGCGCCATCAACGCCGTGGACGGCCTCGAAGTGCAGTACTACAACATCGTCGACGGCATCACGCTGGCTGACGTCAGCGACTGGAATGATGCTGATGACATTGTGGGTTGCATCACTGTCTTCTGCGGACACACACCCATACGTCTCATAGACCATATCCGCTATAAGTAGGATTCCTCTTTCATCAATCCTAAAACCTTAACGCCTTGTTACTACAGATTCTCAAGAGCAAGATCCATTGCGCCACCGTCACAGAGGCCAACCTCCACTACATGGGCAGCATCACCATCGACCAACGGCTGATGGATGCCGCAGGCATAGTGGCAGGCGAGAGAGTGCACATCGTGAACAACAACAACGGTGAGCGCTTTGACACTTACGTCATCGCCGGGCCTGCCGACAGTGGCTGCATCTGTCTTAATGGTGCTGCTGCACGCAAAGTGCAGGTGGGCGACGTGGTCATCATCATGGCTTACGCGATGATGACGCCCGAGGAGGCTCGTACCTTCAAGCCCGCTGTCATCTTCCCGGATGCCAACAATGGCCTCTCCGCTTAACCCATGACAACGGAGAGCCAGCAATGGATATGGGCCTGCCTGTGCTCGGGTGACGTGCTTGTGTGTGTCGGGCCCGAAGGCATATCGCTGCCCGTTGGCAGCGAGCCGCCCGTGGCGCTGCAACCCTGGAACATCGTAACCACTATTGCCGACTGCAAGGTCGTCAGGCTCGACCGACCCGTTGTGGATGTGGCGGGAATGGAGATGCGGGGACTGCGTTCCACATTCAGCCACCTCAGCGGGCACGAATATGCTCTTGCAGGCAAGGCTGCCGAACTCATTTACTGGGATGCCAACACCCGCTACTGCGGATGCTGCGGTGCACCAATGCGCATGCACACCGAGATCAGCAAGCGCTGCACAGAGTGTGGCAAGGAAGTGTGGCCGCAGTTGGCCACAGCAGTGATAGTCCGTGTGACACGTCAAACGGATGCCGCAGAAGAAATTCTTCTTGTGCGCGCCAACAACTTCCGGGGCCCGCACTATGGCCTCGTGGCAGGTTTTGTCGAGACTGGCGAGACGCTGGAGCAAGCTGTGCGCCGCGAGGTGAGCGAAGAGACGGGCCTGGAAATCTCAGACATACGCTATTTCGGTTCCCAGCCCTGGCCATTCCCCTGCGGACTGATGGTGGGTTTCACCGCGCGCTATGCCTCAGGCACCATACATCTGCAGCGCTCCGAGCTGCGCGACGCAGGCTGGTTCACCGCAGACCATCTGCCAGCCATCCCCGACAAAGCCAGCATAGCACGACAGCTCATAGACAGCTGGTTAGAGGAAAAATTGTCTTTTTATAAAATACTGTAACATAGTCTGTTACATATTTTAACAGAATAGCGGTAAAAGGCCCGGGGGTTAGCGGTTGATGATCCAGGAGGTTTGCACTAAAACATCCGGGACTTTCATGTAAATCTTCCAGGATCATTTTCCGCAAACCTCCGGATGTTTACATGCCAACTTCTGGATGTTGTAGTCGTAACCTCCGGATGTTTTTGCGGCATAATATAAACGTCTGAGAATCAATAAAGACGCAAGTGGAGATTCTCCGACTTGCGTCTTTAATAATTCTGAGTGGTGCTTCTTGCTTATGCCTCTGCTACAGCTTCCACGGATACCGTGCTGCGATCCAGGCGACCCTTCTTGAAGGTCACGATGCCATCAGCGAGAGCATAGAGTGTGTGGTCGCTGCCCATGCCGACGTTCTTGCCGGGATAGTGCTGCGTTCCACGCTGACGAACGATGACGTTGCCAGCCACGCACTTCTGACCACCAAAAATCTTCACACCGAGTCTTTGAGCTGCAGACTCGCGGCCGTTCTTAGAACTACCTACACCTTTTTTATGTGCCATTTCGTTTCTTGGGGTTTTAGTGGGTTAAGCAATAACTTCCTTGATAGCCAACTCTGTGAACTGCTGACGATGACCGTTCAGCTTGCGATAGCCCTTGCGACGCTTCTTGTGGAAGACAAGAACCTTCTCGCCCTTCACCAGCGGGCTAACGACTTCGCAGACCACTTTTGCACCTTCCACCACGGGAGCACCCACGGTGATAGCGCCGTCGTTGTCTACCAACAACACTCTCTCAAATTCAACAGACTGCTGAGCCTCGGCATCCTGAATGTGTTGCACAAACAGCTTCTTGCCGGCTTCTGCCTTGAACTGTTGACCGTTAATCTCTACGATTGCGTACATGTTTGATTTATATGTATTTAACGGATTTTACCGGGAGGCGTGCACCATTGTGGCACATCTTCACTGAGCCCCGTCGGTCTCTAATCGGCCGCAAAAGTACTACTTTCCCGCGAACTGGCCAAATGTTTCTGCACTTTCTTTTAACAAATCTGCAAAAAAATCAATTGATTATAGTTTATTAAATTCTAATTTGTATTTTTGTGCAGCAAAACACAAATCTTATATTTATCCGACAATGAAGAGAATATCTATCCTTGCTATGCTTGCGGTCGCCGTGATGACCGCCAGCGCACAGCCGGCTGATGTGCCGGTGAAGACGGGTGCCTACGGCAACGACTGGCAGTCGCTCAGCGCATGGGAATGTCCCGAATGGTTCAAGGATGCCAAGTTCGGCATCTGGGCGCACTGGGGCGTGCAGTGTCAGGCCGAGGCCGGCGACTGGTATGCCCGTTTCATGTACTACGACGGCAGTGGCCAGAACAAGTTCCATGTCAGCCACTTCGGCAATCCCGGTGACTACGGTCTGAAGGAGCTGTGCCGCGACTGGAAGGCCGACCAGTGGAACCCTCGTGAACTCGTCAGCCTCTACAAGAGCGTGGGTGCTCGCTTCTTTATGGCGCTGGGCAACCACCACGACAACTTCGACAACTGGGATTCGCCCTATCAGGAGTGGAACTCGGTGAAGCTTGGTCCGAAGAAAGACCTCATCAAGGGTTGGAGCGAGGCTTGCAAGGCCGAAGGGCTGCCTTTAGGCGTGAGCATCCATGCCTCGCATGCCTGGACGTGGTTGGAACCGTCGCAGCAGTACGACGGCAACCTGACCAAAGCCGACGGTGCCGGACAGTGGTGGGAAGGCATGGATCCTCAAGAGCTCTATGCCCAGCGCCACGAGCACTCGGCCGGTTGGGAGAAGAGCGGCAGCATCCACAGTCAATGGGACTGGATCAACGGCGCCAGCGTGCCGTCGGCAGCCTACAAGCAGAAGTTCCAGAACCGCGTGCTGCAGATGATCAACGACTACAACCCCGACATGATCTACTTCGACGACACAGCCATGCCATTCTATGGCTGCGACGATCAGGTGGGCAAGAACATACTGCAGCACTACTACAACCATAGTGCAGCACAGCATGGCGGCAAGGCCGAGGTCATCGTGACGGGCAAACAGCTCACACCGGAGCAGAAAGGATATATGATGTGGGACGTTGAGCGCGGCATCCCCGACCGTCCGCAGGCCGAATACTGGCAGACATGCACCTGCATCGGCGACTGGCACTACAACCAGGGTACGTATGATAATAATAGGTATAAGAGCGGGGCCACTGTGGTGCGCATGCTCGTCGACGTGGTGTCGAAGAACGGCAACCTGCTGCTCTCCATACCTGTCCGCGGCAACGGCATCATCGACGACAAGGAGCGTAAGGTGCTGGCAGACATCAAGTCGTGGATGGATGTCAACAGCGAGAGCATCTATGGCACACGCACCTGGACGACCTTCGGCGAGGGCCCGCTGGCAGAGGCTGCCAACCCCATGAATGCTCAGGGTTTCAATGAGGGCCAGAAATATTCGGCCAAGGATGTGCGCTATGTCCAGAAGGCGGGTGTGGTCTATGCCACCATCATGGACTGGCCGACGGCTGAGGAAGGCGCCAAGGGTGTCACTGTGCCGTTCACGCTGCAGGCGCTGTCCAAAGGTTCGACATCAGCTTGCGGTAAGGTCACTGGCGTGACGCTGCTGGGCTATGGCAAGGTGAAGTTCAAGCAGACTGCCACCGGCCTCACAGTGCAGTTGCCGACATCAGCAGCTGCTCCATCGGCAGTTCCCGTGCCGGTTCTGCGCATCACCAGCAAGTGTGCGCGGAAGAAATAATCACTTTTCCCCCTTTTTCACCTGATACACGAGATAGACAACGATGGCCACAGCAAGGGCTATCATAGCATAGCCTATCTCGTGGCTGTATGTGGTCACGCGTGCCATGAGCTGATCCTCGGGCACTACGCTGGCCAACGAGCGACCCAGAATGGCGAGCACCGTGTTCCATGTGGCAGCGCCGAGAGTGGTGAAGAACAGAAAGCGTCCGAGGTTCATGCGTGCCAGACCTGCAGGAATGGAGATGAGCTGCCGCACGGCAGGCACCAAGCGCCCCATGAAGGTGCCGATGGCTCCGTGGCGGTCAAAGTATTCCTCGGCATGGGCAACCTTGTCGGCATCGATGAGGCACAAATGCCCAAAACGTGAGTTGGCAAAGGCATACACCAATGGGCGTCCCAGCGTGCGTGCCAGCACGTAGTTGATGATGGCACCGATGTCAGCACCCAGTGTGGCAAAGAGCACCACCAGCACAATGTTCATGTCGCAGTCGGGCGAGGCTGTGCGATAGGCTGCGGGAGCGACAACGACTTCGGAGGGGAAGGGGATGAACGACGATTCGATGGCCATCAGCAATGTGATGGTCCAATAGTTGAGGTGATCAAGACACCATTGTATGAAGGCTACTGACTGCATGTTGACAGGCGCGGGGCGCGGATTGAGGGATTAGTTATACAAACTTCTTGCGGAACTCGTTGTGAGGAGTGCGCCACCATCGCCAGTAAAGGGCGAGCGTGTGCAGCGGCAGGATGAGTTCGTAATAGAGGAATGACAGGTATAGCGGCCGGGCTCGCAGGGCGCGGGCCGTGAGGTTGAAGGCGCTGACTTTGAGATAGGCATACACGAGCAGCATCAGCGTCAGGACACCCGTTATGGCGTATGAACAGTATCGTGTTGTGCTATAGTCGCTTTCGGCATCCATGATGGGCATGCTGAGCACCACAATGCTGAGGATGCACATCATCAGTGGCAAACCCAAGGTGATGAGTACTATCCACGGCATGAGCATCCGCATGGCATTGGTGAGTCGCAACATCGTGGCATGTCGCAGATGGCTGCGTGTGTCGATGTCCATCAGCTGTTGCCTGCGCCGCTCGGCCTGAGGGAGTGTGTCGCGCATCACCAGCGTGTCGGCGTGCAGCAGTGGTGCTGTGGCGCGTGGCTTGCTGATGTCGTTGACCATCAGAGCGATGGCGGCGTGGCGTAGGTCCTGATGTTGGGCAAATCCGTCGGACTGCAAGAATGCTTCGCGTCGGAAGGCAATGTTGGCGTCGTCGCACAACACAGCAGCCTTGCCGCTCAGCACAGGACCGGCACCGCTGATGGTTGCCCAAACGTGGTCGAAATGTGTGCGCCGCGGCGCTGTGAGCTCGTAGGCGGATGCTCCCACGAGCAGCGTGCGCCAGTCGGTGGCCTCAGATGCTATGCTGCGCAGCCAGTGCTGCGACAGCGGCTCGCTGTCGGCACGCGTGACCACCACCCACTGGCTGCGGGCCATGCGTATGGCCAGCGTGAGAGCCAGTCGCTCCAGGCTGATGTCGCGGGCCGAGGCCGGCGTATAAGTGTGGCGCAGGCGTGGATAGTCAAGTTCAAATTGTTCCAGCACATGCACGGTGTCGTCGGTGGATGCCATGTCCACGACAATGACTTCGAAGTCGTCGTAGTCCTGCTCCAACACTGTCTTGAGATGGCGTCGCAGCGCCTCGGCTTGGTTGCAAACGGTCATCACCACGGCGATGCTCACGCTGTGCCTGTCCGCTGCAGACTCGGTGGATGGTTGCAATGGTGCAGCATTCTGCATGGCGCGGCCCAGATTACCGTAGCTCCATGCCAGCATCATTGCAAGGGCCCACACCACGAGTGCGGCAACAAGAAAGGGTGCTATGGCTATCAGGAATGACATGCAGCCAGGCTTGCAACAGTGAATGCTTTAGGCAGCGGCCGGCAGTTGTAGCATGACGCCATCACTTGGCCGTAGGCTCCAGCCGAACGTATTGCCAGCAGCTGTCCGCGGCGCACGGGGGCCATGCGGTAGTCCTTGGCAAAGACATCACTGCTCTCGCAGATGGGTCCCACGACGTCGTAGGTCTCGGTGGCGGCGGCCGGTGTGCCAAAGCAGAGGTTGTGCCCCTCAAGATGCACGGGCATGATCTGATGGAGCGCGCCGTAGAGGGCGGGACGTATGAGTTCCGTCATGCCGGCATCCACGATGGCAAAGCGCTTGTGCAGGCCATGTTTGACGAAGAGCACCCGCGTGATGAGGCTACCCATCTGTGCCACCACGGCACGGCCCAACTCAAAGTGCAGCTGCTGTCCGGGACGCAGGCGCAGGTTGTCTGTGTAGGCGGCGAAATAGGCCCGGAAGTCGGGTATGGGATGTGTGTCGGGTTGGTCGTAGTCCACGCCAAGTCCGCCGCCGACGTTGATGTGCTTCAGGGTGATGCCTTCTGCATCAAGTTGGTCTTGAAGCTCATTGATGCGTTGCGCCAGCGCCACGAAGTCGTCCATCACCAGCAGTTGTGAGCCGATGTGGAAATGCAGGCCCATGAATTCAGTTGCAGGCAATGACATGGCATGGCGTATGACCTCTACCATCTGCGAGCGGTCTATGCCAAATTTATTCTCGGCCAAACCCGTGGTGATGTGTGCATGGGTGTGTGCACCCACGTCGGGGTTTATGCGCAGGCTTATGCGGGCCTGTATGCCCAGCTCGCGTGCCATCTGTGCGATGATGTCCAGCTCCTCGCGGCTCTCTACGTTGAATGCTGCTATGCCGGCCTCGAGCGCCAGACGTATCTCCCAGTCGGCCTTGGCAACGCCTGCGAATACTATTTTGCTGGCGGGAAAACCTGCGTCGAGCGCCGCGCGTATCTCGCCGCCGCTGACACAGTCGGCTCCGAGGCCGGCCTGTGCTATCTGCTGCAGCACGACATGGTCGGCATTGGCCTTGATGGCATAGTGCACATGGTAGTTGTCGTGCTGTCGTGTCTCAGCATCTATGGCCTGCAACGTCTGTGCCAGCAGTGCTGTGTCGTAGACGTAATAGGGTGTTGGCTGTTGTTCAAGAAGGTCTGCGTACATGGCCGTCGTAGGTGAATAGGATTTGCTGAAGTGCCTGCAGTGTGCGTTGCTTGTCGTCGCCATTGACGAGGAAGGAGATGTTGTGTGCCGAACCGCCGTAGCTGATCATGCGCACCGGGATGTTGCGCAGCGCGTCGGTGGCCAGTGTCTCGAAGCCCACGTTCTCGCCTGCCAAATCGCCCACAACACATACGATGCACATGTTGTCCTCCACAGTTACGGTGCCGTATTTGCGTAGCTCGTCGGTGATGCGATCAAGGTTCTTGCGGCTGTCAACGGTCACGCTTACACCGACCTCAGAAGTGCATATCATGTCGATGCTGGTGTGGTAGGTCTCGAATATCTCGAACACCTTGCGCAGGAAACCGTGTGCCAGCAACATGCGTGAGCTCTGTATGCCGATGCAGATGATGTTGTCCTTCGCAGCCACTGCCTTGATGGTGCCGCGGTGCAGATGATTGTTGATGATGGTGCCGGGAGCGTCGGGCTCCATAGTGTTGAGCAGACGCACAGGCACACCGGCAAACTTGGCCGGCTGGATGCATGTCGGGTGCAGGATCTTGGCTCCGAAGTATGCGAGCTCAGCGGCCTCTTCAAAGTGGAGCTGTCGCACAGGTTCCGTACCCTCCACGATGCGCGGGTCGTTGTTGTGCATGCCGTCGATGTCTGTCCAGATCTGTATCTCCTCGGCATTCAGCGCGGCACCCAGTAGGCAGGCAGTGTAGTCCGAGCCTCCTCGTTGCAGGTTATCTATCTCACCATAGGCGTTGCGGCAGATGAAGCCTTGAGTGATATACAGTTGTTTGTCAGGGTTAGCCGTGAGCATGGCCTCTGCCTGCTTGCCGATGTATGCCAAGTCTGGTTCGGCATTCTTGTCAGTGCGTATCATGTCCAACGCGGGCAGCAGCACGGCATCAACGCCTTGCTCCAGCAGGTAGTTGGTGAACATGTTGGTGCTGATGAGCTCACCCTGTGCAAGGATTACTTTTTCCTCGAAAGAGGTGAAGAGCACCTTGGCGAACGAACGCAGGTAATCAAACTCTTCTTTGAGGAAATCCGTCGTGCGCTGGCGCCACTCGTCGCTGGAATAGAGCTCGTCAACATGTCCGAGATACTTCTGTTCCAGGCGGTTGATGACGTTGTTTGCGCCTTCGGGGTTCTTCTTGTAGAGATAGTCTGAAATCTCAACGAGTGTGTTGGTCGTGCCGCTCATAGCAGACAGGACGACCATCTTGGGTTGCGCGTCTTCGGTGATGAGCCGCGCCACGTCTTTCATGCGTTGGGGAGTGCCAACGCTGGTTCCTCCGAATTTTAGAACTTTCATGTATGTGTTGTGTTTGGATTATTTCTATAGTACTTGTGCTTCCGGCACAGGGTCGTTGTCTTCCTCAATAGTTAGGTGGCCGTCTGCACAGCGGAAGACGGTGCCCGGGAACTGGTGGGGCAGGTTGTTGTCGTGGGTGGCCATGACGACAGCCGTTCCTTCGCTGGCAAGTTGGTGGAGCAGGGCAGTGGTGTGCAGCGTGGCTGTGATGTCCTGATTGCCCGTGGCTTCGTCGGCCAGGATGAGCTTGGGCGAGTTGAGCAATGCGCGTGCGATGCACACTCGTTGCTGTTCGCCACCCGAGAGCTCGTAGGGCATTGACGTGAGTTTGTCGGTGAGGTTCACCTGTTGCAGCACTTCCTGTATGCGACGTTGCCGGTCGTCGCGGCGACGCCAGCCTGTGGCACGCAGGACAAAGTCCAGATTCTTCTCCACGTTGCGGTCGCTCAGCAGGCGAAAGTCCTGGAACACTATGCCCAGCTCGCGGCGCAATGCCGGCACATCGCGACGGCGCAGACGCGTCAAGTCGCGGCCCAGCACTGTGGCCTGACCGCTGGCGATGTCTAACTCGGCATAGAGCGTCTTGAGCAACGAGCTCTTGCCGCTGCCCACGCGTCCCGTGAGATATACAAACTCACCCGCCGCGACACTGAATGTCACGTCCGACAACACAGTGTAGTCGTTCAGACGGATGCTGACGTTGTTGTAGTTGACTATCTGTTCCAAAGTGAATGTTATGAATGACTCGCGCCGAGGCGCGAAGGTGAAGACATGGAATATTGTTGATTGTCACATGGCTGATGCATCAATGCTTCTTCCAGCCCGGGGCGTGACGCTCACGCAGTTCGGCGGCCATCTGCTCGATGCGCATGCCCTTGCTGGTGAGCAGCACGATGAGATGGTAGAGCATGTCAGAGCCTTCGTAGATAAGGCGTTCGGGCGTGCCATTGGTGGCTTCGATGACAAGTTCCAGAGCCTCCTCGCCCACCTTCTGGGCCATGCGGTTGAGACCGTCGCGGAAAAGGCTTGTGGTGTACGAGCCTTCGGGCATCTGGCGGTGGCGCTCCTCGATGAAGTCCTGCAGCTCAGAGAGGAACAGCAGCGGATTGCTATCGTTGGTCTCGCCCCAGCAGGTGTCGGTGCCCGTGTGGCAAACAGGTCCTTCGGGGTGGACGCGGATGAGAAGTGTGTCGGCGTCGCAGTCCACCTTTATGTCCACAACGTTGAGGAAGTTGCCAGATGTCTCGCCCTTGGTCCAGAGGCATTGGCGCGAACGCGAGAAGAATGTCACGCGGCCCTCGGCCTCTGTCTTGGCGAGTGCCTCGCGGTTCATGTAGCCCAGCATCAGCACTTGGCGTGTGTCAGCATCTTGTATGATGGCCGGCACGAGGCCGTTGGTCTTGTCGAAATCTATATTCATAGGGGATTATTTTGAGAGTTGAAAGTTTAAAGTTGAAAGTTGAAAGATATTTTATTAGTCTGTCAGTCTGACATTTATGCCTTCTTGGTGAAGATAATGCTTTAACTCTGGTATGGGTATCTCGCCGAAGTGGAACACCGATGCGGCAAGTGCTGCGTCAGCATGTCCGATGGCAAAGACGTCGCGGAAGTGCTCCTTGGCACCTGCTCCGCCGGATGCTATGACAGGAATGGTGAGTGTGTCTGCCAACTGCCGCAGGGCATCGTTGGCAAAACCATTCTTCACGCCGTCGTGGTTCATGGATGTGAACAGTATCTCGCCGGCGCCGCGCTCCTGTGCCTCGTGTGCCCAGTCGAAGAGCGTGCGGCCTGTGGGTATGCGCCCACCATTGAGGTAGCATTCCCACTTGCCGTCAGCACGGCATCGCGCGTCAATGGCGACCACGCACACCTGGGAACCGAAGTGGTTGCTGATCTCGTCTATGAGTGCAGGCCGGCGCAGGGCGGCACTGTTGACGCTAACCTTGTCGGCACCGGCCGAGAGCATGGTGTCGACATCCGCCAGAGCGCCGATGCCACCGCCCACGGTGAACGGTATGCTCAACTCGGCTGCCACACGCGTGACCATCGTGGCAAAGGTTTTGCGACCCTCGTGGCTGGCGGTGATGTCGAGGAACACCAGCTCGTCGGCCCCTTGCTCGCTGTAGGCTTTGCCCAGGGCTACGGGGTCGCCGGCCTGGCGCAGGTTGACGAAATTGGTGCCTTTCACGGTCTGACCGTCCTTGACATCCAAGCATGGTATGATGCGTTTTGCAAGCATTATATCAGTCGTTGTCTATGTTATAACTTTATTGTTGTGGGAACTCCTCCAGCAGTGCCGGCAGGTCGATGCGGCCCTCATACATGGCTTTGCCAAACACCACGGCCGGCACGCCCGCACGGTCCAGTGCACGTATGTCATCGATGTTGGCCACGCCTCCGGAGGCTATCAGATGGCAGTTTGGGTGACGCCGCATGATGTCGGTATAGAGTTGCAGCGAAGGACCTTGCAGCGTGCCGTCGCAGTTGATGTCAGTGCACAACACGCGTCGCAGGTCCTGCTGCATATAGCCCTCGATGAATGGCATGAGCTCCAGGGTGCTGTCGTCGTGCCAGCCATTGATGCTGATGCGGCCGTTGCGGGCATCGGCGCCGAGCACAAAGCGCTCCGTGCCCCATTGTTGCAGCCATGTGTCCACGGTGTCAGGGGCCGTCACGGCGATGCTGCCCAGTGTGGCCATCGCAGCACCGGCATCGAACACCAGACGCAGGTCGTCGTCGGTCTTGATGCCTCCGCCAAAATCGACGCACAATGTGGTCTGTGCCACGATACGTGCGAGCACTGCAGCGTTGACGACATGGCGCGAGCGCGCACCGTCCAGATCCACCACATGCAGGCGCCGGAATCCCATGTCCTGCAGCCTAAGTGCCATGTCGACCGGGTCGGAGGCATAGACCTTCTGAGTGGAGTAGTCGCCGCGTGTGAGACGCACACACTGGCCGTCGATGATGTCTATGGCGGGAATGAGCTCTATCATAGTTCCAGGAAATTACGCAGGATGTGTTCGCCCACAGCTCCGCTCTTCTCGGGGTGGAACTGTGTGGCATAGAAGTTGTTGTGCCAGAGGGCGGCGCTGTAGGGCGTGATGTAGTCCGTCTTGGCTGCTGTGGCCTGGCACAGGGGGACGTAGTAGCTGTGGACGAAGTACACGTATGCTCCCTCGTCGATGCCGTGGAACAGCGGACAGCGCTCGCGGCTGTCGTCGAAATGCAGCTGGTTCCATCCCATGTGCGGCACCTTGTCCTCGTGGCGCTGCGGCTGGAAGCGGCGCACTTGTTCATCGAAGATGCCCAAGCATGTCGTGTCGCCTTCTTCGGAATGGCTGCACATCAGCTGTTGTCCGATGCAGATGCCCAGCACCGGTTGCCGCAGCGATGCGATGACAGAGTCCAAGCCATGCTCGCGCAGGTAGCTCATGGCTTGACGTGCCTCACCCTGTCCGGGGAAGAGCACGCGGTCGGCACTGCGCAACGCTGCCGCGTCGTCTGTTAGTTGAGGCTCCACGCCCAGTCGTTTCAGGGCATGTATCACCGAGTATATGTTTCCGGCGTTGTATTGTACTATTGCAACTTGCATCGGTTTCTTTTATTGGGTGATAATGATAATTTATTTATATATGTACGCGCATGCGCGAGGGCTGTTTTCTTGGGAAATCAATATTGTATTATGCTGCGGGCTTGGCCAATTCGTAGCGATGTGTCACGCATTGCGGAATCTCGTCTGCATAGTGTGTCACCATGATGAGGGTCTTGTTGGCACGCTGGCAGAACGTTTCTATGATCTGTCCCGCGATGGCGCGGTTGTGATTGTCGAGACCGTGCATAGGTTCGTCGAGCACCAGCAGTTCAGGGTCCTTAACAAAAGCCCTTGCGAGCAGGCACATACGCTGTTCACCGCTGGATAGCTGCATGAAGTTGCGCTGTGCCAGATGGCTGATACCGAAGATGTCCATCCACATCATGCATGCCTCGCGCTGCTGCTGTGTCGGACGGTGGTAGAGGCCCATGCTGTCGCTCAGGCCCGATGCCACGATGTCTATGGCGGGCAGTTCCTTGCGGTAGGCGCGATGCATCTCGGGGCTGACGTAGCCTATATGGCGCTTTATCTCCCAAATGCTCTCGCCCGTGCCGCGTTGGTGGCCGAAGAGCCGCAGCGGAGTGGCGTATGCCTGTGGGTTGTCGGCACAGACCAAGCTCAGCAATGTCGACTTGCCGGCGCCGTTGGGCCCGGTGAGTGCCCAACGCTGGCCCTCGCGGACGTGCCAGTTGACGTGGTCCAGGATGGTGCGGCCGCCGTAGCTTATGGTCACGTCGTCGCAGTCCACGATGTTACCTCCGCAGGTGTAGAGTGGGGTAGTGGCCAGGTCTCTCGACGGCAACGACAGTATGGCTTCCCGACGGCTTGCGGCGAGTGTGGGCACGTCGTCTGGTTGTGCCGCGCATTGGCTGCGGAACTCGCTGATGGTTATCTTGGCCGCTACGGACAAGTCCTTCACAACTACCACGTGAGTGATGAAGTCGGGAACATCGGTCTCTCGGCTCACCTCAATCACCACCTGCAGGTCTGTGTCTGCCACCATGCGTGATAGCAACTCTCGCAGCTGCTGGCGTGTGGCAGCATCCAACCCCACGAAGGGATTGTCCAGTACCAACATTCTGGGTGCAGCCATCAGTGTGCGTGTGAGCTGGAACTTGCGCAGCTCGCCGCTGGACAGAGAGATAATGTACTTATTCTCCAGAGGTTCTATGCCGAAGATGTCGTACAGCGTCTGTCGTAATGCTGCGCGTCGCTGCCTCTCTTGCAGTAGTTCGTCGCCTTGCAGCTGTTGGCTGATGTTGCGGTCTGCGGCTTCCCATGCCGCCTGCAGCAGGGCTCCTGCCGTGGGCGTGGAGGGGTCTATGTCGTGCTGGTTCCAGCGTTGCTGGAGATAGTATGTGCTGTCTGCCTCGCCGTAGGCGTCGCTGAAGGCTATGCGCCGTATGTTGTCGCTGGCACGTTGCAGAGGCGAGGGGCTGAAGTCGTAGGCCACGCCGTCGCCCAGCAGGGGATAGCGACCAGTGATGATGTCCACCAGCCGGCTCTTGCCTGCGGCATTGTCGCCAATAATGGCAATTTGCTCGCCGCGGCCTATCTGCAGCTGCACGGGCTGTGCCATGCGATGCTCAGGATGGCGCGTGATGCCATTGACTATGGACACTGTTGACTTCACGGATTCTCAGATATTGTTTATTTCATACTATGCCTCGTTGCCGTGCAAACTCCTTCCACGAGCGTACCTTGGAACCGGATGTTGGCCGCTGACTCTCGATGTAGTGGCAGTATGCCGCCGCCAGGCCGTCGGTGGCATCAAGCCATGGCAGCATGGCATCCTCCGGAATCTTCAGCACCTGGCGCAGCATGTATGCCACCTGTTCCTTGGATGCCGAGCCGTTGCCCGTCAGAGCCATCTTGATCTGCATCGGGGCATATTCATGGATTGGCACCTGCCGCTGTATGGCAGCTGCTATGGCTACGCCCTGTGCCCGTCCCAGTTTGAGCATCGACTGCACGTTCTTGCCGAAGAACGGTGCCTCGATGGCCAGCTCATCAGGCAGGTAGGCCTCGATGATGCCCGTGACGCGCTCATAGATGCGTCCCAATTTGAGATACTGGTCGGCATACTTGTGCAGGTCGATGACGCCCATAGTGACCATCTCGGCGTGACGGCCCTGCACGCGCAGGATGCCGTAGCCCATGATGTTCGTTCCGGGGTCTATGCCCATGATGATGCGTTCTGCTTCCATGTGCTCTCAGTCGGCGGTTATCTCTTCCATCAGTGTTCCGAATCCAACGATGCGTCCGTCGAAGAGCTTCTGCAGCTCGTCCGCCATGATGCGTCCCGGACCGATGTGCCAACGATGCAGGTGTGCCGACGAGGGAGCCTCGAGCTGTACGGAGAAACACTCGGTGTCCTCCTCCTTATGTGAGAGGATGCGCATGAGCTTTACGCCCATGCCACAGTCGGCTGCTGCGGCACGTGGCAGCAACACCTGATGCACCCACACGACGAAGTCGCGGGCATCGTTATTTGGTACCACGTACGTGGTATTGTGTATAAACATGGTGCAAAAGTACGGCAAAATGTGCATATTCGCGAGTATTTTATGTTTTTTTTGTATCGTAATTGACATAGTTTGGGAAAAACACCCTAAATTTGCAGCCAAATGACAAAGAAACACATAAAATAACCATTCTATACTATTACATTTCTGATGAAAAAGATCCTGTTTATCGTTGCCGTGATGCTGGCCG
Source organism: uncultured Bacteroidaceae bacterium (assembly GCA_905233465.1). Classification (GTDB taxonomy): domain Bacteria; phylum Bacteroidota; class Bacteroidia; order Bacteroidales; family Bacteroidaceae; genus Physcousia. Next base: position 9,381 of record CAJOEI010000039.1, on the reverse strand, counting down.
CTGCCAACGTCACCTATGCTCAACAGCCCCAAAAGAAGAATGTAACCACAGTGAAAGAGGCTGGAACAGAAAAGGGCGCCGAAATCAAGTTTGAGACGCTGACCCACGACTTCGGCACCTTCGCCGAGAAGGATTCGCCCGTGCGTTGCGAGTTTGTGTTCACCAACGTTGGCACAGCACCCCTGCTCATACATCAGGCCCTGACCACATGCGGCTGCACAGTGCCCGAATACTCCAAGGATCCCATCGCCCCAGGCGCAAAAGGCAAGATTGAGGTTGTGTATAACGGCAAGGGTAAGTTCCCTGGCAAGTTCAAGAAGAACATCACCGTGCGCACCAACAGCACTTCGTCCAGCGTCATACGCCTCTTCATCGAGGGCAACATGACAGCTGAATAACTAACCCACGGACGCAATCCCTAATACCTACATTATGCGTAAATTAGCTATCATATCCCTGTGTCTGGGCCTCTGCGTGCTGCCTGCCGGCGCCCGCAAGCGCACACAGACCACCGCCGACCCGCTGGGCGACGGCGCATCAGATCGTGCCTACTGGGCAGAGCTGGCCTACACGATGGCCGCACCTGTGCTTGAGAACATGGCCAACGGCACACTTCAGCAGAACATGAAACTCGAACTCTCGCCCACATGGGACAACCGCGACAAGAAGGTGGCCTACATGGAGTGTTTCGGTCGTCTGATGGCAGGCATAGCTCCCTGGCTGACGTTGCCAGACGACGACACGCCCGAAGGCCAGCGCCGTCGCCAGCTACGCGAGTGGGCTATCAAGGCATACACCAACCCCGACAGCCCCGACTATCTGGGCTGGCGCAGCGGAGGTCAGACGCTGGTTGATGCCGCCTATGTGGTGGAGAGCCTGTTCCGTGGCTACAGCGCACTATGGGAACCGCTGGACTCCATCACCAAGGCCCGCTATATCAAGGAGTTGCAAGGCTTGCGCCGCTATGACCCGCCTTACACCAACTGGTTGCTGTTCTGCGGCATGGAGGAGGCTTTCCTGCAGTATGTCGGTGGCGGATATGATGCTTTCCGCATCAAGATGGCTCTGAGCAAGGCCGAGGAATGGTACGTTGGCGACGGCCTCTACAGCGACGGTCCATCGTTTGCCTTCGACTACTACAACGCCTTTGTCATACAACCCATGTACAGCGAGTGCCTGCAGATGGTGGCAGCCCGCCAGCCCAATAACACATATCTCGTGCGCTCGCACGGCGACAAGCGCAACGGTGCCAAGTCGCGCCTTGAGGTCGTCACCAAGCGTATGCAGAAATACAGTGTCATCCTCGAACGCTTCATCTCGCCCGAGGGCACATTCCCAGTTGTGGGACGCAGCATACCATATCGTCTGGCCGTGCTCCAGCCCCTGGCCATGCTCGCCTGGCAACAGCAGCTGCCTGATGAACTCCATCGCGGTCAGGTGCGCGCCGCCATTACAGCCGTGATGAAACGTATGTTCGAGGGTAAGGGCAAGAGTAACTTCACCGAAGACGGCTACCTGACCATCGGCTTCGTGGGCTCGCATCCCAATGTGGCAGACTGGTATACCAACAACGGTTCGCTCTACATGACCTCGCTGGCATTTATGCCGCTCGGGCTGCCTGCCGACGATCCCTTCTGGACCGACGCACCGGAGAAGTGGACCAGCAAGAAGGCATGGGAGGGCGATGATTTCCCCAAAGACCATAAGTGGGACATCAACCGTCAGGTGCTGTATTGGGAATAATTTCGAAAAAAGTTGTAAAAATATTTGGTGGTTTCGGCAGAAACATGTTACTTTGCAGCCGAAATCAATAAACAAAAGAAAGAATATGTCAGCAAAAGCTTACTATTGGTGGTGGCAGAACTCAAGATTCCAATAATCGTGAGAAGATAGCCGTGTACCCAATAATGGAGCTCAACAAATACACACAGAGGCCTGTCGTTCTTGCGATAGGCCTCTGAACTTTTTTAATAAATATATTATCAAATAACCACAATATTCACCAAACACAAAACTCTACAGTCATGAACAGACAGAAGCGTTTCATCTTGCCAGAGAGCGAGATCCCGACACAGTGGTACAACATCCAGGCAGACATGGTCAACAAGCCCATGCCTCCGCTCAATCCCGCCACGAAGGAGCCTCTGCGCGCCGAAGACCTCTTCCCGATATTTGCCGAAGAGCTGGCACGCCAGGAGCTCAACCAGGCCGACGCATGGATTGACATCCCCGATGCTGTGCGCGAGATGTATAAGTATTATCGTTCCACTCCGCTGGTTCGCGCCTACGGACTTGAAGAGGCCATCGGCACGCCCGCACATATCTACTTCAAGAACGAGAGCGTCTCGCCCGTTGGCAGCCACAAACTCAACTCCGCGCTTGCTCAGGCCTACTACAACAAGATGCAGGGTGTGACCAACGTCACCACCGAGACTGGGGCAGGGCAGTGGGGTGCCGCCCTGAGTTATGCCGCCAAGGTCTTTGGCCTGGAATGTGCTGTATATCAGGTGAAAATTAGCTACAACCAGAAGCCTTATCGCCGCAGCATCATGCAGACCTTCGGTGCCACCGTGGAGGCATCGCCATCAATGTCCACACGCGCCGGCAAGGACATCATCACCCGTGACCCAATGAATCAGGGTTCGCTCGGCACAGCCATCTCCGAAGCCATCGAGCTGGCTATGTCCACGCCTAACTGCAAGTACACGCTGGGTAGCGTGCTCAACCATGTTGCTCTGCATCAGACAGTTATCGGTCTTGAAGCCGAGAAGCAAATGGAGATGGCAGGCGAATATCCCGATACTGTCATTGCCTGCTTCGGCGGCGGCAGCAACTTCGGCGGAGTGGCATTCCCGTTCATGCGTCACAACATCCTCAACGGCAAGCAAACAAAGTTCATCGCTGCCGAGCCCGCATCATGCCCCAAGCTCACACGCGGACAGTTCCAGTATGACTTCGGTGACGAGGCAGGCTACACACCTCTGTTGCCCATGTTCACCCTGGGTCACAACTTCATGCCGGCCAATATCCATGCAGGCGGTCTGCGCTACCACGGCGCTGGCGTCATCGTCAGCCAGCTGCTGAAGGATGGCCTCATGTCAGCTGTTGATATACCTCAGCTCGAGACCTTTGATGCTGGCATCCTCTTCGCACGTGCCGAGGGCATAATTCCGGCACCCGAAAGCTGCCACGCCATCGCTGCCACCATCCGCGAGGCCAAGCGTTGTGCCGAGACTGGCGAAGAAAAGGTTATCCTCTTCAACCTCAGCGGCCACGGTCTGATTGACATGACGGCCTACGACCAGTATCTGGCAGGCAACCTCCAGAACTACGAGGTCACCGATGCCGATGTGCAGCGCGGCCTGAGTCAGCTGGAGAAGATCATCTGATTGTAATATCAAAACAAATTAACTGAAAGGTTGATTTGACATCATCAGTAGTGGGGACTTACTTTACGCGTAAAGTAAGTCCCTAAAATTAATTAAATAATAGTTTTATATTTTGCAATGCGCACACTTAATTGTATCTTTGCCACTGGAAATAAAAAGAAGCATTATGAGTACTGCAACATTGACAAATCTGCGTGATTATCTTTACGGCACGCTTACTCCAGACAATATGCTATGGCTGAGTTCGGAACTTGCGGATTATGCTAAGAAAAAGGTAGCTTCTCCATGTCGCTACACGCTTCAGGAGATGAATTCCATGCTCGACAAGGCTGAGGCCAACTTTGCTGCTGGCCGGGGAATACCTAACGAAGAAGTATGGAGGGATTTGGAAGAGGAATTTGCTAAAGAAGATGCATTATGGGATAAATAATATAATTTAAACTACTTTTATTTAGAATACTCTATTAAACATAACACCCATTATTGAAGAAATTGATAAGATATAATGGATGGGTCCTTTTGTGGTCTTATGGCAGAGATATATCGGCTTTGGCTTTAATATTAGATTTATCTGCCTTGTTCTCCTTCTTGCGTTGGAAATAGAAACCACCACAAAGGTTGATTGTTCCAAAGGTGTTGATGAATCGGAATCCTTTGTGGTTGTACCTATACATGTGTCCTATACCAAAAAGCCCGGCAAACCAGCGGCCGGTGTTGTATATCACTCCGATGCGTCCTGTGCCGCCAACGTTGATGGTGCCCTCATTGATATAAGATTTCCTCATGGGAATCAGTTCGACTTTTTCTGGGTCGCCGTCTGTTGTGCTTGCAGTTATGGACTCATGCAATGCCAGAGTCTGCATGGATGCCCGTTTGTATCCCACCATTGGTGTCAGCACAATGCCCACGCACCATTTGGGTGCCGGCACCCAGTTGTAGGCATATCCCCCTGTAAGGCTGTAGTCGTTGTAGTTAAGGTATTCAAGCACAACGTATTCGTCGTTTACCTCGGTCTTGGCCAGCAGTGCACGCGGCAGCACGTTGTAATTGAAATCCACGCGGTGCAACGTGATGGATGTGCCGAGCTGCCATGAGCCAGCTGAGCGCCGTTGTATGGCGCTTTGCGAGAACACGGCGGGGGCCGAGAACCGGCGGTGGTTGAAGTTGTAATAGAGATTGATGCCGGTCATGCGCGACTTGATGAACTGGCAGTCCTGGCCCTCATAGGACCTTGCCTCGTCACCCAGTCCGCGGACGCGTCCAATGAAGAAGTCGTTGCCCGTTGAACGCCTGATCAGGTCCACACCTATCATGGATGTGTAGATGGACAGCTCTGTGCGCGAGCTGCTGGTCTTGCGTGTACCAATGTTGCTGACGTCGAAGGTGTAGCCAAGGAACAGCCATTTCCATCCGAAATACGGTCCCACACGCAGGTCTGGATGCTGCATAAAGGTTAGTCGTTCCACGTAGTTGCGCGTGCCAATGGAATAAAACTCATAGTTTGTGGTGGCCTGAAGCATCGCTGTGAAGTTGTAGCCGATGCGTTCGACATAGTTGGAGTCTATGGCGTCAAAGGCATCTATGATGCGCACAAAGATGTTACCGAACTGCTTGATTTTCTCCAAGTTAGACAGCGCATCATTGTGGCGTATACTGCGAAAATCCGATAGGTGTGGCAATCGCACTCCGAGACGTGTGGACTGCATGCCTACACCCGCGCTGTCGTGGAACAGCGGTTGTCCGGCCTCGTAGCGGGCTGTGTCCATGTACCTCCTGAAGGCCATCACTGAATCTCGCCGCACAGCATCACCGAGCAACGATGTGCGCCGTCGTGCCACGGCAGCGGTGTCGGTCTGTGCCTCTGCAAGTGTTGTAGCTGCGATGGCGAGGATGATGAACAGGTATCGGAGTATGTGTCTCACAGTTTACCCAAAATCTTGTCCATAACCCAGTTGACGGATGTGGCCGAGACGCAGTCGGCATCGCAATAACCGCGGCCGCGCAAGTGGTCTACTACGTTCTGTATCAGCGGCATCTGCACATGTTTAGGATTGTCGATGCGAATGCTTTCGTGACCCTGTTCGGTGTAGAGTTCGATGGGTTCGTAGGTGAAGACCGAGAATGTCACCTTGCCGCGGTCGCCAACGATCTGAATGCGGTCGGTGCGTGCGCTCTCGTGTGCACAGAAACACCATGTTCCGCTGCCGATGAGTCCGTCGGCAAACTGGAATGCAGCGCTGACGGTGTCCTCGGTGTCATAGAGTCCGGCGCGGTTGGTGCAGAAGCCGCTGGCGCGGGTTATGGGTCCGAACATCTGCGGCAGCAGGTCGAGCTGGTGGGGAGCCAGGTCGTAGAAATACCCCCCTCCGGCGATGTCTTTCTGCACGCGCCAGGGCAGCTGGCGACGGTTGTAGTCGAGGTCGCGCGGCGGCACGGCAAAGCGAATATGCACTCCCACTACCCTACCTATGCGTCCGCTCTCCACGATGGCCTTGACGCGGATGAAGTAAGGCAGGCATCGCCGGTAGTATGCCACGAAGCACGGCACATGCGTCTGCTGAGAGATGCGGTTGATGCGCAGGCAGTCTTCGTAGCTGGCCGCCAGCGGCTTCTCTACATACACTGGTTTGCCGCTCTTCATGGCCATGATGGCGTATGTAGCATGGCTGCTGGGCGGCGTGGCGATGTATACGGCATTCACTTCGGGGTCGTCGATGAGACGTTGTGCATCGGTGTACCATCGGCTGATGCCGTGGCGTTCGGCATAGCTTTGGGCGCGCTCGGCATTGCGGCTCATCACGGCCACCACGCGCGAACCCTCGACGATGCCAAAGGCCGGACCGCTCTTCTTCTCCGTCACTTCGCCGCAGCCCACAAAGCCCCAACGTATCTCTTTCTCCATCTTATTGCTCTGTTTTATGTTTTTACGACTGCAAAGTTATGGAAAAGTTGTGATATACGACAATTTTTTTGTGGATAATTAGCGGTTGAGCTCCAAGAGCAGCGCCTTGGCAGCCGTGTGGATGCGCTGGAAATATCCTTGGTTGCTACCCGAAGGCTGTTTCTGACCGTCGCGGACAAAGTGGTCGAGCCACGCCTGATAGTTCCACGACAAGGGGTGTGTGCGCTGCAAGTACGTGTCGTTGTGGCGTTTATAGGCCTGCTGGTTCGTGGTGATGTCAAAGCTGCATCCGGCTTCTTTGAAGGACTCGCTGCGCAGTTTCCGCGCAAAATTGGCGAAGGAGTTGTCCTTGTAAAGGTGCATGTGGTGCCAAGCGTACCAGAACCCCAGCAGTTCGGCGTTGCTGACCTGGGCCTTGCCGCCGATGGCAGCCACGGCTCGCTGCAGACAGGCCGCCACGTGGGTGTCTTCGGCGTTGCCGTTGTGTTGCCGCTGCAACTTGCGCATCATGAGCATCACCGTGAGCAGCGCCATCAGCTGGTTTACGCCCTGTGCCGCCGCCTGCGATGCCAGATAGTTGGCACGCAGCGGAGTGAGCTCGCCCTCGCACAGACGAGCATAGTGCTCCATGGCGGACTCGCTGCTCATGGCCTGCAGCAGCGCCTCGCGTCCCATCATCAGATGTGGCAGCAGCTCCGAGCAGGCCAGCTCCCCCACCCTGCTCGTGGCAAAGGCCTGCAGCTCGCGGTCGCAGTCCACGCGCCGCGAGGCGGCAATGGTCTGTGCCATCTGGCTGCGGAAGTCGTTGAGGTGCGACATCATCTCGGCGGGCATGGTGCTCACGCGCTGCTCCAGCGTTTGCAGCTCACCTACGCGGCTGGCAAAGAGCGGCGCCATGCTTTGCAGCAGCTCTGCAGCCCTACTTGCATCGCTATAGTAGACCTGCTCTACCACCAGCAGCTTTGAGCGCACTGTATGGTAGGCGTTGGAGAGCGTGGTGGCAGTTGGCGCGTCGACGGCTTGGGAGTTGTGCTTGTGACAAATGGGAGACTCCAGCACGTGTAAGTATCTTAATGCACTCTCTGCCAGAAGGATATAACCCTCAAAAGCCATGAAGCAAATGCTCCAAATATCCTCGCACTCGGCATCCGACAGGTCGTATTTCGCGTCCACGCCAACGGTCACACCGCGTGCTGCCAGATTATCTGTCACGCTGCGACGCAGGAAGGCAATCCAACCCTGAGCGTCGGCGGCTGGTGGGCCGGCGATGTGAGCTACACTCGTGACGCTGTCAGGCGTCAGTGAGGTGGCATGCAGGGAGAAAAGATTGGGAACCATCCATCACCTCCATTTCTCTTTGTCGTGAATTATGCCGATTTTGGTAAAAGTAGAGATTATTCCCGACAGTGGCAAATCAGTGGCAAGATGGTGGCAGTAATTTAAGGAAGATTAACTAAAAGAGGGTATTCTTTCAGCCTATTGTCTCGTAAATAGATGAACGACAATACGCAGCCCATAGCCCCATAGGGGCTTTATACGGTAGCCAGCCATTTCAATGGCTGGTAGATAGAGCCGTTGCGAATGCGTGCCGTAGGTACGCGACGTGTGCTATATTTATCGCGTACCTACGGCACGCACTTATCCCGCTGTATCGTTCCAGCCGTTGAAACGGCTGGCTACCATTATCTGATGCCTACGGCATCGATTGACAATCTTGCAAATGGCAAATTCTGTGGCAAAACGTTGGCAAAGGATGGCGAGGATGCGGGTGTGTTTGCCGTAATGCATTGGGGAGGCTGCGAGGGCTTTGTAAAGTCTGTACTTTTGCGCAAAAGGATTGTGCGCATATATCCGAAACACAGACTATTAACCCTTAAAACTTAAACCATTATGCAAACTTCAAAAAACAACGCATCCGAGGCAGCAAAAATCGCTTGCCAGCAAATCTTCGTCTTCAGCGCCACTGCACCATACGAGCGCATCGATTTCAAGACCATCAAGGAGGCTGTGGACTGGTTGGGCGTGGCACGCCACACATTCTATCAAGCCTTAGACAGCGGCGAGCCCCTGACCCGTGAGAAGCACGGCATCAAGCTCGGACAGTGGCTGATAGATATCCCCTTCACGCGCCAAAAACGCATACGCATCCGCATGGCCGACAACTATCAGCAGGCACGTCTCGCCCGCACTGCCGCCAAAACCGGAAAGGAGGTGTCGCAGCCATGACGGACATCCTGAAGCGCATCGACCGTCTGCGCTCGCGACTGAACAACATTGCCTGCGAACTGGAGACGTTGCAACAGATCGTGGCAGCAGGTGGAATGAAATCAAAAAAAACGGTCACGAAAAATAAGCAAAAAACGGTCATGACCGATTTTGAAGAACAACTGCAACTTCCACTTGAAGATAACGTGCCTAACACATTGACAAACAACGATAACAATGATATGGATGAACAAAAATCGGTCATGACCGTTTTTAAGAAAGAAAAAAGTTTAATCAAAAAAGAAAGAATTGATAAAGAAGAAGAAGAAGAATTGAATAACGCGCAAAGCGCGAATAATTCTTTTGTGTTTAACCGCGAACAGCGCTGCGCTGCATTTAAAGAACAAGTGATGTCGTTCAGCGACAGCTACAACAACGAGATGCTTAAACTGTTTTACACCTACTACACTCAATGGAGCACCTACCACGCCGGTCTGATGCGCTTCGAGGTGGGCAACTTCTGTCTCGAAGAACGGCTTGCAAACTGGATAGACTACAAGGCCAGGCAGGAGTACTTTCGCGCCAAGACGCTTAAGCTCAAGCAAAAGCAGGAAGCCACCGCGCAGGCAGCAGCAGCGCGACGCCAGCGCGAGACCGAGCGCCGGCAGGAGGAGCAGCGTCGTGCTCGCGAGGTCATCCCCCGCCCCATCATGCTGATGTTCAACGACTCCGGACTGGGCAACATCTATGAGCTCAATGCTGACAAAGCACAGCGCCTCGTTTTCGACGCCGTCGCCGCCGGACAGACACTGCCGCAGCCGCTCTGCCAGTGGGCAACGCAGCGGGCAGCCACCTACCCCGACACGCCACAGCCTCTGCCCCACC
>CAJOEI010000038.1 GCA_905233465.1 uncultured Bacteroidaceae bacterium | reverse complement strand
CGCCTCGCGACGGACACCCTTGCTCTTGGCTATGTGATTCCCGCTATTAGGGCTCACTCGGGACTTGCACCCGTTAGACGATGCTCATGCCGAGCATACCAAAAGAATCCACCACCCAAATAGCTTGAGTGGTGGATTCAAATATCATCTTACGAATTATCAACTTTCAATCTTCAACTCTCCGCTCGACCTCTGGTAGCTTTGCTCGCAAAGAACTTTCCGCTCGACCCAAAGGGACGCTTTCCTCAGAAAGAACTCTCCGCTCGGCTTGCCGCTTTGCTCTGCAAAGAACTTTCATCGGCTCCAGTCGTCGTTCCAGACGTCGTAACTGCCCTGATCTTTCACGCGGGCGCTGGTGTTGCCCGTAGTAGCTGCTCCGCCGTAACGTAATGTACCGTTAACACTATGGACGCTTTCGGCAATCATTTTTGTGCCATCAACCCTGATGACACAAATCTCTGGAATCAAATGTTATAATGTATTTGTGCTTAATGGAATCAGTTTTGTTTTATCTATTTCACAAAACGGCCGCAAAGGTACAACTTTTTCACGCACATACGCGTGCGCAGTTTTGCTGTTTTTATTAAATAATTCCACATTTTTGCTGAATATCACCCCCCGCGCAGAAACATCCGCACGTTAGGACCCAAACATCCAGATGTTGGCATAAAAACATCCGGAGGTTAGCGGAAAATGATCCTGGATGTTTTCAGTGAAACGCCCGGATGTTTTAGTGCAAACCTCCTGGATTATCAACCGCTAACCCCCGGGCCTTTTACCGCTAAAATGTTAAAAAAGATAACTACCTTATTTGCAGAGCATTACGAGATGCGGCTATGCCGCAGTTTAAAGTTCTTGCTTAGGCAAGCGACCAAAGGTCGAGCGTAAGGTTTAAAGTTTAAAGTCAGTTTGAAAGTATGAAAGTTTGAGAGGTTTGAGGATTGAACTCAATTGTGAATTATGCATTGTCAATTGTCAATTGTCCGTTGTCAATTGTCCATTTTACATTTTACATTTTACATTGGTAATTGCCTACATTGCCTACATAGATGCCTACATAGTCCTATCCTCCACATCCACAATGCGTTAGATGGCGCTTGTGTAGGATGTAGGTTGTTTTTCGGTAAAACCGCCTGTGATGCGCGCACGCGCGCGAGTGGATACACCGTCTTTCGTGTTCTTCTGCCTAAATGTACCTCCGGTCGATGCAGTATGGTTGTCCGCACGACCCACTTGCATTGACCAGTCGATGCAGCTGGGTCGTGCGGACGATGCTTTAATACATTAAAGTGAAATTTGCCTCATCTCTTATGACTGGACCTAAACACGCCCTTTAGGGCCCGTCCCGTCGCAAGGAGTGATTCCAGGTTCAAAGCGAATGCGTCATCCTTATGTCTTTTGATTTATGATGTTAAGTCATAGACCAAAATGGTGAATTTTGAAGGTTGAGGGGTTAATTATGTTATCTATTTCAAGAGGTCTTTTATTCTGTCGATAAAGGCTTGGGCTTTAGGGGTGAAGTCATCTATCATCTCACGGTCGCAATAGACGAAATCATCGTAGTCTCCACTATGACGAATCTCAAAAAGACGGCTGAAAGTCTTGCCATGCTCCTTGTCCAGCAGACCGTTGGAAACAAAATGAAGTCCAAGCATAGTTTTTACGCCCGCATGCGTTGATGCGGTGATGCCATGAGCCACAAGCAAAGCCATAGCAGCGTAGAAACAGGCATAATACAAACGATTGAGGGCTGCATTATAGAAACCCTCCTTGGCCAATAGCGCAGCTTCTTGCATAGTCTCGAAGGCCCTATCCAACCTATAGCGGATTAACGACTCACGGCTTTGATCATCTAATGTTTCTTTCATATCCTTACTCCCTCATTCATGACATTAATGTAAAATGGAGTTTTGAAGGGGCGATTCTCCCATAGCTTACGGGGCATAATCATCGGACTGATCATAACACCTGTTGCCAGCTCTATGTCGTAGAGCTCTCCAGCTAATTCGTCCTCGTGTTTAAGATCGCGTTTTTCTTCGTCAAGCAGAATGAGCACATCGATGTCACTGTCACTGCGGGCATCGCCACGAGCCTCGGAGCCATAAAGGATAGCCTCTGCTGTAGGCGCTACCCGGTGAATGGCTTGACTGATTCTATTGACAATCTGTGTGCGTCTCATTTGTCCGTTGTTATTGTTCGCAATTTTCAACCTGGCACCTCTCGCCGAGGCTTATTCCAGCTCCGTCAGAGCCGTTTTCAGCCCTTTCGGTAGCAAAGATAGTGATTAGTTTCGGATTAACAGCAAAGATAAGCCATCTTTTTTATAATTGGGCACAAAAAAATCCCGCCCAAGTTTCGGGAGTTATAATGTGAAGTTATAAAAGGAGTTATAAAATGGAGTTATAATGGTATATTACTTGCGCGCGAGCTTGATGCTCATTTTGGTGAATGTGGTGGTGGCGTTGCGCATCACGGCCTGCAGGCTAATGATGCCGTCATCGCCACGAGTGATGCGGGAGAGGGTAACCTCTATACCATTGAACATTGAACATTCTTGCTGAGGCAAGCGTCCCGATGGGCCGAGCGGAACATTGACCATTTGTCCGGACTCCCCAATATGGGATGAGGGTTGTGGCGTGATGATATTCATGTACTTTATGTTGCCGATGCTTGCAGTCTGCAAGCGATGACCGATATAGTCGGATGCCAGTTCCTCGACAATACCCACCTGGCACACACCAGGCACGATAGGGTTGCCAGGGAAATGGGCGGCAAAGATGAAATGGTCGGGGTTGAGCCGAATGGAATATGTGGCGCTCTCACTGTCAGAGTGAGAGGAAACGACGGTATAGAAAGAAGAAAGACAAGTCATAATAATTCACAATTCATAATTCATAATTCACAATGTTCAATGGATAATCCTATGTAAATTACAATTTAACAATTTATAATTCACAATTTATAATTCACAATGTTCAATGGACAATGGATAATGGACAGACAATTTTCAACTTTCAATTTTCAACTTTCAACTTTTCAAACCTGTATGTTATGTCGTACTTGGTGTTGTGCAACGACAGGGAGTCGGGCAGATGGAGGTCGAGCTGGCGTCGTCGCCCTGTGGGGACGGGATGGTCGGCTGTGAGCAGGAGAAGGTCGCGGCGCAACACACGACGTATGTACCATTTGTCCATTGCAGGAAAGACATTGCTGAGCTTCACATGCGAGGACTTGCAAGTGAAGTCAAAGTAGTGTACGCCGAACTCATTGACCACGGAACCGACAACACCCTGCTCTGTGCGACGCACAAGACAAATGCCAGTGAGGGTCATTCCCTTGCGCTGGAGCGTGAAGTTCCATGTGGCACGGACCACTCCCGGCCCCTCCCCAAGGGAGGGGAGAAGGAGGCACTCCGACGGGCTCTGCACAGAGCATAGCAGGAAGCTAATCAAGAGCAAAAACCTTGTCACTGAGCGGCTGGTTTTGTTTGACGTTCTGGAAAACTATTGTCGTCACATCGCCTCCGGGCTCCAACATCTCCACTTGTTGCATAGTGTGGGATGCGCGGTTGAATGTCAGGCGTATATTGGCAAACATCTTCTTCAGACGTTTGTCCTTGGGCGTGAGCTTTGCGATATATACTTTGTCATCGGCCATGATGCTGACATCGTAGTCACGTGTCTGGGTGAGGCTCTTGCCCGTCACACTGCCGGCTATAAGTCGAGCCAGCCCCTGAAAGGCCTGACTGCTCTGCAAGTCAATGCTGTTCTTGCTCTTGCCCTTGCCGATGAGCACCTTCTCGCCGGTGATGATGAAGGTATAGTCGTATGGTGAGGTGTAGCGCCAAGCCAGCTTGTCGGGACGCAAGAATGCCATCGTGCCCTGCGACACCATCTTGTCGTCCATGATGCTCAGCTCCTTGGTCTGTGTGAATGTGCATTGCAGCGTCTGTATGGCCTGAGCTGCTGCACTGATCTCACTGACGATGCTTTGCTGCCGCTGAGCGCTGACAGGCTGCTGGGCGAAAAGTTGAAAGTTGAAAGTTGAAAGTTGAAAGAACAGCAGACAACAAATGAGAAAGCAACTTCTGATATTTAGCATTGAATAGACACGAGCAAAGCTCGTAGTTTAATGTTTAATGTTTAAAGAAATCGTAAATTGTAAAATTGTAAAATCAATTAGATTGTCCATTCTACATTTTACATTTTACATTTTACATTGTCAATGACAATTGACATTATCGTGTTATCAGATAGCATCCACCCATGATGAAGACCACACCGAGCCAGCGAGTCAGGGGCACGCTTTCGTGGAAAACATATATTGCTGCCAACATCCCGAAGACATAGCTCATGCTGGCCAAGGGATAAGCCGTGCTGAATGGATACTTCTTCAAGATATACATCCACAGCACCGAACTGGCAACGAAACTCACACCCATAGCGAGGAACCACCAGTTGGTGAGTTGGTCAACAATGAAGCTCCAACTCCACTGAGGCTTGCCCATATCTTGCATGGCGAGTTTCAGGAAGACCTGCCCGCTACACAGACACAGGCTCTGCAACACAGCTAAGAGAAGAAGCAACATCATGATTTTACGATTTCACAATTTTACGATTACGATTTTACAATCCTATGTAATTTACAATTTACGATTTATTTACAATTCCTTTCTCCTCCCCTCCCTTGGGGCGACTGGGGTCTTTAGAGAAGCCACTGAATGTGGCTTCGGCCCCACAAAGGGGAGCAAGTCCCCACTTGCGACGGTGGCCGGGCCGGGGGTGGGCCGCCCTACGATTCCAGAACGGTGAAGGTGTAGTCCTTGCCACCAATCTGGTTGAGGACCAATATTCGATGTAATGCTGCTGGAGTGACAAAGCCTGGAATGAGCATAGCTGGCGGCAACTGCTGGCAATGCAGCACATGAGCTGTGGCGTAAATACCTAAGCCGTAGGCGGTGTAGCTCTCACCAAAGATGTTCTTGTACTGCAACAACGGAGTGTCGGGGAAGAGGGTTGCGGCCTCTTGGAGAGTTGAAAGTTGAGAGTTGAAAGTTGAAAGTTGAGAGACGGATGTCACAACGGCATCAAAGCAGCCAATGGCGGCGGCTGTCTGCTGGAGCTCCTCGGGTGTGGGACGATAGAGGCGCTTGAAGTAGGTCATCCGGCACAGGACATTGTCGAGTTCGTTGCGCGGCTTTGCGCTGAGCATAACAGACACTGCTGCCTCGCCTGCTATCTGCGACGGCTGGCCCAGATAGCCCGTCTTGCAGAGAAGTCCGAAATACTTGGGTGTCATCTCGTCCTGACCTCCGACAAGGGCTGTGTGGATGCGGCCAAGCTTCATCTGCCGCCAAGCATCCTCGAGTGCACAGTCGAACGAAGCCTCCTTGTGGGCGTAGGTGGCGTTGTAGCCGTGGGTGTGGGTGTGGATGCTAACGAGCGAACTGATGGTGTTGTGCGTCGACTGCATGAATGGCGTGGGCTTGCAGTTTTCCTCGCCTTCCTCACAAAGATGCGTCAACAGTATCTCGGTGTTCTCAATGCATCCGAGACCCGTTCCGGTGATGATGGCATCGGGATGCTCTACCCCACTCTGCCGCATCGCAGCGAGGGATGTCACCAATGCGCGCTTGAGCAACTTGCCCATGCGACGCGACTCGCCGACAGACAGCCACTGCTTGTAGTCAACATCCAGCGAACGTACGTATGGCTCGTCGTACTGTATCGGAGACTGCATCCACGCCTCGCTAAGACCCTCCTGAATAGAGATCTGCGTTGCGGCTAAGATGAAAGCCCCCTCTCCGGCAGCCCCCTCCCGACCTTCCCCAAGGGGGAGGAGAGCCTTTGATGGTTCTTTTCCTATTACAAGTGAGCTGTCGTTGCCACCGAAGCCGAAGCTGTTGCACAGGACATGCTGCAGCGGGCGCACGGGGTGTTGGTCTGTGACGGGCGTGATGCCGTCAGGCATCTGATGCTTCCATCCCAAGTTCAGCGGCAGGAACTGGTGCTGAAGGGCCAGGATGCAGATGACAGCCTCTATGCTACCCGATGCACTCGTGGTGTGCCCCGTGAAGGACTTGGTGCTGCTCACGGGCGGGATAGTCTCGCCGAAGAGTCGCATCATAGCTTGACTCTCACTGGTGTCATTGTTGGGTGTGCCTGTGCCGTGGGCATTGATGTAGTCTATGTCCTGAGGTTGCAGTCCGGCGTCAGCCAAAGCCTCGCGCATAGCACGATATGAGCCCTCGCCGTCGGGCGAAGAAGCTGTCTGATGGAATGCATCACAGGCGTTGCCGTAGCCCTCAAGGACTGCAATGGGTGTCACACCGCGACGACGAGCTGAATCAGCTGTCTCGATGACCAGAAAAGCGGCACCCTCACCAAGATTCAGGCCGGCACGCGTCTCATCAAATGGACGGCATTGCTCGTGGTCGAGAATCATCAGCGAGTTGAAGCCATTGAGGTGGAACTTGGTGATGCACTCGCTGCCGCCGACGACAGCTATCTCACAGCTGCCCTCGCGGATGGCGTTGGCACCGTTGATGATGGCATTGGCAGCCGAGGAACACGCCGTAGACAACGTCGAGACAGAGGCAAAAGGCCCGAAGTAGTCGGCTATGCTCTCTGTGCATGCTCCACAGTCGTGCTGCGAGATGTAGTCGTTGTGGAGGTCGTTGGTGAGGAAGTCCATATAGAACTGCTCACTCATGTCCATACCACCCACTGTGGTGCCCGAGACAAATGCGGCCTTAGCCATATCGTCCTTGTGGAGATTGGCTTGTTGCAAAGCCTGTCCAAGCGCCATGATGCCCATCATGGCCGTACGCGTCCGGGGTGTCCCGTCAGGAATACCCAAGCGTTTGGCCATCTCGTCGGTGGACATCTGAACCTCGCCCACGGGAAACTCGTGGTGATCAGTTTGCAAATAGCGCAGGGCATCAATGCCTGTCTTGCCGGCTCGCAAGGATTGCAGCGTCTCTTCTACATCAAAGCCTATAGCCGACACGATGCCCATTCCTGTTATCAGGAGTGGTTCACCCATATTGGTAATAGTTGAGAGTTATTTTGTTCTGTGTTCGCTTATGTACTGTGCCATCACATTGATACTCTTGAATATCTCCTTGCCCTCTGCGGGATTCTTGAGTTTGATGCCATATTCCTTCTCCATCATCACGATGAGTTCGAGAGCATCGATGCTGTCAAGACCTAAACCCTCACCGAACAGAGGTGCGTCATTATCGATGTCAGCGGGAGTCACTTCCTCAAGGTTCAGGACTTCAATGATTTGTTGTTTAAGCTTTTCAATAAGTTCTTCCATGATTATTGTTTATGTATTAGTTGTTTGTAATTCTATCTATTTACTATTGTCAGTGATGCTTCAAAGTGTGTGGCATCCTCATAGTCCACCCACCCTGTGAGCAACGACTGCGTTGCGGGGTCGGCAAACGCCAGTTGCTGGATGTCGTGCAGCTGACGCTGACGTTGTTGGGCATCGGTGGCATCGATGAGATACATTGATGTCTCGCCGAGATATTTGTTGCGAATGGCTATCTCGCCCGTGACGATATTTGGCAGCGTGTAGACGAAGACGGCAGGTGACGGGAAATAGTTGTCACCAGGCACTATGGTGCGTTCGTAATTGACATCCGTAGCCATACATCCGCTGCGCGAAGCCAGAATGACAGCACGGTCGTCGCGAGCGACAAAGCGTTGCTCGTCAAGCGAAGCCAGCAACAGCTCTGAGGCGACAAAGCCCAACCGACACAGCGGATCCATCTTGAAATACTTGGGATAAGCTGCCTTACTGAGGCGGTAGAGTTCTGTTATGAGTTCATCACCAGCAAGCGAGGTGGGCAATTGCTGTCCATTTAGCGTAGCGCCGGTGGGGGTGATGTGAACGGTGAAGGATGAAGCAACAGGAGATGCGGAAGATATGGGAGATGCGGCAACGTGCTCCTTTCCCTTCTCCATCCTCACCGCTGCATTGACACCTCCGAAGCCACTGATGAGCTTCACGAAGCTGTTCTTTGTTGTCGGACGCTTGTCTGCGCTGACACTTACCTCGCGAGTGGTGCCAAGTTGGTTGTCATAGCCCAGCGTTGCGGGCACTATGCCAGCCTCCACAGCCTGCATGGAGATTATGGTCTCAAGCACTCCTGCCGCACCCATAGTGTGGCCATAGTAGCCTTTGAGACTGCATATAGGTGTTGCGAGTAGGCCGGCACGCTCGATGGCGATGCTCTCCATCTCATCATTGTAGGGTGTTGCTGTGCCATGAACGCTGACAAAAGCCAAGTCGTCGGCACGGGCATCACGCATCACAGCATCGAGAACACGATAGCTGCCCTCGCCTGTACGCGAAGGTCCGCTGATGTGGTTGGCATCGTTGCGAATGGCACCGGCACATATCGTCCAATCGTCGGGTCGTATGTCTTCGGCTGCCACAGCCTCAAGGATTAACGTTGCTGCCGCTTCGCCCACATTCAGCCCCACGCGGTTGCTGCTGAATGGCCGACAAAGCTCAGGCGAGAGAGCGTGGAAGCTCTGGAAACCGCTGACGATGAAACGGCTTTGTGCCTCTACGCCACACACTATGGCCACATCACACATCCCCGTCTTCAGCGCGCGCCAAGCATCGACAACGGCACACACCCCTGAGGTGCAGGCATTGCTAACGCAGATTGGCGGCAAAGCGAGGCCTAATTCGTCAGCTATCTGCTGGGCAAAATGGCCTAAACGTATACTGTCATCGGTTGCTGTGGGAGTGAGGAGCTCGATATTGCCTTTGGTGGTGCTCACCACAAGCTGAGTGCGGTTCAGCGGCAACGGGTGCGAGTATTGCTCAATGGCTGTGCGGCAGCTGTGCAGGGCCATCGTGTAAGCTCGCGGTTGCTCCACGGGCTCAGCAATGATGCCTGCCATGAAGTCCTCAGCAAGCCCCCATGCTTCCCCATCATGTGAGCGCACAGCTGACTTGCCTTCGCTTACGCAACGAAAGTTCTCAGCACTACCGTCGGCCAGTGGGGTCAGGACGTGGTGGGCACAGACACGTACTACTCGTTCATCCATAACTGCTTCCATTGTTCGTAGAATGGCGGATTCTCCCACATGAGGTTGTATTGCTTGTCCATAAACACCTGGACACTGTGACCCGTAGTTAGCAAGGACTCATCCTTAGTGTCGCGAATCTCGTAGTCGTATATAATCTTGGCAGCCTCTGTAGGACGATAGATGATGTCTATGCGAGGGCGCATACCATATACTATCGGACGTTTGTAGTGGAACTGAAGGTCAACAAGAGGGGCATAGAAATCATGTTCGAACATATCTAAATATCCGAACGAATAGCGACGGCCCCATTCCTCGCGGGCATCTTCGAAGTACAGCGGATATGACCCATGCCACACCACTCCCATCGAATCCACCTCGCTGAAGCGAATGTCCAACAACTTGCTTGCCTTGAGTTCTTTCACTTTAAATACGAATCAATGAGTTATTTGTTTCCGTTCATTGTGCATCCTGTTCACTGAGAGCTATCTTCATCTCTGTGGTGGCAATGACTTCATCGCCTACACGCACAGTAGCATCCACCAGAGTCATGCGAAAGACTTCCTCGCGTACTACGATGTCTGTTGTCAGCAACTCACCCACGCGTGCCGGCCTCATGAAAGTCATGTTGCGTACGGCACCGATGAATCCCAGCTTCACGTTCTCCTGGTTGATATGGTTCACACATCCCATGCGTGCTGCACACGTCTGGGCAATGTTCTCCACCACCCCACCCGGGATAAGCAGACCGTCCTCGACAAAAATACAATCGGGCCGAACAAGGAATTCAGTCACCGTCGTGGTCATGTCGAACGCCGTCACCCTGTCCACCATCACGAATGGCGGACGCTGAGGGATTAACTCCAATATGGGTATTTCTTCAACTTTCAATTGCATCATATTGTCTTGTCAACTTTCCCAGAACTCATAATAATTGAGCCACTGATGCGGATAACGTTTCAGTATCGCTGTCAGGCAGTCGGCGTATGCCTGCGCCAAAGCAGCAGCACGTGTTTTGGCGTTCTTGTCCTTAAGTTCCTCGGGTATAGATAACTCGTTCACAAAGACGTGATACGTGCTTATGCTGTCCTTCATAACAAAGGTGCACAACACCGGCACATCGCGTGTGGCGGCCAGGATATAAGGTCCTAATGGCAGCTGTGCTTCGGCACCAAGAATAGTGGCACGTAGTGTCTTCTGTGAGCCGAAGATGCGATCGCCATGCATGGATACGATCTCTCCGTCAGCCAGAGCGCGGTTCATCTCGAAGACATGATCTATGTCGCCATTGGCCAAGATGAGCCGCAGGTTCTGGTGCTGGAAGATGCGTGTACGGTTCTGCATCACCGTGCCTGTCTCCCCACCGAAGACCAACGCATTGATGGTCTTCTTCTCTTGCGAGAGCATGTAGCCAGCCAGCTCGAAGTTGCCGACATGCGTGCCAATCTGCATGAAGCCTCCCGGCTCGTCGCACAGCGCCATGAAACGCTCGTTGCCTTCTGTGATGAGCTTGAAGCGCGCACCGCCATAGAAAGCGAAGCGGTCCAGAATGATCTGCCCGAAACGGAAGTGATTGGCATAGACATCGAAGAACGACCGCACGGGATTGTGTCCCAAACGTCGGCGGAAGAAGTGATACTGGCTGAGATAGCCCTTGTGGTTGAAGAGCATATAGAACGGCACAACAAACGCCATACCGGAATAGACAAACGGCAAGTTCATCCATCCCAGACAGCGTACGAGGGTTCGTTGCATCCAGGGCGTACCGCCCGTGGTGCCCACCCACTGTGTGTGTGCAGCCGCCTGTGCCACGTCGTTAAGCCACCTTGCTCTCGATGTAGTCGCAGAATTGTGACAGGGTTGTTATGCCAGCCATCTCTTCGGGCTTGATCTTGAAGCCGAAGTTCTTCTCCACGATGACAACGATATCCACAAAGTCCAGGCTATCGACGCCCATGTCTTCCTTCAGACGTGCTTCAGGTGCAATCTTGTCTTCTTCTATCTCGAGGTCTTCAATGAGGAAGTCCTTGACTTTCTCTTCAATCTCTTGTCTTGTCATTGTTTGACGCGGCTATGCCGCAGTTTAAAGTTAGACGCGGCAGAGCCGCAGTTAATAGTTTAATGTTTAAAGTTTAAAGATCATTGAACATTGAACATTGTGAATTCTCAACTTTCAACTTTCAATTTTCAACTTTCCTGCATACCATGATACTATGCCCTTGCCCCAGACCATCAAAGATGCGTTCCACCGTGAGGCCAGCCTGCTCAACATAGTTGGTCATATCCTCGGTGTTGTACATCTTGGAGTTGCCGTTGGCAATAGCTGTGAAGTACAGGCTCGTCATTGTCAGACAGAAAGCAGCCGGTGCGAAGCGCTGACGATCCCACAGCGTCTCCATGATGAAGATGCGTGTGTCGGCAGTCATCGCATTCTTGGCACGTGTGAGTATGCTCACTATCTCCTCGCCGCTGAAGCAGTCCAGGAACTGACTCATCCAGATGGCATCCAAGCCTCCCTCACGCTGCGGGAACAGCGCCTTGGGGTCGAGCAAGTTGATGCCGTAGCCCTTGATGCGGTCGGCACCTGTCTTGCCTGCTGTGTTAGCTTCCATCATGCGTATCTGCTGTGGAAGGTCAAGAATTGTGACCTCCACGTTGGGGTCGTGGCCCACGCACTGCAGAGCCCACTTGCCGGTATTGCCTCCCACGTCGTATAGCGAACGAGTGTGGTATTCGCCGAAGACAATCTGTAGCGCTTCAGGGAATGATGTGTCGCTATAGAAGTGGTCGAAGCCAAACCAGCTACGCTGCACTTGTTCAGGCAGTTCGCTCAACGCCTCATACACTGTTGGCCACGAACCGAAATGCTCCAATCCTGCTGGACGACCCTCCTTGAGGGCCTCTTCAAGACGGAACCATCCTTCGTAGTTCACATCGTGGTTGAAGTCAATGTTGACACGTGTGGCGGGGTCGTTGAGCAGGAACCATCCTGTCTTCGACAGCGTGAAGCGGTCTGTCTCTGTGTTGACGAGTATGGTACCTATGCACAACCCGGCCTCGGTGAGGCACTTCACAGCATAGTCCGAGAGGCCTGTCCGCTGGCATATTTCCTCACGTGTGAGACCTTCATCGGCATCACGCAACATATCGAGGATGCCGAACTTGATCATCAGTCGCGATGCCTGAAACACAACAGGTCCCCACGCGATGAACTCAGCCTTAGCCTGTGCATCGCGTGCGGACAACTGTTCGCGGGTGTATGCTTTCTCTAATGCGGGAAAGAGTTTCATTTCTTGTTGGCTTTCTTGGCGAAGGCAATCATAGACTCTGCCAGACCCTCGAAAGTAGCACGGATGCGGCTGCGCAGTCTGAGCTGGCCAAAGCCACCGGCAACTTCATAGTACTCGCTGAGGTTGTAGGCAACAACAGTCTGGCCTTCCTTGTCGTTAATCATCACGTCACCCTTGGTGATCTCCCACCATGAGTTGTAGGCTGTCATCTCCTTGATGCCGTGAATGGTGACGATGATTGTGAAATCGGCTTCGCCGTCGACAATCTTCATGCCCTTCTTGTTGCGGTCGTTCCACTCCTCGGTGAATCCTTCCTCACCATAGGTGTGTTCCTCTTCCCATTCGCCGTTGACGCGAACATACTCTTTGTAAGGCATAGCGCTAATGCCCTGATATGATGCTGTGCAGTCGTCAGCATAGACAAACTTGACGTTTGCTGTCTTGCCTTTCTCAAAGATGCTGGCAATGCCATCAGCCTTTGTAATCTGCATCTGCTCGTCATCAGCCTTTGCAAAAGCTACCACAGCTGCTACAGCCAGGATAGCGGTCAGAAGTGTACGTTTCATTGTTGAGTTGGTTTTTGAGGTTTATGAAAAAGAAATTATAGTTTCTTGATTACAAGCGCAGAGTTTGTTCCTCCGAAGCCGAAGCTGTTGGAAAGCACGATACGCAGGTCAACATCCTCGACTGTCGTACGTGCCAGATTCAATGTGGCAGCATGTTCGTCGGGATTCTCGAGGTTGATGTTTGGTGCCACGAAGCGGTTCTGCATCATCAGGATGCAATAGACAGCTTCCGAAGCACCTGCCATCCAGCACTCGTGGCCCGTCATCGACTTGGTGCTGCTGATAAAGGCCTTGCGTCCTTCGAAGAGGCGTGTGAGGGCCATCGCCTCGTACATATCGCCTTGTGGCGTGGATGTTGCGTGGGCGTTGACATAATCTATATCGTCAACCGTGACGCCAGCATCGTTCATAGCACGTTGCATAGCCACAAAGCTACCCTCATCGGATGGCTGCGAGATGCCGCCGCCGTTGCTGCTGAAGCCGTAGCCGCTAATCTCGGCGAGAATGGTTGCGCCTCGTGCCACAGCGTGGTCGTAGTCCTCAAGCACAAGAGCAGCAGCACCACCGCTGGGGATGAGGCCGTCGCGGGCAGCATCGAAAGGTCGACTGGCCTTTGTGGGCTCGTCCATGTGCTTGCTGAAGGTGCCAAGAGCATCGAACGAGGCCATAGAATAGTAGTTTGTCTCCTGAGCACCGCCAGCGAGAACCATATCTTGCAGACCCTGCTTAATCATCATGTATGCCAGACCGATGCTATGGCTGCCGCTGGCACATGCTGCGCTGACGGTGAAGTTCACGCCACGCAGATGGAAGATGGTCGAGAGGTTCATGTTCACAGTCGAGTTCATCGACTGGAAGATGAGCCCTGAGCCCAGCAGCTGAGAGTCGTGCTTCTCGGCCATGATGTTGGCACTCTCTATGACAGGTTGTGCCGACGAGTCGTTGCCGAAAATCACACCAACCTCGTTCTGTATGAGGTAGTCCTCGTCTATACCGGCTTGCTCAAAAGCCTCACGTGTGGCCATGAAGGCATATTCGCCCTCTTCGGGCAGGCCTGCACGCAGACGACGATGAAGCAGTTGCTTCAGATCTGGTCGCGGCACGATGCCTGTGAGAGCACTCTGATAGCCATAACCGATACGTTCTGGTTCGAGGCCGATGCCTGAACGACCCTGACGCAATGATTCGGTGACAGAGGCCTTGTCCTGTCCCAGGCACGACCAAATGCCAACGCCTGTCACCACCACACGGCGGCTGCCCGCCATCTTGCCTGATATGTTGTTATATGTTGTAGACATATGATGCGGCTACGCCGCGGTTTAAAGTTTAAGGTTTAAAGTTTAAAGTAATTGTGAATTATCAATTATCCATCCCCTTCTCCCCTCCCTTGGGGAGGGGGCGGGGGTGGGCCTTGATTAAGTATATAGTCCTCCATTGATGCTGACGACCTCGCCTGTGATGTAGGCTGCTTCGTCCGAGAGCAAGAAGTCCACCAGCGCTGCCACCTCTTCGGGGCGTCCGAAGCGGTTCATCGGTACGAGCTTGCGTAGCTCGTCAACAGGCAATTCGGCAGTCATGTCCGTCTCTATGAATCCCGGCGCTACGGCATTGACCGTCACAGCACGTGCAGCACACTCCTGTGCCAGCGCCTTTGTGGCCCCTATGAGTGCAGCTTTGGCCGCGCTGTAATTAGCCTGACCCGCCATACCCTTAATGCCGCTGAGCGATGCCATATTCACTATTCGTCCGCCGTGACGTCGCTGCATCATCTTGGGCAGCAGACGTTTGGTGACATAATAGAAGCCATTGAGCGACGCGTTGATGACGGCGTGCCAATCCTCGGTGGGCATCATGAACATCAAGTTGTCGCGACGGATGCCGGCGTTGTTCACCAGATAAGCGATATAGTCGTCGGGATGGCTGTCCTGCCAGGCTGCCAATGCCTGCTCCACCTCGTCCTCACAGCCCACATCGAAGCGCAACAACTCGCCCGAGCCGCCCGCGGCACATACGTCAGCCAACGTCTGCTCTGCAGCAGCGGCGTTGCTGACATAGTTGATGATGACGGGTATGCCGCGTGATGCCAGCTTCAGGCACACCGCACGGCCCAGTCCACGAGAGCCACCTGTTACGAGTGCATATTTCATTTTGCTACGTTTTGCTTTTCATTTTTCAGGTACTCCTCGACAGCTGCTATCTCCTTGTAGAAAGGAGTGTCTTCGACAAATGTCGGCACCTTCGCGCGTACCTTATTATATATAGCACGTGTTGTCGGACACAGTTTGTCCACACATCCGAGAATCTCTGTTGCCTGTGTCAACGCGATGTATTGCACGGCCATCACCTGGAATGCATTGTCGATGACCCGACGTGTGATGAGTGCTGTATTTGTTCCCATCGACACGATGTCCTGATTGTCGTTGTTGTTGGGGATGCTGTGTACATAGTTTGGCATCGCCAGCGTCTGGCACTCGGCCGTGGTTGATGTTGCCGTGAACTGGCACGCCTGCATGCCATAGTTCAATCCCAGTGTGCCCATGTTGAGGAAGGGCGGCAGGATATGGTCGTTGATGCGGTCGTGGAAGAGGTAGTTGAGCTGTCGCTCGCTGGTCATCGCCAGTCTGACTACTGCAATCTTCACCTTGTCCTGCTCCAGCGAGATATAGTCGCCGTGGAAGTTACCTCCATGATAGACATTCTGCGTCACAGGGTCCACTATGGGATTGTCGCTGGCTGAGTTCACCTCGTCCTCGAGCACCTGGCGCGAGGCACGCAGCGTGTCGTAAACGGGTCCGAGTATCTGTGGCGTGCAACGCAGCGAGTAGTAGGCCTGCACCTTGTGCTTGAAGACGCGCTCGGTGTTCTTCTCAGGGTCATAGAGCTCGTGTTCGCGCTTTTTCATCAAGTCGCCTCCGGCAGCAATCTCACGCATGCGTCGTGCTATCACCTGCTGCCCCTCGTGGCGGCGGCATTCGTTGAGCGGCACAGCCATCATGTCGTCGTAGCTCTGGGCTATCTCATTCATCCACACAGCGGCGATGGTACTCCAGTCAAGCAGCCTCTCTGCCAGCAAATGGTTGACGATGCCTATGCCCGTCATCACGCTTGTGCCGTTTGTGATGCTCAGCCCCTCGCGGATGTGAATGCCGATGGGCTTCAACCCGCATTCCCTCATGACCTCTGCCGTTGGACGCCACTGACCGTTGTAGTGAACCTCGCCTTCGCCAATCAGCGTCAGCGCTATGTGTGCCAGCTGCACCAGGTCACCACTGGCTCCCACGCTGCCGTGTTCGGGTATCAGCGGATGGATGCCGCGGTTGATGAACTGTGTCAGCAGCTCCACCACCTCAGTGTGTATGCCGCTGCGAGCCTGTAGCAGCGAGCCCAGACGGGCTATCATCGCAGCCTTGACGTAGATATCGGGCAACGGAGCACCCGCACCCGTGGCGTGACTGCGTATGATGTTATATTGCAAGTCTTTGAGATATTTGTCATCAACACGCCACTGTGCCATAGGGCCGAAACCGGTGTTGATGCCATAGATGACCTTCTCACGCGAGAAAGCCTCAAGAAACTCATAGCATCGGCGCACGTCTGCCATAGCCTCCTCGGTAGGCTTCAGGGCCTCACCCTCGAAGAGTATGCGCTCGATCTCGTCAATGCTTAAGCAAAAATGCTTCATCGATTATAATGATTTACTATTACGTTTTTGTGAATACGCATAAAGCGGCGCAAAGATATGTCAAAAACGCTGATTTGCCAAATAAATCAAAGGTTTTCTATTTAGGGGCAAAAAAAGAAGACATTATTTGTTGCCTTTTGGAATAAATGTTGTACTTTTGCGCCGCATTTATTGAATATACACTTAACACCTACATGATTAAGATTACACTTCCCGACGGAACCGTCCTCGAACGCGAGGCCGGAGTGACGGGTTACGAGATTGCACAGAGTATCTCACCACGCCTGGCAGCCGACGTGCTGGCTTGCGGCGTCAATGACCAGACAGTGGAACTCAACAGACCTATCAACGAAGACTGCTCACTCGTCCTCTACAAGTGGGACGACGAGGAAGGCAAGCACGCCTTCTGGCACACCAGCGCCCACCTCATGGCCGAGGCTCTGCAGGAACTTTATCCTGGCACACAGTTCGGCATCGGGCCTGCCATTGAGCGTGGTTTCTACTACGATGTCATGCCGCCTGCCGGCGTTGTCATCCGCGAGGCCGACTTCGAGGCTATAGAAAAGAAGATGATGGAACTCGTGCAGCGCAAGGAAGCCCTTGTGCGACGCGACATCTCCAAGTCCGACGCGCTGAAGTTCTTCGGCGACCACGGACAGACATACAAGAACGAGCTCATTGCAGACCTTGAGGACGGACACATCACGACCTACACTCAGGGAGCATTCACCGACCTCTGCCGCGGCCCGCACCTCGTGGACACCGCACCCATCAAGGCTGTGAAGATCACCGCCGTGAGCTCTGCCTACTGGCGTGGCGACGAGAAGCGCCCACAGATGACGCGCATCTACGGCATCACCTTCCCCAAGAAGAAGCTGCTCGACGAGTACGTCACCCTCATGGAGGAAGCCAAGAAACGCGACCACCGCAAGATAGGCAAGGAGATGGAACTCTTCATGTTCTCGGAGCGCGTTGGCAAGGGTCTGCCCATCTGGCTACCCAAGGGCACAGCCCTGCGTCTGCGCTTAGAGGATATGTTGAAGCGCATCCAGAAACGTTATGGCTACCAGCAGGTTATTACACCGCACATCGGCGGCAAGAACCTCTACGTCACCAGCGGTCACTGGGCACACTACGGCAAGGACAGCTTCCGCCCCATCACTACTCCGGAGGAGGGCGAGGAATATCTGCTCAAGCCCATGAACTGCCCCCACCACTGCGAGATCTTCGCCTCCAAGCCCCGCTCATACAAGGATCTGCCTCTGCGTCTGGCAGAGTTCGGCACCGTCTACCGCTACGAACAAAGCGGTGAGCTGCATGGACTCACACGTGTGCGCTCGTTCACACAGGACGACGCCCACCTCTATTGCCGTCCCGACCAGGTGAAGCAGGAGTTCATCCGCGTGATGGAGATCATCCAGATCATCTTCGGCGCTCTGGACTTCAACAACTTTGAGGCACAGATCAGCCTTCGCGACCCCAACAACAAGGAGAAATACATCGGCAGCGACGAAGTCTGGGAACAGGCAGAGCGCGCCATCATCGAGGCCTGCGAGGAGAAGGGTCTGACGACACGCACCGAGCTTGGCGAGGCAGCCTTCTACGGCCCCAAGCTTGACTTCATGGTCAAGGATGCCCTCGGCCGTCGCTGGCAGCTGGGAACAATTCAGGTGGACTACAACCTTCCCGAGCGCTTCCAGCTCGAATACACCGGCGAGGACAACCAGAAACACCGTCCCGTGATGATCCACCGTGCACCCTTCGGCAGCATGGAGCGCTTCGTGGCCGTGCTCATCGAGCACACAGCCGGACATTTCCCCCTCTGGCTCATGCCCGACCAGGTGGCCATCCTGCCCATCTCCGACAAATATGTCGACTATGCCCGCAAGGTGCAGGACTACCTCGAGCAGAACGACGTGCGCACCGTGCTCGACGACCGCGCCGAGAAGATTGGTCGCAAGATACGCGACAACGAGATGAAGCACATCCCCTATCTGCTCATTGTCGGCGAGAAAGAAGAGGCAGATGGCCTTGTCAGCGTACGCCGACAGGGTCAGGGCGACCAAGGAAGCATGAAATTTGAGGATTTTGCAAAGAAAATCAACGAAGAAGTTCGTGCAATGACAGAAAAGTATTAACTTTGCGCCCGCATTTTGCACAACATAGAATCCTAAACATCAAACAACATTAACTTTCGGCACAGCCGAACCTATGAAGAAAGACAACCTGAAGAATCAGTATCGTGTCAACGAACAGATCCGTGCTCGCGAGGTGCGCATCGTTGGTGACGACATAGAGTCGACGGTACTTCCCACACGCGATGCCCTTCACATGGCCGAACAGCGCGGCGTGGACCTGGTAGAAATCTCCCCCAATGCCGAGCCTCCCGTGTGCCGGCTCATTGACTATTCCAAGTTCATCTACCAGCAGAAGAAGCGCCAGAAGGAGATGAAGGCCAAGCAAGTCAAGGTTGAAGTCAAGGAAATCCGCTTCGGACCCCAGACCGACGAACACGACTACGCCTTCAAGCTCAAGCACGCACAAGGCTTCCTCAGCGAGGGCGACCGCGTCAAGGCATACGTCTTCTTCCGCGGACGCAGCATCCTCTTCAAGGAACAAGGCGAAGTGCTGCTGCTGCGTTTCGCACAGGATCTGGAGGATTACGGCAAGATCGAAGGCATGCCCGTGCTCGAGGGCAAACGCATGACTATGTTCATTGCTCCCAAGAAGATTGTGCCAAAGAAAGTTACAGTCATCGACGACTCCGATGATCTGGATGATGAGGACAACGACGAGTTTGACGACGCCAGCGAACCCAAGGCCGCCACACCCGTCAAGCGCCAACCACAGCAGAAAGCCCGCAAGGAATACACCGGGCCCAAGGTGGAAGGAGAAAATTTCGATGATTAACATCGAAACATTGTAAAATGGACAATGTAAAATGGACAATTACAGAACATGATAATTCCACATTCTACATTTTACATTTTACATTCCGCATAGGAAATGAAAAAGGGGTTGCGCGCTGCGCCCGGTATATGCGTAGCCGCGCCTGTTAATTTAATAACAATTTAATCAAACAAAAAATGCCAAAAGTAAAGACTAATTCCGGTGCCAAGAAGCGCTTCGTACTCACCGGAACGGGTAAGATCAAGCGTCATCACGCTTATCACAGCCACATCCTGACGAAGAAGACAAAGAAGCAAAAGCGTAACCTCCAGCACAGCGACCTCGTCGTTACGGCCAATCGCAAGCAGGTGCGCGAGCTGTTGCTGCTGCGTTAATCCCATCAGGATAGAGAGTTAAACAAGTATTTCTCGAGAAGAAATCACCCAAGTCAACCATCCGAACACTGAGCAGACAAGTCCCGCCTTAAACTTTAAACATTAAACTTTAAACTAAAGCAGGCGCCTGTGTTCACAAACAAACAAAATTATGCCAAGATCAGTAAATCACGTTGCATCACGTGCTAAGAGAAAAAGAATCCTGAAGCTCACACGTGGCTACTTCGGCGCTCGCAAGAACGTCTGGACCGTAGCCAAGAACACATGGGAGAAAGGCCTCACCTACGCCTACCGCGACCGCAAGCAGAAGAAGCGCAGCTTCCGCGCCCTGTGGATCCAGCGTATCAATGCTGCTGCTCGCCTCGAGGGAATGAGCTACAGCCAGCTCATGGGAGCGCTCCGCAAGGCAGGCATCGAAATCAACCGCAAGGTGCTGGCCGACCTGGCCATGAACCATGCCGAGGCTTTCAAGGCCATCGTTGCCAAGGTCAAGTAAGGAAACACTACAATTCTCAATTCTCCGATTCGTGCACTACACACATGGTACATGAATCGGAGAATTTCTTTTTACCCACTTTTTCATGCCATTTATGGTTTTTTCACGCGCACGAACCTCAATTAAAAAGAAATAATGATTAGTTTTGTCCACAAAATCTGGTAAAAACGTCCTTTTTCGGAGTGAGATTAGATTATTTATTAGGCTATCTGCTGGGCTTGCTTATCTTTGTGATTGGCATTCCGGCTTTGATGTGGCTGGTATCGGGACGGGCTTGTCCATACGCGCCTGATTCAACAGCATTGTGTGTAGTAAGCTTGATTCTTGCCGTCTGCGGACTGGCACTCAGCATCTAAGGATTTCGGACAGGAATATCTTGACTATAAGAAACGAGTTGGAAGGTATTTTCCGAAAAGAACAAAACGCAGAAAGTAAAAGATTTAAAAACAGATTATTAATTTTAATATGATAGTAGCACAATGAAGAATATTTTTACATGCTTATTGGCAACAATCGGATTGACCACAGCCTGCGGTCAGCCCAACTATGAGGATGTCAATGTCCAAGCCTTCAAGTCGCTGACAGAAGAGCAGGATGTCATTCTGCTCGATGTTCGCACGGCAGAGGAATTTGCTGAAGGTCACATCGAGAGAGCGATTAACATCGACCAGGGACAGCGCAGTTTCATGGAAATGGCAAAGGCAGCATTATCTTTGGATAAGACCATTGCCATCTATTGCCGCAGCGGTCGTCGGTCTGCAAGTGCCGCCGGACGACTGGCGGCAGAGGGCTACAAATGTGTGAACCTGAAAGGCGGCATCATTGCTTGGAAGGAAGCTGGCATGGGTGTGACCACAGACACATACGAGGTGGATGTGTTCATGACGAAAAGCGGAAAGGCGGTCAAGTGCCACGCGCTGATGCACTCGTGCATCCGAATAGAGTACGACGGCAAGGAGATAGAGATAGACCCCGTTGGCAGACTCGGACAAAGAACAGTGGATTACACAGCCATTCCCAATGCGGACTACATCTTTGTGACACACGAGCACCGCGACCACTTTGACGAAGCCTCAATCAGGATGCTTACCAAAGACGGGACACAGCTGATCTTGAACCAGCGCTGCGCTGATATGTATGGATCGGGAACCGTAATGGTCAATGGCGACAAGTTGCAACTGGCCGACGATTTTTCGGTTGAGGCTGTACCTGCGTACAACACAACGGAAGGGCACCTGCAGTTCCATCCCAAGGGTCGCGACAATGGCTACATCCTGACTCTCGACGGCCTGCGCGTTTATATCGCGGGTGATACCGAGGACATTCCCGAGATGGAGGGCATCAAGGACATCGATATCGCTTTCCTGCCCTGCAACCAACCCTACACGATGACGCCCGACCAGCTTGTCCGCGCCGCCAAGGTCATCAAGCCAAGAGTGCTGTTTCCCTATCACTACGGTCAGACTGATGTAAGCACCATTCCCCAGCAGCTGCAAGACGAAGGGATAGACGTGAGAATCAGACATTATGAATAACTTTATAATCCTTATTCCTTTGAAGTATGAAGAGGTTTTTGATTACAACAATGCTGGTCATCGCGGCGTTGACGGCATCGGCACAAAGGCAGCTGTTTGATTTCGGCTGGCAGTTCACGAAAATTGTAAATGGTAAATCGTCAAATTGTAAATTAGTTGACTTGCCGCACGACTGGGACATCTCCGAGGGGCCCAATTCGGGCAAGGGAGCAACAGGTACTGGCGGAGGATGGTTCGAGGCCGGCAAGGGCGAGTATCGGAAACAATTCACAATTCATAATTCACAATTCACAATTGATAATTCCTTGGTCAAGCTCCATTTCGAGGGTGTGTATCAGAAGGCTGAGGTCTACGTGAACGGCCAGAAGGCTGGTCAGCATCACTATGGCTACACGCCTTTCACCGTCGATGTGACACCTTTCTTAAAATTGAGAAATTCAAAAATTAAAAAATTGAAGAACGAACTCAACGAAGTCGTCGTGAAGGTGGACAATAGCGAGCAGCCCAACTGCCGTTGGTACAGCGGTTCGGGCATCTACCGCCACGTGTGGCTCGAGACGATGCCTGCGTTGCACATTGCCGAGAATGGTGTCTTCGTCACTACCCCGGAGGTGAGTGCCGACAAAGCAACGGTAAAAGTTGAGGTAATGGTGCAGAATGAAAAGCCTCACCCCCTACCCCCCTCTCCGAAGGGCGAGGGGGAAGCCTACGGCGATGTTAGTATTGAAGTAGTACTAAGGGATATGGCAGGTAATGTCATTCATAATAAATCCCAAAAACTGGACGAATTGGTAAAGGGATCTGAGGAAAAATCCATTTTCACCTTCGAAATCGACAATCCCAAACTCTGGTCGCCCGAATCTCCCTATCTCTACACAGCTGAAGTAAGTCTATCTACTCCCCTCGCCAGTCGGAGAGGGGCTGGGGGTGAGGCCGTAAAATTCGGTATCCGCTCCTTCTCGTTCGATGCTGAGAATGGCTTCGTGCTCAATGGCAAGAAGGTGCTCATCAACGGTGCCTGTGTACACCACGACGATGGCGTGCTGGGTGCCAGTGCCTTCGACGATGCCGAGATCCGCAAGGTGCGCCAGATGAAGGAGGCCGGCTTCAACCTCATCCGCACCAGTCATAATCCCACGACGCGCGCCTTCCTCGACGCTTGCGATTCACTTGGCATGCTCGTAATTGACGAGGCCTTCGACGGCTGGCGCACACAGAAGAATCCCCATGACTACTCCACCGTCATCGACTCATGCTTCCGCGAGGACATCCACGCTATGGTGCTGCGCGACCGCAACCATCCGAGCGTCATCTCATGGAGCATCGGCAACGAGGTCATCGAGCGCAAGGACATCCGCGTGGTCTATACCGCCCGGCAGATGAAGAAGGCCATTCTCGAGAAAGACCCGACACGCCCCGTCACCGAGGCCCTCTGTGCCTGGGACAGCGACTGGGAGATCTACGACCCACATGCCGAGGTGCTCGACGTGGTGGGCTACAACTACATGATCCACAAGCACGCCAGCGACCATGAACGCGACCCGCATCGCGTGATGTGGCAGACAGAGAGCTATCCGCGTGATGCTTTCCGCAACTGGGCCGTTGCTAATGATTATCCCTATGTCGTGGGCGATATTGTGTGGACGGGCCTCGACTATCTGGGCGAGAGCGGCATAGGGCGCAATTATTATAAAGGTGAGCGTGAGGGTGAGTCATGGATTGATGGTGGACAGCCCGAATGGCACGGCGCTCCCTGCGGCGACGTCGATATCACCGGCTGGCGCAAGCCCATCAGCCACTATCGCGAGATGCTGTGGAGAAGCCTCACCCCCGACCCCTCTCCGAAGGGCGAGGGGAGTATATACCTTTGTGTGAAAGAACCAAACGGATATCACGGGGAAATCAAAACCACGATGTGGAGCGTCTGGCCCACATGGGAGTCGTGGACGTGGCCCGGATGGGAGGGAAAGCCTATCGATGTGGAGGTCTATACCAAGGCTCCTGAGGTCAATCTATACCTCAACGACCGCCTTATCGGAACAAAGAAGGTTGACCGTTCCACGGAGTTTAAAGCTGTCTTTACCGTGAACTATGAGCCAGGTGAGCTTCGTGCAGAAGTATCCGCTCCCCTCCCCGGGAGGGATGGGGAGCTACTCCCCTCCCCCAAGGGGGAGGTCGGGAGGAGGTCCTTTCCACCGCAGGCGAACCAGCTCGTTTGCGCCTAACCCCCGACCGCACCGTGATGGCAGCCGACGGTCAGTCGCTCACCTTCGTCACCGTTGAGGTGGTCGACAAGCAAGGCACAGTCGTCCCCGAAGCCACCATTCCTTGCGAGGCAACCGTCAAGGGAGCAGGTAAGCTGTTGGCCTTCGCCTCCGCCGACATGAAGGACACCGAGCCCTACACCTCACCTCGTGTAAAAACGTGGAAAGGCCGCGCCCTCCTCGTCGTACGCAGCACGCAGAAGAAAGGCTCAGTCAGCGTGACAATCAAGAGCGCATTGCCAGCTGCCAACCTGACGTTGAAGAGCAAATAACTAAAACGACACAAAACGATGATATGAAGAATTTGTTTTTCTGCCTCATCGCAATGATGGGCGTGCTGACGATGTCAGCTCAGGTGGTCGAAGCACTTCCGGATCAGGTGTGGAGCGAATCAGAATGGATATGTGTGGCTGATGCGCCCGAGGTGCAGGGCCGTGTGGATGAACACACGCGGGCAGCCGACGGCGCCAACTGGTTCGTGACCACGTTGACAAATGAGAAACGCGTGGTGAAGGCTCTGTGGATGACCACCAGTCTCGGCGTGAACGAGCTGTACGTGAACGGCATGCGCATCGGTCGGGAGGTACTGCGTCCGGGTTTCTCTCACCACAGCCGCACGAAATATTCGTTCACTTACGACGTGACGGAGCAGTTCCAAACCAAGAAAGGGCGCAAGAACACACTAGCAGCGCAAGTGACTCCGGGCTGGTGGGCCGACAAGATTATCACGCCCAGCGGTTCGAATGGAATGTACGGACAGAAGTGTGCCTTCCGGGGTGTTCTGGAACTGACGTTCGCTGACGGAACGAAGCGCCTGTACGGCACCAACACGAAGGATTGGAAGGCAGGCATCGGAGGACCTGTGAAGCACGCCGCCATCTTCGATGGTGAGGAATACGATGCGCGAGAAGCAATTCATAATTCAAAATTCACAATTCATAATGCGCCTGCAGTCAGCAAGGAGTATAAAGGTATCATCGTCCCCAACTGTGGCGCTGAGGTTTATCATGTTGAGGCC
This sequence comes from uncultured Bacteroidaceae bacterium, assembly GCA_905233465.1. GTDB lineage: Bacteria > Bacteroidota > Bacteroidia > Bacteroidales > Bacteroidaceae > Physcousia. The sequence goes on along the minus strand of CAJOEI010000038.1, from coordinate 2,950 downwards.
TGGGCCCTCAATCCCAAGCGCGCCTACGTCTATTCCAATATAGAGGGCGCTAACGACGAGGCCCACGGCACGATTGTTATCGACCGCGAATACCCATGCCCGACATCTCCCGTAGGTAATGGGAGGGGAGAGGCCCCGATGGTTGTCCGTCCGGGCGAGCATCTCGTCATCGATTTCGGACAGAACTGCGCCGCTGTGCCTTCGTTCCGCTTCAGCGCAAAAGCGGGCACACGCCTTACTTGTCTGCCGGCCGAACTGTTGAACGACGGCAACGGGGCCAAGTCTCGCGGGATGGACGGCCCCGAAGGCAGCGTTCACCGTCGCAACCTGCGCATCTACGATAAGAGCATCCGGCTCGATTATACCTTCGGAAATGGTCAAAGGTCAATGGAATACACTCCGCGCCAGACCTTCTTCAGCTACCGCTTCCTCGACATCACCGCAACCGACGAAGTCACTATTCAACGGATACAGTCCGTTCCAGTCAGCAGCATCACGCCCGAGATGGAGACGGGACATATCACAACCGGCAACGACCTCGTAAATCAGCTCATCTCCAATACCGTCTGGGGTATGCGTTCAAACTACCTCAGCGTGCCTACCGACTGCCCGCAGCGCAACGAGCGTCTGGGCTGGACGGCTGACACGCAGGTGTTTTGCGAGACGGGCACATTCTTTGCCAACACTGACCGCTTCTTCCACAAATGGCTGCGCGACCTGCGCGACTCGCAGAACGACCAGGGCGGCTACCCCGGTGTGGCGCCTCCGGGACAATACGGCTCGTGGCACAACGAATATATGCGCTTCGGCTGGTCGGATGCCGGCATAATAGTGCCTTGGACTATTTGGAAACAGTTCGGCGACAAATCCATCATCGAGGAAAGCTGGGAGTCGATGAAGCAGTATATGGATCATGTGAACCAGACGAAGTACGACCACGAGGCCATCATCCGGGAAAACGGCAATTACCAGTGGGGCGATTGGTTGAGCTACGAGCCGCTGGAGAGCTGTGGCGGCTCAGCGTTCAAGGATGGCAAGCCATTGCCCGAGGCCATCGAGTACTGGAACTATCTCGGAGCCTCCTATTGGGCCATCGATGCTGCAATGATGTGCGACATGGCGAAGGCTACGGGCCGCAACGCAGCTGAGTATGATACTATGGTGAAGACCGCAAAGAGTTATCTGCGTGAACGCTTCTTCAATGCCGACGGCACCTTCAAGTGCGACATCCTAAACACTATGCAGACCCCGGCTCTCTTTGCCCTGAAGAACAACCTTTTCCAGGGCGAGGCCAGAGCCCAATTGATTCAGCGCTTGCGCGAGAACTTCCGAGAGCATGGCGACTGCCTGCAGACGGGTTTCCTCGGCACGTCAATCCTTATGCCCACGCTGACTGATAATGACATGGCTGACGTGGCCTATACGCTGCTCTTCCAGCGCAAGAATCCCAGCTGGCTCTACTCTGTAGATAACGGCGCCACGACGATTTGGGAGCGCTGGAACAGCTATACTAAGGAGCACGGCATGGGGCCAAACGGGATGAACAGCTTCAACCACTATGCCTACGGAGCCGTGTGCCAATGGATATGGCAGACCTGTGCCGGCATAGCGGCCGACCTCGCACAGCCCGGCTTCAAAAACATCATAATGCGCCCTGTTCCCGACCGGCGGCTGGGCCACCTCGATGCCACTTTTCAATCGGCTACAGGACTCATCAAGAGCTATTGGAAATACGAGGGCGACTTATGGATCTGGACATTCACCATTCCCAAAGGCGCAACAGCCACAGTCACCATGCCTGGTGATAACGAGTCAAAGGTTTATCTGGCCGGAACATACACAATACGCATGCAGCTATAATTGGCCACGACTACCCCAAGGATATTCAATTGTGGAATGTGCCAGGAACCTGATACCTGACACATATGTTATTCCATCTCTGCTGGTTCGCCCTTTTAGTTTTGCGGGATAAACGGATCATTAAATATATTACAATTATTAAGTTCCCATGTGAGAAGTGCAAGCTTTACGATATTCATTTGCTTAAACCTGACAACTCTTGGCATCAGGGCACAAGACGAGCAGGAGATAACCACCACGATGAACATGAACGAGGTGGTTGTAGTGGCTGACGGTCAGTCGTTTGAAGAGTATTTGGTCAAGCAGGTGCTCGAGAACGCCAAACCGCTGAAGGAACATGTGCAAATGTTGCGCTACACGGTGACGACCAGTCTGGACAAGGACATTGACCTCAAACAGATGCCCCGCCGACGCGTCATCACCTTTGCAGCTAAAATGGCGGGCTACGGACAGATAGCGTCGGCGCTAATGGAACACAAAGCGTTTGGCATCACCATGGCTGAAGACGTGCTTTTCAACAACGGCAAGATCACCACGTCCAACGCACGCATTGTTGAGACGAAGCAGAAGCTTACCGACAAACAGATTCGTGCGTTCCTCAAGCACGACGGCATGATGGGCATGAACATCTATGACAAGTTCTACGACAAGGTGCGAAGCAAGGCCAAGGAGCTCAACCGAAAATACAAGAAGAAACAAACCACGGACATGGCCTACATCGGCAGCTACACCGAGGACGGCAGGACAATCTACAAGGTTAGACTCGGCAATATGTTTGTCTACATCGCAGATGGCTGCTGGCAGATTAAGGCATTGGAATACACCGAGGGCCAGAACCATATGCATTTCGAGTGCAGCGAAGTCAGGCCGGGCCTGTTTGTTCTCACAAAGGGCACCGTCAAGATGTTTGTGGACCGTCATAAATGGCCGCAAGGCTCTGTCGCCATGCAAATGACGTATGTGTATGACTGAGAAAGATGATATGCATCAGGCCTGCTGCAGCGACAAATACCTGTCGCTGTACTGCAAGTCCTGGCGCGTGAGGTCGAGGTTATAGACATAGCCTCGCAGGTCTTCTATGCGCCCCTCC
>CAJOEI010000037.1 GCA_905233465.1 uncultured Bacteroidaceae bacterium | reverse complement strand
TTCCGGATAGACGGATAAGGTATACGTCTCTGTTGACTGGCTGACTGTGATGCTACGCTCTTCTGATATGTTCGAGCTAGTCACGGTGACCTTAATGCCAGATCGCGCAGTACCTGTCTTGTTCTCAGTCGCACGAAGCTTTAGGCTCTGGGACATACTGCCAGAAAGGGTTCCATTCTTATGTTCTGTGCCTGCCTGATCAACAATTGACAACCAGCTTCTTTCGGATTCTGGTATGGAAACAGTCCAATTGGTGTTACTCGTAATGTTGAAAGGCAAATCACCACCGCCCTGACCGAACTCAAGGGATTCCGGATAAACGGACAAGGTATACGTCTCTGTTGACTGGCTGACTGTGATGCTACACTCTTCTGATACATTTGAACTCTTTACAGTAACTTTAATGCCTGAACGCGCAGTACCAGTCTTGTTCTCTGTCGCACGAAGCTTTAAACTCTGGGACATACTGCCAGAAAGGGTTCCATTCTTATGTTCTGTGCCTGTCTGATCAACAATTGACAACCAGCTTTTATCGGATTCTGGTATGGTAACAGTCCAATTGGTGTTACTAGTAATATAAAAAGGTAAATCTCCTCCGCCCTGACCGAACTCAAGCGTTTCTGGTTCTACAGATAGAGTGTATACTGTTCCTTGTTGTATTATAGTGAATGATTTTTCAGGACTATCGGGGCCATTGACAGCCTTTACTGTGATTGTTGCTGTTCTTTCACCACCACTATTCTCAACGGCATGCAGGGTCACAGCATGATTCTCCTTGTTACTTCCTGTTGTTGGCGTAAGCCAAGTACCTTCTTGACTAATGCTATAAGACCAGTCAACATTAGTGTTAATCGTTTCAAAAGTAAAATCTTGATCTTCTTTGCTAATGGTGATTGTTCCACTTTCACTCAGAAAAAGACGAGGCGCAGCTTGGTAAACAGATAAAGTTTTTTTACCTGTTTTAACTTCACCTTCAGATTCCCAAGATGCCAAAATGGTAATTATTGCATTACGTGAACCAGTTGTATTATTTGCTGAAGCTTTAACTATAACAGTAGATGGACTATTCGAGTCTTCATAACTATTGTTTAGTTTGAGCCAATCGACATCGGACTTTACTGTCCATGTAACTGTAACATTACTATTTGCAGTGATTGTGAATTCTTGTTCACGTTCTGCTGCAATAAATGGTAGTAATTCTTCTGGACTTACCGTAATAGGTGGAACGTCAGCATACGCACTGACTACATTCATTGTTAGGATAGCAATGAGGTAGAGGCGTAGTTTTGAAAATAGATTTGGTTTCATATAGTTGTGCTTTTTATTTTCCAGTAAAGTGTAACGGGGATAATCAGTTGTGCGTTCGACTCTATATTGCCTATTTGTCTTACCACATTATAATATCGCATATATCACGTATGCTAGTACACCAGTGACAAGTCCAGCTGCACTGGCGATGATAATTTGTGTCCAGGGCAGGGGGAGGGATGTAGATTGCAGGGTTGACGATTGTGGGAAGGAATTGTCATTGGTTGAACCAGATGATGTCTGGGGCTGATGTTGCACTGTACTGTTGTCGGAAGAATGGGGAACAGTTGCAGGGCCATTCGCTGGCGTGTCGCCAACGACTGTGCCAGCGAGATACTGCTGGTGAGTAGTTGGCTCCGTAGCAACAAATGACTGTTGGTTGTCTACGCGCACTGTGGCTCCAATGGTTTGCTGATCGGTGGCAGATTGTTCAGCGGGGTCTGTCGTCGAAATGTCAAGACCAACATTGGGCTGTTCATCTTGGGGCACATCGATGTCTTTCTTTGGAGTGGGATTAGAGCGCCAGATGGGTTCTGTCTTTGATATATCTTTCTCCTGCATAGCCATTAGATGCTCGTAGGTAATACGTTCGAGGTCTTTGGCATGCGGACGTTTGTATGGTGTGAGTGCGAGGCAAGCATATACAAGTTCCTTTAGTTCGTCAGAGTACGGGCCTTCCAGCAATGGAATGTCTGCACCGTTCTTTTGCTTGCTGCCGCCTAACCGGTCTCCGAAGGGCGGCTCGGATGTCATTATCTCGAACATCGTGGCTCCAAGTGCCCAGATGTCGGAGAACATGATGGGTTTGGGGTTGGCGCTAAAACACTCTGGGGCGGTGTACGCTATTGTGAGCGTATCGGATGATTCGTCCTTGGTGTTGCGCATAGTTTTGCGTATGCTGGTGCTAATGCCGAAGTCTGTTATCAAGTACCGGCCATCATCTGAACACATGATGTTGTCGGGCTTGATATCACGGTGTACGATTGGTGGATTCTGCGCATGCAGATATGCCAATCCTGCTGCTACATCATGCAGCAACTGCCAGCATTCGGTCTCAGTGATTTGCTGTCCGTTCTGAATGTATTTCTTGTATGTCGAGCCCTGTTTGTAGAATGGCATGACGAGGTATGGAACATTGTTCCAGTCATCGTAATGCGATGGCCTGAGCAGGTTGGTATGGTTCAGGTCATAAACGATGGCAAACTCCTTCTTGAAGATTTGCACGCCCTCATCATCGAGAGCATTGCCTGGTGCATAAACCTTTATAGCGACATCGTGCTCTGTTTTCCTGTCAAAAGCGAGCCAGACCTCAGAAAAACCTCCTCTGCCCAGTTTCTTCCTGAGCTCATAATGATTGTGAAATAACATTCCTTCGGAAAGCATAGTATGGGGGCGGCTTACGGCCGCTGTTTAAAGTTTAAGGTTTATAGTTTAATGATTAGAATCGAAAAAAACATTAAGTAAATCCTTCTTACATTAAATATGCGTAGACGAATTGTTTTACCTTGTCAAGTGTTTGCTGCGCCTGTTCGGGATAGAATATCCAGTAAAGCATGGCAGCAATACAACACAGGAGCAACAGCGACAGCAGGGTCCAGCGCACATTATGCTTTGGTTTTTCAACTTCAACGGTATTGCTGGTGACTTCCTCGGTCGTATTATTCTTTTCCACCTTGCCACCTATTGGCACGGTGTCGTTGAGCGGGTTGTGTTCTTTATCACCATCTATGTTATCAACCTTATCTTGTTTAGCAATATCAGTCTCGATGTAACGTGCCAAAGCCACTGTAACATTGTCGTGTCCTCCGCCATCAAGTGCTGCTGCGATGAGGGCGTTGAGTGTTTCATGCAGGTCTTCGTCCTGATGTTGCTGAATGATGTCGGTGATGTCGTCGTCGATGCACATCCCCGTCAGTCCGTCGGAGCACAGCATGATTGTGTCTCCGTGTATGAGGTGATACATGCGCACATCTGGTTCCGCCCTATGGCTTTGATCGCCCAGGCATTGTGTAATCACATTGCTGTATGGATGGTTGTGGGCATTGGCAGGGTCAAGCTTTCCTGCATCGATGAGCTGCTGTACGTATGAATGATCTTTCGAAAGTTGTTGTGATGATGATGCCTGTGGGTTGAAGACATATGCACGGCTGTCTCCACACCAGCAGATATATGCCTTGCCATTTACTATCCAAGCCATCACAATTGTTGTTCCCATGCCGCTGTGCTCGCTGTTGGCATTTGCTTCGTCAGCGATAGCCTTATCGGCTGTCTTGACGACGCTCACCAGAGTGTCTTGCACACCGGTGTCTGTGGCAATGGCCTCTGCAACCACTTCGGGAGTGAGATACTGACGCACGGTGTCCACGGCAATAGCCGATGCGACCTCTCCGGCGTTGGCTCCACCCATACCGTCGGCCACGACGAGTAGGGAGCCGGCCTCCCCGAGGTCCACTGTGACAGTGTCCTCGGGGAGGTCCCATTGTTGCTTATCCAGACTGGCACACACACAGAGGTTGTCTTCGTTGTTCTTACGCACGAGACCCACATGTGTGGCGGCTGCTATCTGGAGGTTTATTTCAGACATAGAAAATGTTGTTTACGTTGGTTAGTTAGCGCGGTAGCCGCCTTCGCCGTTGCAGACTGTGCACTTACCTGTGCCATTGCAGGTGACGCAGGCCTTTCCGCTAATCTTACCAGTACCCTTGCAGCGCAGGCAAGAGCCCTTGCCGGAGCATGCACTACAGTTCACCCATTGTGTCAGAGGCTTGGTTTCATCTGGTAGGATGGTAGAACGCGTGACTTCTGTAGTACTACTGCGGTGACAAGCAGCCATGCCAATGGTGCCGATGACCATAATAGCTGCATAAACAATATTTTTCATTTTTGCTTTCATGATGTGTTTTTGTGATTTTTTCGGGAATTGATCGGGAGTTGATCGGGAGTTGAGATGAAATCGACTTCCATCTCAACTCCTGAAATAAGATATTAGTATAGCGCGTGTGCGGGCACGACGCGGTTGTTGCCCACGTACATACCGACTACCATCAGCGAGCCATTGCTCTCACGCATGAAGACAGGTGCACCGAATGCTGTAGCGCCAGGACCGTTCTGGAGGATGATGGTGCCGTAACGGTTGTCGGTCTTCTCGGTGTTGACTGTCTTGTAAGTTGCTGCAGCCTCAAGGTTGCGTACGCTGTTGCTGTCGTAGTAGACGATGTCGAGTTGCTGACCACCGCTGATACTGTTGCTGGCGCCTGCATCGGCCGGAATACCTGCGCGACCTGTGCCGGGCAGAGTGGCATAAGCACGTGCGGATGATGTGGCGTGCTGGATGTCAAGACCATACTTAAGCAATTCCTTGCGATTGATAGTCAAGCCAATTGTCTCGAAGTATACCACATCTTCCTCGGTGATCTCGATGTGTGCTGTCACGATGTCGCCACCGGTGGGCATGTCAAAGTCGCGGCTGTTGAACTGCAGACGCTGTGCTGTGCCGTCGGTGCTGTAGGCCGAGTAGTTGATGATGATATCGTTGCCAAGAGCGTAGACAGCAGCGAGGCGGCGACGCCAGTCACTGGACGGGGTGTTGCCGTCGACATAGATCCAAGGCTGGATGTTCTGTCGAGCAGTGACAAATGTGCCGTTTGTGGTGATGAAGGCAGAACCACAGTTGATCTTCGATGTGCTGATGTTTGACGGATATGAACGACCCTCGCGATCCTCGATGGTGATGTTGTCCACGATGATGCGATAGATGCTGCCATAGTATGCACGAGCGTCGCTCGCTGTTACGGGCGCTTCAACAGCAGGATTTGTTGTTGTGCTGGTGCTTGTCGTGGTGACAGGCTCATCAATGACAGGTGTGACATACGTGGGTTCCTTGACCTTCACCTCACGCACGATGGTGTTGTAACGGTTGACAACTTGAGTCTTCTTGTTCTTGAGCTCAGTAATCTGTGCTTCAATCTCAGGTGTCTTCTCTGCGATGGACTCGAGTGAAGCAATCTGTGCATCGAGGCTGTCATTCTGTGCTTGCAGTTCCACCAAGTTAGCCTTTGCTTCCTTGAGGTCATCGTTGAGCAAGTATGTCCAGATGCCGAAGCCGAGGATGACGAGCAGCAACAGGATAGCCATTGCCCACAGTGCACGGCGATACGGTGCCAATGCCTGCTCGCGGAAGAGGTTGAGACGCTCGGTCATGCGGATACTCTTGACGAGGCTCTGCTGTCCCTGCGGCACGATGAAGTTCATTCGCGGGCCGCCATTGCTGAGCTGAATCTCATCGCCATTCTGCAAATAGTACTGTCCCTGAATGGGGCGTCCGTTGACAAGTGTAGGGTTGGACTGCGATAGGTGAATGAGCTGATAGTTCTGTCCGTCACGTACGATAGCACAGTGCTTTCGGCTCACGGTCTCGAAGCTCTCGTCGAAGCGTACCTGACAGCTGCTGTCGCGACCCATCTCTATCTGGTCGATGATGATCTTCTGTGCATCGCCGGCACGGTGGTACTTACTGTTGTTCTTGTGCTCCAGAATGTAGTATGTACGTCCTGAGCTGTTGAAGATGGCACCCATGCCTGCTCCCACGGAGCCTTTCACGGTGCGTTTGTAGTTTTGGTTGTCCATAATAATTGTTGTTAGGGGTTAATGATATAAAGATAATTAATGATTGTTATTATTCGAATCTAAGTTTTGCTGCTCCGATACCGATGATGTCGCCTACACTTAATTTGTACCCCTGCGCCGTCACTCGTTGGTTGTTGACCATAGTGCCGTTGCTTGACGGCTTCCATTTGTGCGTTTGCGTGTCCCACTGTCCGTCGCGCAAGACAAATGCATGTGCTTGTGGGCTGTAATTGATGGTGCAGTGATATCGCGAGATGAACAGGTCCCTGCTGGCGCTCAGCCGCACAGCGTTGTCTGGTGCACGGCCAATGGTGATGCCTGCAGGTGGAGGTGTCAAGGTGAACAGTCGTCCTGCGTCCTCGCCTTCAATCACACGCAGTTTGATATGATTAGAGGAAGACATTCCTCCGTGGGAACCTGCGGGCACATTGACGGAGCGCGGCACTGCGGGGGCCTGCTGTACCAAAGGACGCGGTTGCTGCTGGACTGGACGTGGTTGCTGTTTGCTGTGATGTGGGGACTGCAGGCTTGGTCGGAATGGAGGGGCAGGCGGCAGCATGCGTAGCGCATCCCGTGCGCTCTGACACCGCGAGGCGATGTCTGGATTGATGCATGCGTCAATGAGGCGAAACCACTCGTGACCGTTGGGCTTTGTTGTGAGCAAGTTACGATTCCAGATGTTCTCGCTGCTGCGCTTCTGGTATTCAGCCAGGTCGTTGAAATCCTCCAACTGTCCGAATGGCAGCTCGCCAGTAACCAGCTGATATGCCAACACCCCGAAACTGAAAATGTCGGTCGTGGGTTTCACGGTCACGCCACCACGTCGCCTGTCAGCCTGCTCGGGAGCCATATATGCGTATGTGCCAAACACTTGGTCTGGACGTCCGAAGATGTTGCGAGTGGTGAGACGATGGTTCTGGTCGCCAACAATGCCGAAGTCGGTCAGTGCTGCTGTGCCGTCGGCCTTGAAGAGGACGTTCTCTGGCTTGAGGTCGCGATGTACCTTACCGCTGCGGTGCAGGGCATCAAGGCCATTGAGAATATGGTTGCAAATCCACACCTCGCGTCCTTGTGCTTTGCCCATGAGGTCGGTCAGGTCTCCACCTGGACAGAACTCCATGATGATGAATGGGTTGCCACCCACCTCACCATAGTACTCTGAGCGCACAAGGTTAGGTGACGGTATCAATCCCGTCTCATATTCCACCGAGAAACGACTGCACAGTTCCTTGCGCATCTCGGGCATAACATCCCATAGACGCAGAATCTTCAAAGCATGAGGCGTGCCGCTGTCGTCGCGGACAAGGTACACCTTGCCAAACGAGCCCTCGCCAAGCACCTTAGCCACAGTATAGCTGCCAGCTACACGTTGGCCAATCTCAAATTCGCATCTGTCAACAACTTGTCCCACGCCGAACCGTCATTGTCAATTCTACTCCTTTTCCGGTTGCACAGCCTCGAAGCGGAAACGTCTGTTGCCCATCACAATGACATCACCAGTCTCCACCTCCAGCGGACGCGATGCCTGCACCATTGTGGTACCGTTCTCGCTCTGGTCGGTGAGCAACCACTTGCCATCGACGTACTCCAGCATAGCCTGACCCTTTGAGGTGATAGTGCGGTTTGAAGGTTCTGTGTTGTCTCGCACGAGACTGATGGATTTGCCCTCATATTCATTGGGCACGATAGACAGCGACTCGCCGTCGTTGGGAATCACGGTGAGCGAGCAGCGTGGATCTGGTTCGGGCTCTGGTTCGGGCTCTGGCGGTGCTATCACAGAATCTTTGCCCCAAACAGATAATGTCTTCAGGCGAATCTTTGCGCTGCAATATGGGCAGAAAGAGAATTCCGTTGACACTTCCTTGCCACATTTATCACACGTCACGGTCTCTGGGATGGATATTTCCGGTGCAGAGACAGCCTTTGCGGGCTGTGATTTTGGCTTGTTGTCCGGCACGCGTGTGTCGTATCCGCAGCTGGGGCAATAGGGCATGTCGTCAAGCAAGATGTAGTGACACTGCGGGCATTCGCGTTGCCGTTGTGTGGCACGCATGTCTTGTTGCGCATCGTTCCCGCCGTAGAAAGGCTGACCAGCACCCATCTGCTCCAGGTCGCCAGGTCGCACAACACGTGTGGCACGTGCAACCTCATCGTCCTGTGCAAATTGCTGAGCACCCAAAGGCCTGTAGCCATTGGAATCGCCATAATTGTTCTGTTGCGCGCCACTGGCGCTGTTCTGATAGAAAGGCTGTCCACAAGCCGGGCAGCTCGATTGGTTCGGCTGGTCAGTGACGTAGCCGCAATACTCACATCTCATAGTATAGAGTTAATAATTTGGTAAAGTGTCTTAATAAATATGCTCCTTTTGAGCGAAAATACGATTATGCGGGAGCAAAGATATGGAAAAAACGTTATGCGTGACCTATATACATGTTAAACATTGTTAATAATGTGTAATCTCAATGTCTAATTACAGCTGAAATAAAATTGAAGTATTCAAGTGAACTCAATATTTTACTACATAACGTTTAGACAGGGAAATATCGGCGTATAGGTCATTTTGAAATCTACATTGTTGATTATCAATTGTGTAAAAAGATGACAATAATCCTGACGATATACTGACGATATGATGCAAAAAAACGCCCTGGGGGTTTGCAGTAGTATCTCCGGTGAGACGCGCAAGTATCACCGGTGATACTTACGCGTCTCACCGGAGATACTCAAGCGTCTCACCAGGTGATATTTCCACGTAACCGTCGCACTCTTTGATATGTTCTATGAGGCGTGAGAAGACAGCATTTTGACTTAGCAATGCAGCATTGCCAATAATAATAATTTGTTCGCGCGCACGCGTAAGAGCCACATTAAGTCGGCGGTCTATGACGCCATCTTCGTCAACAAAAACGCTACTCGTCAGGAAGTCAAGCTGATATGCACGGCTGACAGTAAAACCATAGATGATGACATCGCGCTGGCTGCCTTGATAGCGCTCAACAGTATCTACCGTGACTTCAACACTCTGGGATATGCTAGGGCATGCATCGAGCCTGCGACGCACGGCGGCAACCTGTCCGCGATAAGGCACAATAACACCGATAGAACAATGAGAAAATGAAGCATGTTGCCTCAAGTCCAAGCATATCTTGGCAATAACATTGGCTTCGGCTTCGTTAACCATAGTCCATTGTCCATTGTCCATTGACTCATCCCTCTTCACATCAATGAACACCGTCCGAGGGTGAGTGGATGGCTGTTGCTGATGCGGCAATCCCACTTCATGCAGTAAGCCGCCGTAGAAGTAGCGACTGGCGAAATTAGCCACATCGGGATGCATGCGTCCTTGTCGAGTCAGCATGTATGTGACGTGTGGATCGTGGCGATAGTGCTTCAGCAACCTCTCAAAAAGCGATGCACGACAATCGGTGAGGCCTATCTCATGTAGCAACGGCTCATCTACGCGGGCATCGTCAGCACCCTGCTGCACCACGGCTGGCAGCTGTTTGTGGTCGCCGATAAGGACAAACTTGCGAATGCTTCCACACCACAGTGCCAGCATCTGTGGTTCAAGTATCTGTGAGGCTTCGTCCACGACAGCAACATCGAAATGCTTGCTACCCAACAGCGGCAAGCCGGCAGTGATGGCAGTAGTTGTGCCCACAACGATACGTGTCTGAGCTAATATATTTCGCACCTCGTCGACGTTGCCACATGCACGGATGCGATTGTCGAGCAAGTAAGGTTGCAGTTCGTCAGAAGCCTGTGCCGTTCCACCCATGCGTACGAAATCAATGCCGTCTTCCATGAGTTTGCTGCATATCTCGTCAACAGCACGGTTGGTGAACGCAGTCAGCAATATGTCTGAGTTGCTGTTGCGGGCCAGCTGTTCACGAACAGTGGTCATCAGTCCATAGCTAGTCTTTCCCGTTCCTGGCGGCCCGATGATGATGAACAAGTCTTGTGCCTGAGCGACAGCCAGCGCCAGAGTATTGAAACTGCCGTGGTCAAGGCACAAACGTACTCCATCGTCGTAGGCGGGACGACGCTTGCACAAGAGCAGGTCACGCCGCGACTTTGGCGCACACAGGAAGGCGTGCAGCGCCTTGTAGCCAGCGCTGAAGCTGGACTCCATGAAGTCGTGCTCCATAGCCCACGGCTGATGCGCCCAGCGCATGAACATGTGTGCGTCTGTCTGTGTCGACCTCAGCCGTAGCCTCACCACACCTGCAACCATGTGAGTAATCGTAGCGCGAAACACCATCGTGCGACATGCATCAGGTTCGGTGCCATCCTCGTAGGGATAAACTACCACGATGTCACCCTGACGGAAATCTGCCACATCAGACTCGATGCCTGCTGCCATCTGCAGGTGCAACTCCGCGACATGCCCCGTGTCGGCCTTAGTGGGCGAGACGAGCTTCATGGCTGCGACAATGCTGCCAGCTTCTTGCTTCTGTGCCAGCGTGCAGCGCCACATCTCTGCCGTACCGTGGCTGACAAGCTCGCGCGCCGTGACCTTCTGCAGCAGATGCTCGTTGTGCCAGAAGCGCAGCATACGCAGGAAATAAGCACGCTCTGTGGGCGAGGCATCACGTATGGGTGCGAGCATAGCCTCTATCTGCGGACGTTGGTAGTTATTCCACAGCTTGCCGCTGACACCACGTGTGTTGAAATCGTCAGCCGTTAGTGTGGCAAGATATCCAAAGCCCTCACGACGGCCTCGATACTCAGCCGCCACGATGTCATTACGCAGGCGCATGGCCTGAAAAACCAACTCTGAGTCAAAGCCCAGCGGCAACAGCGAATTGGCATATCGTGAATAGAGCAGGCATGCCATCGGCTGTGCATCGGCCTCATTGCCTGGACGGATTCCATAGTTGTAGCGCAGCAGCAACATGTAGAGCAACATCTGCACATAATGCTTGCGTGCTTGCACGGGCGTGTCGGGCGAGGGCTGAGGGAACCCACATTTACCACCTTTCTGCTCTATGAGCAGCGTGTAGTCGCTTGTGAGAAAGTCCATACGCCCTTGCAAACCCAGCATCTGGCAGAAGAACGACGGTTCGAGCATCACCTCAGCCGGGTCAAAGTCACTACGCAGCTGTGGTAACACATGTTTAATAGCATGGTGTATGTGCTGTGCCTGTTGGCGTGCCTGCCGATGGAAGGTACGATCCATCGGCGTTGCCATGATTGCAAGAGCATTGGCGTGGAAGAAACGTCGTGCCGTCTGCTCGTAACTGCGCTCTTCATCGGGCAACGAAAGCTCTTCGTCGAGAAGCATGCTTGCCATCTCACCCATGAGAATGGCTGATGATAGCGCCCGCGGCTGCAACTGTCTCAGCAGATATGTCAGCGGCGTAACGCCAAAGTCCTCGAAACAGGCTGCCACTGCCGAAATATCGACAAGGTAGTCTGGTTCGAGGACTATGATGTCCGCGCTGAGGATGCCGTCCTTATGCTTGGGCGCAACAAGATTGAGCTGTGTGCCCGGATGTATATGCGGCCTAAGGCTGTTCCACTGCCAGCACTCTGGCGCAGTTTCATCCGCACGCGTCAGCGACAACGGCATAGCCTCGGCAGCAAGCGATGTCACACCCCACACGTAGTCACCATCCAATCGGGTGACTACCATGCGCAGGACGGCCGATGAGCTTGGCACTAACCGAAGTAGCGCTTATACAGGCCTTCGAAGCCGCGTCCGTGGCGGGCTTCGTCCTTAGCCATCTCGTGCACAGTATCGTGGATAGCATCAAGGTTCAGCTCCTTGGCCCTCTTGGCGATAGCCATCTTGCCGGCACAAGCACCGCTCTCAGCTTCCATGCGCTTCTTGAGGTTGGTCTTGGTGTCCCACACGCACTCGCCAAGCAGTTCAGCAAAGCGACTGGCGTGGTCGGCCTCCTCAAAGGCATAACGACGGAATGCCTCGGCAATCTCAGGATAGCCCTCGCGGTCAGCCTGACGGCTCATGGCCAAATACATGCCGACTTCCGAGCATTCGCCTTCGAAGTGGGCATGCAGTCCTTCCAGAATCTCAGGATCGCAGTCCTTGGCAATGCCTACGACATGCTCTGTCACAAAGTCGAGCTTCTCCTCTTCCAGCTCACGGAACTTGCTGGCAGGCTGCTTGCATTGCGGGCAGCGTTCAGGCGGTTCGGGACCTTCGAAGATGTAACCACACACGGTGCATACGAATTTCTTTGTCATGGTTGTTGTTAGTTTGAATTTGAAAGTTAGGTAATAATTATAGTCGCATAATGCACAACGGCATTTTCGAGTGCACAAAGTAAATGATTTTTCACGGTTCGCACAAACTTTTCAGACTTTTTCTTTGCCTCACTTCCATTTTTCACTACTTTTGCCGCGATAATTAGCCTAATCACTAAATAATATGAACTACGGATTTGTCAAGATTGCTGCCGGCGTACCCGAGGTGCACGTTGCCAATCCACATAGCAACGTGCAGAGCATAGAGAATCTGGTTATTCAAGCTGAAGGCCGCGGCGTGGAGATTATATGCCTGCCAGAATTATGTCTGACCGGTTACACCTGCGGCGACCTTTTTCACCAGCAACTTCTTATTGATGAGGCAGAGATGGCACTCATCCACTTGATGAACTTCTCACGCTCATTAGATATTATCACCATTGTCGGCTTGCCCGTGACCTACGGCTCGTTGGTGCTCAATTGTGCCGCAGTGGTGCAAAAGGGTCGTCTGCTGGGATTGGTGCCAAAGACATACCTACCCAACTACGAGGAGTTCTACGAACACCGCTGGTTTGCCAGCGCCACGGCCCTACCTGAGCGGGCTCAGGTGTGGCTGTGCGGCCAACAGGTGGATATCTCAGCCCACATGCTCTTTCGCACTCCAACATGCACCTTCGGCATCGAGCTGTGTGAAGACCTCTGGGCACCTATACCACCATCGTCGGAGCTTACGCTGCAAGGCGCAGAGATTGTCTTCAACCTCAGTGCCGACAACGATGTGGTAGGTAAGCAGGCCTATCTGCGCCAGCTCATCTCCAACCAGAGTGCACGCACCATTGCCGGATATGTCTATGCAGCTGCCGGCTTCGGCGAAAGCACACAGGACGTAGTCTTCAGCGGCAAGGCTTATATTGCCGAACGTGGCATAATCATCGCCGAGGCACAGCCACACAGACTGCAGCCACAGTTGCTGGAAAGTGAGATTGACGTAGAAAAGTTGCGCGCCGCACGACGCAAGAACACCACCTTCAGCGCCAATGCAGCACGCCTGCGCCACCACCCGGTCAACACGGTAGAAAGCGCACTCATCACCACACGCGACTTCGAACTGACTCGCCACATCGAGCCGCATCCGTTTGTGCCGCAAGGGAGGCATCTGGAAGAGCGCTGCCGAGAGATATTTGCCATTCAAGCCGAAGGTCTGGCGCGCCGTCTCAGCCACACTGGATCCAAGAGCGTAGTTATTGGCATCAGTGGGGGCCTCGATTCGACATTGGCATTGCTGGTATGTGCGAGAGCCTTCGAACTGCTGCAATTAGACAGCCGTGGCATCATAGGCATCACCATGCCGGGTTTCGGCACCACCGACCGCACCTACCAGAACGCCCTCACGCTGATGCGCACAATGGGCATCACAGTGCGCGAGATTCCCATTGGAGCAGCCGTGCAACAACATTTCGAGGACATAGGTCATGACATTGCGGTCCACGACGTCACCTATGAGAACTCTCAGGCCCGCGAACGTACACAAATACTTATGGATGTGGCCAACAAGGAGAACGCACTCGTGGTGGGTACGGGCGACCTCTCCGAGCTGGCTTTGGGATGGTGCACATACAACGGCGACCACATGTCTATGTATGGCGTCAACACCGGCGTACCTAAGACACTGGTGAAGCATCTTGTGGCATGGGTGGCCGAACACAGTACACCAGAGACACGCGCCACCCTCGAGGATATCGTGGCAACGCCCATCAGCCCCGAGCTGATACCCGCCAACGAACAAGGACAGATACAGCAGAAAACCGAAGACATCGTAGGTCCATACGAGCTGCACGACTTCTTCATATACTATGCTATGCGATGGGGATTCAAGCCCTCGAAGATTTTCTTCCTCGCACAAGAAGCATTCAAGGACAGCTATACCATAGATACCATACGCCATTGGTTGACAGTGTTCTATCGACGCTTCTTTAGCCAACAGTTCAAACGTTCCTGTCTGCCCGACGGCCCAAAGGTGGGCTCCGTGAGCCTCTCGCCGCGAGGCGACTGGCGCATGCCCAGCGATGCCGAATCTCAGGCATGGCTCAAGGATGTGGAGAGTTGATTATTGTCCAACCATGAAATACTATCTGTCATGAAATACTATCTGTCAAACGGAATCATAGAAATCGAGGTGAACTCACGCGGTGCTGAGCTCACCAGCCTGCGCAAGGTGACATCGCCATACGAATACCTATGGCAGGGCAACCCCGAATACTGGAACCGTCACGCACCCGTGCTGTTTCCCAATGTGGGCAAGGTATGGCAGGACACAGCACATCTCGATGGTGCTCCCCTGACACTGCATCAACACGGCTTTGCCCGCGACTGCGAGTTCCAACTTGTCGCTGAGGGAGACCGATATCTGGCCTTCCGCCTGACGTCAGATGATCAGACCCGTAGCCTGTTTCCACGCGACTTTGAGCTCACCATAGGCTATCGGTTGCTGCGCAATGTGCTCACTGTGGAATGGTCAGTCCTCAACACAGGCCAGCAGATGATGCCTTTCCAAATCGGTGCACACCCGGGCTTCAACTATCCCCACTACAAGGCTGACGCCGACATCCACGGTTACTTCGACTTCGATGCCGAGGGCCCGCTGACGAGTCTTGCCGTGAGTGGAGGCTTTGCCACTGGCAAATCCTTCGAAGTGGAGCTGGAGGACGGCTGTCGCCTGCCGCTGGGCAACAACACTTTTGATTGCGACACCATCATCGAAGCCACAGGACGCGTACATCGCATAGCCATGCTTGATGCCGAGGCACGGCCATATATCACCGTGCTCCACCAGATGCCCATCACCGCACTTTGGTCGCCAGCCGGCGGACGCGCACCATTCGTGTGCATCGAGCCATGGCACGGACGCTGCGACGACACTGGTTTTGCCGGCGAGTTCGACCGCCGACCTGGAGTGCAGCATGTACAGCCAGGCTGGACATGGGATGAATCATATCAGATCATCGTCGAGTGAACACGCATCTGGCCATTTTGATACCCGTCTTCAACGAGGACGCTATGCCGCTGGTGCAGCAACTTGCTGCCCAGGCAGCGTCACTCGCTGACACAGGGCTGCAATGGAACATCATCATCAGCGACGACGCTTCAACCACACACAATGGATGGCTGATCCAGGCACAGCAGATGCATGGAGTGACGGTTCTGCGCGCCGAGCGCAACATGGGCCGTGCAGCCAACCGCAACTGCCTGGCCCAGGCTGCCTTTGATGCTGGAGCCGAGTGGTTGCTCTTTGTCGACGCAGGCAATCAGCCAGCATCCGACGACTTCATTCGCAACTTTCTTAATGCAGCGACAGACAACAACACAGTCGTCTGCGCCACATGCTGCGTCGACGGAGAGCGACCGCCACGAGGATGCGAACTGCGCTGGCGCTACGAACGGGCTGCAGAGACCAACACCGACGACAAGCAGGCATTCCGCTCTGCAGCATTCCTCATCCATGCACAAGCCATGCGACGCATCGCCTTCGACACCACGCTACGCGGCTATGGCTACGAGGATGTGCTCTTCGGGGCCGAACTGCTACGCGCTGGCTACACCATTCGCCATATCCCCAACGCCGTCCGTCTGGGCAACATCGAAACAAACCAGCACTTCCTGAGCAAGACCGAGGAGTCACTGCATACGCTCAACAGCATTGCACCACGGATAGGCGACGAGAGCCGACTGCTCAACATCGCACGCCGACTACGCAGGCTGCACCTCGTCACGCCATGTGCTGCGGCCTACACCCTCGCTGCGCCACTCTTGCGTCGACAGCTGCTGTCACACAGCCCCAGCCTGCGCCTCTTTGCCACATACAAGCTCGGATTCTTCCTGAATTTAAAGCATTGTGATGGAAAATACTGAAAATCATATTATATTTTCAAAAATTCTTTCATCTTTTATGCATTACTTGACAAAATTGTATAATTTTGCGGCGAAATAAGGAATAGAAGAAGTTTTTATGTCTACACAATCAACAACAAAGACGCCCCGCAAACGCGGAACGCGCCCTGCTGCTTCTGCCTCTAAACCCACCACAGCGGCCGACGAGCTGCACATGCACGAAGCGCTCCATGGCGATGGCGACGAACCTATAGGTCGCAAGGACTCCATCGGTATGGGTGCCGGAGTGGTGGTGCTGGCTGTGGCTGCCTTCACCATGCTTGCACTGGTGTCGCACCTCGTCACTGGCGGCGTCGACCAGATAGCCCTGCAAGAAGGCTACGTAGGCGGCACCAGCAACTGGGCAGGATATATAGGTGCCCTGTGGAGCAAATATTGGATTACCGAGAATTTCGGCTTCGGTGCCTTTATGCTGCCAGTGTTTCTCTTTGCCATGTCGCTGCGTCTGACTGGTGCATACTACGTCCGCCTGTGGAAGTGGTTTGTCAACTGTGCGTTTCTGCTGTGCTGGATCAGTGTGGCGTCAGCATTCTTCCTCACATCGGCATTTGCCAGCAGCACCAGCGTGAGCTATATCAGTCCCGGCGGCTACCACGGGATGCAGATTGTGTCCTTGCTGGAACAGCATATTGGCATCGTCGGCACATTCATCGTGCTGGTGCTGTCGTTGCTGGCATATCTCTGCTACGTCAGCGCCGAGACAATACGCATCCTGCGCCGACTGATGCACCCTGGGCAGCTGGCACGTCAAATGCGCGAGCGCTATCCCGTGCTGGCGCGCGTCGCCAACTTACTGCGACGCATGCATGGAGGCAGCGACAAACCCGAGGATAACATCAACAACAACGGCAACGCTAATGTGGACGAACACGGCAATGTGAGCTGGGGTGCGTACGATAACGACAAGAAGAATGACAACAGCAACAAGAAGGTCGACAACACTGACGACAGTGATACGCCCAATGTTATCGACCTCACAGGCGATGACGGTCAGGATGTGTCCGCAAAACAGACAGACAACACCGTTGATATATCCACAGCTGATGCAGACAAAGAGACAGACATAGACCCCGACATACCATTGGCAGTGGTGGCAACACCCGACCCCGACAAGCCCGGCGACCCCGAACTCATAGTGGAACCCGAGCACGTGGAGCAGGAAGCCGACAAGTCAAAACCTCTGGAACCCTACGACCCGAAGCTGGATCTTGAGTACTACCGCTACCCCACTCTGGATTTGCTCAAGCACTACGACACGGACTCGCGCTCCTACATCGACCGCGAGGAGCTGACAAAGAACAAAGACCAAATTGTGACCGTGCTCAAGAGTTTCGGCGTGGAAATATCCTCTATCAAAGCAACGGTAGGACCAACCATCACACTCTACGAGATCACACCTGCCCCGGGTGTGCGCATCACCAAGATACGCAACCTGGAAGATGATATCGCCCTCTCGTTGGCGGCACTCGGCATTCGCATCATTGCTCCCATACCGGGCAAAGGTACAATAGGCATCGAGGTGCCCAATGCCAAGCCACAAATAGTGTCGATGGAGAGCATCATCAACAGTCGCAAGTTCCAGGAGTCAACTATGGAGCTGCCTATGGCGCTGGGCAAGACCATAACAAACGAGGTCTTCATGGCAGACCTGGCAAAGATGCCACACCTGCTCGTGGCAGGTGCTACAGGACAAGGTAAGAGCGTGGGACTTAACGCCATCATCACGTCACTGCTATACAAGAAACATCCTGCCGAACTGAAGTTTGTCATGGTCGACCCCAAGAAGGTGGAGTTCAGCATCTATTCGCCTATCGTCAACCATTTCCTGGCACAAATAGAGGACGACCCCGACGAGCCCATCATCACAGATGTGCAGAAAGTGGTATACACGCTCAAGAGCCTCTGCGTGGAAATGGACACGCGCTACGATCTGCTCAAGCGTGCGCATGCCAAGAACATCAAAGAATACAACGAGAAGTTCCGCGCCCGTCAGCTCAACCCTAACAACGGACACCACTTCCTGCCCTACATCGTCGTCGTCATCGACGAGTTTGGCGACCTCATCATGACGGCCGGTAAGGAGATAGAACTGCCCATAGCACGCATCGCACAGTTGGCACGCGCCGTGGGTATGCACATGATTATTGCCACACAACGCCCGACAACCAACATCATCACCGGAACAATCAAGGCCAACTTCCCCGCACGCATGGCCTTCCGCGTCAGCGCAATGATTGACTCGCGCACTATCCTCGACCGTCCAGGCGCCAACCAGCTCATCGGCAAGGGCGACATGCTCTTCCTTGCAGGCTCGGAACCCGTGCGCCTGCAGTGCGCCTTCGTCGACACGCCCGAGGTGGAAGCCATAGCAGGATTCATTGCACGTCAGCAGAGCTACCCGGGACCTTTCCCGCTACCGTTGCCACCAGTCGAGGATGCAGGCTCAGACCGCGTGGCCGACGTCGATGTGCAACATCTCGATCCTCTCTTCGAGGAGGCTGCAAGGCTTATCATCGTCAAGCAACAAGGTTCCACATCACTCATACAGCGCAAGTTCTCCATCGGCTTCAATCGCGCAGGACGACTCATGGACCAGCTGGAGCGTGTGGGCGTCGTGGGCCCGGCTCAAGGCAGCAAGCCCCGCGACGTGCTCATCCAGGACGAGGCATCGCTGCAGATGCTCATTGACAATGTCCAATAAACTTTATTAAACTTTCGGAAGTAAATGAAGTCATATGCCAAAGGACTTATCCCCCAAAAGCAACAAGCGAAACTTAAATGACTAATGAATTATAGTAAACTTTCAACTTTCAACTTTCAACTTTCAACTTTCAATTTCTTCGCCGCTGCACTCTTCGCAGCCATGACATCAGCCACAACCGCAGCACAGGCACAGACAGCGCGCCAGGTGCTTGATGCCACGGCAGCACGCATGACACAGCAAGGGCCAGTGCAGGCCGACTTCAAGGTCACACAGTTCAGCGGCACCACTCCGCAGAGCGAGGTGTCAGGCACCATGATTGTCGACGGCTCGAAATACATTATGACAACACCAGAGCTGCAGACATGGTACAACGGCACACTGCAATGGAGCATGCAGACGGGCTCTGACGAGGTGAACCTCCTGCAGCCCACACCCGAGGAGAACGCAGTGGCCAACCCTGCAGCCATAGTTGGTATCTACCGCCAAGGCTACAACGCCACCATGACCGACGGCACGCTGCGCGGACGCGCTACGCATGTGGTGCACCTGCAAGCCACAAAGTCAGACGCCGAGTTCAGCGAGATATACATCGACACCGAGCGCAGCACATACACACCCCTATGCATCCGAGCCAAGCACAACGGCGACTGGACACGCCTGTCTATCTACGACTTCCGCAAGGCATCGAAGACCAAAGCAGCTGACTTTGAGTTCCCAAAGAAGAAATATCCCGATGTGGAAATCATTGACCTAAGATAAACCAACACCACATGCAACACAACCAACTCACCATCCTAGGCAGCGGACCAGCAGGCTTCACAGCTGCCATCTACGCAGGCCGCGCCGGACTCAAGCCAGTTCTGTACGAAGGGCTGCAACCCGGTGGACAGCTCACCACAACCACCGAGGTGGAGAACTTCCCGGGTTTCCCTGCCGGCATCGATGCCAACGAACTGATGGACAACATGCGCCAGCAGGCGATGCGCTTCGGCGCGGACATACGCCAGAACATAGCCACACGCACCGATCTCTCTGCCCGACCATACCATATCTGGTTTGACGACGACAGCGAAATCACCACCGATGCCCTCATCATCGCCACCGGGGCGACTGCCAAATATCTCGGTCTGGCCGACGAAGAGAAGTACCGCGGGATGGGTGTGTCGGCCTGTGCCACATGCGACGGATTCTTCTATCGTCGCAAGCGCGTGGCCGTGGTAGGCGGCGGCGACACCGCCTGCGAGGAGGCTGCATATCTGGCAGGCTTGGCCGATAAGGTCTACATGATTGTGCGCAAACCCTATCTGCGTGCCACACAAATAATGCAAGACCGCGTGATGCAGAACCCCAAGATTGAGGTGCTCTTTGAGCACAACACCGAGGGTCTCTACGGCACCGACGGCGTGGAGGGCGCGCACGTTGTCTATCGCCGCGGCGAGGCCGACGAGCGACGCTATGACTTACCCATTGACGGCTTCTTCCTTGCCATAGGCAATAAACCAAACAGTGACATATTCCGACCCTGGCTGCAGACCGACGACATCGGGTATATCATCACACAAGGCGACACGCCATGCACCCAGCTCCCCGGCATCTATGCCGCAGGCGACGTGGCCGACCCACACTACCGGCAAGCGGTAGTGGCAGCAGCATCCGGAGCCAAGGCTGCAATGGAAGCTGAAAAATATCTTGCAACACTCTAACACAACACATCGAAATCAGGCATCCGTCACACGACGATGCCTGATTTCGCGTTTTAAACAAACACATTATTATGCTCACACGACCACATTTCCTCATGCTCACGCTGCTGGCCGTTGCCACAGCTTGCATGGCCCAGCCCGACTTCGGGCAGGCACAGAGACTCGACAGCGGATGGCTGTTCAATCTCCACGACGACACCACAGCCCTAAACACCACATACGATGACAGCCGATGGCAACGTGTCAGCGTGCCCC
>CAJOEI010000036.1:14115-40333 GCA_905233465.1 uncultured Bacteroidaceae bacterium | reverse complement strand
GAAGAGAAATGGGTGTATAATGACAATGTGAACGACCCGCATATCAAGAAATGGCTGGGCGAAGTGGTTGGCAAAGAAGGGGAAGACCTTAGTCGTCATGATAAGTGGCTATGCATGATGTATCCACGCTTAGCCTTGCTTCAAAGGCTGCTTCATCCGCAGGGAGCTATTTTCATTTCTATTGATGACAATGAATATACTAATTTAAAAGCAATTTGTGATGAGATATTCGGAAAGAATTGTTTTGTTGCTAAGGTTACATGGCAAAATAATTATTCAATAAGGAATGATGCCCTTGGCATTCCCTATGATACGGATAATATATTGATATACAGTAAAGATCCTAATTGGTCTCCGTTTAAATTGGAGAGAACTGATGAGATGAATGCTAGATATGTAAACTACGATAATGATGTAGTTTCATACAAAGTTACTCCTATTCATGCTCCAGGGGCTAATACTCACAAAAGCATGGTTTATGCAATACAACATCCATTAACAGGAGCCTTAATGTACCCTCCCAAGGGAAGACATTGGAAAGACGGACAAGATAACCTAATTAAAGAACTTGAGAATTGGGTGCCATATAAAAAGGAAATTATTGACGACAAAGTGATTCGGCAAGACATCTGTGGGAGTGATGTTGAAGATGATGTGTTTGCATTAATGCTTAAAGAGCCATTAGAGTTATCCGCAGAATTATTTATGAAACGATATGCAAATAAGCCTTGGCCCAAATATTTCTTTTTGGCAAATGGCGAAGGAAGCATCCAGTCTAAAACATATCTCGACATTACCAAAGGAAAGGTCGTGTCAACACTATGGAAATATGAAGATGTTGGAACAAATGTTGAAGCAACAGCAGAATTGAAAGAAATATTTGACAATGCAAAGAAGTTTGACACTCCCAAGCCAACCCGTTTAATAGAACGAATTTTGGAAATAGCAACTAACGACAATAGTATCATTCTTGATTGTTTCGCAGGAAGCGGGACTACAGCGCATGCCGTTTTACTTGCGAATAAAAAAAAGCATAGCCATCGAAAGTTTATTTTGGTTGAACTGATGGACTATGCAGACACAACAACTGCTTATCGCGTAAAGAAAGCCATCACTGGCTATAAGGCCACAATGAAGCATGAAGAAGAAATCTACAACAAGAAACTGACGGTTAAGAATCTGACAAAGGCTGAAACATTTTTGAAAGAAGCAGAAGCCGTAATAGAAAAAGAGCAAGAGAACTATGCCGAAATCAGCAAGCCCAAACTGCAAGACAACTGTATCAAGGTAATTGCTTCAAGAGTTTCTGATGGTTTTGTAAAAGGTTTAGGCGGCTGTTTCGATTATTACGAATTGGGTAAGCCTCTCTTTAAAGAAGACAACAACCTAAATGAAGAAGTTGGAGAAGATAAGATTCGTAACTATATTTACTATACAGAGACAAAACAACCTCTAACAAGGATGCGTGAGAATGGTTCGTATTTGCTGGATACTTTGAACGGAACTAGTTACTATTTCTATTACGAAAAGGACAGATTGACCAATCTGAGTTTGGAAGATCTAAGCATCGTTACAGAAAAAGCCGAACAATATATCATCTATGCAGACACCTGCACTATAGATGAGCAGACAAGGGCAAATCTAAATATCATATTTAAAAAGATTCCAAGAGACATAAGAAGATTCTAAATTATGGAACTAAAGGACTATCAAAAGGAAGTATTAGACGAACTGAATTCATATTTCGGTTATCTGGAAAAATACCAAGACTTGAGAAAATCATATCAAGAGTTTTGGGAAGATAGGGGCATTTCGTTGTCATCACCAGAGAACAAGATTATCCGTCCGTATGACAACAGTATCAAGAATGTGCCAAATGTAACCATCAAAGTGCCAACGGCAGGTGGAAAGACATTCATTGCCTGCAATGCACTAAGAACTATCTTTGACAATATGCCAGAGGAATTAACCAAAGTTGTGACTTGGTTTGTACCTTCAGATACGATATTAAAGCAAACCTATCAGAACTTGTCCAATCCAAGCCACCCTTATCGGCAGAAAATTGATAGCCTCTTTAATAGTCGTGTGAATGTCATCAGTAAGGAGTCTGCACTGATGGGCAAAGGAATGTCGATGAATGATTTACGCGAGAATCTAACAATTCTTGTGCTCAGTGTTGATTCATTTGCCACGAATACAGGCAATGATCGTAAATCGTATCGTGAGAATGAGAATCTATCTGAGATCATCAAGCAATACTACCAATCCATCAGCAAGGTGAAAGGTGCAGACGAGTATTCATTAATGAACTTAATCTACCATTTGCGTCCTGTTGCCATCATTGACGAAAGCCACAACTTCGAAAGTAATCTGCGTCTGGATATGCTGAACAGTTTACACCCTAGGTTTATTCTTGATTTGACAGCCACGCCAAGAGACAAGAGTAATGTGATTAGCTTCGTAAACGCTGCAAGATTGAAAAAGGCTAACATGGTAAAATTGCCTGTTATCGTCTATAATCTTAATTCTGCAACAGAAGTGCTATTTTCTGCAGTTAAGTTGCAGGAGAATCTGGAGAAGAAAGCCGTTGAGGAGGAGAAGAAAGGGGGCAAATACATCCGTCCCATTGTTTTGCTACAAGCTCAGCCAAAATCGAAGGACGATAGCATCACATTTGAGCAAATTAAAAAGAAACTTCTGAGTTGGAATATTCCAGAGAATCAAATCAAGATAAAGACGGCTAATGTTGACGAAATAAAGAATATCAATTTGATGGACAGAGACTGCCCTGTTCGTTTCATCATTACAGTCAATGCCTTGAAAGAAGGTTGGGATTGTCCTTTCGCATACATATTGGCATCGTTGGCTAATAAGACTTCACGGATAGATGTAGAACAGATACTTGGCCGTATTTTACGCCAACCTTACACCAAACAGCATCAAACAAGACTACTGAATCTATCTTACGTATTAACATCATCTTCCTATTTTTTGGAAACTGTAGATAACATAGTTGATGGATTGAATAAAGCCGGATTTGGAAAACGAGATTACAGAGTTGCTTCTGAGAAGCAAATGGCAGCAGCTATTGCACGGCCTAAAGAGCCATCGTTGTTCGATGAGCATACAGATGATTTGATTTTAGAAAATGAAACTGTCTCATTTGATGATCCTGTCAATCAGTCATCGGTTTCTGATGCAATAAAGGAGATTGAAGAGAATGCTGAGTCAGAAGGCGAGAAGTATGAAACTGCAATCAATGAAAACAATGATACACCAAACATACCCGAAATGAATACATCAACGATAAGTGAATGTTTCGCATCTGCAAAAGAATTGGCTCTTCCGCAATTCGTGATGCCTGTGAAATACGACAATACTTTCTTCCAAGAAGATAAAGAAGTGCTTGTTACAAAAGATGCATTAAGTGAAGGCTTCGAGCTGGACAAACAAAGTAGAGATATTAGTTTTGTCTGGACAGATATTAAGGGTGTACAGATAGATGTTGACGGAAGCGATACTACCCCTAAGCACAAAGAGTTGAATGCTGATGAAATCAACTATTTTAATCAGCAGATTTCAAGTCTTGCAGCAGAACATCAAAAAGCACAGATTGCAAAATATATTGCTAAGCAGATAAGGTATGACTTTATAGCAGATAGTCAGATCACCAACTATCTATTGTCTATTTTCAAAGACTATTCAGACATTCAGATTTCAGATATCATTGCTCATAAAGAAATGGCAGTGGAGATTGTCAAGGATAGAATAGAAGGATTCCTGTTTGAATATCGCAAAGAGTGGTTCAATCAAAGAAGGAAAATGCAAAGAATAAATTGTGTGCCCAAATACGTCTTTCCTGTATCTATGCCAGTTGTAAAAGAGTCACACATGGCTAAAGGATTGTATGAGCGTGAAGACGGAAAGATAAATACTTTCGAATATACTGTCATCAATAAAGTCGCAAATCTTCCTAATGTGGAATGGTGGCACAGAAACCCTACGGGTAAAAACGGCTTCTGTATCAATGGCTATATCAACCATTATCCTGACTTCATTGTGAAAATGAATAATGGGACGATTGTTGTTATTGAGACAAAAGGTGATGACAGGGATAATTCTGATAGCAAGAATAAATTAGATTTAGGCCTGAAATGGGAAGCTGATGCAGGGATTGGCTATAAATACTTTATGGTGTTTGAACATAACAGGATAGATGATACTGTAGATGTTCAAGAACTATTGGAGATTTTAAAAGGGATGTGTTAATTAAATGATTGCAAGTTATGGGGTTTTATGTATTGATAGGATTACTTTCTTCCATTTGTAGTATATTAAGCTATTTTGCATCAGAAAGATTCAAGTCAAACCGATTATTGTATGCAGCATTCGTTTTGATAACAACATTGGCTTGTGGTTATGCTGTAAACTATAATAGTGAACTGGAAAGGATAAGAAATATACATAGGCAAGCATTATCCATATCAGAGCATCATAACACATATAGCCCTAACAAAGAGTTCATCCAAGAAGCTTTAATATTTTTGGAAGAAAATAGAGACAGGTATCCTGAGGCATATGAAAGGGCAAAACAAATCTATTCCGATATGAAGAATTCTGAATTCCAATACGATTCAGAACCTGCAACGGAGTTGTATGGTATTATTAAAGGTATAGCAACTCTGAATGAAGAATAGTTTAATTATTTTCTTTTTAATTTTTGCAAACGAAATATGACGAAAGAAGAATTACAGAAGATTATAGCCATAGACGAGGGCTTTCGATTAGAACAATAATCAATATAAAAGCAAGTATAAAGATGGAACAAAATCACAGCCAACTTCGTAATCTGATAGATTCGGCAAAAACTTTGCTGAAAGGAATCTCCATAAACTATAATACAGAGATAGGGCCACGGACGAGACAACTTGTAGAACTCTCCAACCAAATATTCCCTATTATCAAAGATGATCACCCCACAATTGCTGATATTCTGCTGAATGCGACACTAACTATTGTTAATAGGCAATCTATTCCGATTGGACCGTATGGCCAAATAGTTTATAAAGATTTTATAAATGCATATTCTTTTGGAGATCTAAGGACTGCTATTAAGGTCATAGACTCTTTGTATTCAAATAAATCGCTAAGTGCAAGAGTCAATCGTAAGGTATTTATTAGTCATGCGTCTGATGATGCTTCAATTGTTAAAGCTTTCATAAAAGAAATTTTAATGTTGGGTTGCCGTTTTTCCACTCAAGATATATTCTGTACATTAGACCATACGACTATCCGTACAGGAGATGACTTTAGAGATATAATTGTAGATAATATGAAAAATTGCGATTATTTTATTTGCTTTATTTCTGAGAACTATAAAAAGAGTGAAGTGTGCCAGAATGAAATGGGTGCAGCATGGGCATTGGAGAATAAAAGGGTATTGCCTTTTAAGTTTTCTTAAATGTAGTCAAACAAGCGGCGGATATTACCGACGAATCTAAATTGGATGAATTATATGTGGAACTTTGCGACCACTATGATGTGCAACAAGATTTCATTCATTTCAACAAAAGGAAAGCAGACTTTATAAATGTGGTTAATAAATACATTCCTTTTTAAATGATACAGAGTTACTGGTTAACTCTCATGAGTTAGTGGGTAACTATAATACACTTAATGGTTAACTCGAAAAGAGGGGGGGCAGAAGAAAGCAGAAACGATATGAAAGAAGACAAAGGACAAATATTGCTCTATCAGACGCCTGACGGGGAGTCGCGCATTGAGGTGAGGCTGCAAGACGAAACGGTGTGGCTCAGCCTTGACCAGATGGCAGAGCTATTTCAGCGCAACAAATCGACCATCTCAAGGCACATCAAGAATGTGTTTGAAGAGGGAGAACTACAGCCGGAGGCAACCGTTGCGTCTTTTGCAACAGTTCAAACAGAAGGTAAAAGAAAGGTAGAGGGAGCGAACGAAGAATGAATTAACACCAGTTGAGATCCATTTCTTAGAACAGTTTGAGAGGGAACAGAAGAAATTGAGGGATAAGGGAGGTGAGAAAGAAGAATAAAGCGCATGAAAGAGAAAGGCATTTATCAATTAACACTTGTCGCCATACTGTGGTGTGGCATAGGATTGCTGACATCGTGCTCTGACAATGACGTTTACATTGACGAAGAGGAGCAGTTTGAGCAAGAGATGTCTGCGGCACTGGCCGATGCACTCGTATACGGACCGCAAACCGATGCCTTTGCCAGAGAAGTGGCTGAACGCTTCAATGGCTGTGTGACGGACATCAACTACAAGACGCGTGAAAGTGCTACACGAAAGTGCATCACCGACAACTGCCGACCCTATGACCTGAAGGATCTGGCGCGCACTACCATTGTGGTAGGATGGGACAGCACAGAGCTGAAGCCTGTCATCAGCTACGCAGTAGAGACAGCGACGGAGCGTGCATTCTTTGGACGCTACAAGCACCAGACCAGCGACTACGGCTACTGGGGTGACATCGTCAACCTGCAGTTTGATAGGCTGATGACTGAGATTCAGGTGAAGACCTACGGCATGTTCTATGCGGCGCAGGAAGAGTCTGTGGTGCGCAGTGTAATAGGTGACAGCCTCTATATTTACATTCATACCAAGACGGGCGTTGAGCCGGGACTGTCGCACTACTACTATGAGATTATGCGTGCCGATACGTCAAGTGCCGCCACCGTGGAATACTACAAGCAACTGTCTATACAGTATTACGAACATTTCGAGCACATTAACGATTAATAAGTATCATCTACAAGGGTCAAATTGTAAACTTATGATAATACGTGACGCATCAGCCGCAGATGCAAAGTCCATGCTTGCCATATATGCTCCCTACGTCGAGCATACGGCTGTGACATTCGAATATAATGTACCGTCTGAGGAAGAGTTTCTCAGGCGAATAAGCAAGGTGCAGAGTCGCTATCCTTGGCTCGTCGCAGAAGATAATGGACGGGTCGTAGGCTATGCTTATGCAGGTGTCTTCAAGGAGAGAGATGCCTTCCAATGGGCCGTAGAGACTTCCATCTATGTCGATGTGAGCATGAAAAGACTTGGCATCGGCCGTTTGCTTCACGATGCCCTGGAAGAACGTCTGCGTTCACAAGGCATTCTGAACATGAATGCCTGTATCGCTTATCCGCGGCAGGAAGATGAATACCTGACGCGTGACAGCGTCAGTTTCCATGCTAAGTTAGGGTATAAGCAGGTGGCTCACTTCCACCAGTGTGGTAAGAAGTTTGGAAGATGGTATGATATGATATGGATGGAGAAAATGATAGGTGAGCACATCAATGCTGCAGACCTTTGATTATCCGTGATGCTGCTTCTTCAAGTCGTTTGTGCTGCGTGGCAAGATTGATGCGCACAAAGCCTGATTGCCCATACATATCTCCTGGATTGATCCACACGTGGTGCTCTGTCCGCAAGCGTTGGCATATCTCTTGGCTGTCGCCGATATGGCTGACATCCATCCATGCGAGGTAGGTGCCTTCGAGATGTGCTATGGGTATGTTGTTGAGAGCGGCTTTCATCGTAGTGCGGAAGCGACGATAACCGTCGTAGATGTAGCTGATGAGCTGGTCGAGCCACTCTGCTCCTTCGGCGGTGTAGGCTGCCTCGAGTGCCACTGGTGCCAGGACGTTGATGTCACACACCTCGTTGATGTTGATGGCTCGGTCTATCTGCTGCCGCATGGTGTCGTCGGGACAAACGATGTATGCTGTCATCAGGCCAGCAATGTTAAAGGCTTTGTTGGGCGCATTGGCCACAACCCACTGGCAACCAACCTCATCTGCTATTGGCGCGAAGGGCAGATACTGTCGTCCCAACTGCGGGTCAACGAACTCACAGTGTATCTCGTCGGAGAGGACAGTAACATGATTGCGTGCACATATGTCGGCCATCTGCCACAGCTCGTCGCGGGTCCAGACGCGTCCTGTGGGGTTGTGTGGATTGCATAGAACGAAGAGCTTGGGGCGTTCGCGTGCAATGGTGTCAGCCAGAGCCTGGAAGTCGATGGTGTAGCGCTCTGATGTGATGTCCCATGTCAGCGGGAAGAGCACCATGCGACATTCGTTGTTGTGCACGCTGGAGAAGAAACAATTGTATGCCGGCGTCATGAATATCACGCCGTCGCCTTTCTGTGTCAGTCCGCTGATGATGGCCGAGAGTGCCGGCACCACTCCGCTGGTGTAGAGCATGTGGCGGCGTTGCGGCACCCAGTCGTGCCGCTGACGGTTCCATCGTATGATGGCATCGTAGAAACTTTCAGGCACTATCCCATAGCCAAACACTCCATGTGAGATTCGCCGTTGGAGGGCTTCGATGATACATGGTGCAGTCTTGAAGTCCATGTCTGCAACCCACAGTGGCAACTCGCCAGCATTGGCCTCGTCCCACTTCACACAGTTGGTGCCGCGACGTTCTGTGATTTCGTCAAAGATATATTTCATATAGATTCAATTTTCAATTCACAATCCCATTTAATTTACAATTTGACAATTTACAATTTACGATTTATTTACGATTTGGCAAATTTTCTTTAAACATTAAACTTTAAACATTAAACTGCGGCGCAGCCGCGTCTCAACTTTCAACTTTCAATGGTGCAGTTGGCTGGCTGCTTGATATGTTCGTCGATGGTCACACGCTCCACATGCTCTGCGTAGATGTGTCCACTGATGGGATTCTTGATTTCGGTGATGGAACCGCGTATTGTGGCGTTGATGTTCCGACTGTCCTCAAAGGCGCGGTCGGATGTTGGGTCGAAACTGCAATCTTCCAGCGTTAGTCCGTCGATGTAGCACAGCGGCTGTTCGCCGGCGATGTGGCAGCGCACGAGGCGCAGGTTCTTGGAGTGCCAACCCAGGTACTCGCCGTCGAGGTGCGAGTCGTAGATGGTGACGTTCTCCGTCTCCCAGAAAGCGTCCTTGGTGACGATGCGGGCGTTGCGTATGACAGCGTTGCGGACGTACTGGAATACGTACTTGGAGTCGCTGACAAGTCCTTGCACGTCAACGTTCTCGCAGAACATGAACGGGTATGTGCCGTCGTGAAGCTCCACATCGCGCACACGCAGGTTGTGGACCTTCCAGAATGTCTCGTCGGCATCAAGGAGCTTGACGCGTTCAATGTTGAGGCCGTCCATCTCGCGGAAGAATTTGGGTGCATCAATGATGCAGTCGCGCATGGTCATGTCGTTGCTATACCAGATGGCTGAACGTGCTCCCACCTCGAAGTGGCAGTCCGTTATGATCGAGCGGTCGACATGCCACAGAGGGTATTTGCCGATAAAATGGCAGTGATGCACTTCTATGTCGTGGCAGCATTTGATGCCACTCTCGCCTTCGTCGATGATGACGTTCTCCAATCGTGTGTCGTGTATGGCAAACAGGGGTCGTTCGCCGCCAAATGTCGTGTTTGTGATAAGGTTCATATTATATTTGTTTTATTATGATTCATTTTGCTGCCTTCTTCCAGTTGCCCCATTTCATCCGTGCAAGGAATATGAGGCCGCGGAATGTGAGTTCCACAGCCATAGCGAACCACACACCCTGCAGGCCGTAGCGTGGTGCCAGCAGTGCTGCAAGCGAGACGCGCACAGCCCACATCGAGATGAGGTTCATTATCGCTGGTTTGCGTGTGTCGCCAGCGCCCACGAAGACACTCATGGCCACGATGCTGGCCGCGAACATCGGTTCGGCCCAGGCCTCGATGCGCAGGCACTCTGTGCCCAGTGCCCGTACGGCGGCATCGGGTGTCAGCGTAGCCATCATCAGCGGTGCGGCCATATACATTATGGCACCCATCAGCGTCATCACGGCGATGCCCAGCATGGTCGTCATCCATGCGAAGCGCTGTGTCAGCCGTTGCCGTCCTGCTCCTATGCTCTGTCCTACGAGTGTCGTTGCCGCCTCGCCGATGCCGTAGCCTGGCATATAACAGAGGCTCTCGGCTGTTATGCCCAGCACATTGGCTGCTATGGCTATGGCACCAAGCGGTGCCACAATGATGGTGATGGTGATTTGTGCGGCATTCATCAGTACACGCTGCAGCAATATCGGCCCGGCTATGTCGCCTGCCTTGGCCATCACTGTGCGCTGTGGGCGGAAACTGCCTGCATGCCCCACAAGGCGTATCTCGCGGCTCTGGCTCACGGCATACCATGTTACCCATGCGGCAACAACGGCCTCGGCCAGCAGCGAGCCAACGGCTGCACCTGTCACACCTAACCCCATGCCGGGGATGGTGAGGGTGAAGGGAGAGTTGAAAGTTGAGAGTTGAGAGTTGAGAGTTGAGAGTTGAGAATTGAGAATTGTGAATTGAGAAAGGTCTATGCAGATGTCGCGTGTGGGGAAGATGGCGATGAAGTTGAAAGCCACGTCGAGCACGCACATCAGCACGCTGGCAATAGACGGTATCTTCATGTTGCCAGTCGCGCGCAGCATGGCATTCATCAACATACTCAGCATGGCCAGCGGCGCACCCAGCATAAAGATGAAGAAATACTCACCTGCTGCTGGAGAGATGGTCTCGTCGCCCCCTATCCAGTATGGCAGGCGAAAGGCAATGGCAGCTCCTACAGCCATTGTGATGCCGGATATGACCATCGCCACGAGTATGCTCTGCCTCAGCACGGCGCGGGCACCTTCGAAGTCGTTGGCCCCTATGCGATGTGCCACCTGAACGGAAAAGCCCGTGCTGACGCATGAGATGATGCTCCAGAACAACCACAGCGATGTGGCAACCAGTCCGATAGAAGCCGATGCTTGCGCCCCCAGAGAGCCCACCATAGCATCATCGATGTAGAACATCAGTATGGTGGACACTTGGGCCAGCATGGCCGGCACGCTGAGCAACACCGTCAGACGCAGTTGGTCTGCGGTGTCGAGATGCTCGTGCTGGCGTATGCGCTCAAGCAGTTGGTCTTTGCCGTTTGCCATTTACGATTTACAATTTACCATTTATTCTCACCTTCCACCTTTCAATTGTGAATTGTGAATTATGAATTGTGAATTTTCAACTTTCACCTCTCCTTAATTTCCATCTGGTTTCTGAGCCTCGAAGAATGGCGCATCCACCCAGTGGAAGGCATCGGCATCGTCGGGACGGGCAGGATCATAGGCCTTGTACTCGGGACGTAGAGCCTTGAGCAGCGGCAATTGCAGCTGTTTCATCCCCTCGATGACGCACTTTGCAACCTGATATGCGCCGTATGGATTGAAATGTGTGTTGTCCTTGAAGTCTTGCGTCTGTCCGGGATATGTGCCGGCAGGATAGTGTACCAAAGCACGCTTGCTACCATCCTCGCCGAGCGTCTCGAACAGCGTGCGTGTCATCTCATGCAGCTCTATCACTGGCACCTGCTCGCGCTGGGCCACCCACCGCATGGCTTCTGGATACTCTCCATGTGTCTCCTGCAGCTGTCCGTCCTTGAAGGCGCGCCGCTGTGTGGGCGTGGCAAAGATTGGTGTGGCACCGCGTGCTCGCGTCTCGTCCACGAAAGTCTTCAGTGCTGTGGCGAAGTTGTAGTATGGTCCAGCTCCGGGCATACGCTGTTTCTGGTCATTGTGGCCGAATTCTGCGATGAGATAGTCGCCCGCATGCATCATCGACAACGCCTTCTCAAGCCGTCCGGCGGCGATGAATGTCGACGCCGTCTCACCGCTTTCGGCAAAGTTGGCGAAGCACACTTCAGGCCCAAACCAGCGTGTAATCATCTGCCCCCACGAGGCCCAAGGTTCGTAGTCCTGATCCACCACTGTGGAGTTGCCGCACAGGAAAACTGTCACGGCCGCCGTGTCCGTCTCTATGCTTAGAGCAGCCAGTGCCGGAGCATCGCCGTTGACCTCTATAGTTAGGCGGTCGTCCCAATTGAGCTTGGTGCGCTCACGCTCCTTGATGCGCACCTCGCGGTTGGCGCTGATGCGTGGCGAATGCTTATTCACCACAAACGTCATCTCGCGCACCTCACCGCGCTTGAGTGTCATGTTCTCCACCAGGAGCCGTCGGCTCTCGGCGCGCACGGTGGTGCTTGAGGCACGGCGCTTGCTGCCCATCCACAGACGCACGCGATAGTTGCCGTCAGGCACACGCACGCTGAAGTAGAAAGGCTCCTGACGTGACAGGTCGCGTGGCGAGTCGATAAAGTCAAAGCCCCAGGCGGTGTCGGTGACGTAGCGCATTTCGGGCTGCACAGCTATAACGTTTTCACTGTTGTATTTACCTGCCTTTACGTTATTGTCGAAGACAAACGTCTGTGCTTGTGCGCTTAGCCCTGTGGCTATCAGCAGCAAAAGGAATAATTTTGATAATTCACAATTCATAATTCACAATCCTACATAATTTACAATTTCACAATTTTATGATTTCACGAATGGCTTTCAACTTTCAACTTTCAATTTTCAACTTTGAACTATCAATTTCGTACATCACGCGTGCATGGTTGGTGCGTATGAGTTGGCTGTCGAGATGTTGTCCCGACGCTCGGTCGATAATGTCGCGATAGACCTCGCCGTTGCGATAGACTACTCCATCCATTCGCGAGAAGTACTCGTTCTCGGCATGGATATGGAAGGTGTGGGTTTGCTGCTCCTTAGCTCGCAGTTCGCCACACAGGTATTCGTCATCTGTCCATAGTCGAAGCTGATAGGTGTTTTGTGTGTCGTTGCGGAAGCGATAGTCAATGTAGTTGTAAGAGATGCTTGTGCCTGTGCCGAATGGTATCTGTCGTCCGAAGTCAGGGAAGAGGTCGAGACCGTCGTGGTGGTGATGCTCGGTGATGGTCAGCTCGCTGTGTAGCACGAGCCAGTGGATGAGGTTCGACAGCTGGCACATGCCGCCGCCGATGCCCTGCGAGGGCTTGCCCTTGGCGATAGTCAGACCTTCCTTGTAGCCCTTGCGCTTGGTGGTGCGACCGATGAGTCGCCATACGGAGAATGTCTCACCCGGACGAATCACCAGCCCGTCGATGTGCTTCACCGCCAACGCGAGGTTTGTCGCTTTATTCTCCTGAAGCTGCATGTTGACGTTGCCCAGCCGCCGGCGGATTAACGAGTTGTGGCGATAGACCACCACAGGCAGTGACTCCTCTGTCCGCTTCCGTGCGAAGTTTGTCTTATGCAGTAAGTCCTGCACGTGGCGCTTCATGATTTCCTTCTCCATCGACAGTCGATAGGTGAAGGGCGAAATCTCGCAAAACAGTTTTCGTTCCATATTTGAGGTCTTTTATGTGTCATTCACAATAATCATCAAAGATGTCATTGAGAAAACGGTTGAATGGAGACATGGTTCGGAACATGGCTTCCAACTGATCCATGGCATCTGTTTGAGAGAGGAAGTCGTCGGGCAGCGGATGCCAGACGGTATAGAGTCGCGGCCTGATATACTCCGGATAGGCGAAATCCTTGGGACATCCTTTAGGCAAGGTCTTCACGGGGTCTTCTCCGATAACGGGATATAGGGCCTTGAAGACAGGCGCTTCGACGATATTGCGAAAGTCATCAATGTCCGTGATGATTGTCTCACGGATATGCTTCAGCATTGGTGGTGGCGGGCACCATGAGCCTCCAGCTACAAGTGTGTTTCCGGGTTCAAGGTGAAGGTAGTAGCCTCCGCGATAGCTCTTACGACCGTGGCTGCATACGAACGCTCCAAAATGGCGCTTATAGGGCGATTTGTCGTTGGAGAAGCGGATGTCGCGTGCGAAACGGTAGATACAGGACTTTGGGGTCTGGTAGGCTACGCTGGCGTCGAAGTTGGCGATGCGGAGGATGAGTTGTCCTGTGAGTTCTTCAAACGTAGCACGAGCTCGTTTGTATTCAGGCTGATGGTCGTGGAACCAATCGCGGTTGTTGTGTATGGCTATCTGCCGTAGGAAGCTATATATGTGTTCAGCGTGCATTATGAATTATGAATTATGAATTGTGAATTCTCAATTTTCAACTTTCAATTTTCAACTTTCAGTTGACCTGCCACTCCCACACACCGAGGATGCCATTGGTGATGCGTACGCGCAGATAGCGGAAGGAGGCGTTGATGTAGTCAACATGGGGTGAACGTTATTGTATGTCGACATTCCCATGACGCGAGGCTCTCCCATGTGGGTTCGTATTGGCCTGTCTCAACAGGCATGTTGTCCATCTGGGCCATGGCTACTGTGAATCATGCTGCATGAAGAAGGACAAAGGTCAAAATGAGCTTACGCATTTCACAGTTCTTCATAATTCACATTTCGGAATAATCGTGATTTGTTTTATCTCCTCGCCAGGGGTCTTGTCGGCCTCGCGGGGCAGGTAGACGGGGATGTTGTCCTGCAGCGGCAGGATGCGCAGTTCAAGCTGTGTGCAGTCCTTGGGCAGTCGCCACAGACCGTATAGGAAGGGACGACCATACTGGAAGTTGTCGGCAATGAGTTTGCCGTCAGCATATAGACGTGCGCAGTCGCCACGATAGGTGATGTTTAATAGACATTGACCATTAACCAATTCACGCGGCAGCTCAATGCGATATACGGCTGCCTGCTCCCAGTCGGTTTCGGATGGGGCTTCGGCCACCTTGGCGCGTCCTTTGGTGATGCTGCGCAGTGGTCCGGCCTCCTTCACTTTATTAAATTGACAATTGTGAATTGTGAATTGACAATTATTTCCCTCTAAAAAGAGTTTTTCTGCCTCCTGCTGTGTAATCAGATATATGTTGCCGCATACTGGCCGCTCTGTGCCGCGTGGCTTGACTTGCTTGAGCGTCTTGCCGGTAGCCATGCAGATGGTAGTGGGTATACCAGGTATCTGCATCATGTATATCTTGCCTTGGCGACGCGCCACGAGCTGTGCTGTAGCATAGCGTATGCCGTCGATATTGACGGGGAATATTGCCATGCAGCCGCTGGGAATGGTCATACGAGGCAGGGTCACGCCGCAGGCTTGTAGTTGCACGCCTTTCTTGGCTGAGAGCACCTGCAGACGTTCATAGTTGTTGATGAAGATAAAAGCCCCCTCCTGGCCTCCCCCAAGGGGGAGGGACTGGCTGCGATAGCACCATCGCAGCCCGGTGTCCTCACCCTGCTTCAGGTCCTGCGGGGCGGGGAATGTCGGCTCCATAGTTGCCAGCTCCTCGCCCCAGTCCTGCATGAATAGATGCAGCGGACGCAGCATGTAGTACTGCGGATATGTCTGGCCGAACTCGCCGAGCGGCGCCTGAAAGTCGTAGGTGCACACTGGCAGGTCGTTATTAGCCGTGCCGGGTGATGTCTGGCATTCGTTCAGCGTGTGAAGCGCGCCTTCTGGGTTGGTTCCGCCGTGATACATGTAGTATCCCAAGAGGTTGGAGCCGCTGCCCAGCTTGACAAGCGCCATCGAGTAGGCATCCTCAGCATAGACGTATGGTCGACGGTGGTAGGCTGTGGCCATGCCCCCACCCAGCTCGCAGGTGAAATAGGGGTATTGAAGGTTGAGAGTTGAGAGTTGAGAGTTGAGAGTTGAGTCATTGGAGTATGTGAGCATGTCTGTTCCTATAGCAGTAGAGCTACGGAAGGCTTTGAAGTTGAAAGCCTTGTAGTAGCTGCCGCAGCCCTCGCTTACATCCTTGTCCCAGAAGCCGTCGGCATAGTCGCCGTAGAGCGGCAGCATCTCGCCGAAAGGCACTGGCGTGCTCAGTTCCGGCCAGCCGGTGCGTGTGTAGAACGGCAGGTCAAAGCCAATCTGCGTGGCAATCCTCTTCAATGCCATCAGATACTCTCCACGGCCACGATATTCGTTGTCAAACTGTGCGGCGATGACCGGACCACCGTCTTTCCACTGCAGGCCCTGCACCTGTGTGAAGATTTGGCTATAGAGACGCTCGGCCATACCAAGAAACACTTTGTTTTCTTCACGTAGACGGCAACCCTTTTCAAAAGCCCAGTCGGGGATGCCGCCATTGCGCACCTCGCCGTGGCAGAACGGTCCCATACGCAGAACCACGGGCATTGCCTCCTGTTGGCACACCTCAAGGAAACGGCGCAGGTTGCGCTGGCCGTCCCAACGGAAGATGCCCTCCTGCTCCTCGATGTGGTT
Organism: uncultured Bacteroidaceae bacterium; assembly: GCA_905233465.1. Lineage (GTDB taxonomy): Bacteria > Bacteroidota > Bacteroidia > Bacteroidales > Bacteroidaceae > Physcousia. Next base: position 24,242 of record CAJOEI010000036.1, on the reverse strand, counting down.
CCAGAAAACGTATGTGGCTATGATGGTCACGCCGCCGTCCTTCATCTTCTTCACCTCCTGCTGCCACTCGTCGGCAGGGATGCGCGAATAGTGTATCTCGCCCATCACTGGACATACGCGGTGTCCATCGATAATCAGGCTCAGCCTGTCCCATGTCACTGGCTTGCCAAGGACCTCCTCCCCCTTGGGGGAGGTCGTGAGGGGGCTTTCCTCAGCCTTAGCATGAGCGTTCAAGCAGACGGCTGCAGTAAAAGCAAAAAATAATAAAAACAACCTCTTCATCTTAGTTATTGTTATGGTTTTCCACAATACAGAATGCAAATAACGACAAGATTTCAGAGATATGCAAGAAAAATCACAAAAAAAACCTACATGCCTACATGTGATGCCATTAAAATTGGATATATCAGGGTGATATAACCATGTAGGCAACCATGTAGGCATGTAGGCAACCGTGTAGACAATGCCTATTTCACAAATTGCCACCAGTCGAGGCGGACATCGCCTTGGGTGCGGTCAATGCAGAAATATAGGTCGTGTATACCTGTTGCTTGTTTGGATTTGAGGTTTGATGCGAAGCGGACGTAGTTGTCCACGCTGCCCGTTGATGTCACTTCCACTGTGCCGAGCAGTGGTCCGCCGGGTGCATCAAGATGGATGCTGATAGTTGCTGATGCGCCTTCTGCGGCAGCGGCCGTGAGGCGGAACGTACGTGGTGCCTTTTTGTCGAAGTCCACTGCCCGCAGGCGGATGTATTCGCCCTCATCGAGGTCGTAGAGATAGACGAGCGATGATGTCTTCATGCTCCTCAGTCCGTAGCCCCAAGCCATTGTCTCGGCTTCGACGCGGCGGTAGGGGTTGAGTGTGGCGACGGGTGTGGGCAGTCTAAGGTCGAGCCAATATGGCACCTCCTGTATGGTTCCGTCGGCATTGTAGTGCATCTCGGCGAGGCTCACGCTGCGGCGCTCGAAGTGCTGGCGTGTCTCGTGGTGCAGCAGGTCGTAGTTCTGCCCGAAGACATAGCTGCGGCCCTTGAAGTCCATGATGCCGGGATGGTTGCCGCGATCCCGCGGCGTTGGAGCCATGATATAGCCCTTTGCTGTCCACGGGCCTGTGGGTGCGTCGGCCATCGCGTAGCCCAGTCCCTCGGGGCAGCATGTGGATGCGTAGGCCAGATACCAGTGTCCGCTGCGCTCATAGAGCCAGGGGCCTTCCTGATAGTGGTCGATGTGGTAGTTGAGCTTGACGATGTCGCCCTCGGTGCTGATCATGTCTCGTCCGAGGCGGACGTAGTAGGTGTTCGGGTTGCCCCAATACATCCATGCCTGACCGTTCTTGTCAATGAAGACGGTGGGGTCGATGTCCTCCCAATGCTCCTGCTGCCACACGAGGGGCTTGCCTATCGGGTCGTGGAAGGGACCGTAGGGCGAGTCGGCCACGAGCACTCCGATGCCGTGGCCGTGGAGCGGGGCATAGATGTAGTACTTGCCGTCACGCTGCACAGCCTGCATTGCCCATGCTCCGTTGTCGCGTGTGTGCCATGCGAAGTCGTTGAGCGATGCCACGGGGCCGTAGTCGGTCCAGTTGACGAGGTCGGTGGAGGTGTAGAGCAGCCAGTCGTACATGAAGAAGCCAGCGCTGTGGCGCTCGCTTGCATCACGTATCTCGTCGGGATGGCTGTCGTGGCCAACGTAGAGAAACACCGTGTCTCCAATGACCAGTGGAGCAGGGTCGGCCGTGTAGTGTGTCTGCAGTATGGGCATGTTAATATCCGGGTCGCAGCCCATCTGCCACCATTCGAAGTTGAAGAGCTCCGGCCCCTTGCGGCCGCGGAAGACGAGGTAGAGGTCATGCACGCCCGTGGCGATGCGTGGCAGGAATGTTGAGAATGTCTGGAACTGTTCCCAGCCGTTGGTGGCACCTATCTCCAAGGTGCCCAGATGTCGTCCGTGCAGGCTGTCGACATGTAGCTCTATGCGCCCTCCGCGTAAGCCTGATGCTGCGCTGACGGTAAACTCGCGTGCCCCGAACTGTCCGAAGGCGACGTTGTCAATTCGCAGCCAGTCGCCGTCGTGTGTTTCGGTGATATAAGTTGAAAGTTCTTTCTGAGGAATGCCTGTGGCGGGGCGATATTGCTTGGTCTTCAGTCCATAGCTGTAGGCCATTGTTGCGGCTGGAATGTGTCGATATGGCGAGAAGGTGGCAATGGGCTGCACGCCTTCGCGCGTAGGTAGTATGGTGGGGAAGCGTCCGTCGGCGGTGTAGCTGAACTCCTCTACCGCTGTGCTGCGCCCAAAACCACCTCCGCCAGGCAGATGGCCAGTGTGGTAGAAGAAATAGTTGTGCCCCTTAAAGGTTGCTACGCCACAGTGGTTGGTGAAGGAGTCCGTGCCACCGAGTGGCATAATCTCGCCTTCGTAGTGCCAGGGGCCGAGGGGCGATGGTGCGGAGCTGTAGCTGATGTGCTCGGGCACACCGCCAGCGGCATAGAGCAGAAACCATGTGCCGGTGGGAGCACCTTGTGGGGCCTGCATCAGCCAGGGTCCTTCGACGTAGCTGTCACGATACTGCTTGCCTTTCTCACGTTGACGCATGAGTGGCGAACCGAATCCTTCCTCGGTCATCTCCACAAGTTGCACGTCGCCCTTGGCATGAATCATGTCCTCCTCAAGCTGTAGGACATGCACGCGTGGATTGCCCCATGCCAGCCATGCCTGGCCCTGTTCGTCAATCCACACTGTCGGGTCAATATGGTCCCACGAACCATTGTCATACAACGGTCGGCCCAGTGCATCGCGCCACGGTCCTTCGGGACGGTCGGCCACGGCCACACCGATGGCCATGCCGCCGCTGAGCTTGGAATGTACGCAGATGTACCAGTAGAATTTGCCGCCTCGCTCGATGGCCTGTGCTGCCCACGCGCGGTCGTCGGCCCAGGCGAAACTCTCTATGGCGAGTGGTGAACCGTGGTCTGTCCAGTTGACCATGTCACGGGTACTGTAGACGCGCCACTCCTGCATCCAGAAGAAGTCTGCGCGCTCCTCGTCGTGGCCAGTGAAGACATACAGCACCGAGTCACCCACGTTGAGTGGTGCGGGGTCGGTGGTGTAGCACGTCTGCACGATGGGGTTGCGGTAGTGTGCTGCCGCCGTCAACTCGGCTGGTGACGGCTTTGCTGGCTGTTGTGCGTGGACAGTGGATGACGTGTATGTGATGGCTGCAAGTATTAGCAGTGCTGGAAGCCGTTTCATGTCTGCGGATATTAGAGGTTATTGACGTAGTATTTCCTGTTGTTCTTGATGTATATGCCTTGCATGGGGTGTGTGGCCTTGCATCCGGCAAGGGAATATATGCCTGCCATGCCGCGTGTGTTGTCGTCCTCGTCCACCTCGTGGATATAAGTCATTTCCTCGTCGGAGAGGCTGTATATGCCCAGTCGGGTGATGGTAATCTGGTCAGTAGCTGCCGGCCGCAGGATGGTGAGCTTGTATTCGCCCCATCCGTCGCTGACTTCGAAGTTGAGGCTTGCGTCAGTGTTAGCGCTGACGGTGGTGTTGAGCACATAGTTCTTGCGGCCCGTGAGCTTTTGCAGTTTCACGGTGAGTGTCTTTCCTGCATCGCCGTCGGCGTGGAAGCACAGCTTGTACTTTCCCGTCGTGAGCTGCAGCGAGCGATAGACGTTCTGTTTGCCGCTGGTGTTCTGTTCCACACCGAAGCGTAGCAGTGTGGTTCCGCTGCCAATCGTCCAACCGTGGTTCTTAGCTTCATAGCCCTCTGTCTCGATGTGCGGCAGCCATTTCAGCGTGGTGTCGCATGGCGTGTCGAGGGTGTATTGCTTGAAGAAGTTCCACATCACCTGTGCCGAACTGCCTGTTTCGATGTCTGACGTGAAGTCGTTGTGGCCCATGTTGTCGATTTCGTAGTAAGTGTATGGGAAACTGCCGTCGGTGGCTTCATAGATGCTCTTGTCGTATTTGCCGTTGACGGTGGTCTTCTGTGGTATGGGGTTTGCACCGAGGCGTGCCACCATCTCGTCAACGATGACGGGCATGAGGGCATATCTCACGAAGTCATCGCGCTTGCCGTGTATGTGCAGGAAGGGCACCGGCCTGGCTCCCGTGTGGCGGAAGTGGAACTCGTTGAGCGGGAATCCGCTGATGGCTGCGAAGGCTGCGAAGACATCGCTGCAGGCATTGGACATGGCGTATGTCATCATGCCTCCGTTGGAGAATCCGCAGCAGTAGATGCGCTTGCGATCGATGGTGTATTTCGCTGCCACGTCCTCGATGATGGCCTTGATGAAGTCCACGTCGGCATTCACCTCGCCTGATGCGTCCCATCCAGTCACTGTGCCTCCGAAGACGGGGAAGTATATCTCGTTGCCCTGTGGATAGACCACGATGCATCCGGCACGGTCAGCCACGTCGGTGCGGAATGGGCTGCGGTCTGTGCTGTGGCCGCTTGCGCCGTGCAGCGACACCACGAGTGGGCAGTTGCTTTTGGCGTTGCTCGGTACATAGAGCCAGTATTGTCGGCTCTGGCCGCCGACGTTGATGCTGACAGACTTGTCTGCCTTGGCAGCAAAGGCTGATGCAGCAAGAGTGAGCATGATGATAGAGAGAAGCTGTTTCACGATGTGATGATGTGTTAATGTGTTATTTTGTTATTTTGTAATCAAATGCATCTACGTCCACATATCCGCCAGTGCGTTTGGTGGCATAGCAGAAGATGGCGAACTTGCTGCCCATGAAGAAGCGGCGGTAGTCGAAGGTCATGCGGTAGTCTTTCGTACCTATCTGTGTCCACTCTTGCCCGTCGAGACTATAATAGAAGTTGGCGACGTCGTTCTTGCCCGGACGGAAGTCGCCGTCAAGCCTCAGGTGCACGACCTTCGTTTTGGTGGGTAGTTCTACGGCTTCGACTACCTGTTCGCGGACGTCCGTCACAGCCTTGTCGCGATCTGTGAGGCTCACAGCCTGCTCGCTCATCTCCAATGTCAGCTTGCGACCGTTCTTCTTGATAGTCAGCACGCCCGAGTCGCCGTTGAAGGCTGCCAGACCAGTGCGGTCTCCGTCGCGCATGTGTGTGATGTCGATGCTCACTACTCCGCTGCATGTCGGGCCCTCCATGCGCTGTGTCAGCGTGTTGGGTGCCAGATAGAGGTTAGGCACCACGCGGCATGTCTGCAGCCGCAGATATCCTGGGCGCTGGGTCAGCGACCAGGCTTCGTCCACGGGATTGTGGTTCCACTGCCAGTGCAGGCCGAGGTTGGCAGCGCCGAAGTCGTCGTTGCACACGATGGCTGTCTCGGGTTCTCCGCTGCGGTAGGGACGCATAGTGTCAGGCACGCGGCCCTGCTCATCGCCTATCATCGGCCATCCGTCAATCCATCGCACTGGCGACAGCGTCAGCACACGGCCCACGCCACCGCGGTCCTGGAAGATGATGCCATACCAGTCGCCTTCCTCCGTATCCACGATGGTGCCTTGCCCCACATAGGGAAAGCCGCCGAAGTCGCTCTCCAGTATCACGGCCTTCTCATACGGCCCTTGGATGTTGTCAGCGCGATAGCACACCTCGCGGCGATGGCGCCCTGGTGCATACACGTGGCTGATCATCAGCAGGTAGTAGTGGCCGTTGTGCTTGATGACACGGCTGCCCTCGAGCAGTCCGCGTTCGTCGGCCTCACGCTCGCAGAGCTGTCTGTGGCTGCCCTCGATGACATCGCTCAGGTCGGCCTTCAACTCCACCATCTCGCCTGTGCCGTAGAAGACATACACGCGGTCATCGTCGTCGAAGAACAGCGTGGCGTCGTGGAAGTGGCGCATGCGCGAGTGTATGGTCCACGGCCCCTCGGCGCGCTCGGCCGTGCAGATATATGTCTGCCCCATCGGGCCGCCCTCGTTGGGGGCGAAGAGGGCATAGAACCTGCCCTTGTGATACTTGAGCGACGTGGCCCATTGTCCGCGGCCATAGACGGTGCCCTCGCTGAGGTCGTATTTCGGCGAGTCGGTGAGGCGGTCGAAGACGTAGCCCACGGTCTGCCAGTTTTTGAGGTCACGTGACTTCATCACCGGTGCTCCTGGCATGAGGTGCATGGTCGTCGAGACCATATAGAATGTGTCGCCCACGCGGATGACATCGGGGTCGGGCACGTCGGCCCACAGCATTGGATTATGTATCTGCTGGGCCTGGCACGTCAGCGCCGTGAGCAGTAATCCAAGAAAGACTTTGCGCATGATGATTATTGTGTTTTTATTTCAAATGATGTTGCTGGCAGGTTGCTCTTTGTTCCGCGCAGGTTGGCTTCCACGGGGTTGTCCTTCCATGCGTAGCGCACGCGGTTGCCGCTGCCATGCAGCGTCACGCTGTTGCCCTTGGCCGTGGCTTCCACGTTATGGAACTTACCGTCGTCGCCACACAGCTCGAAGCCGCCGACAGCGCCATCGCAGAGTGGTTGGTCGAAGGTCACGGTGACATCTTCGCCACAGCGTGCGGCGCTGAGCGGGGCAGGGGAGAGCTGTATGTTCTTCTTGCCAAACACCAGCTTGTCGAAGACCAGTGCGGCGCGCTCGGCCACCTCCTTCTTGCGCAACGGGTGTATGTCATTGGCCTCGCCAAGGTCTAACGCCACCACTAACCCAGCACGTTCGTCGGCATGCGTTGCACGGCGCTGGCTCTCGCGCAGGCGTGCCCAACCGCTCTCCTGCGGCATGGCGCTGGGCTGCATGAAGTTGGCCAGCTGCACCACGGCAAATGGTAGCTCGGGCTGCTCAAACAATGTGCGCCACGAGCGCATCAGCGCCGTCAGTTGGCGCTCATAGAGTTCTGCCTTGCCGGTGTTGGACTCTCCCTGATACCACACCACGCCTGCCATCGTCATCGGTGCCAGAGGTGCCAGCATGCCGTTCCACTCTGCCACGGCCATGTTCTGCTGCCCAGTGGGGAATGACGGCTGCTGTGGCATCTGCGTGCCGTCGTGCACACGCCATTGCGATGAGAGTGGTATCTGTGTGCCGTCGTCAAAGGTGATGCGGTAGGGTTTGCCCTGCACAAAGGCGGGGCAGCTACCCCTGTTGACGAAGCGCACCGTCAGCACGTTGCGGCCCTCGTGCAGCAGTCCGGTTGGCACGGTGTAGCGGCGTGGGGGATACTGATATCCTGTGTGGCCAACCTGCTGGCCGTTGATGTAGGTGTAGTCGGCATCGATGAGCGTTCCCACCTCCAAGCGGCAGGCTTGTCCGGCGTGGAGGGCGTCGACGTGGATGTCCTGTCGCACCCAGTATGTGCCGCAGAAGCCCCATCGCGGCACGGGCAGTGCCCACTGCTCGGCCTGGGGCCACGCGCTGTCGTCGTAGCTCTCTGTCGCCCAGCCGCCTGCGATGCCCGGGTCGCTCTGCTGCAGCAGCTCGTCCCATCGTGCTGCGGTGCGGGCGTTCAGGTGTTGTGCCAGCTGCGACAGCTCGGCATCGGCATAGAGCGGGCTCTGCACCATCCCACGCGGATCGATGATAGCCATCGTGTCGGCGGGCAGCCATGCCTCGATGGGTGTGCCGCCCCAGCTGCTTTGCACGATGCCCTGCACCACGCCTGTGGCGGCCGCCATGCGCTTGCCCAGAAAATATCCTATGGCCGTGAAGCGCCAGGCGTTGGCCTTCGACAGCGTGCGCCAGCCCTCGCTGCGCACATCGCTGTGCGGCCCGTCGAGTGCGGCCTCGTTCTCTACGCGAAACAGCCGCACGCGGCCCGTCGAGTCGGCATCTATTTCCTGTGGATATTGCGGATAGACGCGTTCGATGTTTGTGTCTATGTTCGACTGTCCGCTGCACAGCCACACGTCGCCAATCCACACGTCGCCCACGGTGACGCTACCAGTGGCAGATGATGCTGTTAGCGTCAGCGGACCGCCGGCCTTCTGTGGCGGCAGCATGGCACGCCAGCGTCCGTCGCTGTCGGCCGTGGCTGTGGCGCAAGCCTTGCCTATTTGCAGGCTGACTTCCTCGCCAGCTTCGGCCCATCCCCAGATGGTCAGCGGCTTGTTGCGCTGCAGCACCATGCCGTCGGAGAACAGACGCGGCAGCCGCACGGCGGCATGGACCATCGGCGCGAGAAATGAGAATGCTATATATAATAAGGTGTATTTGCGCATGACAGAGATGTTCTTTTAGTCCCCTCTCTTTCAATTTTAAACTTTCAACTTTCAACTTTCAACTTCGCGCTTGCGCGAGTCTCTATTTCCCCTTCCTCTCGCTCTCTCGACCGAAGAGATACTGTGGTTTGTAGCCGCCGAAGTCGATGACTATTTTCTCGAAGACGATGCCCGGCGTGCGTGGGTGCAGCGTCAGCGTGTGCACGTCGGTTTGCTCGGGCAGGTTGAGCGTGACGATGTTCTCCACCACGCGGCGAGCCACGGTGGGGTAGTACACCGAATGGATGTTCTCGGGCGCCTCGTTGAGGCGAGCGTTGAAGTTCACCACCTGCGGAGTGCCGCCGTCCATGCTGACTTCATACTCGTGGCCACCGCGTCCCAGGAAGTCGAGCGTGGACTTCACGGCCACGTGTACACGCACCGTCGTCACGCCCTTAGGCGTGGTGAAGTTATACTTTAACTCTGCATTGCCAGTCGCCTGGGTATAAGGAGTTAGCGCTACGGCGCTTTTTGTGCGTCCCATGTCTGGATACACCGTCCATGCTGTGCCCGCAGGTGCTGTGGCGTTGGCATAATGTTCAGCCTCGATGGAGATATATCCGCGTCGGTCATCGCCCATGAAGCAGTTGTCGGCAGGTGCATTGGCATCCACCGTCTTCAGTTCCGGCAGATGGTCGGCGGCGAAGTCGTCGTTCCACGACGTGTAGCCGATGTGCTTCTGTATCATCATCCCGCGCCACTTGCCGCCAGCTATCTCGTTGTTGTATTCGGCACACAGCATCGAGTCGCGGCTGAAGCAGCGGCGTGCACGCTCGGCCCACACGTTGGCGTCGGCATCCCCCACGGCAGCCAGTGCGCGGTTCATAGCCACGGCGCGGTACATCTCATAGAGGTTGGCCATAGCTTGTATGGGGAAGAGGATGAGTTCTTGATAGGCAGTGCGCTGGCGCGGCTCTATCTGGCGGTAGAGCTGCAGCGCGTCGGCCTCGAGTCTGGCAAACTCGCCGCACACAGCATCCCACTCGCCCGTGGCGAGGTTGTAGGTTGATGCATCGAGCATCTCGGCCGTGACGCGGCTGTTGAGCTTGGCGCTCATGTTCATCAGGCGTGCTGCCTCAGCAGCGTGGCGGCATCCCACGATGGTGGCGCAGAACGGTTCCGTGTGGTCGCGCACCAGCGTGCGTCCGTCATAGCGCTGCGGGTTCCATGCCATGTCGAGGAAGAATTGTATCTGGTATTCCATGGGCTTGAGGTCGCCCACGTTGAGCACCCACAGTCGGTCGAGACCGAATTCGGCTGCCAGATGCAGCTGCTCCCACATGCCTTGTGTCTGGGTGACGTTGATCCACTTGGTGTTGCGTGGGGCACCTACATAGTCCACGTGGTAGTAGAGTCCCCAGCCGCCCGGGTGCTTGCGCTCGGCGGCGGTGGGCACGCGACGTATGTTGCCCCAGTTGTCGTCACACAGCAGTATGCACACGTCATCGGGCACGCGCATACCGCGGTCGTAGTAGTCCAGCACCTCCTTGTAGAGCGCCCACACCTGGGGCGTCTCCTTGGCGGGACGGCCCGTGACCTGCTTGATGATGTCGCGCTGGTTGCTCACGATGCGTTCCAGCAGACGTGTGTCGGCCTCGGCAGACATCGCCTCGTCGCCGTCGCCGCGCATACCTATGGTGACGATGTCCTCAGTGCCCTGCATGCGCTCTATGCCCTCGCGGAAGAAGGTGTTCAGACGCTCTTCGTTGGTGGCATAGTTCCATGCTCCCCATTGCTGGCGGTGGCGCGAGTATTCCTGATAGTTGCGTGCCATGGGCTCGTGGTGGCTTGTGCCGATGATGACACCCATCTCATTGGCCAGACGACTGTTTTCGGGGTCATCGGCATAGAAGGCCCAGTCCCACATCGCCGGCCACAGAAAGTTGCCCCTCAGACGCAGGATGAGCTCAAAGACACGCTCGTAGAAGCGGTGGTCGCC
>CAJOEI010000036.1:0-14108 GCA_905233465.1 uncultured Bacteroidaceae bacterium | reverse complement strand
GTGTTCTTCACCCATTGCATCAGACAGGGACCCTCGTCGTTGAGGAAGATGCCGCGCCACTGCACGGCAGGCTCGCCACTGTCCATCCATTGTCCATTGTCCATTCCCCGAAGGGCTATATACAGGCTGTCGTGCTGCTCCACTGCCACGTCGGCCCACCATGTCCAGGGCGACACACCGGCCTGACGCGAGAGCTCGTAGATGCCGTAGATGGTGCCGCGGCGGTCGCTGCCCGCGATGACCAGCTGTTGGCCCACAGTGGTGATGACAAACATCTCGCGCTTGCCACGCAGCGCACGGCGTTGCTCGCGGCTGAGCAATCTGTCTAACGCCGCGCAGTGGCCCAGCGTGCCAGCCACGATGCGTGCATCCTCCGGAGCCGTGACAAAGGAAGTGGCGGTGCCGCACACCTGATGCAGGTCGGTGAGCAGGTTGGAGGCCGCGCGTCGCACGCCGGGCTGGTCGTCGTCGCTGACATACACCGTCGTGGTGCCGCCGGCATTGAGGCATAGGCTGCCATCGGCAGCCGTGAACTGGACAAACTGCTGTGCCTGCACATGACACAAGCTCAGCAGGCAAGCCAGAAGGAAAGACAATCTGTAGGTCATAGTAAATCGAAAAAGAAAAATGTGGTGCAAATGTAGACATTATTCCTGTTATCCCAATCATGATGATGATAAATTGATACGTTTTTGCAATATTTTGAGACAATACAAACGCCGTCGCAGGACCAACCTGCACAACAAACAGGACCAAACAGCTCATGTATCTATAGTCTCTATAGCCTCTATAGCCTCTATAGCCTCTAATTTTTTTGAGCGTATAGGCAAAAAAGAGGAAAAATGTTTGCAGTTTCGGCAAATATGTGTACTTTTGCGCATTAATTATACATTATTCACACCAAACACTGTCAATTCACAACATTATTAACTTAATATTTTTCAACCATGAAAAGATTCTTTACATCTTTGACGTTGCTAACGCTGCTTCTGCTCTTTGGTGGAGGGCATGCGAGAGCAAAAGTCACAATCTGTGGTAATGAGTTCTCTTCGGCCGTGACGCTGAAGAAGGCTGACTACTCGTTTATCACCAACAGCGGCACCATCACATACGATGGCAATAAGACGCTGACACTGAGCAATGTGAACATCTCAGTGCCTACAGGCAAGGATGGTATCAGTGTCCCAAGCGGTCTTGACGAATTCGTGATTGTCTTCGAAGGCTCTTGTTACATCACAAGTCCTTCAACATCCACCAGCGGCTTTGGCCCCATTTTCTCCAGCTCACCTTTGAAGCTGCAAAGTAAGAATAGTCTTACTCCTGCCTATGTGACTCTTCAGGCCGAAGGTAGTGGACATGCTATCTGGTGTGGCCAGTATAGTACTAAGCTCACAATCCTTCCGATGCACCTGACGGCAAAATCCAATGGTGGTACTGCAATCTTTGCAACCAACACGTCGTGTGTCTTCAGTTTTGGCGCTACGTGGATAGATGCCACTGGCGGCACTAACTATTATGCCATCTCAGGTTTCAAGGGTGGTATGTGGAATGCAGATGGAGGTATTAATCTGGCATGTTTATTCGATTTGGATTACAATATGTCAACCAGCGCTGGCGGTGTCGTGGACAAGAATGGAGCTCTCGTAAATAGCTGTAGCATCGTTCCGGCGCTTATCGTAGGTGGTGTGCCTGTATCAGGTTGGTCCACGTATACTGTGAACAGTTCTGCCAGTAGCGCAGTCTCAGCAGGTACTGCAACATGGAACCGCAGCGCTAAGACCTTGACGTTGAGTGGATTCAACCTTTCGTCCACCGACTCGTCAATCCGTGGTATTGAGAATAACGGTATTCCCGGCCTCAACATCAAGGTGTCTTCTGCAAGCACAATCACCACTGTAAGCCAACCGATTAAGGTGTGCACCAGTACAACCATCACGGGTACTGGCCCCACTGGTGCCCTGCTCACCCTGAAGTGCACCAGTTCAGGCGCCGCTCTGCAGGTGAAGCCGCAGTTCACCACATCCGCTGTGAAGATGACCTTCGACAACATATACGCCAAAATCGAGGGTGGATATGGCATCGAAGGCTGGGGTGGCTATAGCTCACGCATCTGCAATATGGTGTGCAACAACGCATTCCTCAATGTCAAGGGAGCTTCCTACGGTTCCATCACAGACTTCAACGACATGACATTCACCAAGTGTGCCATCGCCAACCCCACTGGTGCGCACTACAATGCGTCGACCAAGAAGGTGGTTAAGGGAACGGAGACAACAGCATACTCAGACTGGGTGGACATCCACAACGTCACCACGGAGTATAACCTCTATGTGGCCGGTGAACGTCTGAACGATGTCAACAAAAGCAACTTCTACAGCAAATACCTGACATCTGGAACGGTGACATTTGACGGTTCCAGTAAGCTGAAACTCAACAATGTTAAGATTGAGGGACAGACAGCGACCACCACATCAGAGGGATGTGCCATACACAATTCTATCAGCGGTCTGGAAATCGAACTTGCTGGTTCCAACACGCTTACCACTGCCTACACCTGTATGCAGCTTGGCGGATCAACGACATTCACCGGCGGCGGCAACATCACAGCAGAATCCACTGGTTACAGTGCTATCAATATCGGCTCCAGCTCTGCAAACGTGACGATGAAATGTTCGGGAGGCACACAATACTTCAAGGGAGCTACCTATGGCTTCAACGGTATGACAGGTGCCAAACTGACAATTGAGAAGAACGGCTCAAGCGGTGGTGACTACTTCTTCGACGGCACCGATGGTCACATCATGAACACCCAGCTCACGCTGGGCACTGGAGTGTACATCTGGGGTAACTACACATGGTTCAACGATGACGAGCATGACCTATATTATAAGAATGATGTAGCCAAGCACAGCAATCTCTCAGTTAGCAGCAAAGGTGCAAACATCGATGCAAGCTCAACAACTGTGAAAGAGTACGATGTCTATGTTGCCGGCACCCAGGTGAACAGTCTCAATGCCTACGGTTTATGGAACAAGTACGTTAAGGGCGGTCAGATTACTTTTGACACGACGACAAAGACCCTGAGCTTAAACGGCGCAGTGATAGACCTTGGCTCACCCGCTGCCAATATGGCTGCTATTAGCTTTGGCTCGGAGTCGGCGCACACGCTGGAACTTACTGGCACGAACACGCTGAAGGGCAGCCCGTCCAGCTATTGGGCTCTGATGTCGAATTCGAATCTGACTGTCCAGGGTTCCGGCTCGATAGACATACCCGATGACTTCCTGCGTGTAAACGGTTCCGGCAAGACCCTCACCATCAAGAACGCCACGGTTAAGACTAAGCGTCTCATTGGTGTGAACGACGCTGGCGCATTGACACTGGATGGTGCAAAATTGGAGCTCTCGGGTACTTCGTCAAGCTCATCAACGATTGAAGGCTTCAGTTCGTTGAGCGTCAGCAACACGGACTTTGCTGTGCCGCAGCTGTACAGTTACACCTCTAACAAGCTGACGTACGACGGTTCTAACTGGAATGGCAAAGTCATCGTACAGCCGTTGACGCACTATGAAGTCTATGTCGCCGGCGTGGAGGTGAACTCCTACAACTACGAAAACATCTTCGCTGACCCCGTCTACAAGAGCACATGGGGCACAAGCGGTACTGCCAAGTTCAACGCTTCGCAGCGCAAGCTGCAGCTTAGTGGTGTCAACATCACCGCTCCGTCAAGCACGGATGTCGTCAAGATTAACAACGCCTCTGGTGCAACGATAGAATGTAGTGGAACGAACACCCTCAATGCTTCCGGCTCAGGAGATGCCATCTTTGTTCCGACTGCTGCCGGCCCTGTCACCCTCTCCGGTACATCTGGTGCTAAGCTCACAGCTTCCAACACCAGCAGCAATCACCCGGCCTTATTAGTCGGTTCCGACTTCACCGTCACCGGTCTCGATCTCAACGCTAACGGTATGATGGGATATAACAGCAACAGGCTGACTATCAACGATGCCACTGTTAGCCTCACAGGTTTCGCAGGAGGTACACTGACCAAATTCACAGACATCTATCTCGGTGAAGGCCTGATCTTCTCAGAACCCAGCGGAGCACGCTATGACTCTAACGATAAGCAGCTCGAATTCAATACTAATAAGATTACGGGAGCAGTAAAGATTGAACAGGGTGAGTACTATCCCATCCGTCTGGCTGGTGTCAAGGTGAACAACTCCAACTGCAACAATATCACCGGTACGGGCATCACTGGAGGCACGGCCAAGTACGACCCATCGACGAAGACCCTGACGCTCAACAACGTCACTCTGAACTATGCCACCAACGATTACCCGCTCTATTCTCTATCCAGCCAGCTCACCGTGGTGGTTGAAGGAAATTGTACTCTCAAGGGTGATTTTGGTTATGGCAGTGCAGTCTTTGGCGGTGAAGGCACCACCATCATCAAGGGCCCGGGTACTCTGACTGCTGATGGCGGCTTCGCTTGCTACGGAGATCTTGTCTTCGAGAATGCCCACATCAAGGGAACACGCAATATTATTTACGCCGACGCCCTCAGCAACAACCGCAGTTTGACTATCAAGAATTCAGAGATTGAAATCAATCCTACTGGTACTAACGGCGCAATTTTCAATTTCGCATCTGTCAACTTCGAACAGAGTGCTATCACATCTCCGGCTGGTGCCGAATATGTCAGTTCCGACGGCCTTCTGTATGTCGGTAGCTCCAAATACACTGGCGCCGTCAAGATTGAACCTGTTACGCTCTATGGCGTCACCGTGGCTGGCGTGCCCATCCACAGCAAGAATGCCGCCAACGTGACTGCTGCTGTTGGTGCAACAAGTGGTACAATGACTATCACCAAGAGCGGCAGCAACACCACCATCAACCTCAACAACTTCAAGCTCAGTGTGCCTTCCAGCTCGACTGATCCAATAATATGGATTAATGACGATGCAGGAGATGTCACCATCAACCTCTCTGGCACTAATGAACTGTTGTCTGATGGCGAATGCGTAGGCATATCATTCAATGGTGCAGCTGCTCATAATCATCTCATCACCGGCAGCGGCAAACTGATTTCCAGCGCACACTATGGCATTGCAGGTAACATAAGCGTGGCCAACAACCTCACCATCAAGGATACCCACATCGAGGCTTGCATGCTCTACAACTTCGACAACCTCACCATCGACAACAGCTATGTTGCACTTGCTGGTGACAATTACTGGGGCACCATTGAGGATGTCAACACTTTGACGCTGACGGGATCCGACTTCACAACGCCTAATTATGCATACTTCGATACTGCTAACCGTTGCGTTGTTGACCCGTATGGCGACCGCATCACGGGTGCTATCACCATCGAAGCGATGACCAAGTATGACATTGCGATTGCCGGCATCGAGGTCACAAGCAAGAACGCCGACAACGTGACAGGCCTGTTCATCAAGAGCGGAAAGGTCAGCTACGACGCAACCAACAGAATAATCAAGCTCGAGAACGTTCTTATCGAGAACGGACGTATTGATATCAAACAAAATAGTCCTTTCACTAAAATTGAGCTTGTTGGAAAGAACATCATCAAGAATAATGGTGCTGGCTTAGTAGCTAACTTCGACGATGTCTCTATCTTCAGCAACGACCCGACAGCAAGCATCGAGTTCCTGTCAACTACTACAGATGGCGATGCAATCGTCAATGTGGGAGGTAATTTGGAAATCCACAAGGCCATGGTTAAGGCTGAAGCTGCCAGATTCGCATTGATGACCACCAGCCTGACGATGACTGATGGTGCCAACCTCTATCTCAAGGGTGGCGAAGCAGCAAGCGAGAACGTGATGCTGAATATTTCTGCTCCGCTTGTGCCGGCTTATCCCGCAGGCTTGACTTATAGTACTGCAGAACACAAGTTCTTGGTTGGCGGCGCAGATGCCAAGGAAATAGTCATCGGTGAGGACTACGGCTTCACCATCGGCGGCATTGGTGTGAACTCCGCTACTCTGGCCTTCGGCCTGCTCAACGTGGACTACAACAACGCTGGCAAGGTGCTCACCCTCGACAACGAGGCCATCGGTCAAATCAACAACCCGAGCGTTGACAACCTCACGCTGAGTGTGATGGGCGCTAACAGCATCGAAGGCATCATCACATCACGTCCGATGACCATCGACGGCACCGGCACACTGGCCATCAGCCGCGCTGACGGAGCTGCCATCAATGCCACAGCAGACGTGCGCATCAAGGGCGGTGTGAGCGTCGAGCTCAACGGTATCAATGCCTACGACGGCAACGGCACATCGACACTGCACGTTGAGGATTGCGTGGTCAGCGCATCAGGTATAGACGAGGTGTTCAAGGGCCTCGCTGGACTTGACCTCATCAGTTCGAACCCCAACTACGGTATCTCTGAACCTGCTAACGCAGTCTTCGATGGCGGCACAGTGAAGGTGGCCGGCGAGGTGGTCAGCGGCCAGACAGTGCTCATTGGTGAGATCAAGAGTATGGGCATCTCTGTGGCTGGAGTGGACATCACCACCGTCAACGCCGGTGGTGTTGAGGGTACTGGCATCAACAGCGGTACCGTGACCTACGACGAAGGCACTAAGACCCTCACTCTGAACAACGTCGACATCGAAGGCCAGATTGCAACCGACATCATCAACATCCGTCTCATCGGCGACAACAAGGTTCACATGGCCGACGGCAAGGCATTCTACACCAAGGAAGGCGGCTTCCGCTTCTACAGCGACGGCACCGGCACACTCGACGTCACTGCTGCTGGTCTCAACAGCTCAGCCATCGAGGCCAAGAAGGCCATCACCTTCGAGAACTGTCTCGTCGTGGCTGACGGAGGTCAGAGAGGTCTCTCTGGTGTTACTCAGGACTGCGTCGTGACTGTTGACAACGCTGCCGTGCGCATACGCGGTGAGCAGTCATGCGTGGCCGGCATGAAGAACATCGTCCTTGCCAACGGCGTCCAGGCTAACCCGACAGCCAGCAACAAGGAGATTCGCGTCAACCCATTCGGCACCAAGATTGAGTACAGTGCTTCCGGCGATGTGGTACGCAACGAGTGGATAGACCTCTCCGAGCCGTTCAACATCTGGCTCGGTCAGGATATGCTCACACGTGCTACTGTCTACAAGACCGAGGCCACTCTGGCATCGGGCGTGACATACAACCGTGTCAACCGCGTATTGTCGCTGAACAATGCTGAACTCGCAGGTATCTGGAACGGCAGCGGCGAGGCCATGACGGTCATCGTCGAAGGCACTTGCTCCATCACCGGCAGCAAGCATGGTTCCGGCACCAAGCAGCCCGCCCTCTATGTTGGCGCAGACGTCAACCTGCAGGCCAACACCGAGGGTAGTGTCATCACCCTCGACGGCGGCAGCTTCAGCGCAGGCGTCTATGGCGAAGGCATTGCTACACTCAGCATCGGCAACCACCTCACAGTGCTTGCCAAGGGTAAGAATGGCATCACCAGCGATGACAAGCAGCTCACCGTGAACATCGACAAGTCAACGTTCATGGCTGAGGTCACTGCACAGTGCATCACCGGCCTGAAGGCCCTGAACATGACCGATTGCGGCATTGTAACACCTCAGGGTGCTGCCTTCAACGCTGCCAGCGGTGCAGTGGAGCTCAGTGGCTCAGCCGTGACACAGTCGCTGGTCATCGACCCGAGTGGTGCATTTGATGCCATCAACGGCATAGCAGCCGACGATGCTGACATCGACGCCATCTACGCTGTCGACGGCAAGAAGCTCAGCACGACACAGACTGGTGTGAACATCGTTCGTCGCAACGACGGCACTGTCACCAAGGTTCTGCGCAAGTAATCAACCTCGCAATAATGGCGATGCCGCATCCACCCGGATGCGGCATCGCTTGCTTTATAGCTATTGTCTATTCATAGTTTATGTATCACTTGGTGAGACGCGTGTGTATCTCCAGTGATACTTGCGAGTATCACCGGAGATACTTGTGCGTCTCACCAGAGATACTCGTGCGTCTCACCAGGTGATACAGGACCCGTCCTATGGCCTGAGGTCTTTAAACTTTAAACCTTAAACTTTAAACTGCGGCGCAGCCGCGTATTATCCGTCATAACCTACATGCGAACCTACATGGTTCTATCTCGCACATTGACAATGTGTTATATGCCGTTTGTGTAGGCATGTAGGTTGATTTAGGCAAAAACACTATGGAGTGCGCGCGGCGCGCGCGAGATGTTTTTGTGCTGCGAATGGACAAAAAAGAGAGAATTTGTTTGTTGATTGGACAAATATTAGTACTTTTGCGCGTAAATTATTACATTACTCACTCCAAAAACTGTCAATTCACAACATTATTAACTTTAATATTTATCAATCATGAAAAGATTCTTTACATCTTTGACGTTGCTCACAATGCTCCTGCTCTTCGGGGTTGGACAGACATGGGCATATGTCAAGATTGGTGGCACCACCCTCACCGTTGGTACCACCTACAACAGCTCCAACCTATCCGCCATCAAGAGCGGTACGGCAAAGCTGTCGTCAGCAACAAATCTTGAGCTTGACAACCTTAGTGTTTCTGTTACCTCGGGCGATGCCATCACGTTGAGCGAGGAAAATCTTTATGTCTCTGTCAAGGGATCGCTCACTGTCACCAACTCATCGTCGGGTGGTGGCGATGCATGTCTCTACATCCTCAATAGTACCACATTTGGAGGTCCGAGAGGATTACCGTTTAACGCTGTCCTCAAAAACACGGGCAATGGCCAGGCCATACGTGTTTACAGCACGACTGATAAAACCATTAGATTTTATGGATATAACCTTACGGCCACTGCTGCAAAGTCCACGGCCATCTATTCTGTAGAGAATAATTCGTATCTCAATTTCTACTACAGCCGCGCTACCATCACTGGTCCTTCAAGCGCTTATGCCATTTATGGCTTTAAGTCAGTGGGTGGCACATCGGTCTTATCCGACGCCTATAAGTTTGCTAAAGGTGGTGTTGTCGACAGCAACAACCAGTTAGTTAATGAAGCCAGTTTATACCCGCATATACAGTCCGGTAGCCTGTATATTGATGATATGACCGATCAGGTATATGATTCCGATGACTCTGGTATCAGCATTACCTCTGGATCGTTCAAATACGACAGTAGTACGAAAAAACTCAAGCTCGACAACCTCGTGACGTCCAGCAGTTTCGATGTCCGCGGCTCGTTGGAGATTGAAAGCACGGGTACATGTAAGTATTCAGGTTCGAGTAGTGGCTTTTATGTTTCCAACAGCGGTGACATAACGTTCACTGGTACTGGAACATTGAATTTGAATTCAACAAGCTATTGTGGTATTCGTTGTGTCAATGGGGCCAACGTTACTGTTCAGATGAAAAACCTTAATGCCTATGGTAAGTCATACGGACTCGAAACGGCCGGCAAGTTGACACTGAAACGACTCTCATCACAGGCTTCAGACTACTTCTTCAAGGGTGAGAGTACGGCGAATTTATATGCCGGCGGCGGTCTGACGCTGACTAACATGGGTATTTATTCCACCTACACCTGGTTCAATGAATCTTCAAAGGCGATGTACTATAAGAATGCATTAGCCACGGCATCTAACGGCGGAGCGACAAACTTCTACGACTCGTCTTCGTCATTGATGACGCCATACGACATCTACGTTGCCGGCACACAGCTCAATGCACGTAATGCCCAGGGCTTCTGGAACCAATACGTCAAGGGCGGAGAAATCACATACGATAACAGTTCCACGACGCTCAAACTCGACGGTGTCACCATCGAAGGTCTGACGGGAACATCAGACGGCAAGAGCCATTCTGCCATCTACAGCACTGTAGACGGACTGACCATCCAGACCTCCGGAACGACAAGTCTTACTTCTGCCTACAATACAATCAATCTTGGTAAAAACACAACCTTCACTGGTACGTCAGGTAACTTCACCGTCACATCGACCAGCATGGCGGGTATCAATACCTTCAGTACGGCCAATGTCACCCTTGCCCGCAACTGCGGTGCTATCTATGACATGAAAGTCTATGGCAAGACCTACGGTTTCTATGGCATGTCAAGCTACAAGCTGACTGTGACCCCGACTACCAACGGAGGTGACTATTTCTTCAAGGGCGACAGCTACGATGTCTATACAGGTACCCTTGACATGCCTGACCATGCAGAGATATACAATCCTTATTGCTGGTATGATTCATCCACAGGCTATATCAAATTTAAGAACAATATCGCCAAGGGCACCGATGTCGGCGACGACGGAGTAAACATCTATGCTAAAGCCGGCGCATATACATACTACGACATCTATATCGGCGGCACACGGCTCAATGAGCGCAATGCCCAGGGCTTCTGGAACCAGTATGTCAAGAGCGGCAATATCACGGGAGCTAGTGGAAATCTGACCTTAAACAATGCAGTGATAGACCTTGGCTCGGACAACGTAGCTGCTATTAGCTTTACCTCGACGTCGGCATCATGCTCGCTGAATCTTTACGGCACGAACACGGTGAAGGGCAGCCCGTCAAGCTATTGGGCTGTGATGTCGAAGGCGAATCTGACTGTTGGTGGCTCTGGCTCGATAGACATACCCGATGACTTCCTGCGTATTGACGGTTCCGGCAAGACCCTCACCATCAAGAACGCCACGGTTAAGACCAAACGTCTCATTGGCGTGAACGGCGCTGGCGCATTGACACTGGATGCCGCAAAATTGGAGCTTTCGGGTACGTCGTCAACCAGCGCACCAACGATTGAAGGCTTCAGCTCGTTGAGCCTCAGCAACACGGACTTTGCTGTGCCGCAGCTTTACACTTACACATCTAACAAGCTGACGTTCGATGATGCTAACTGGTATGGCAAAGTCATCGTACAGCCGCTGACGCACTATGAAGTCTATGTTGCTGGTGTGGAATTGAACTCCTACAACTACGAAAACATTTTCGCCGACCCCGTCTACAAGAGCACATACGGCACAAGCGGTACTGCCAAGTTCATCCCATTGCAGAACAAGCTTCAGCTCAGTGGCGTCAACATCACAGCACCCTATAGCAAGGATGGCGTCAAGAATTCTAGCTCATCTACTTTAACCATAGAGTTCAGCGGCACCAATACCCTCAATGCATCGGGTGTTGGCAACGCAATCTACGCAACCAGTGGCGGCGGTAACCTCATCGTCTCCGGCACGACAGGTGCCAAGCTCAACGCCTCCAACACCTCAGCGTCCTATCCGGCACTCTATCTGTGCTCACCGCAGGTATCCATTAATGGCTTGGAGATTAGCTCCAACGGTATCATGGGTGCAAGCTCAGGCAACAAGCTCTCCATTGACGATGCCACCATCAACCTCTCAGGATATGGCCAGGGCACAATCAGCAAATTCGCAAGCGTCACCCTCGGTGCCGGCATGAACTATCTCACGCCCGCCGGAGCTGCCTACGACACCAGTGCCAAGACGCTGAAAGCCAACGGCTCCGCTGTCACGGGTGAGGTGAAGATTGCTCTGGGCGACACTTATCCTCTCACCATTGCTGGCGTCGCTGTCAACAGTGCCAACGCCTCCAATATCACCGGAACAGGCATTAGCGGCAGCGTGAAGTTCAACAAGAGCACCAACACTCTGACGCTCAACAATGTCAACATCACCAAGACTGGTGCAATAGGTATCAATAGCGAACTCGCAGACCTCAAGATTGAGCTCGTAGGTTCCAACGCCATCAGTAATGGCGATTCCTATTCGTCAATCTACTCAACCGCCAACGTCACTATCACGGGTAGCGGCTCGCTCACCACGTCATTCAATATTCAAGCCAAGGGCAATCTGACCATTGAAAACACCACCCTCACCTCTGGCGGCCGACTCCGTGGTGCTGCTACAGGCAGTTCTTCGACGCTTATCGTCGATAACTCCCATGTCACGGTTAACACCAGCAGCAGCATGTGGCCTATCACTGAGTTTGGCTCACTTGTTCTCGAAGGCTGCGCCATCACCACTCCTGCCGGCGCCGACTTCAGCAGTGCAGACGGACGGCTCTTCGTTGGTAGCAGCGAATATAAGGGCAAGCTCGTCATCGAACCTGCTGAAAATCTCGGCATCACAGTGGCTGGCGTTGCTGTCACATCCAAGAACAAGGACAACATCCTCAGCCCGTACATCAAGAGCGGCAAGGTTTCCCTCGTCACCACAGGTGCTCATCCTGTGCTTGTGCTCGACAACGCCAACATCGACTACTCTACTGTTGATGATAATCCCATCTATGTATATGACAAGGCTGGCGACATCTTTGTCGAGCTGAAGGGTACCAACACCATTAAGACGAGTGACCGCACAGCGTTCAACTTCAAAGGAACAAATCGCACCTACATCTTCCGTGGTAACGGTGCATCCATCACCTCTGACGGTTACTTCTGCAGGTCAGTAGATGGTGACTGTAAACTTGAAATCAATGATGCCAACATTACAGGCCAGAGCATCTATGACTTCAGCACTCTCACCGTGCGCAACTCAACCCTCAACATCAAGGGCGACAATTCAAGTGGTACGATTGAGCGTATTGGCCAGCTCGTGCTCGAGGGTTGCGACTTCACCGCACCTGTTGGAGCTAAATTCGTAGAGTCCGAGAGCGCTGTCTGCGTTGAAGGCAACATCTGGAAGGGCGACATCACCATCGAACCTATGACCAAGTATCCTATCGAGATTGCCGGCGTTCAGGTCACCGACAAGAATGCAGCCGCCATCACCGGATCTGGCATCACAGGTTCCATCAGCTACAACCACGCCAACAAGCGCCTCACCTTCAGCAATGCCAATGTCTCATATAGCGGCTCTCAGGCTGTTGTTATAAATGATAACGACATTGAGATTGTCCTCGTCGGCAATAATGCCGTCACCTGTTCGAACCACGCCATGATGATCAACGACTGCAAAGTCAAGTTTACCAGTGCCGACGGCACAGGCCGCCTCGACATCACCAGCACAGGCTGGAACGGTATCCAGGCCCATGATGCTGACGTGACCGTTCAGAATGCCATCGTCACTATTGCATCCACCGCCGCCAACGAAGCAGGTATGCGCTTCGGCAAGCTCCATATTGAACAGGGTGCCAACGTGAAGGTATCTGGTACTGAAAAAGCCTTTGAGGGCATGGCAGAAATCACTTATGCTACAGGCATGGCTCTGGGTTGGCCCAGCCAGATGGTGACATTCGTTGATGGCACACTCAAGCAAGATACTTATATTGTAAGCGCAGCATATTTCGGCGAGGACTATGGCTTCAGCATCGGTGGTTACAGTGTTAACTCCTCGACTCTGCTCTTCGGTTTGCTCAACGTGGACTACAATCCTTCTGGCAAGGTGCTCACACTCGACAACGATAACATCGGTAATATTGTTAACAAGAATATTGACAACCTGACGCTCAACGTCAGCGGTGCCAACACCATCACAGAGGGCATCGTAACCCACCGTCCGATGACCATCAACGGCACCGGTACGCTCACCCTCACCGCCAACGCATATGTTCCGACATTCAGTGCTTCTGCCGATATCAACATCAAGGGCGGCGTGGCTGTGACTATCGTCGGTCAGGAGTGTGCCTTCCACGGCAACAATATGGCTACACTCCATGTCGACAACTGCGTGGTACGTGCATCGGCAACTGGTCAGGTGTTCCAGGCTATGGCCGGCCTCGACCTTGTCGGTGTTAACCTCTCCGAACCTGCCAATGCAGTATTCGAGGATGGTACAGTCAAGGTCAATGGCACTCCCGTCAGCAACGATATGATCGTAATCGGCGAGTCCAAGAGCTACGGTATCGATGTGGCTGGCATCGGCATCACCACCATCAACGCTGGTGGTGTTGAGGGTACTGGCATCAACAGCGGTACAGTGACTTACGACGAAGGCACTAAGACCCTCACTCTGAGCAACGTCGACATCGAAGGCCAGATTGCACTTAGCGAGTCCGTAACCGACATCATCAACATCCGTCTCATCGGCGACAACAAGGTTCACATGGCCGACGGCAAGGCATTCTACACCAAGGAAGGCGGCTTCCGCTTCTACAGC
>CAJOEI010000035.1 GCA_905233465.1 uncultured Bacteroidaceae bacterium | reverse complement strand
TGACCAACTGACCGTGACAATCACAGTCTCCTTGCCACCCGTCACCATCCCCGAACTGAGCATTACCGATATCACCGAAACCAGTGCCAACGCTTCGTGGACTGAATGCGACGGTGTATCGTCGTACACCCTCCAGCTTGCCAGCGACAACCAATTCACCACTGGTGGCTCTGGCTCCGGCGAAACCTTGACCGAAACCTTTGCCAACATCACCTTCACGACTACTGGCAGCAGCTATACCGACCAAACCATCTCGGGAGGCGACCTCGGCACATGGACTGCTACCTCCTGCCGTGGCGACCAAGGCACACCGGTCATCCGCTATGCCGGCACCCTCACCTCTCCCACGATTGCCAATGGCGTCGCTGCTGTTGAATTCGACTACAACTGGCCATATAGCGAAAGCGGTTCCTGCGACATCGAACTCTACGTCGGTGGCGAATTGATGGGTACCGCCACAGTGACTGGAGGCACAGCCGGCACAGGAAGCAGGTCTGGCCTTCGCAGTAGAGACAGCAACAGCCGTCCTTGGTCAGGACTTCGAGGCACCGACTCTGCAGAATCCCAACCAACTCACAGTGACATGGTCGAGCAGCGACGAGGCTGTGGCTACTGTTGATGCAGAAGGTGTTGTCACACTGGTGGCTGCCGGCACGACTGTCATCAGTGCTGCCTTTGAGGGCAATGCAGAATATCTGGCAGCAACAGTATCATATCAGCTCACTGTCGTCGAGTCGCAGGCTACTGAGCCCGCAGGTCTGGCTTTCGCTGTTGAGACAGCCGAAGCCACACTGGGTGAGGACTTTGAGGCTCCCGTGTTGGAGAACCCCAACCAGCTCACCGTGGTATGGTCGAGCAGCGACGAGGCCGTGGCTACTATTGATGAGGCAGGCGTGATTACACTGCTCGCCGCCGGCACCACAGTTATCACGGCCACTTTCGAGGGCAATGACGAGTATCTGCCTGGTTCAGCCAGCTACACGCTCACCGTGGTTGAGCCGGATGCCGTGCGCGCCATCACAGCTGCTACGGGCCCGCTCACCGTCTACACCATCTCTGGCATACGCCTTGGCGTGATGCCCAAGCGAGCTGGCATATACATCATCAACGGCAAAAAAGTGGTTGTCAAGTAAAAAGACTTTGAAACCAATTGTACAATCGTAAAATTGTCAAATAGTCAAATCCCTTTGCGTATCCTCCTTCTTGGAGAGTATAGCAATGTACATTGGACCTTGGCCGAGGGCTTGCGAGCCCTCGGCCATGATGTCACAGTGGTCTCCGATGGCGATAGATGGAAGAACTATCGACGTGACATCGACCTGCGGCGAGGCCCTATCAGCTCTAAACTCTCAACTCTCAACTATCTCTGGGACATTGCCCGCCTGTGGCCGCGGCTGCGTGACTACGACATCGTACAGCTCATCAATCCCGTCTTCCTCGACCTGCGGGCCGAACGTCTGTGGCCGTTCTATCAATATCTGCGGCGCCACAACCGGCGCATTGTGCTCGGAGCGTTTGGCATTGACCACTATTGGGTACGCGTGGGCATGGATTGCCACACGTTTCGCTACTCGGACTTCAACATCGGCCCGCAACTCCGCTCATATCCATTCATGGACGAGATGGTGCGCGACTGGCTGCACAGTGGCAAGGGTGAGCTCAACCAGCGCATAGCAGCCGATGCCGATGCCATTGTCACCGGCCTCTATGAATACGAATGCTGCTACCGTCCCTTCTACGACGACAAGACCCGCTTCATACCGTTCCCAATTAATGTCGCAGAGGCAGAGCCAACAGCAACATTAAAGGCCCCACCCCCAGCCCCTCCCCAAGGGGAGGGGAGTGTTAAGGGAGGGACTTCTCCCACCCAACACCTCCCCCTTGGGGGAGGCCGGGAGGGGGCTTCATTTTTCATCGGCATCCAGCGTGCCCGCTCAGCCTACAAGGGTACGGACATCATGCTCGCTGCCCTTGAGCAACTGCAGGCAGACTTCGGCCCTGAGCGTGTCGTCATTAATAAGGCCGAGAGCGTGCCTTTTGAGCAATATGTGCAGATGATGAACTCCAGCCATGTGTTGCTGGATCAGCTATACAGCTATACGCCTGCCATGAACGCCCTGCAGGCTATGGCTAAGGGACTTATCGTTGTCGGGGGAGGTGAGGAGGAGCACTACCAGCTGTTGGGTGAGACAGAACTGCGCCCCATCATCAATGTTTATCCAACAGCCGAAGATGTTTACACGCAGATACGTGAGCGTCTGCTGGAGCATCCCGAAGATATTCACCAGCTGCAGCTCGACAGCATAGAATATGTCCGCCGTCACCACGACCACATTGCCGTGGCGCGGCGCTATGCCGAGCTTTATGAGGACATTTGCAGGTAAGCGATTTCAACTCTTAAACGCATAGCAGCGTCTAATCCTCAGGACGATAATTGTGCATCTTCTATAGGTTTGCGCTTCAACATCCGTATGTTTCTTTGAGTCCATGTGCGCGGACTCATGAGTCCATGTGCGCGGACTCAAGAGCCCATGTGCGTGGACTCATGAGTCCGCGCACATGGACTCAAAGAAATGCCCGGTAAATGATGTTTATTTCTCTTGGGAAAGCGAAAAAAATTCCCAGAAGTTATACTAAAACCAATCGGTCAATAGGATTATCACGGCCGTACGGCACTGTCTTGTCCTATCTCCACTTCAATCCGCTGAAGATCGCTGTCTTGCGAGCTGGTGCCGTAGAGCAGTTCGTAGCGGCCGGGTTGCATGTGTACGGTGTTTGTCTGTGGGTCGAAGAACTCGAAGGTGCGCTGCGTGAGTGGCAGTGTGACTGTCGCTGTCTGTCCCGCCTTGACGTCTACGCGGCTGAAGGCCCGCAGCGAGCGGCGCGGGCCGTCGCTATCGGCGAGGTTGCGGACATATAGCTGCACAACTTCGGTGCCGTCGCGCTGACCTGTGTTGGTGACGCTGAGTATAAGCGTGCCATTGCCATCACTCTGCACCTTGCACTTCTCACGCTTTACAGCGAATGTCGTGTAACTGAGTCCGTAGCCGAAGGCAAAGAGCGGGTCGTCGAAGTAGCGATATGTGCGACCGCGCATGGAATAGTCCTCGTAGTCGGGCAGCTGGTTGGTGTTGCGATAGAATGTCACTGGCAGTTTGCCGCTGGGATTGACCTGGCCAAAGAGCACATCGGCCACTGCCGTGCCGCCCTCTTGACCCGCATACCATGCCTGGACGATTGCGTCGCAGGTCTCTGTCTCGGGCTGGAGAGCTATGGCAGAGCCGGAGCAGCAGACGAAGATGACCGTCTTGCCGGCGGCTTTCAGCGCGCGCAGGAAGTCGCGCTGCACGCGTGGCAGCTCGATGTCGGTGCGGTCGCCGCCGCGGAAGCCCTCGATGTTCACTGGCATTTCCTCGCCCTCCAAAGCCGGCGAGATGCCACCAACGAATATCACCTTGTCGATGCCAGCGAGCTGGGATATGGTGGACTGATAGTCGATGGGCAGCTCCTTAGCGATGTCTATCTTGATGTTGGCGCCCCATGTCTTGACAAACTGATAGCGCACCTCGATGTCATAGCTCTTACCGGCCTCAGTCTGCAGGGCTGTGCGTGTGGGCGTGGTGCGCCACGAATGTATGCGCTGGCGTCGTTCGCCGTTGACATACACTTCATAGTGTCCGCAACCCTCGACATTAATGACATATTCGCCGCCGGCTTGCGGAGTGAAGGTGGTCTCGTACTTGGCAGAGAAATCCTCGAGTGTCACGCCGGGTGCGAAGTTGTGCATGCCGGCAGTGGTGACGGCTACGGGGGTGGTGTAGTGCTGTGTGGTGACGGGTTTGCCCTGCATCTCGGTGTTGTTCCAGAAGGTGCCGCGCAGCCCTTTGCGTGTGCCGGCCACACACTCCGTTGCCAGCCTGCTGTCCATGACGAGAGTGTTTGTCAGGTCGCATCCGGGGAGATAGAGCAGTTTGCCATAATTTGCTTTCAACTTCTTGCTTTTGACCTTTAGCTTGCTGCCGATGCCGTCGAGGATTGTCACAGTGTGGTTAGGGGTGCCGTTGTAGTTGCCCCACATCATCGGGGCGTTGTCGGCGTTGGGCCCGATGACGGCAATGCGTTCGGTGCCGGCCTTCAACGGCAGGACATCGCCCCGGTTCTGTAGCAATACTATGCTCTGGCGCGCCATGTCGAGGGCCTTCTGTGCGCTCTCCTTGGTGGACATTGCGGAGTATGGTATCTTGCTCCATTCAACAAGCGACGGATCGTCCATCTCGCCCAAGTCGAAACGTCCTTCTAATAGGCGGATGACATGCTTGTCTACTTCGGCCTCGGTGATGAAACCGCGTCGTACGGCTTCGGGGATGGAACGGTAGGCGTAGCCGTAGCCACACTCCACATCGGTGCCGGCCAGCGTAGCTTTTGCTGAGGCATGTGTGGCATCAGATGAGCTGTGGTGAGAGGAGTAGAAGTCGCTGACGGCACCACAGTCGCTCACTACGAGATACTTGAAGCCCCATTCGTCGCGCAGTATCTGCTGCAGCAGACGTGCGCTGCCACAACAGGGGTCGTCGTCTAAACGCTGGTAGGCGCACATCACCTCGCGCACCTTGGCATCCTCCACGAGCACCTTGAATGCAGGCATGTATGTCTCCCACATGTCGCGCGGGCTGACGTCGGTCAGGTTGGCGGTGTGGCGGGTGTATTCCGGGCCGCTGTGCACGGCATAGTGCTTGGCACAGGCCCACAGCTTGCGGTATTTCGAGGTCTCGGGGCCCTGCAGTCCGCGCACGACCTGCACGCCCATCACGCTTGTCAGATAGGGGTCCTCGCCGTATGTCTCCTGTCCGCGTCCCCAACGCGGGTCGCGAAAGATGTTGACGTTGGGAGTCCACACGCTGAGGCTATGGAACTTCTCGTCCTCGCCGCCCAGATCGTGCATGCGATGGTTGTACTGCGCGCGAAACTCTGTGCTGGCAACGTCAAAGACTTGATACAGCAGTTCGGGGTTCCACGAGGCGGCCATTGCCACGGGTTCGGGGAAGACGGTGACGTTGCCCATGTTGGCAGCGCCATGCAGAGCCTCGCTCCACCAGAAGAACTTCTTGATGCCCAAACGTGGTATGGCGGGGCTCTCGTCGAGCATCAGCTGTGCTTTCTCCTCCAGCGTGAGGCGGCTGCACAGGTCTGTGGCGCGCTCGCGGGCCGTGAGTTCTGGGTTCTGGTATGGCAGCTTCGGTTTGGATTCGTTGGATGATGTCTGTGCGCTGGCTGCGACGGTCATGGCTGCGGCCATGAGGATTGTGATGAAGTGTCTCATAAAATCAGCTTATTACTCAGTCCTTAATCTCTTCTTGTTGCCCACGATGTAGATGCCCGAATGCAGGTTGTCGGTAGTAGTGGACACGTGGCGACCGCTGATGTCATAGATGTCTGCCGGAGTGGTGGCGCTTTTGTCCACGGTAACGTCGTGCACAGCCACAACATTGCCTATCTGGCTCTGCTTGATGACCTCAAACTCGGCAGGTCTGTCCTTGTTGGAATATATAAATGAGCCTGTCTTCTGGCTGTCGAAGTTGAAGTATTTGCCGTCCATTTCGGCCCCACGAAGGTTGATGGTGCCGTCGGTCGTCTGCTCGGTTTGCAACCACTGTGCGTGGTCGGATGTGTCCTGATTGTCGGTTGCATAGACATGCCACGAGTTGACAGTCATGTATTGCTGTGGGTTGCGCGTGTTGACAGTCACATATGTCGTGTAGCCTTGCAGCTTGCCGAAGTGGAAGACATAGCTGAGGTCGTTGAGGTTGCCCTCGTTGACCTTGCCCAGCGCAAAGGCTCCTTCTGTGCGGTTGGGTATGTAGTGCAGGAAGAGTCCCGAGGGCTTGTGGCGCAGGTAGTAGTAGGCTGTGGCAGTAGTGCTTATGGCTGCTGTGACAGCTGCCGGCTTCTCGACTTCAGCCTCAGGGATGATGCCTATTTCGGCAGCGGAGGCATAGCCTTGGTTGTCGTGGGTGGAGAGCACCACGAGGCGGAAGTAGCGACCCACGGGACGTGTTGTCAGCTCTATCTGCTGTTCAGCACCTGAGTTCAGCAGTGTGCCGCGGGCCACGGGAGCACCCCATGCTGCAGCACTGTTGCTGACATAGAACTCGTATTTTGCCACGCGGCCGTTGACCATATCGGCGCGGCCCTGGTAGACGAAGTGCGAGATGCGATAGTAGGTGTTCATGTCCACAACAATCTCGTGTGGGCACGGTGGGCGCTGGGGATTGTACTGTGTGTGCCAGATGGTGCCGGCATTCTCGTCGATGACATTCTTGGCTGCCTCGCCGCCACCCTGTTCGCTGTCGGTGCTCAACACCTTCCAGCGGCTCTTGTTCACGTACATCCCGATGAGTTCCTCCTCGGCGGGGCTGGCCGTGAGACCGTCGGCAGTGGCGTAAGCCCTGACCAAACCACCGTTGGGCAGGTTGAAAGCCTTCGTGTAGACCTGTTCCTGACCGCCGTCGATGCTGTAGTGGATGGTGGCATCCGGGGTGGGGCAGGAGAGTGTCACCTTGCCTTTCTCGGCTTTGATGCTCACGGGTGCGCACACGGGCGATGCCACTCGTGCGCGCTCGGCTATCTGCTTGTCGGTCATCGGCTGGGTGATGGGGATGAAGATCAGGCTCATGTGCGTCTTGTCGCCCATAACCTTGTATTTGTCTATCACGTCGGGGCCGCAGCTGGCATTGCCAAGTGCGCGGTTGTAGGCGTCGAGGTTGAGCACTGCACGCTCGCAGAACTTCATCTCATTGGGATGGCGTGCGCGGTTGTCGTTCTTGGTGTAGTTGTCCTCGGGTCGCCAGTTGGAGAGGCTGGCTGCCATCTGCTGTGGAGCCACCACGAGCAAGCCCACATTGTCGGCATTGGTGATGGCCATCCAGCGCACGTCTTCCTTGTTGCCATGCTCCTGTGGCAGGACATAGTTGGTCCACTCGCTGGTAATATTGCTGTGGTGCAGTCCCAGCAGGGCTGCCTCCTTGCGGTCGCGATAGCTGTCTTGCGGTCCGCGCCCCAGCCAGGTCATTGTCTCATAGGCACGGGGCAGTTCGGTGCGCAAGCCCATACGCGGTAGCTCGTTGCCCTTGGGTGTGGGGTTGATGGATGCGTTGATGAGCAGTGTGCCGTCGGCCAGCACGCGCACGTTCTGGTGCACTGTAAAGCGACATTCGCCAGTGGATGATGTGTAGGTGTTGGTCACGTCGACCTCCACGCTCTGGTGGTCGTCGGCTTCGGTAACGTTGAGTGTGCCGGCGGTGCGCTTGAGGCTGCGTATGCCCATGTTGTCGTAGCCGCCTGTGCGCGATCCTTCGTTGTCAGTTGGCAGACGGAACACCTGCAGCGTCAGCGGGGCCATCAGCAGGTCGCGGCCGTCGACCTTGTAGCCAGACAGCTGTCCGCCGCTGAACTTTACGCTGAAGTTCTGCCCGTTGATTGTTGTGGCAGTAGTGGTTTTATCAACTTGCAGCGCTGTGGCAGCGGCAGCAGAGTAAGGCTGACGGCCGGTGGCTTGGCGCAGACGGTAGCTCTCTGTTGCCACTTCGAAGCCTGCGGGTGCCCACTCAGTCGCTGCCTTGTTTTTGGCACTGAAGCGGATGAAGTATTCTGCTTCGGGGTGGGCTGGTGCCACGACAGCCTGTTTTGCCTCGGGAATGACGATGTCGCGCGTCTGGCCGACACCGATGTTTATGTCGTTGATGGTGCCAGTAACATACTCTATGCCGTCCTCCATGATGGCATAGTCCAAAGTGATGTCATCCAGCACACGCTGTTGCAGTTTGCTACGCAGGCGGAAGATGCCCTCGGTGCTATCCTTCAGGTCGATGTCAATGGGCTGGTAGATCTTCTTCATGTTATAGCTCTTGGCGGTGGGAGAATTGTCGGGCAGCACCACGCCGTTGCAGCAGAAGTTGTTGTCGTTGGGCGCGTCGCCGAAGTCTCCTCCGTAGGCCCAGTAGTCACCATTCTCGGGATGCAGCGACGTCACCACGTCTGTGGTGCCGGCACGTCCGGCTGCCACAAAGGTGGGCGCGTGGCCAGAGGCATTCATCTTCAGGCCTTGGTCTTTCCAGTCCCACACGAATTCGCCGGCCATAGCGGGATATTTCTCATAGATATCGAAAAACTCGCGCTGGTTGCCCATCGAGTTGCCCATAGCATGTGTGTTCTCGCACTGTACATGCGGGCGGATGCCTGTGCGACCCTGATTGTAGTCGTTAAGGCGCTCGCGGCCGATGCTCTCCATCGTACCCAGACTGCCGTACATCGTGCTCGTCACGGAACTCCACTGGCTATTGCCTTCGTAGTGTGTCAAGCGTGTGGGGTCGAGGCGGCCGATGCTGTCCATCGCTGTCTGGAAGTTGTTGCCGTTGCCGCTCTCGTTGCCTGCACTCCAGATGATGATGGAGGTGTGGTTGCGCAATGTCAGCACCTGACGCACAGAACGTTCCACCATTGGCATGCGGAAAGCTTCCTGATGCGACAGCCCCATGTTGCCGTGGCATTCCACATCGGCCTCGGCCAGCACGTAGAAGCCCAGACGATCGCACAGCTCGTAGAAGTATGGGTTGTTGGGATAGTGTGAGGTGCGGATAGCATTGACGTTCAGACGCTTCATCTGCAACAGGTCGGTCTCTATCTCCTCACGTGTGAGTGTGCGACCGCCTTTCTCGCTGAAGCTGTGGCGGTCCACGCCGTGGAAGATAATACGTCGGCCGTTGACCAGCAGTGCGCCATCGCCGCGCACGCCAACGGTGCGGAAACCAACTTTCAGGGCACGGATGTCCTTTGCCACGCCACCCTCGCGCAACGTCAGCACGAGGTCGTAGAGTTGTGGCTGCTCGGCGCTCCAGGCTTGTATGCCTGTGATGCCTGTCAGCTGTATCTCCACATCTCCTGTCTTTGTGATGGGCTTGTTGGTGGAAGCCAGTGTGCGCGAGCCGTCAAGCAGTTGCACGTCTAAGGTGGTGTTTGTGGGTTGCTTGCCGCTGATGTTCACTGTCAGTGCGGCATCGGCCTCAGTGTTGTCGGAGCGCAGTTGCTTGGTGCGGAAGTAGTAGTCATGGATGCGTGTGCGCGGAGCGCTCCACAGGAAGACATCGCGAGTGATGCCCGTCAGTCGCCAGTAGTCCTGGCACTCGAGGAAGCTGCCCGAGGTGAAGCGGTATACACGCACGGCGATGTTGTTCACACCAGCGTGAACCTTGTCCGTCACCTTCCATTCGCTGGGCAGGTACGAGTCTTCGGCGTAGCCCACAAACTGCCCGTTGACCCAGACATAGTAGCCGTGGCCGCAACCGTTGAAGCGCAGGAAGACGTCTCGGCCATCCCAGCTGTCGGGAATATTGAACTCGCGACGATAGGAGCCTACGGGGTTCTTCTTTGAGCCTGTATAAGTGAACCAACCCGGACGGTCGGCCATCACGCTCCACGTGTTCTCATCATAGCTGAAGGGATAGGATGTGTTGCAGTACAACGGCTTGTCCCACTGCTTGTTGTTGCGCACGCCATAGACTTGCCACGATGATGGCACGTCGATCTCGTCCCACGACGAGGCGTTGAAGCTGTCTTGCATGAATGACTGGTTGGCCTGTTCGGGTGTGCCAACCCACTTGAACTTCCACTTGCCGTTCAAGGTGACGAACCACGGAGAAGCCTCTTCCCCAATGCTTGGGGTGTAGGCTGTGGTGGTGGCTTCGTCTAGCTCAACAGGTATCTCCAGTGTGTGAGCACGTTGGCGGTTGAGGTTGGTGACGCTGACATTGTCCCATTCCTTCATTGTCTGGCTCCAAGCGAGGCAGGAGCATGACAGGGCAACACAGATGCCCAATAGTTTAGAATATCTCATATTGTCAAAGTTTTGCGAGTGCAAAGTTATAACAAAAACAATATGACACAAATGAATTATGAAAAAAAATACTCACATAACATAAAAATGGCCACCCCTGAGGATGGCCACGTAGTTGAAAGTTTAAAGTATGGGTCTAATGGGGTTAATGGGTCAAATGGGGTTGGGGAGGAGCCCCCTCCCGACCTCCCCCATGGGGAAGAGCCCCCTCCCTTGGGGAGGGCCGGGGTGGGCTTTTTTATTCGCCAAGCAGTGTTGACATCTCCTTCTCCTTGGCTTTGTTACCGAGGATATAGTAGACGGTGCGCAGACGTGATGCCCACTTGTCGCTGTTGGTGGGTTCAAGCTCTTGTACCTTAACGAAATAGGGCTCTGCCTTGGCGTACTGAGCTTTAACCTTCTCAATCTCTGCCTTATTCTGGGTAGCTGTCATGGTCTTGCCACTGAGCTTCTCGTTGAGGTCGTAGCCAATGTTGGAGTAGCATACGCCAGCGTTGTAGTATGCATCGGAGAATGTTGGGTCGGTCTCGGCTGCCTTGTCGAAGAAGGTGATGGCATTTTGATAATCCTTGTTGTTCATCAGAACAAGACCCTTGGAGTAGTTGCCGATACGGCTGTCTGCATCGTTGGAGAGGATCTCTTCGGTGAAAGCAAGAGCCGTGGCGAAGTCACCGCGGTTGAAATAGTATGCCAGCACGTTCTGGGCTATGCCTTCGTTGCCATTGGGGTCCTCGAGCACGATGTCCTTTCCAGTCTGGAGCCATGATGCTGTGTCGCCCTGCTCGATGTAGGCAGAGAGCTGCAGCTGGTTGATGTTGTCTTTCTCCTGCTCGTAGGCTTTGGCCTGCGGGATGTACTTGAAGAGGTTGGGATAGTCCTTTGCGAAGTAGCTGGCCAGACAGGTGAAGTATGCTATCTGCGGGGTGTTCTCGTCCTGTGTCACGCTGGGTTCGTTGGCCACAAGTGTGTAGCGCTGGGGGTACTGCATCCACAGCGAGAATGCTTCTGCTGCCTTGGAGTATTGCTGGTTGGTGAAGAACATCTGACCACAGTAGGCGATATACTGACGGAAGCGTGTCACGTCGAGCTGGTTGACTTTGCTGAAGATGGGTTCCTTGCCGGATGCCTGCTCCACCTTGTAGCACTCTTCCATAGCGTCGAGAGCTGCCACGATGTGGGTGTAGAGCTGCAGAGTGTCGGTCTCCTGCTTGTTGATGATGTTGTCAAGCAGCGGCGAGAAGCTGTATTTATGCAGCTGTGCCTTGACATCCCATGCGTTGGCGAGCTCCTTCTTGGTCTCGGGGCTGGTCAGGGTGGGGGTGATCATCTCGAATGCCTGTGCGAGCTTGGTTTGCAGCTCTGCATTTTGCTTGTCGTTGCGATTGGGGGTGGCGATGAGATTCTGCACCTCATCCTTGATGGCGCGGGCCTTCTTCACAATCTTGTCCTGCGCGGGCAGCGTGGTGACAGCTGCCAGGAGTGCTAATGCACAAATGAGCTTTTTCATAGTGGAATATGCGGCTACGCCGCAGTTTTAAAGTTTAAAGTTTAATGTATGGGTCAAATGGGGTTGAGCCCCATCCCGACCTCCCCCACAAGGGGGAGGAGAGGGAGCTTGGTCTTTTTATTCGCCGTCGAGGGTCATTGTCTGGCCGTCGGATAGCTGTGTTGGATCGGGCATCTCTGTTGAGCGCTCTTCTTCTGGAAGGTCGCTTTCGTCGGTCTGTGGCACAACGCATACGTTGGCAATGGTGTCACCGCGTTTCTGGAGCTCGATGAGCTTCACGCCCTGAGTGGCACGTCCCTGAATCTTGATGGCATTCAGATGCAGGCGTATGGTGACGCCGCTCTTGTTGATAATCATCAGGTCGTCTTCGTTGGTGACACTCTTGATGGCCATCAGTTCGCCTGTCTTCTCAGTTACGGCGAGGGTTATCACACCCTTGCCGCCGCGGTTGGTGATGCGGTAGTCTTGGACATCAGAGCGCTTGCCGTAGCCGCGTTCGGACACGACGAGGATGCTCTCTTCCTCTGGCTTGTCAACGACAACCATGCCCACGACCTGATTTTCTGGGTCGTCATCGAGGTTGATACCTCTCACGCCAGTGCTGTTGCGGCCTGTGGCGCGCACGGCAATCTCATTGAATCGCACGGCGCGTCCGCGTCGGCTGGCAATGACGACCTCGTTCTCGCCGTTGGTCAGAGCCACATCCACGACGCGGTCGCCCTCGTTGATGTTCAGGGCAATGATGCCGTTCTGACGTGGGTGACTGTATGCTGCGAGGCTTGTCTTCTTGACGATGCCCTCGCGCGTACAGAATATAATATAGTGGCTGTCGTTGAACTCTTGGTCGTTGAGCTTGCGGATGTACAGGCATGCGTTGATGTTGTCGTCGGGCTCTATGTTGAGCATGTTCTGCACTGCGCGGCCCTTACTCTGCTTGTTGCCCTCGGGGATATCATATACCTTCAGCCAGTAGCAGCGTCCCTTCTGGGTGAAGAAGAGCATGGTGTTGTGCATTGTCGCACGATAGATGTGTTCGATGAAATCGGCATCACGTGTTGCCGAACCCTTGGCACCTATGCCGCCATGATGCTGTGCGCGGAACTCAGCGAGCGGTGTGCGCTTGATGTAGCCCAGATGTGAGATTGTTATCACAACCTCGTCGTCGGAATAGAAGTCCTCGGGGTTGAATTCCTCGCTGGAGTATACTATCTCCGAGCGGCGCGGATCGCCGAAGCGCTGCTTGACATCTATGAGCTCGTCCTTGATGACCTGCCAGCACAGGGCTGCATCGGTGAGAATCTGGTTGTAGTAAGCTATCTTTTGCATCAGCTCCTCGTACTCAGCATGCAACTTGTCTTGCTGCAGGCCTGTGAGTTGTGCCAGACGCATGTCTACAATAGCCTTGCTCTGGACCTCGTCGAGTGAGAAGCGCTCTTGCAGGCGCAGGCGTGCATCCTCGGGTGTGCGGCTGGCACGAATGATATGCACCACCTCATCGATATTGTCGCTGGCTATGATGAGACCTTCCAGAATATGTGCACGTTCCTCGGCCTTGCGCTTGTCGTATTCCGTACGGCGAATGACAACATCGTGGCGATGCTCAACGAAGCACTTTATCATGTCGCGCAGCGTCATCAACTTGGGACGACCACCCACGAGTGCAATGGAATTGACGGAGAAGGTGGTCTGCAGCTGTGTGAGCTTGTAGAGCTTGTTGAGCACTACATTGGCGTTGAAGTCGCGCTTGACATCTATGACGACACGCATACCTTCGCGGTCGCTCTCGTCGTTGGCGTTGCTGATGCCTTCAATCTTGTGATCATTGACCAGATCAGCAATGTTCTTGATGAGCTCAGCCTTGTTGACGCCGTAAGGCAGTTCGCTGACGATGATCTTGTCATGCTGTTCGCCGGGCTCAATCTCAGCACGTGCTCGCATGACGATGCGTCCACGTCCGGTCTCATATGCGTCGCGAACACCTTGCATGCCGTAGATGAATGCGCCAGTGGGGAAGTCCGGTGCAGGGATATATTGCATCAGTCCCTCTACGTCAATGTCCGGGTTGTCGATGTAGGCTATGCAGCCATTGATGCATTCGCTAAGGTTGTGTGTGGGGATGTTGGTGGCCATACCCACGGCGATACCTGTGGCACCGTTCACGAGCAGGTTGGGGAACAGCGTGGGCAGCACTACAGGTTCCTTCTCCTTGCCGTCGAAGTTATCCTGCATGTCCACCGTCTCTTTCTCCAGATCCTGCATCATGGCCTCGCCAATAAGCGAGAGGCGTGCCTCGGTGTAACGCATGGCAGCGGGGGAGTCGCCATCCACGGATCCGAAGTTGCCTTGGCCGTCAACGAGCGTGTAGCGCATGTTCCAGTCCTGTGCCAGACGCACCATAGCGCCATATACGCTGGAGTCGCCATGAGGATGATAGTGACCGAGCACGTTACCCACTGTGCGGGCACACTTGCGATAGTCGTGGTCATGTGTGTTGCCGTCAACACGCATGCCATAAAGGATGCGACGGTGAACGGGTTTGAAACCGTCGCGTGCGTCGGGCAACGCACGTGCTACGATGACGGACAT
This sequence comes from uncultured Bacteroidaceae bacterium, assembly GCA_905233465.1. GTDB lineage: Bacteria > Bacteroidota > Bacteroidia > Bacteroidales > Bacteroidaceae > Physcousia. The sequence continues at coordinate 12,644 of CAJOEI010000035.1, read as the reverse complement.
TGAGTAGTCCAGGAAGGACGACCGCATCTCGCGCTCAATGTCCACTTTGATGATTCTGTCTTCTGCGTCTTGCATATAATGTGTTTTGTATAGATTTTTCGCAAAGGGATAATTGCGTTCTTCTGTTGTAGGGCAAAAAAAGCCCTGTTTTCGGCAAAATGAAGGCCGGATGCCTCAAAAAAGCGGTCAAAGGTACGCTATTTTTGGCATCCGGCCAAGAGAAATGTATAACTTCTTTGTCTTCTTTAACTTCTTTAACTTCCTTTCAACTGGTTCGACAGGCTCACCATAAATCAACTATCAACTTTCAACTATCAACTTTCAACTTTCTTCACCGTATAGTTTCTGCTTGAGCTCGCGGATATGGTCGTCGCTGATGTAGTCGTCGTAGTCCATCAGCTTGTCGATGGTGCCGTTGGGTGTGAGCTCGATGATGCGGTTGGCCACGGTCTGAATGAACTCGTGGTCGTGTGAGGCGAAGATGATGTTGCCCTTGAAAAGCTTGAGATTGTTGTTGAAGGCCTGTATGCTCTCGAGGTCGAGATGGTTAGTGGGTGTGTCGAGGATGAGGCAGTTGGCGTTCTTGAGCTGCATGCGGGCAATCATGCAACGCATGCGTTCGCCGCCTGAGAGGACATTAACCTTCTTGAGCACTTCCTCGCCAGAGAAGAGCATGCGGCCCAGATAACCTTTCATGAAGACTTCGTTGCCGTCGCCGTACTGCATCAGCCAGTCCACCAGATTCTTGTCACTCTGGAAGAAGGCGGTGTTGTCTAATGGCAGATATGCTGTTGTGATGGTAAGACCCCATTTGTAGGTGCCAGCCTGTGCCTCGCGGTTGCCGTTGATGATTTCGAACAGTGCTGTCATGGCACGCGGGTCATGGCTCAGAAACACTGTCTTCTGGCCCTTCTCGATGTTGAACGAGACATTGTCGAAGAGCACTGTGCCGTCTTCGGTAACAGCCTTTAGGCCCTCTACCTCCAATATCTGGTTGCCGGGCTCGCGGTCCATGGTGAAGATGATGCCCGGGTACTTGCGTGTTGATGGTTGTATCTCGTCAACATTGAGCTTCTCCAGCATCTTCTTGCGTGAGGTGGTCTGCTTCGACTTGGCCACGTTGGCGCTGAAGCGGCGGATGAACTCCTCCAGCTCCTTGCGCTTCTCCTCGGCCTTAGCCTTCTGGTTCTGGGCCTGGCGCAGGGCGAGTTGCGAGCTCTCGTACCAGAACGAGTAGTTGCCTGCGAACAGCGTCACCTTGCCGAAGTCGATGTCCACAGTGTGTGTGCACACAGCATCAAGGAAGTGACGGTCGTGTGAAACCACCAACACAGTATGTTCAAACTCGGATAGATACTGCTCCAGCCACTGCACAGTGTCCAGATCCAGATCGTTTGTCGGCTCATCAAGGAGGAGGTTGTCAGGTTCGCCAAACAGAGCCTTGGCCAGCATTACGCGCACCTTCTCCTTACCCGAGAGATCGCGCATCAGCATTTGATGCTTCTTTTCCTTAATGCCCAAGCCGCTCAACAATGCTCCCGCATCGCTCTCGGCTGTATATCCGCCCATCTCTGCATACTTTTCTTCGAGCTCGGCCACACGGATGCCGTCCTCGTCGCTGAAGTCCGACTTCGAATACAGTGCATCGCGTTCGTGCATGATGTCCCACAGCACGGTGTGACCCATCAGCACAGTGTCCAACACTGTCTGGTCGTCATATTGGAAGTGATCCTGAGAGAGCACACTCAGACGTTCGCCCGGCCCCATCTCGATAGTACCCTTGTTGGGTTCAAGCTCGCCACTGATGGCTTTGAGCAGAGTGGACTTACCAGCACCATTGGCACCTATCACACCATAGATGTTGCCGCTGGTGAATTTCATATTTACGTCCTTGTAGAGGACACGTTTGCCAAACTGGATGGCGAGATTAGATACGCTGATCATATCTTCTTATTTCTTTTGCTTTGTCTTTCCCGACTATTCATTAATCTCACTCGGCAAGCTCGACAGCTGCCTTCACGCTCTCGGCTGTGGCCTCGTTGAGCAAGTAGCCATTAATAAATTTTATGTCGGGATAGCTCTGTTGTAGTGCATCGGTGGCAGGCTGCAGTTCAGAGCCGCCGCTGGTGGCAAATGTGATGATTTTCTGTGCTTTGAGTTCGCCCTGTTCGATGAATGAATTAATCACTCGCGGAGCCACTCCCCACCAGATGGGGAAGCCAAGATAGATAGTCTCGTAGTTCTGCAAACCTTCGGGCAGAGCCTTGATGGCAGGACGTGCAGATGCATCCTTCATTTCAACGCTGGAGCGTGATGTGCTGTCGCGCCAATTCAGGTCATCCTCGGTGTAGAGCTCTTGTGGCTCAATCTCGAAGATGTCGGCATCCAACTCTGTAGCCAGTAATTGGGCTGCGTTGCGTGTCACGCCGCTGGCTGAGAAATATGCTACGAGTGTTGTCTTTTGTGTATCATCGGCTGCACATGCGTCGCTGTCGCAGCTCTTGGCTGCCTGCTTGCAGCCTGCCAGCGTCAGTGCTGCCAATGCGATTGTCATAAACTTTTTCATGATGCTTATTTTTTTATTATTTGTTTGTTGCCTTGAAGCTCATATCCAACCCCTTGACACTGTGCGTCAGAGCGCCCACGCTGACATAGTCAACGCCGCAGAGGGCATAGTCGCGGATGGTGTCGAAGGTGATTCCACCGCTGGACTCTGTCTCATAGCGTCCGGCTATGAGTTCCACTGCAGCGCGGGTGCGTTCTACGCTGAAGTTGTCAAGCATGATGCGGTCTACACCGCCGATGGCCAGCACACGACGCAACTCATCCTCGTTGCGCACTTCTATTTCTATCTTCAGGTCTTTGCCTCGTGCGCGCAAGTATTCGTGGCAACGTGTGATGGCGTTCTCTATGCCGCCTGCGAAGTCCACATGATTGTCTTTCAGCAGAATCATGTCGAAGAGGCCGATACGGTGGTTCACGCCGCCGCCGATGCGCACAGCTTCTTTCTCCATAATGCGCATTCCAGGTGTCGTCTTGCGTGTGTCAAGCACACGTGTGTGTGTGCCTTCCAACCGCTGCACATAGCGTTGTGTCGTTGTGGCGATGCCGGACATGCGCTGCATGATATTGAGCATCAGGCGTTCGGTTTGCAGCAGGCTCTGCACGCGGCCGCTGACAAGCATGGCGATGTCGCCAGGGCGCACGTGGGCACCGTCCTGGATATACACCTCCACCTGCAGTTCGGGGTCGAAGCGCCGAAACACTTCCTTGGCCATTTCCACGCCGGCGAGGATGCCTTCTTCCTTGATGAGCAGATGGCTACTGCCCATGGCGTCAGCAGGGATGCAGCATAGGGTGGTGTGGTCGCCGTCGCCAATGTCCTCGGCAAATGACAAATCAATGAGCTGGTCTACGAGCTCTGCGGGAGTATAGACCCGTTGGGGATTGTACTGATTCATAGTCGTTTATTGTCGTTATTTCGTTATTTCGTTATGTCGAGTTATCGTTATTTCGTTATCACGTTATTACGTTATTCCGATGCTGTCCTCACTCAAATCGCATCACGCGTGCAGGGTGTATGCGCGAAACCATATATGTTGGTATCACCATCACGGCCACAGATATGAACATTGTTGCGACATTGATGGCTATAACGAGTGGCCATGAGATGATGATAGGCACAGTGTCAACATAGTATGTTGCGGGGTCGAGGTGGACAAGGCCAAGATATTGCTGTGCCAAAGCCAGCGACAAGCCTATGATGTTGCCAAGCAGCAGGCCACGGCCCACCAGCATGGCGGCAAAGCAGAGAAATATTATCCTCAACTGCCCGTTGGAGGCTCCAAGGCTCTTCATCACGGCAATGAAATTGGTGCGTTCAAGGATGATGATGAGCAGGCCCGAAGCCATAGTGAAGATGCTGATGCAGATCATCAGTAGCAGTATGACATACACGTTGGTGTCAAGCAGCGAGAGCCATGTGAAGATGCCGGGATATAGCTCCTGCACGGTGGCTGACGTATAGACGGCACCGTTGGCATCCTCATGACGGTTCACGGCAGCCACGACAGCATCAGCAGGTGCTTGCAGATTATCGAAGTCGTCCACCAGCAGCTCGGCACCACTGCACTGTTTGTCTTCCCATGAGGCTATCTGTGCCACCGTTCGCAGAGCAGTGAAGACGATGTTCTCGTCGAAGTCGCGCAGGTGTGTCTGATAGATACCAGCCACGCGGAAGCGTCTAGCCTTCAGCGATTTGGTGAAGAAATACGCTGCCACATGCGAATCCACATCCACGCCAAGCAGCGAGGCTGTGCGGGCGGAGATAAGGATGTCTATCGTGGACTTTGTGGCCGAGAAGTGCGGCAGGCTGCCGCGAAGCAGGTGTGCACTGAGGAAGGTGGTGTCATACTCCTCGGCAACGCCGCGCAGCACCACGCCTCGAAAGTTGTTGTCTGTCTTGAGCATCCCGGCTTGTGTGCCGAAGCGTTGTACATGGGCCACGCCATCCAACGACGACAGCTGTTGCATCAGTGCCGAGTCCACAATCACGGGTTGTTGTTCGCCGCCGAAGAGCGTCTCCATATTCATCACCTGAATGTGGCCGCCAAAGCCTATGGCCTTGCCGCGTATCTCCTGTTTGAAACCGATGACGATGAATACCGTGAGAAGCATCACAGCAAGTCCCACGGCCACACCCCACATAGCTATGCGCACTGCAGGTCGCGATATGCGGCTGTCGGCATTACGCTGCCCAAACAACCTACGGGCTATGGAGAACTCTAACCTCAACCAACTTTAAACTTTAAACTTTCAACTTTCAACTGCGGCTCTGCCGCGTCTTCAACTCTCACCTTTCTTCCCCGGATATGCTTCAAGAGCCTTGCGCAGTACATAAAGTGCGCGTGTGAGGTCTTCTTTTTTCAGCACGTAGGCCAGTCGCACCTCGTCGCGGCCAGCACCAGGTGTTGTATAGAAACCAGCTGCCGGAGCCATCATCACTGTCTGCCCCTCGTACTGGAAGTCACGCAGACACCACGCACAGAAGTCCTCGGCATCATCCACCGGCAGGCGGGCCACGGTGTAGAACGCGCCCATAGGTATCGGTGAGTACACGCCCGGGATGCGGTTAAGGCCGTCAATGAGGCATTTGCGACGCTCCACATATTCGTCATACACCTCACGGGCATATTCCTCGCCGGCATCCAATGATGCCTCAGCGGCTATCTGACCGATGAGTGGGGGAGAGAGGCGGGCTTGGCAGAACTTCATCACGGCACGACGCACCTCTGCGTTCTTGGTTATCAGTGCTCCGACGCGGATGCCGCACTCCGAGTAGCGTTTCGATACAGAATCGATGAGCACCACGTTCTGCTCTATGCCTTCGAGGTGGCATGCCGAGATATATGGGGAGCCGGTGTAGATGAATTCGCGATATACTTCGTCGGAGAACAGATACAGGTCGTACTTCTTCACCAAGTCACGAATCTGGTTCATCTCACGACGTGTGTAGAGGTAGCCCGTCGGGTTGTTGGGATTACAAATCAGTATTGCGCGCGTACGCTCATTAATAAGTTCCTCAAACTTCTCCACCTTGGGCAGCGAGAAGCCTTCTTCAATTGTCGTGGTGACAGTGCGGATCACGGCGCCGGCAGAGATGGCAAAGGCCATATAGTTGGCGTATGCCGGTTCGGGAACGATGATTTCGTCACCAGGATTCAGGCATGATAGGAAAGCAAACAGCACAGCTTCCGAGCCACCGCTGGTGATGATGATATCGTCGGGCGTGACGTCGATATTGTATTTGGCATAATAGCCAACGAGCTTCTCGCGGTAGCTCTGATAGCCTTGCGAAGGCGAATACTCCAGGATAGTGCGGTCGATGCCGCGGATGGCATCCAAAGCGGCCTGTGGTGTGGGCAGGTCAGGCTGGCCAATATTCAGGTGGAAGACGTGCACACCTCGTGCCTTGGCAGCATTAGCCAGTGGTGCCAACTTACGTATTGGCGATGCGGGCATCTCGTGGCCGCGAACAGAAATTTGAGGCATTTATCAGGAATGAATGATGATTAATCGGATATGTATTATTAATGAATATGTAGCAAGTCCACATATTTGGGCGCAAAGTTAGTGCAAAAAACTCAAATTCTAACGCAATGTCCTTAAAATTATACAAAAAATATCATCTCGCACTCGAAAAACAGTATCTTTGTGCACAAGCAAGCACATCTTTCAACTTTCAACTTTCAACTTTAAACTGCGGCATAGCCGCGTCCTTGCCGCGTCTAAAAACGCACTTTTAAATAATTTTCACTAAAATAGCTTGCGAGGCTCGGAACTTTTCAGTTAATTTGCGCTATCAACTAACTAAACTTAAACCTTTTATAATGGCAATATCAAAACTCAGCGGCTTGAAACGTGAAGATTTTCAGGCAACTATCCAAGGAAAGCAGACAGACCTTTACACACTCGTCAACAAGGCAGGCAATGAAGTCTGCATAACCAATTATGGCGGTGCTCTCGTGGCCATCATGGTGCCCGACAAGGACGGCAAGTATGCTAACGTCATTCAGGGGCACGATACAATCCAGGGTGTCGTGGACAGCCCCGAACCATTCCTCTCAACGCTCATCGGGCGTTATGGCAACCGCATCTGCAAGGGCAAGTGCACTATCGATGCCAAACAGTATTCATTTGCAATCAACAACGGTCCCAACCACCTCCACGGTGGACCCACTGGTTACCATGCCCGCGTATGGGATGCTGAGCAAGTGAATGATCAGGCATTGCGCCTCCACTACGTCAGCCCCGATGGCGAGGAAGGTTTCCCCGGAACACTTGACATCACTGTCGTCTACCGCTGGACAGATGACAATGAGCTTGTCATTGAATACGAGGCAACTACGGACAAGAAGACAATCATCAACCTCACCAACCACGGTTTCTTCAGCATCGCCGGCATCGCCAATCCCACTCCCACCATTGAGGACCTGCAATGCCAGATCAATGCTGACTTCTTCATCCCCATTGACGACACCAGCATTCCGACAGGCGAGGTACGCAGCGTCGCTGGCACGCCATTCGACTTCCGCACCATGCACGCCGTTGGCGACCAGATTGATGCCGATGACGAGCAGACACGCAACGGTGCTGGTTATGACCACTGCTTCGTGCTTAACAAACGCGAGGTTGGTGAGCTCAGCTTTGCTGCCAAGATCATGGATCCGGCCACACGTCGCACCATGGAGGTCTACACCACAGAACCGGGTGTGCAGGTCTACACCGACAACTGGGCAACAGGCTATCCCGGACAGCTTGGAGCCACCTTCCCACGCCGCTCGGCCATCTGCTTCGAGGCACAGCACTTCCCCGACAGCCCCAACCGCGCATTCTTCCCCAGCGTTGCGCTCTGCCCGGGCGAGAAATACACACAGACGACAATCTACAAGTTCGGCATCGAGAAGTAATTCTCAAGATGTCGATATGTCGTAATCTCGAAATGTCGAAATATCGAAAAAACAATAAATTAAATCTTCTAATTCTTTTATGAGTAATCAACAAAAACAATGGGGCGCAATTATCGTGATGATTGCCCTCTTCGCTATGATTGCCTTCGTGACGAACCTCTGTTCGCCGATGGGTGTCATTGTGAAAAACCAGTTCGGAACCACCAACTTTATGGCCATGATTGGCAACTACGGCAACTTCGGTGCCTATCTGCTCATGGGCTTCCCCTCTGGCATGATGATTCAGAAGTGGGGCTACAAGCGTACAGCCCTCATCGGCCTCCTCGTGGGCATCACTGGCATTGTCGTACAGTGGCTCTCCGGTTGGGGCGGCATGGCGGTCTATCTTGTCGGTGCCCTCATCTCAGGCTGCTGCATGTGCATCCTCAACACTGTTGTCAATCCTATGCTCAACATCCTCGGTGGTGGTGGCAACAAAGGTAACCAGCTCATCCAGACCGGTGGCGTGTTCAACAGCACCGCAGCTGTGGCTGTGTATATCATCATGGGTGCCCTCATCGGTGATGCTGCCAAGGCCAAGATCAGCGATGCCACACCAGCTCTGATGATTGCACTCGCCATCTTCGTCATCGCATTCATCGTCATCTTCTTCACCAAGATTGAAGAGAGAAGAAAGACGGCGTGAAAGACCCCCACAGCGCATTCTCCTTCCGTCACTTCAACCTCGGCATCCTTGCCATCGGTCTCTATGGTGGCGTCGAGATGGGTATTCCCGGCTTCATACTTCAGTACCTCACAGCAGCTACTGATGCCGTCACTCCCGGTCTCGCTATGGATGCAGGCTATGTCGGCACACTCGGCTCCATCTACTTCCTCTTCATGCTCATCGGTCGTTTCGTCGGTGCCAGCGTGGGTGGCAAGGTCAGCACCAAGGCTATGATGACATTCGTCAGCACCACAGCCATCATCCTCCTGCTCCTCGGCATCTATCTGCCTTCCACTACCACCGTCAGCGTGCCCGGCATCGACTACACCAACATGGCAGTCCTCTGGGGCGACGTGCCCGTGGGCATCTTCTGCTTCCTCCTCGTCGGCCTCTGCGCCAGCGTCATGTGGGGCGGCATCTTCAACCTCGCCACCGAGGGCCTTGGCAAGTACACCGCCATCGCATCAGGTGCCTTCATGACAATGGTTGTCGGCTTCGCCATCATGGTTGCCGTTCAGGGCCTCGTTGCCGACTGGACAGGTTCATACCTCATCTCCTACTGGGTGCCCCTGCTCTGCGCAGTATACATCCTCTACTACGCTCTCATCGGCTCCAAGAATGTCAACACCGACATCCCAGTAGATTGAATCTGAAATGGTCAATGATCAACTTTAAATTTTAAACTTTATATAACAACCTCAGACCCATCGCCCCTGCATTGGTCTGCCCCGCAACACATTCGGGGACATGAGAGGGGCACCAAGCCTTATGAAACTCACAATCGAGGACGTTCGTAGCCGCTTCATCAAGCATTTCGATGGTAGCACAGGATCTGTTTATGCAGCACCTGGACGAATCAACCTCATCGGTGAACACACCGACTATAACAATGGCTTTGTCTTCCCCGGCGCTGTGCAGCAGGGAATGATAGCCGAACTCAAGCCCAACGGCACACGCAACGTGCGTGCTTACTCCATCGACCTCAAGGACAAGGTGGAGTTCAACCTCGACGATCCTAAGGGCCCCAACGCCACATGGGCTCGCTACATCTACGGCGTATGCCGCGAGATGATGGCTCTGGGCGTTCCCGTGCAGGGCTTCAACACCGCCTTTGCCGGTGATGTGCCCCTCGGCGCAGGCATGAGCTCCAGTGCTGCCCTCGAGAGCGTTTATGCATACGCCATCAACGACCTCTTCGGCGACAACAAGATCGAGCGCCTCGAGCTCGCCAAGGTCGGTCAGCGCACAGAGCACAAGTACATCGGCTGCAACTGCGGCATCATGGACCAGGCCATCTCTTGCCTCGGCAAGGCTGGCAACCTCATGCGCATGGACTGCCGCAGCGGTGAGATTGCTTATTTCCCCTGGAACCCCAAGGGCTATAAGCTTGTCCTCGTCAACTCATGCGTCAAGCACGAGCTCGCCGGCTCGCCCTACAACGACCGTCGTCTCAGCTGCGAGCGCGTGGCTGCTGCCATCCATGAGCTACATCCCGAGGTGGAGAGCCTGCGCGACGCCACCTACGAGCAGCTCGATGAAGTCCGCTCTAAGGTCAGCGAGGAAGATGCCAAGCGTGCTGCATACGTCATCGGCGAGCGTGAGCGCGTCCTCAAGGTCTGCGACGCCCTTGAGGCAGGTGACTACGAGACAGTAGGTCAGATGATGTACGAGACCCACAAGGGCCTCAGCAAGGAGTATGAGGTGAGCTGCGAAGAGCTCGACTTCCTCAACGATGTTGCCAAGGAATGTGGCGTCACCGGTTCACGCATCATGGGCGGCGGCTTTGGTGGCTGCACCATCAACCTCGTCGACGAGCACTACTACGACAACTTCGTCAAGACCGTCGTCGAGAAGTTCAAGGAGCGCTTCGGCAAGGCTCCCGTCATCATCGACGTCGTCATTGGCGATGGCGCACGCAAGCTCTGCTAATCTACGTCCAATCATCAACCAATCCCAAGGGCAGTGTCATCATCATGGCGCTGCCCTTTAATCCATAAGTTTCAATTGCATTGTGAATTGTTAATTGTGAATTATAAAAAGTTTTTCGTTTTCGTATTCGTTCTCGTTACTTTGGCGTGCGTCGCATGTATGGTGAGCTTGTCAAGCTACCGGCGTCACCATGCGGAGCTGTTGTCGCTGCAGGCGGCGAATCAGGCGGACAGTGTGTTCAGCTCGGACACGCTGCATCGCCGCCTTGTGCGCTATTTCGACCGTTACGCCTACACTCCTGACGGCCTACTCCATCCGGGCCGCACTGCCAACGACCGCCTGCTGGCGCACTACCTCCTCGGTCGTGCTTACGCCGACATGGGCGACGCGCCGATGGCTGTTGAAGAATACCTACATGCAATTAATTCTGCCGATACACTTTATGACAATTGTGATTTTGCTGTATTGCGCGGGGTATATGGACAGCTGGCAGAACTGTATCATAAACAGGATATGCCCGAATCTGAACTGTCAGCATTGCAAGGATACAGACAGTGTTCGTGGATAATAGGTGATACAATAACTGCTGTATCTGCTTTATACTATATGACCGGTGCTTATCATACCATGCACGACACGGCTCATATTTTGTCAATTACAGAGCAGGCTCATTCTGAATTTATCAAATATGGATACCCAGATCAAGCAGCCGGCGTATGGCCGACGGCCATACATATTATGCTTGTACAGGGACGCTTTAAAGAAGCAAAAGTACGCATGGATGAGTTTGAACAAGATAGACATTTTTTTGATGAAGATGGGAATATCCTTCCTGGCTGTGAAGAGTATTATGTATCCAAAGGTCTATATTGTTTAGGTGTTGGCGATACTGTAGCAGCTGAGAAGTACTTTCGTAAAGCGCTCAAGTATGGACATTATGAAGAGGCATATTCTGGTTTGTTGTCTACTTATACAGTGCTTGGCGTATCAGATTCAATAACCCTATACGCGTCATTATATGCAGAAGCGAATGACGCGTCACATCTAAAGCGTAATGCTAAAGATGTTATCAAGATAAAGGAACTGTTCAATTATAATCAGCACAAACAGCACGCACAAGATGTTGAACACAGAAACCGCCTCATCATCATAGCATCAGTATTTGTTCTGACAGCGCTCGGCCTTCTGTCTTATGTTTATTCCAAGAGGAGGAAAAGAATACAGCAAAGTCTTCACCATGCATCCGAAAGCATAGTTTTAATCTCTAATAACATGAAGAATGCTAAATCGGAAATCAATGTTCTCAAGGGTATCATCGAAAAACAAGAAAAAACTCATGAAGTGCAATTAGATATTGCAAACGATCGAGCTCAAGAACTACATAATAAATGTAAGAACTTCAAACATTCGACAAGCGTAGATAATTTCTACACTTCAACTATCGTAGGTCAATTCAAGACAAAAGCCAAACAAAGAAATAGTATTCCAACAGATGAACAATGGAAAGAACTTGAGATAGTATTCCAGAAGGCCTTCCCTGAATTGTATCAAAAGATAAACACAAGACTTACACAACTATTGAAAAGGGTAAGCCTGCTTTGCATCATAGATTTATCCAATAAGGATATTTCTTTTCTTATGGAAAAAACGCCTCATGATATAACTAGCTATAGAAGTGGTATTAACCAGAAAATGTTCGATATTAAGGGCGCAACAGGCCTTAGAGCCAATCTTCACGAGGCTATGAGGCGCAAAAACAAAATATGACTTTTCCCCTATGTTATTCTTGTAATTAGTTCATATTTAGCAATATAGAAATGTTAAAAACGACTATTTGCAAGAGCCTATTGACAGGTAAAGGATAATTATGTTTCTTTGCAGCAACTATCACCATTTATTAACAATTTAAATCTATTAAAAAATGAACAAACTACAGATTGTTACAATTGGTCTTGCTGCAACTACCGTATCTATGAATGCAGCAGCACTCGAGGATGGATTATTGATTCCACTGAACATTGGTCATTTCGAGCCGACAATTCCAACATTTCCAGTACCCAAATCCCCAATCCAGATACCTCTAGTGTATCAGGACGGCAACACTCTGACCTTCGGGTCATACATAGGCGCGTGCACGCTACAGCTACGCGATGCTGACGGTGATGTGGTATATGAGACAGTCGTCGCTGCAGGTGCGACCTCTGCCATCCTTCCCGATGCTACCCTGCTTGGAGGCGCAGGCACATACGAGCTCCGCCTCATCTTCGGCGACTACTATTTCTACGGGGATATAACACTATAAGAATCATACTAATATTCCTCATACGCGGCATTATTTTTGTACGTGTATGAGGAACGAATCAGTATAACCCAAATAACCATTAATAACCCAAATGACAATGAAAAAGCTATCCATATCAATGTAAATATTGACAATGCCACAGTCACAATTAAAGGGAATAGTGTGACGCTGCATTCTGGCACAAATATCAATAATGCAAATGTTAAAATAAACTAATATGCAACATAATGCTTTTTGG
>CAJOEI010000034.1 GCA_905233465.1 uncultured Bacteroidaceae bacterium | reverse complement strand
CAGCCATTTCTTGTTGCTGGTCGTAAGCGTCAGGCTCTGTAGGTATGACCATAGGCTATTGAGTGATATTGCATTCATATATCGTTGTCAGAAGAAGAGCTTGTTTTTCTTTATTTGTTAATAATTTAAGTTAGAGAATATTGCGGGGCGGTGGTGATGTGGTGTTCTCGTCCGTGATGTCCTTGTCGCCATCCTGTATGGTTTGTTAGTGTTGTATCTACACTTTGCGGGGCAAAAGTACGTATATTATATGGGTTAAAGCTACTTAAGTATGTTAAAAAATACTTAAAGTAGCGTAAAATTGACTTGATGGCTCAATAGTTACTGCCTGATTACAATCACGAAGCCGCCTCGGGCACGCATGTGTATGGTGGTGAGGTCCGCGACGGTGGCGGTACGCAGTTGCCATGCGCGATCCTCGTCGGCATCGAGGAAGAGCTGGCACTGGGCGGACTTCTTGGCACGCAGGGTCTTCTTCAAGCCCGTGAGGTCGAGGTCGAGGGGTTGCTCGGTGCCGTTGATGCCTGCCACGTACCATGTGGTGCCGCTGCGACGCGCCATGACCACGTCGCGGCCCGGGTAGCCGCTGACGAGGCGTGTCTCGTCCCATGCCGCAGGCAGATTGGAGAAGAAGTCCTGCACCTGCTGCGGCTGTGCCAGCAGGCTCTCGGGACGGTCGGCCAGATGCTGCAGTCCGCTCTCGTAGAGCACGGTGAGCGCCAGCTCGTGGGCGTGGGTGGTGATGTGCGGGTGCTGCGAGTCGCTGAAGGCACACGGCGTGTAGTCCATCGGGCCGATGACGTTGCGGGTGAAGGGCAGGGTGGCGTTATGTGCTGCGGCACGGGTGGTGAAGGTCGGTACGTTGTTGTACCACTCGGCACCGTAGACACCCTCGGTGGACATCAGGTTGGGGTATGTGCGCTGCCATCCGCGTGGCACCGTGGCGCCGTGGAAGTTCACGGTGAGGTGGTGGCGTGCGGCGCATTCCAGCAGGTCGATGCAGTAGTTCATGTTGCGCACGTCGTCGCCGCCGAAGAAGTCAATCTTCACGCCGGCCACACCGATGCTGTCGCACCATGCGAACTCGCGCTCACGCTTCTCCGGCACGTTGAGGCGGAACTTCGGGCCTGGAGCACCGTTGATCCATCCCATGCATGAGTTGTACCAGATCAGTGGCCGCACGCCTCGCTCACGGGCGTAGCGCACGGCATCTTCGATGGTCTTGCCGTCGCGCATCTCGTCCCACTCGGCATCGATGAGCACGTATGGCAGGTGCAGCGTGGCAGCCAGGTCCACATATTGCTTGATGATGTTATAGTCGTTGCTGCCGTGGTTGTAGGCCCAGTAGACCCACGACACCACTCCGGGCTCTATCCATGACGTGTCGGTCAGGCGGCACGCCGGTGCCACGTCGGTGACGAGGGTGCTCTCCACGACGTCGGCCAGCGAGCCCACGATGGCCACACGCCAGGGCGATGACCAGTCGCCGGTGAGTAGCAGCTCGTTGCGGTCGGCCACGACGTTGAAGTCCTCGCCCTTATTGTGCATGCTTGCGGCGCTGCGGTGGCGCTCAATGCCGGCCTCGGTGAGCAGCACGAAAGTGCCCTCGGCGGGCTGCAGTAGTGCGGGGAAGGCCCAACGGCCGTCGGCACATGTCGTGGCGGGTGCATAGAATCCTTCGTAGCCGTCGCTCCACGGCATCATCCAACGCTGTGTGCCCTCGGCGATGTGGTAGGTGGTATATTCCGGCGTCACGCACTCGTGTGCCAGTCCGCACAGCTCGTAGCGGAATGCCAGTCCGTCGTCGTAGAGCCGCAGGCGCAGCGTGAGGCGCGGCGACAGCTTGGCGATGTATTCGTTGGCTCGGTTGGTGCAGTGCTGGCGCTTGCCGGACAGCATGCGGTAGTCGGCCGTCACGCGGCCGTTGGCCTTCAGTTCGGGAGTGGCGCTCCACTCGCTGTCATAGCCCATGCGTGTGATGTCCAGCACAGGCTGGCCATTGCAGTGCAGGCGCAGCCCGTCGGCCTCTGTGGTCATGGTGAGCCGCCCGTTGGGCGAGCGCATCTTGGTGCGTGCGGCGCATGGCGCTGCCAGCAGCGCTGTCAGCAGCATGACAGCTGCAAAGTGTAGTGTTGATCGCTGTTGCATATTGTGATGGGTTTGATAGACTAGATAGATTCGATAGACTCTATAGACTCTATAGCTACTATAGCCACTATAGCTCTTTCTCTCTTTCCTTCTCTATCACCAATCCGGCGAGGGTGAAGCCGAAGATGGCGGTGATATGTGCCACGCTGCCGTTGACTTGGGGTTTGTTGAACATCGACGGCACTTCGGCAGCGGCGGCAGCGGGCGGCAGAGTGTGGTTGTGCAGTAGCTCGTCGCTGTACACGCACTTGAACTTGCGGCGTGGCATCGTGCCGGCACGACGGAAACGCTGGCGCAGCGCCCGCGCCAGAGGGTCGCCCTCCACACGCCAGAACTCCGCCACGCGTATGCGTGTCGGGTCGAGCTTCAGCGCCGCACCCATAGACGAGAATAGCGTGGCGTGCGTGCGGCACGCCATGAGTATCAACAGCGCTTTGTCTTTCAGCGAGTCGATGGCGTCGATGATGTAGTCGTAGCTGTCTAATTCAAAGCTGTCGGCGGTGTCCTCACAGAACACGCCCTCCACGGCCGTGATGTCAGCTTCGGGATTGATGCTCAGCAGCCGCTCGCGCAGCGCGTCCACCTTGGGCTGGCCCACGGTCAGTGTCGTGGCCATCAGCTGGCGGTTGATGTTCGTCACGGCCACGCGGTCGGCATCGACAATGGTCAGATGCTGCACGCCGCTGCGCACCAGACCTTCGGCGCACCACGAGCCCACGCCGCCCACGCCGAAGACAATCACTCGGCGCGAGGCCAGACGCGACAACGTTTTGCTGCCAAGCAGCAACTCTGTCCTGTGGAGAAACACGTTAGTCAGTTTGGTGGTATGTTATTCTTTCTGATACGATTAAAGCCGCATGCATCTCTGTGCGAAATGTGTGCGGCTCGTGCGTGTGTCGACACTTGGACTCGAACCAAGGACCCCCACCATGTCAAGGTGATACTCTAACCAGCTGAGCTATGCCGACGAGAATGATTTTCTGTCAAAAGAAGTACGCCTGATAAGACTCGAACTTACACGCCTTGCGGCACCAGATCCTAAGTCTGGCGTGTCTACCAATTCCACCACAAGCGCATCGGTTTTGACGGCGCAAAGGTACTGCTTTTCTGCGAAACGCCAAAGAATATTGATGTTTTTTTGCCGATAACGGCAAAAAACGTCTCTCTATAGCTCCTATAGCTCCTATAGTTGCTATAGACTCTATAGTTTCTATAGTCTCTATAGTTTCTATAGCCACTATAGCAAGGAGCTGCGCCATACTCTGGCGCAGCTCCTCTTGCTATAGTGTGTTTTTTTACTTGCTGATAGCGCCGGAGGGGCAAACATCAGCGCAAGTGCCGCATTCTGTGCACTCGTCGGGGTTGATGCTGTAGATATCGCCCTCAGAGATTGCTCCAACGGGGCATTCGTCGATACATGTGCCGCAAGCAACACAGTCTTCACCAATTACGTAAGCCATAATAGTTGATTTTTGATTAGTTTGATGTTGATTATTGTGTTTTGTGGCCGCAAAGATACCTACTTTCGGTGATTCACCAAAACTTTATGCGTTTTTTTTTGCGCTTCACTACCTAATTTTTATGGTTGCCGCCTCTCATAGCTCACTTCCTTGAAGTAGTATGCCCGCCGCCGGCCGGAGGTGTCTTCCAGGATGAGCTGTCCCTGCCGCGTGACGTCGGCGATGCGGGCGCTGAAGGCGCCGTCCTTGTCCTCCCAGCCATAGCAGCCCTCGCGCCGGTAGAGCAGAGACATATATTCCTCGTGGATGCGTTGTGTGGCTGCGCTGGTGTCCGTGCTGTTGCTGGCTGTTGTGCCCTCGATGCTCTCGTAGCGCCGCCGGAAGGCGGCGAGAATCTTCTCCAACACTGTCTGTCGCTCCCAGCGGCGGCCGGTGAGCAGAGCCAACGACGTTGGCTCTGGGGAGCTGAAGCTGAACTCTGTCTGGTTGACATCCACGCCGCAGCCAATGATGGCGCGCTCCACGTGCTGGCTGCTCATGCGTGTCTCGATGAGTATGCCGGCTATCTTCGCGTCGCCCACATAGATGTCGTTGGGCCACTTTACCGTCACGGTTGCGCCTGCGCCGCCACGACATTCGTCGCCTTCGGCGTCGATGCATCGCGCCACCACCTCGGCTATGCTCACGGCGATGGCCTCGCTCAGCACCCAGATGTCCGCTGCCGCCACGCGGCGCGGATGCACCATGATGCTGAACAGCAGATTCTGTCCGCGCGCCGACTCCCACGTGTTGGTGCCCTGCCCGCGCCCCGCCGTCTGCTCCTCCGCCGTGACCACAGTCATCGCCCCTCCCTCTGCCGCCGCCTGCGTCGCCAGAAAGGAGTTAGTGGATGATACAGTGTCAAGGGTAATCCTCTTCATATTGCCTCTCTATAGCTTTTATAGTCTCTATAGACTCTATAGCTTCTATAGCCTCTATAGCCACTATAGCCTCTATAGTCTCTATTTCACACTCTTCTTCAGCTCTTCTATCTCCTTTTTCTGCTCATTATAAGCTTTGAGGGCGCGTTGTTTCAGGTCTTCGTAAGCAGCCTTCCAGCGTGCAGCCTCCTGCTGTGCTGTCTCTATTTGCTGTTGCAGCTGGGGCACTGTGCGCTCCAGCTCTGCCAGACGTGTGTCTTGCTGCTGGCGATAGCCCGTGCGGGCCTTGTGCATGCGCTCTTTCACGCCGCCCTCTTGCACGAAGATCCTCTCGGTCTCTTTCAGGTATTTGTTCATCATCACGTCCACCTGATAGCACAAGGTTAGCCCTATGTTGGCCATCTCCTCTGCTGTCCATTGATGGAAATAAGGCTCGTAGTCGCTCAGCATGTTGTGTGTCTTGGTGAAGTCCTGCATAGGCTGGAAGCGCTCGTCGTCTCGTGTCCAAATCTTCAGGTGCCGCGCTTTAAGGAAGTCATCAAAGTCCTGACGCAGTTCGCCAATGCTCGAGCGAGCCACATTCAGCAGCTTGACCTGCATCTCTGTGCTCGTCTTGGCATCTTCCGAACCCTCCACGATGTTCTGCTTGCCCGAACGGGCAGCCTGTATCATCTGGTCCACGGTGCGGTCGCCGTGCTTGGCCAGGAAACGCTCGCAGAAGACAAACGTCAACTGGTATAGCACTTCCGACTTCTGATAGAAACGCAGGTCCTGCCACTTGGGCACTGTACGGAAGATGCTCGGCAGCTCAGCGCCATTGCCGTCCTTTGTCATTGCCATGATGTCTTTGTCTTTTTATAGCTTCTATAGGCTCTATAGACTCTATAGTTTCTATAGTCTCTATAGTCCCCTATAGCCTCTATAGTTTACGCCCACGCGCGGGGCTGTTTGGCCTCGCGCGTGCGCATGTATATTGATAAAGGTGTATCAGAAGTCGCTGTTGGAGGCGCTGGCCTCGTCATCGTCCCAGATGTCGCCCCAGTCTTCCTTGACGAGGGCTTCACTGTCGTCGGCTGTGCCGCTCTGGAGTGAGAGGGCGATTAGGCCTTCTGTGTCTAAGAGCTGCATGTGGAGCTCTGGTGCATTATATGTCTTTTTCATAACGTTGTTATTCAAAATGTAAAATGTTTGATGTAAAATGTATGGGTTACATTCGTCAGGCTATTTGACGACGACCTTCTTGCCGTTTTTGATGTAGATGCCGCGCTGAGCCTTCTCCACACGCTGACCTGCGAGGTTAAAGATAGCCTCATTGCCCATTGTCAATTGTCCATTGTCAATTGAATTGATGCCTGTGGCTGTGTCGCCGAGGACGAAGGCCTTAACTTCGCTGCCAGAGGGAACTGCCAGATAAGCACGGTTGGCCTTGATATCCTTAGCCGCGCCAGCCACTTTATAGAAGCCAACAACTTCGCCTTGCTTCTGGAGAACATAGGAGTCAACAGGAGCGGTAGAAGCGAGATAGTTACCAACGAGGTTGCTTGTAATAGCTTCATCTGTGTTTGTGGCATCAATAGCAAAGGTATAATCATCTTCATTACCTTCGAGGATGACGGCGGTACCTGCGGGAATTGTACCAGTTATCTCGGACAAAGTGAGATCTGTTCCGTTAGTCGTAGCGGTGTAAGCCTTCACACCAGAAGGAATCTCAACTGCGAAGGGAACATAAAGGGTAGCATAGCCAGCATCAGAGATGGTGACGGTGATGTTATCTGCAGATTCAACAGTCCAATGAGATGCATCAGCTGCTGCTGTCCAGCGAACGACAGCAGGAACAGTCCAGCCAGCTTCATGGAAATATCCATAATCATCTCCATCGCTAGTGATTACAGTTACACCGGGGGTATTGTAAGGAATAAATGCGAATGCAGCTGCTTCTGCAGCGTCTGCTGTTGCGGGGAATGCCGTATTGCTATTTGTTTGGTTCTGAACGTATACACCTTCAGTCGAGATGGTGTAGCTACCGTCAGATCCAGTCAACTTAATGACTGTTGAGAAATCGGAGGCCGCATTTGTTGCAGCTACGGTGATGAGACCTGGTGTGCCAGAAGTAGGCTGGCCATATCCAATATAGCTCGAACCAATGCTGCGTGCGCCAGAGCTCTTTATGCGATAATATCCAGTTCCGGGATAAGCATAATTAGTTGGTTCAGTAATAAGAGCTTTCAACTCCAAGTAAGTCTCATAGCTGCAATTCGTAAGAGCATCATCGTATTTGCTCTGATTCTCAGAAACAACAGATGATTTCAGCTCAAAGAAATTACCATTGTTATCGAACCAAGGTTTGATATCAGCTTCGACATAAGATGCCCAATTCGTGGGGACTTCTTCTACCCAATATGTAGAACCCTGATCGAATTGTCCCCAATATTTCAAAGTGGAACCCTGAGTGTTCAGATAGGTTAAATCGTCATCATAAAGACCAAATCCATTCTCGCCAGAGGCCCAACTCGTATTGGTTTGCTTCTTGAGCGTCCAACCCTTGGCTGTCGTCCCCATTGTAGCAGGATTAGTTCCCATCAAAAAATATTCAGCTCCATTTGCTTTGTTAACAAGCTTCAAAGCATAGGGACTACCCATGAATGCCCAGCGATAGGCATCACCAAGACCATTACCCTGTGACCAGACAATATTTGTACCATTTGTGGAAATATAACGATCATTATAGGAAGCATGACCATTCATATAATACCAAGTAGCATTGTCATAATCTGTGGAAATTGTGAACGGTAAACCTTCATAGGTAGCTGTGAATTCTGCTATTGTCTCAGTGTTACTTACTGTAATGTCAATGTTATTGTAAGTACAGAAATCACGCTGATATTCTGCGGGCAGTGTTGTTATTTGTGTTCCAAGTGTTGTTGGCTGTGCTTCCGATGTGAAGATTGTTGCACCGTTAGCATCCTTAACAACATATGTTAAAGTGTATGCAGGATGGAAGAATCCTTCAAGAGCAGCGAGAGCATCGGTCGGGTCGAAGTCGTCAGCCTCCTCAATCGTATACTGGCAACCATCATCCCATTCAGATGAAGAAGATCCCCAAGTATTAAATACCATACCATAGGTGTAGCTGGAGGAGCTATTGAAAATCTTGTTCGTGCTACCATCAAACATGATTTCATAAAGTGGAGCTGTTGTCTGCGTGAACGCCACGGCATCAGCTGTACCGGTGACGGTGGCTGCAAGGGGAGCTCTCTGATTTGCGCTATATGTCACGAATCCGGCATCATCTACGCTGTAGAGATAGTAGTTACCCTCGTAACTGATGATAGCGAATTTCTTGGCTGAAATGCTAAGAGCCGATTTCACAGGAGATGCCAGATACTTGGTACCATTATCCTCATAAGTAGAGAGACCTCCGCGAGCTTGATTCTTCGTGTAGATATAGTACGATTTGTTATTACTCAGGTTGGTGAGAGGATAAACAATGCCTGTTTGGGGAGTACGTGTCACCTTAATTGTGCAATCCTCGGTGCCGATGGTGCCTTCTGTGGTGTAGCTAAAATATGTGCTTGCAGTCATGGCGCTTGGGACATTCACTGCGCTGTTCTTCTCTTGAACAACAGTTTCGGAGGAGACTAACGTTGTTCCGTCACTTTCATACAGCTCGTAGGTCACATTTACTGTTGTACTGCGGAGTTCAGTATCCAAAGCGTCAATGCGTGCAATCTGTTCGTTTGTCAGGTCTTTTGCAGCTATATGTGCTAAGGTCATGGCCTCTGCCTGCGCTGCCGTAGGCTGATACAGGTTTGCCTCTGCCAGGCAGAACCAGCTATTGCTGCCGCTATTGGTGCTGTGTACGTAGAATCGGAAGTGGCTGTAGGCAGATGTAAAGGTAAGCCCCTTTGTTACATATGGTTTGCTTGCTGCTTGAGGCATATCAGCCTCGTTGATGGTAACCAAGTTATCATCCCAGTTCGTACCGTCGGTGCTTCCGCTTACAGTGATGTTTTTGGGACAGCCAGTTCCTGTGCTACGGGTGTAATAATATAGGAGCAGAGAGTTCGTAGCATCTGGCAGCGTAGCCTCGATGTAGTGAGTGCCGCTATAACTGCCATGCCAGTCGGAGTGGAAGTAATTGGTGAGATCGCCGTCAGTAAGCCTGTCAAGCCAACCTTCAGAAGCATCTGCAGCTTCTGATACCCATTGGTTCGTGCTGCTCATCAAGCCTGTGGATGTGCTTGTAATAAGCTCTGCCCAAGCGGCAGCCTTAGTATAAGCAGCCTTTTGGACGTCGGTCGGGCCCTTGTATATTTTCAGTGTAGAAAGCTCGTGAGTAGCATTATTGAAGAACTTGACATCGTTGCTCTCACTCAATGTGTTTGTCCAGCCATTGAGGTAGAACACGCTTTCACCTGTTGTTGCGATGGTCCAAGTGCTGCTATTGTAGCTGGCCGTCCACTTGAAGTTGTCTGTATCCTCCAGCGTTGCCACCAAAGTAGGAGTGCCGCCGTTGGAGGGAGAATCCCACTTAAGGTATTTTTCTGCTCCAACGCTGTAAATTGTATAAGTGTTGGCGCCAACTTGGTCAAAACGGAAGTCACCAGGGGCCGTGTTTGTTGTTTTCATCGCTGATGAAAAATACCATCCATTCTTATTGAATGCGATGTTGTACAGGCCACCATCAGTGATAGAGGTTACCTGCGCCCATGTCCCCACTGTTCCCAGCAGGGCGCATAAGAGAAGTAAGATTTTCTTCATTGTTGTTTAAGATATTTGTTAAGTTGGTTAATGCTGTTGTTCGATTGTAGGATTATGAATATTTCTCAATAAATTCTTTAGGCTCCAATACTGGAATCGCACTTTGCCTGAAGTCTTGTTTGTTCCTTGTTATTATCAACTCAGCCTTGCCTCGTTGTGCGGAGAAATATTGCATTGCATCTTCGAAATCAGGAAAATGAGATGCTATTGCTTCTTCTACTGTTTGGGCATCAACGATAGTGACGTGGCATAATTTTATGATTGTTGAGAATAGCTCTGTTATAGCTTCTTGTGTCAACTTATAGTGTGATTGTAGGATAAAACTGGTGGTGGCAAAAGACAATGATGAAATAAGCAATTGACACTTTCTTCTCTTACCCAACTGAAAGAGCAAAGCAGATTTCTCAAAGAATGGCTCTCTGCGTGAGAGATAGTCTATGAGAATGTTTGTGTCAAGGAAAACATTCATCATGCGTATTTCTTCATAAGATAGTCTAATCTGGCCTTGTCGAGGTCGAAGTCATCTGGCAGAGGCGTGATGCCCTTGACTGGTTCCAGTATCTCAGGTGAGAGGATAAGATCGTCGGCTGTAATCTGAAGTCTGCTATCTTTCTTTCCTTTCACATCCTCATACAGATGGTCGGCCAGCCACTGCTTGTTGCTGGTTGTGAGCGCCAGGCCTTGGATATACGACCATAGATTGTTGAGTGCGACCGAATTCATGTGATAATTGTTGTTCGTAGGTTTGTTGCTTCCGCTTTGTCCGTGCAAAGGTACGGTGTATTCTTCGGTTGGATATGGTCATGTCTGGTCGGAACATTACTTTTAAGATAATTTAACGCGAAATGTGGGTTTAAGAGTGTGTTTTCGCCAATTATAATGAGACTTTCAGGCCGTTTAAAGCAGTTTTGCTTGCCATGTGCGAGGCTGTTTCATGTGGTTGCGTAATACGCTATATATTAATAGGTTATCTTTTTTAACATTTTAGCGGTAAAAGGCCCGGGGGTTAGCGGTTGATGATCCAGGAGGTTTGCACTTTAACATCCGGGCGTTTCACGTAAATCTTCCAGGATCATTTTCCGCCAACGTCCGGATGTTTTCGTCGCAACTTGTGGATGTTTAAGTCGTAACGTGCGGATGTTTCTGCGCGTGAGCTAAAAACGTCGAGAAAACACAAAAAGAGGCTGCGGCAATTGCCACAGCCTCAATGGGTTAAAGAGCCAAGAACTCGTTTTAGAAGAGCGGTGACGGATAAACTCCGGCATCCACGAGGGCTTTGATGCGCTCCACTGTGCCGGGACGGTCGGCGGCGTAGGTGACACCGAACCACTTGGATGTGGTGTCGAGCACCTTGCAGGTTGCTGTGCCGTCGTTGATGAGCTTGTCCACCATGAGCGGGATGAAGAACTCTGCCTTGAGGTTGGTCATGTTCTTTGGGTCGGAGAGGAACTCCTTGAAGTACTCCTCGCTGTATGCGAAGTAGTCGGGTGTGAAGCCCCACATGTTCATGCTCACAGGTACGTTCTCGCCTCCTACGGGCACCCACTTGTCGCCATCCTTGTAGCAAATCTCACCGTTGATGGTGTCGATTTCGGTGCGCTCCACGATGTCCTTGAGGTTGCCATTGGCGTCGGTGTTGCACACGCCGCGTGCCACGGAACCGTTTTCGCTGAGGGTGTTACCTACGCGGAAGCCCACCATGGCGTACTTGCCCTTGCTGCCTTCGGGCAGCTCTGCGAGGAACTTGCCGATGGCCATGAATGCGTCGCGGTTGTAGAAGTCATCGCAGTTGATGACGCAGAAAGGCTCCTTGATGACATCCTTGCCCATGAGCACGGCGTGGTTTGTTCCCCAGGGCTTGACACGTCCTTCGGGAACCTTGAAGCCTACGGGCAGGTCGTCGAGGGCCTGGAAGCACAGTTCGCATGGCACGTGGCCTTCGTACTTCTTGAGGATCTGGTTGCGGAACTGGTCCTCGAAGTCGCGACGAATGACCCATACAATCTTGCCGAAGCCAGCCTGGATAGCGTCGTAGATGGAGTAGTCCATGATTGTCTCACCATTGGGGCCGAGTGCATCGAGCTGCTTCAGTCCGCCATAGCGGCTGCCCATGCCGGCAGCAAGCAGGAAAAGAGTAGGTTTCATAATACAAGTTTGATGTTTAAAGATTGTCGATGTTCTGTTATTTATCGCACAAAAATAGGTAAAAGTTTCAACTTTGGTGTGTTAGCTTTCATCTTTTAACGTTCTGTCGCTAACTTTTTAACTTTTTAACACTATAGGTGCTATAGACTCTATAGCTTCTATAGCTTCTATAGACTCTATAGTAACTATCGCCTCTATCAGAAAGGATATCCCACGGCGAGGTGGAAGCCGAGGGAGTCGCGGAAGCGTGGCATGTTGTAGTAGCCAGATCGGGTGGTCTGGTATGGTGCGTGGATTCCCACGCCGACATCGAAGCGCAGCACGAGGAAGCTGAGGTCGTAGCGCAGGCCGGCTCCTGTGCCGAGTGCAATCTCACGC
Source organism: uncultured Bacteroidaceae bacterium (assembly GCA_905233465.1). Lineage (GTDB taxonomy): Bacteria > Bacteroidota > Bacteroidia > Bacteroidales > Bacteroidaceae > Physcousia. The sequence continues at coordinate 31,619 of CAJOEI010000034.1, read as the reverse complement.
AGGAAGGTGCTGGCATCGATGCATCCGCCCGGCCGGTTGTCGTCGGGATGCATCAGCCACACGTTGCCCGCATCGAGGAAGAGGGCTCCCGCGAGGTCGCCCACCAGTGGGAAGCGCCATTCGATGTTGGCTTCGAGCTTGATGTCGCCCACCTGGTCGACATAGCTCCAGCCGGATGCCGCAGGGTGGTAGCTGCCAGGGCCTATAGTGCGAACGCCGAAGGCACGTATGCTGTTGGCACCGCCCACGTTCAGCAGGTCGGCGTAGGGTGCCATAGTGCTGTTGCCATAGCTCCACACGGCTCCTGCTTGGGCGCGTGCCGCCAGCGTGCTCTGGCCAAAGAGCGGCCATGTCTCGCGCCACTCGGCCGTGAGCTTGAAGAACTGTGCGAATGGCGTACCCAGCAGTTTCTTGTTGCGTGTGGTGCTGCCCTGTCCGGCTGCGGCATAGATGGTGTTTAGGATGTTGCCAGCTTCTTTGGCGCTGAGTATGACGGCGCGCGAGTGTCCAGCGCGTGCGCGTGGCGAGTATGTGAATGTGTAGCCCATGGATGGCACAAACTGGTCGCGCATGCTCACATACAGTGCCTGGTTGTTGGCCATGATGCTGTCAAAGCGTTCGGAGCGGTGCGAGAGTATGTTGTAGTCCAGACGGAAGGGCGTGAGCTCGTGCTGCAGCCAGGGCTTTCGCCTATAGGTGTAGGCCACGCGTCCGCCTACGCTGATCATGCGGAAGTATGATGCTCGGTTCATCCATTCGGCATCGAGCTTGAAGGTCGTGGTGGCGAAGGTGCGGAAGTTGAATCCGGTGGTGTTGCGCTGCGCCAGCTTGCGTTGGCGGCGGAAGTCGGCCATCTGCAGGAAGCGTGGCCGCAGCCGCGGGTATGTCAGCGCCAGCGAAGCCCCGAGCTCGAAGCTGTTGAGCAGGCTGCGGTCTACATCCTCGCCCTTGACGCCTGTCTGCCACTCGTAGGAACCGCGCACCTTGAAACTGAGGTTCTCGGCACCGCGGAAGGCGTTGCGCTTGCTCATGCCCCATGCCAGTCCGGGTCCGAGCAGGCCGTTGCTCTTGTTGGTCACGCGGGCCTCGAGTTCGCTGTCGTAGGGCTTGTCGAGGATGCCGAAGATGTTCACGTCGAGGATGGAGCATGTGTCGGTGGTGTCGCGCGGGGTGTAGCTCATCTGCATGGACGAGAACACGCCCATGCCTGCCAGCAGGCTCTGCACCATCTCATGCAGTCGCTGGTGGTATGGCTGTCCGGGCTGGTAGAGCAGATACTGGCGTATGGCGCTCATCTTGAGCGGCATCTGCTCTCCGCCTCCCCAACGCATGACGAAGTTGTCGCGTGCGGCCCGCAGCCGCAAGCTATCGGCAGCGGTCAGCGTCATGCGTGTGCGTCGTCGTGCGGTGTAAGTGCGTGTGGGGTTGTTGGTGCTGTCGGTGATGTTGAAGTCGCCCTGCGGGAAGATTGTTATACGTGTCTGCCCGATGGTGTAGCTGTTGCGTGCCTGTGCGGGCATGTCGGGCAACGGCTGCACGCGCAGCTGTATGGCTTGCTCGCGCTGCAGGCTGTCTGCGCGATAGGTGATGTACTCAGGTTTGAAATAGAAGAATCCGCGGTTGCGGAACAGTGCTGACAGTCGCTGGCGCTCGGCATCGAGTGTGGCGGCGCTGAAGGGCTGCCCGCGATGCAGCAGGCTGTGTTGCGACGTGGCGGCGATGAGGCTGTCGGCCGTGCTGCCGAAGCCCAGATACTCGATGCTGTCCAAGCGGTGCAGAGGCCCCGAGCTGACGCTGTAGGCCACGCGTGCCTTGCGGTCGTTGTGTGGGTTGGGTACTATTGTGGAGCGTGCCTGCCCGCCGAAGAAACCGTAGGCGCGCAGCGTCTGCTCTGCCACACGTGTGCGCAGGTCGGGGTTGACGGTGGTGAGGGTCACGGGTTGTGAGCCGAAGGTCTGGAACATCCAACGTCCGAAGCGGCTGGTGCTGCCCTGGTAGCGGTTGTATATCCACAGTCCTGTGGGCAGGGGCCAGCGTGCCTTGCTGGAGCCGAAGATGGCGTTGTTGGGCGGGCAGGCGAGAGCGGCTCGCAGCTCGGCCTCGACGGTGGTGCGTGTGGTGTCGGGGATGCTGTCGGCCCATTGGAAGTCAATGCTTCGCACACCTGTGTAGAGCACCTCGCCCTCCGGCAGATGCGATGTGGTAGAGCAGCCGCATAGCAGCAGGAGGAAGACGACGATAATCTCTATTTCTCTATCTCTCTTCATCTTGACTTGAATAGAAACAGTTCTCCGAGTCGGTTGCTCTTGCGGCGCAGGACGAGGGCGGCGCCCATCTCCATCACTTCGCCGTCGAGCAGCGACTCGCGGTCCTTGTCGTAGAACACTGTGACATAGCGCGTGGCGCTCTTGTCGAGACGATATTCTATCGACACGTTGTCAATCAGGCTCTGGCCGGTGTTGGTGGCATCCTCGCCCGTGCTGACGCGTCCGCCCACGATGACGCTAATGCGGTTGCCCCAGAAGCGCTTGGCAAAGCGGAAGCTGTAGTCGGTGGTTGTGGCACCCGTCGCCGATGTGCCCTGTTCGACACCCATGCTCAGGTCGATGGTCTTCAGCGCCTTGCTGGTGATGTTGGATATCTGGCTCTGCAAGAAGGCGTTGAGTGCGTTCTGTGTGGACAGCCCTCCGCTGGTGAGGCTGCCGGAGTCGGTGATGTACATGCCTGTCGCAAGCATGGTCACGGCAACGCGTCCGCGCTGTTCGGTGCTCATCGAGGCCAGCTCGTTCTGCACCGTCATGTCTTCGGGCGCTTCGATGGTGAACTCCAGCCCCATGTTGTCCAGTGTCTGTGATATGTCCATACCTACGTCGAAAGCCACGCTGCGCGGTTTGTCGTTCTGGGTGATGGTGGTGGTGACGCGCTCCGTGGCGCTGAGGCTGAGGTAGGGATTCATCACTGGTCCGCGGAACTCGACGTAGCTGCCGCTGTGTATGACGAACTCGCGCAGCGGAATGACCATCATGGTGTATTTCAGCGTGCCCGATGTCACGGTGTAGCGTCCGTTGAGTTGCAGGTCGCGCTCTGGGGAATAGGTCATCGTAAGGTCGCCGCCGCCCTCGAGGTCGACATAGTTTGTGCCGTCGGCCGAGAGCAGGCAGTGGAGCTGTGCGGCATCCTCGATCTGCAGGCCCATGAAGATGTTGATGTTCTGTGGGCGGGGCCTCTCTGTGGGTGCCTCGATGCGTACGGTGTCAGTGAAGTCCACAAACTCCACGAGCCCTGCCAGCGGGTCGTCGGCTGAGAGTGGCGAGTCGGTGAGGACGTATGTAAGGTCTGTGGCCGAGAGCACCTTGACGTTGCCCATCAGCCTCATGTTGTCCAATGTGCCGCGCAGACGTGCGTTGCAGTCTACGTAAGCGCGTCCGTAGGCCACTGCGCCGGTCTGACGTCGAGCGTTTATGAGCTCGTAGTTTGTTGCCGCGAGGCTCATGTCCACGGCTATCTGGTCGGGTCGTGCGAAGTCCACTGTGCCGTGTACCAGCAACGGCTCGTTGCCGGTGGAATACACGCGCAGTGAGTCCATCCTCAGCCGCGTCGTCGGCCAGCCGCAGGTTGAGGCTGTAGGCATTGGACGTCACACGTACGTCTTGTGTCAGCACCGCACCCTGAGCCAGCGGCCGCGCCGTGTTGCCCGAGAGATGTATGTCGCCCATGAGCTGCCCGGCCAGCGTGGCTATGCCGTCGGGCACGAAGCCATTGGCCAGCGACAGCGGGAAGCGTTCCAGTGCGACATCGACGTCTAACGACATCGTGCCATCGGCGTGAGCCTTGCCCAGCGTGCCGCCGAAGGTGGCTACAGGCATGCCCGTGTGTAGCAGCGAGCCGTCGACGAAATGGCTGCCGTCGGGGTTAGGCATATATACGGCCTGTACTCCGAGCTGGCCGAGCGGAGCCTGTTCGTAAGTGAGGTTGCTCGCTGTGACATCGGCAGAGATGCTGAGGTTGGTGTCGTGCTGCAGCAGGTGGATGTCGCCTTCGAGCATACCCGTCACGCGCGGTGCGTAGGGCACCACGCTGAACAGGCTGCCCAGGTTGATGTCCTTCATGCCCAGAGTGATGTTCTGGCGTGCCTCGTCGTCGGGCGTGGAATAGAGTGCCAGTCCTGTGCCGTCGGCACCTGTCAGCCTTATGTCTGCCGCGATGCGGTTGCGGCGGTGCAGGCTGAAGTAGTTGTCCGGATTCACACTGAAGGTGCGGTATGCCAGCACAGGATTCAGCGGGTTGAGACGCAGGCGCAGCGACTCGTCGACGATGGCTGCGTCGAGGCCGAGGTCCACGCCTAAGCGTCCGCGTTCGTCATAGTAGCGCAGTCGTGCCACGGAACCGGTGTCGGTCAGCTGCGCCTCCATGCGCGCATCGAAGCGGAAGCCTTGTGCACACGCGCATCAATCTGCATGGCGGTGCTGTCTTGGAACGCATGGAACGCCACCGTATCGAGCCGCACGCCGCCGGTGGTGAGGGCATAGATGTTTCCGCCGGCGTTAAGGCCATCGTCGGGGCTCAGCATGATGTCTATGTTCGCCAGCTGGAAATCTATGCCGTTGGCGGCTGCTATGTCGTGTGCGGGATTGCCCGTGCCCGAGATTATGTGCATTTCGGCGTTGGGCAGCAGGCGACGCAGGCGTGCCAGCTCGAAGCTGCGCGTTGTCCATTGGCGTTGTAGCTCGTCGCTCAGTGCCGTGGCCTGACGCAGCAGCCGTTCGTAACCCTGGTCGGCGGAGAGCGTCAACATGAGGTCGCCGCTGGTGGCAAAGACATGCACGGTGTCGGTGCGCAGCAACGCCCGCAGCTCCACGTCCTCGGGCCGGAACAGCGTGTCCTCTGCCATGAGTGTTATGTCGGATATGGTGCCGTCGATGATGTGGCTGTCGCGCAGGTTGGTCTGGCCATCGACGTGCAGACAGGCTGCAATGTTCAGTGGTTGTGAGGACAGTCCCAGTTCATGGAGGTCGGCAGCGGTGAGGTCTACGCCGAATGTCACTCCGGAGAGGCGTCGCTGGAGCATTGCTGCAGCATCGACACGCATGGTCAGCATCTCGTTGTCGACATTCACGGTGGCACGTCCCTGTCCGTCGGCGATGTGAGCCTGCAGTGCCACGCCTGAGAGGTCTATGCGCCGGCCATACTGCAGGCGGCTCACGTGTGCCTCGGCATATATACGTGTGGCGGTGGAGTAGAGGTCTGTGCCGCGACCGCTGAGGGCAAACGTGGCGCTTACCACTCCTATGCTGTCGCGTGGCAGGAAATGGCGGACATCGAGGTGCTGCACCTCGCCGCGTGCGGCATAGCGCAACAGTCCGTTGTTGCTGACAAGGCTGTCCACTGTGAGGTGGACGCTGCCCTGGCGCGCTGCCTTGAGTGCATCGAAGGGTTCGGTCATGCGTGCGTCGAGGCCCAGGCGCTGTCCTTGCAGGCTGGCATCGGCGGTGATCATCATGTGCGGAAGTCGCAGGCCGGCATCGGGAGCAAAATACTGCAGCAGCCAGTCAAGGGATGTCGTGCGTGCGCTTAGCGACACTGTGGCACTGCGTTGCAGGCTGTCCATAGGCTGCGTCAGAGCAGCCGTGGCATCGAGGTCGATGCTGCCAGGCAGCAGTAGCGACAGCTTCTCAACATCCAGTGTGTCGATGTTGCCGGATGCCAGCAGGCGGATGGACAGTGGCTGCTGGGGCATGGCAAGGCTTCTTCTTGCAGATGAACCGTTGGAAACGCCGACAGCGGTCAATGCGCGTTCGATGTCATCGGCCGACAGTGTGCCGCTGAACTCAATATCCGCGTGTCCACCAGCGCCGGCGGTGAAGGCGGAGAAGTCCATGCGCCCGGATAGCGACATGGAACTTGGAGAGTGTTGTGTGTCGTGTTCACTCTGCGCCACGAGCTCCAGTCGTGGCAGGGCAAGCCATCCTTGAGCGGCATCGCAGCTCACGCTGTCTGCCGCCAGGCTGAAACCTTCGTCTATTGCTAACTGGTCGTTCTTGTACAGCAGGCGTGCTTCGCATGCGCACGCGCGTACATTATATAATTGTCTGCCTAAGTCAACAGTGACGTCGTCGGCGGTGAGGCTGCTGATGGTGGCGGCCATCAAGGTTGTGTCTGCCGGCAGGACGACACGCACGCGGCTGTCGCTGATGGCTCCGTGTTGCAGTGTCAGTGTCCAGCGCAGAGAGGTGCTGTCGTCTGGCACGACGGTGTCGCGCAGATGCACCGTCACGTCGGCACCGCTGAGCAGGAGGTCGTCTATATCGACGTGCTGACGCAGCAGCTCGAGGTCGTCGTGGAATGTGAATCGGCTGAAGCGCCCTGTCACGCGCGCCTGAGCTATCATGTCGCGAGTGTCGGCAACAACATCGTCTGCTGACACGCCATCCAAGCCGACACGCCATGTAAGCAATTGTGTCAGGTCGGTGTCGACGACCACTGTGCGGGCTGCCAACAACGTGTCGGAGGCGGCATCAAGGACAACGACATCATCAATGCGCAAGTCTAATGGGAATGTGAGCCTTAAACGTCCCACAGAGAGCTGGAGGCCTGTGCGCTCGTCGACATACTCCGTCATCACGCCTACGGCATAATCCTGTACTGCTGGGATATACAGGGCCACTGCCAGCAGCAGCGCTGCCACAAAAGGCAGCGCCAGCAATGCTAACAGAGTATATAGGATTGGCCGCAGGCGCACGGGGAACAGGCTGTTGTCAACGTTTCTTCCACAGCGTGGTCATCTCCTCCAGGGTGCGGCCCTTGGTCTCGGGCACGAGACGCCATACGAAGATGGCTGCGATGATGCAGATGATGCCGTATAGGCCGTAGGTGAACCAGTGTCCGAAGTCATCGCCCGGCGTGAGGTGCATGTTAAACATCGGCACGAATGTGCTGCTGACGATGAAGTTGAATATCCACTGGAATGCCACGGCGATGGCCACGGCAGCACCGCGTATGGTGTTGGGGAAGATCTCAGCGATGAGCACCCAGCAGATGGGGCCCCACGAGAACATGAATGATGCGCTGTAGACCATGATGCTGAGCATGGTGATGAGCGAGAGGCTGGCGTTGCCGAATGTCACTGCTACGCCGAAAGCGCCGATGGCCATGCCCAGTGAGCCGCAGATGAGCAAGGGTTTGCGGCCGAGTTTCTCCACGGTGAAGACGGCAACGAGGGTGAAGAGGATGTTGACCACACCCATAACTACGGTGTTTACCATGGGATTGGTCATGCCCATGTCGCCAAAGATGCGCGGAGCGTAGTACAGTACGGCATTGATGCCTACGGCCTGCTGGAAGACGCTGAGCATGATGCCCACGAAGATGCACAGGAAACCGTAGCTGAAGAGGCGCTCGGTGCGTACGGTGATGGTCTGGCGTATGTCAGTGAGGATGCGCTCGGCGCTTGTGCTGCCGTTGATGCGTGAGAGGACTCGCATGGCGACGTCGTCACGGCCAATCATCACGAGATAGCGCGGTGACTCAGGTACTAAGCAGATGAGGACGGTGAACAGTCCTGCCGGCACGGCCTCGGAACCGAACATATAGCGCCAGCCCGTGGTGATGGTCCACGGGTCGCTGCCGGGCATCACGGCATTTACGCCCTGACCCACAGCCTCGATGATGGGGTTGGTGTGGTCGCCCAAGATGAGGAAGTTGACGAAATAGACCACCAGCTGTCCGAAGATGATGGCAAACTGGTTCCATGAAACGAGCATGCCGCGTATGTCCGATGGTGCCACCTCGCCGATGTACATCGGGCAGATGGCTGATGCCAGTCCCACGCCGATGCCGCCGATGACACGGTAGATGTTGAACGTCACAAGCAATGAGAACGTGGGAACACCATGTGCGTGGATGAGAAACTCAGGCGACATCGAGCCGAGAGCTGAGATGAAGAAGAGTATGCCCGCTACGATGAGCGAACGCTTGCGACCCAGACGTGTGGCCAGCAGGCCTGAGAGTGCCGAGCCGATGATGCAGCCGATGAGGGCGCTGCTGCTGGTGAAACCGTGCATGAAGTCGGTGTACTGGAAGTCTTGTGCGCCGAGGAAGAAGGCCTGAAGGCCCTTCTCGGCACCAGAGATGACGGCTGTGTCGTAGCCGAAGAGCAGGCCGCCTAATACGGCAACCATGACGATGGAAATCAAATAGGCGCGAGAGCCGGATGTTTCACTTTTCATAAATATTTGTTTGTCTTTGGTTTAGCTATTTGTCGGGTGCAAGGACCTGCATTTCGCATCGCTGGCAGTCGAAGTGCAGCGGGAATGTGCGACCATCGGCCAGACGCAGTGCAAGGCGGCGTGGCAGTCTGTTGGCGTTGTCGTGGCGGAGACAGGCTCCAAGCTCATAGCGAATGCAGTAGCGGCATGTCATGAGGGGGATGTGCCGCGAAAAATTGTTTGCTACGGAAGTGCCAGACACGCTCACGGCGCGGGACGCTTTGGGTTTGGGTGGCTTATTAGTGGTTAGAGATGCAATGACCTCCCTGCGCCATGCAGCGAGTGTGGATGCCGGTATGAACCAGTTGTCGGTGGTGGTGATGGTGATGTCCTCGGGCGTGCAGGAGTAGGGCGTGTCACCAAGTCGGCACAGTTGTCGACAGATGGCCTCACTCTGAGGTGTGCGTGCCAGTTCGTGTGCCAGCGGAAAGACGGCTGTGGCGCTTTGTCCCGTTTCGAGTATGGTGAGTGTGAGGCTAAAGCCCTCTAAGTCATTGACAGCGTCGGTGAGCGTCCATCTCACGTCAATATGACGCTGTGCTGTGGGGCGTGCGAGTTGGCGTTCGAAGTCGGCATCGTAGTTGCGGAAGAGTTGTGTGCCGGGGCGTGGCGCCGGGGTGAGTGGTGATGGATGTGGTATGATGTTGACTACAGACGGGTTTTGGGTTGCCTCAACGCGGTTGACGCGAAAACCTTGTAGCTGGTCCTCGCTGTTGATGAAGCATAACCCATCACCGTTGGCGAGGGTGGTGTGGGTATGTACGGGAATGCGTGAGCTGGCTGTGGCACCGTTAGACACGCTGCCTATGGGCTGACCAATGCTCTTTGGCGTGAGATGGTTGGCCATGTCTGAGGTGCGACCATGAAGGAAGTAATCCGTGAAGCCTCTGTTGAAACTGCGTTGGAGGTCTGGAGTGAAGGTGATGGTACTGTGCCCGTACGATGCCCGGCAGAAATCGTCTGGACGGCGCGCTATGATGTCATCGATGCGTTGGCGATAGTATGCTGTGGTGTTCTTGACATAGCTGACGTCCTTGAGCCGCCCTTCAATCTTGAAGCTGCTTATGCCAGCATCCATCATGGCTTCGAGGTCGGCTGAACGGTTCATGTCGCGAAGAGACAGCAAATGACGTGGTTGGGTATATACCATCTTGCCATTGTCAGCATCGATGAGGCTGAAAGGCAAGCGGCAGAACTGTGCACACTCGCCACGGTTGGCGCTACGCTGGAAACAATATTCGCTGGCGTAGCAGCGGCCACTGTAGCTGACACAAAGTGCGCCGTGAACGAAGGCCTCCAGAACCATCTCTGGTACGGCGGCGTGTATGGCACGAATGTCATCAAGCGAAAGCTCGCGCGCAAGGACGGTCTGCTCATAGCCTGCTTCGAGGCGTGTGCGGACATCATCGATGGTGCGGTTGTCCATCTGCGTGGATGAGTGCAGTGGAATGGGGCTTGTCAGGGCGGGAAAACCGCCCTGTGCACTTGCTGTGTTAGGTAGGATGCGCGGGTCTTGGGTGATGAGTGCGTCAACGTTGATGGCAGCGAGATTGTTGATGAGGGCTTGTGCCTCTGACAGCTCATCGTCGTGCAGGAGGGTGTTGAGCGTGACATAAATACGCACTCCGAAGATGTGGGCATAACGCACAAGCTCGGCTATGTCATCAATGCTGTTGCCCGCGGCTGCACGTGCACCAAAACGCGGTGCGCCGATGTAAACAGCATCAGCGCCGTGGCGCACAGCCTCGAGTCCACATTCGAGGTTGCGGGCCGGCGCCAGAAGCTCTATGGATTTGCGTTTTGACAAGGCTCACTTGTAAGTCAAGTACCGATTTGGTTGATATCGTAGGGCGTCTCCTGATAGACGTAGTAGTTGAGCCAGTTTGTGAAGAGCAGGTTGGCGTGTGCGCGCCATGTCACAAGCGGTCCGGCAGCTGGTTCATCGTTGATGTAGTAGTGCTGCGGTATTTGAATAGGCAGGCCCTTTGCCAGGTCGCGCCGGTACTCGCTGTCGAGGGTGAGGGGTGAGTACTCAGCATGGCCGGTGATGAAGATTTCGCGACCGTTGCGTGCCATGACGATGCTCACTCCGCTCTCAGGGCTCTCGGCAAGGATTGTGAGAGGTGATGATGGCACCGCCTCAATGTCTTCGCGGCGTATCTCTGTGTGTCGGCTGTGTGGCATATAGAAGATATCGTCGAAGCCACGGAATATGGGCATGCGTGGGAAGAGCGTCTTTTGTGGGAAGATGCCGAACATCTTTTGCTGTAGCGGATATTTGGGTACGCCGTAGTAGTAGTATAGCCCTGCCTGTGCAGCCCAGCAGATGTATAGCGTTGATGTGACGTTGGTGCGTGCCCAGTCGAAGATGTCGCGCATCTCATCCCAGTAGGTCACGTCTTCGAAGTCGAGATGTTCCACTGGCGCACCAGTGATGATCATGCCGTCGTATTTCTCATGCCGCATTATGTCGAAGTCACGATAGAAGGCTCGCATGTGCTCAATGGGCGTGTTCTTGCTGGTGTGGCTGCGAATCTTCATAAAGGAGATCTCGAGCTGCAGCGGAGAGTTGGACAGCACACGTATGAGATCCGTCTCTGTGGTTATCTTGATGGGCATGAGATTGAGCACGACGATACGCAGAGGACGTATGTCCTGTGTCGTTGCTCTGGTGTTGTCAATGACAAAGATGTTCTCCTGCTTGAGCAGGTCTATAGCCGGTAGCCGGTCGGGTAGGGTAAGGGGCATTTATATAGTTGAGAGTTGAAAGTTTAGAGTTGGGAGTTCTTGCCGTGCAAGCGACCAAAGGTCGAGCGGAGATTGGTTTTCAACTCACCAAATGCTGACACGGTCTGCCTTGGGCACAAACAGAGGATCGGATTCTGTGATGCCAAAAGCGTCATACCAGGCATCGATGTGTGGTAGTGCGCCGTTCACGCGCCAGCGTCCTAAAGCATGTGGGTCGCTTTTTGTCCGTTTGCGAATCTCCTCATCGCGTATGTTGCCAGCCCACACGCCTGCGTAGGCGAGGAAGAAACGCTGTGCGGGTGTGAAACCGCCTTTGTCTTCCAATGGCATATCGCGTGTAGCGTTCTCAAAAGCCTGATAAGCCACTTGCAGTCCACCGTGGTCGGCCATGTTCTCTCCCAATGTCAGCTGACCATTGGCACACAGACCAGGCAGCACTTCAATGTCATTGAAGAAGTCGCGCATCACATGTGTGCGTTCTTCAAAGCGACGTGTGTCCTCCTCGGTCCACCATTGCCTCAAGTTGCCGTCTTTGTCGAATTTGGAGCCCTGATCGTCGAAGCCGTGTGTCATCTCATGCCCAATAACCACACCTATAGCACCATAGTTGAAGGCATCGTCAGCCTGCATGTCGAAGAATGGCGGCTGTAGGATGCCTGCCGGGAAGCATATCTCATTGGTTGTCGGATTGTAGTATGCATTCACCGTCTGTGGAGTCATATACCACTCAGTGTTGTCGACAGGCTTGTTGAGCTTGCGCTCAATCTCGTCCAAAGTTGCCCATTGAGCTGTGGCCTTGTAGTTCTCCCAGTAGTTGTCGCCAATTTCCAGAGCGCTGTAGTCGCGCCACTTGTCGGGATAGCCAATCTTGACAATGAAAGCATTTAGCTTGTCATGTGCCACAGCCTTGGTGGAATCTGACATCCATTCTTGGGCATCAATGCGTTCGCCAAGGGCAATCTGTAGGTTCTTGACCAGTTGAAGCATCCTCTCTTTTGCGGCAGGTGGGAAGTGTTTCTCCACATACAGTTGGCCTATAGCTTCGCCCAAAGCAAGCTCTGTGGCACCCACAGCGCGCTTCCAACGCGGACGGTCTTCTTTCTGGCCGCTCATGGCACGACCATAGAAGTCGAAGCTTGCTGCACGCATGTCGTCATCAAGGTAGCTTGCTGCCGTATTGATGAGCTGCCAGCTGACGTAGTCCTTGAGAACTGCCAGAGGAGTCTCCGCCCAGATGGCCTCGACTTCGTGAAGCACCTCGGGTTGGCCCACGCTGACCTCACGGACATCCTTAGCACCCATTGCACCAAAATAGAAATCCCAGTTAATGCCAGGGTAATCTTGTTGCAACATGCTGTATGTCATCTTGTTGTAGTTTTTCTCGTCGTCGCGTAGGTCAGTGCGTGAGCGGCTGACACGTGCCAGACGTGTTTCCATGTCTATCACAGACTGAACACGGTCGGCCACGTCTTCGTCCTTGGCTATGCCGCAGCGGGTGAACATGTCGGACATATATTTCGTGTAGGCGGTGCGGATTGCTTGTGTCGCTGAGTCGTTGTCAAGATAGTAGTCGCGTTGTCCCATCACAAGGCCTCCCTGATGTATCTGCAGGAGATTCATTTTGCTGTTTTTGATATCTGCGTCAATATATGTACCAAACAATCCGCCAACACCTTGACCCTCTAACTGTGTGTAAAGCCTGAACAGTTCCTGAGTGTTAACACATCCAGCGATGCGCTGTAGGTCTTTGCGTATTGGTTCAATGCCCATCTTGTTCAGATGCGTGCTGTCCATGGCACTGTTGTACATGTGCGCAATCTTGTCTGCCAGACTACCTGGCTCATTCTGTTTGGCAGCCACCTCTTCTATCAGTTCACGCAACTGTGTCTGGCATGTCTCGTGAAGAGCGTCAAAGGATCCATATCGACTATATTCACCAGTGAGAGGATGAGCTTTCATCCAGCCTCCACAGGCATATTCATAGAAGTCTGTTCCAGGCAGTGCAGTGGTGTCCATGTTCTGCGGGTCAATGCCCATACTGAGTTGTGAGTTCATTTGGCTGTTGCATGCGGCGAGAGATGTCATCGCCGTGATAAAGAATAAGTTTTTCAGTTTCATTGTAATATGTTTTTTATTTTTCAATTTTCAATTTTCAATTTTCAATTATCCATTGCGCACTGTGCTTCACTGGCCTCTAACCATTGGGCTTCGGCCGCATCGAGGCGTGCCTTGAGGCGTGCGTGCTTCTCGTAAAGACCAGTGTCGACGGCACCTTCAGGTGTGGACATCTGGGCTTCTAAAATTGCTATAGCGCTTTCTATTTCTGCAATCTCAGCTTCTGCTTCCGCCACAGCTCGCTCCAGACGCTTGCGTTGACGTGCTGCGGCTTTCTGTTCGGCCCATGCAGCCCCGCCACTTCCTACTCCTCTCCCCGGAGAGGGGGCAGGGGCGGGCTTCTCCCCTCCCTGATTTGTGAGGTCGGGTCTATTGTTTAACCAGTCATATATGCCGCCCAGATGCTCTCTAACCAGTCCGCCTCCAAAGGCATAGACTCTTTGGACGAGACCATCCAGGAATTCACGGTCGTGACTGACCACGATGACCGTGCCGTCGAAAGCTGCTATCGCTTCCTTGAGCACGTCTTTGGAATTCATGTCTAAGTGGTTGGTGGGCTCGTCGAGGATGAGGAAGTTCACGGGCTCCAGCAACAACTTTATCATTGCCAGACGTGAGCGCTCGCCGCCTGAAAGCACCTTGACCTTCTTGTCCGATGCCTCTCCGCCAAACATAAAGGCACCGAGGATGTCGCGCAGACGTGTGCGTATGTCTCCGCGTGCCACACGGTCGATGGTGTCGAAGACCGTGAGGTCTGGATCAAGCATCTGAGCTTGGTTTTGTGCAAAGTAGCCTATCTGTACGTTGTGCCCAACACGCAACGAACCTTCAAATGGTATCTCACCCAGAATGCATTTGACCAATGTGGACTTGCCCTCGCCGTTGCGACCAACAAATGCCACCTTTTCTCCACGGCGTATGGTGAGGTTGACGTGTTGAATGATAGGGTGGTCGTAGCTCTTGCTCAAATCCTCCACAATCAGCGGAAAGTCGCCGCTGCGCTGACATGGCGGGAATTTCAGATGCAATGCCGAGTTGTCCACCTCATCTACCTCAATTGGTATGATGCGTGCCAGTTGTTTTATCCTCTCTTGCACCTGCACAGCCTTGGTGGGTTTGTAGCGGAAACGCTCAATGAACTCTTTCAAGTCGGCAATTTCCTTCTGCTGATTCTCGTAGGCGCGTAGCTGTTGTTCGCGACGTTCTGCACGTAAGCGGACGTATTCGTCGTACTTGACTTTATAATCCCAGATGCGGCCACATGAGATTTCCAGTGTGCGTGTGGTCACGTTGTTTATGAATGCTCGGTCGTGTGATACGAGGACAACAGCCATTGCATGCTGGGCCAGATACTGTTCCAGCCATTGAATGCTCTCGATGTCCAAATGGTTTGTGGGCTCATCCAGCAAAAGCACATCGGGAGCCTGCAGCAGTAATTTTGCCAACTCGATACGCATTCGCCACCCACCACTCAGCTCTGTTGTGGGACGCTGAAGGTCGTTTGGTTCAAAGCCAAGCCCTTGTAGTGTTCGCTGAACTTCAGCTTGAAAATTGGCACCTCCAATCATGCGCAAGCGTTCCTCCGTGTGAGCGTATTGTTCGCACAGTGCCAGATAGTCGTCGCTTTCATAGTCTGTGCGTGTCGCCATTTCGCTACTCATTCGCTCCAATTGCTGTTTCATTTCTTCGATGTGAGAGAATGCAGCTAATGTTTCTTCCAGTACTGTGCGCCCGTTGTGTAGTTCCATCACTTGTGGCAGATAGCCAACACTCGTATCATGGCTCACTGCTACGGTGCCTGATGTGGGATGTTGTTGGCCAGCGATAATCTTGAGCAAGGTGCTCTTCCCAGCTCCGTTCTTGCCAGTCAGAGCAATGCGGTCGCTATCGCCAATAACAAAGCTCACGCCCGAGAACAACGGGCGTGCTCCAAATTCTACTGAGAGATTATCAACGGTGATCATGGCAAACTTTCAACTCTAAACTCTCAACTGCGGCGCAGCCGCGTTTATGAGGGCCTGCCGTGCATTCTTTAGTAGGTTGGATGCAAAAATGAAGTCCGTGAGGTGCTCGTTGGGGGATTTGAGGACATCGTCCTTGGTCCCTGTCCATTCCTGTTCCCCTTGGCGGATGAAGATTATGCTTTCTCCGATACCCATCACGGAATTCATGTCGTGGGTGTTGATGATGGTTGTCATCTGGTACTCCTGCGTAATGCTGTGGATAAGATCATCAATTACTATTGATGTCTTCGGGTCCAGACCGCTATTGGGTTCATCACAGAAGAGATAGCGTGGATTTAGGGCGATGGCTCTGGCTATTGCCACACGTTTTTGCATGCCGCCAGATATCTCGTCGGGGTACTTGTCCTGTGCATCGAGAAGGTTCACTCTGTCTAAGCATTTGCGGGCGCGACGCTTGCGGTCGTTGAGATTGTCAGATGAGAACATGTCCAGAGGAAACATCACGTTCTCAAGCACTGTCATTGAGTCAAAGAGCGCTGCGCTCTGGAAAATCATTCCCATCTCGCGGCGCATCATCATCTTCTCTTTTTTTGTCATTGTCACAAAATCGCGACCATCATAGAGTATCTCTCCTCTTGTAGGCTCCAGCAAACCCACGATGCACTTCATCAGCACAGTCTTGCCTGAACCTGATTGTCCGATAATCAAGTTCGTGCGTCCAGATTCGAAGCGTGAGCTTATGCCTTTGAGAACCTCCTTGTCCTCAAACGACTTGTAAATATTCCGCAATTCTATCATGACAGCAGTTGAGTTAGGAAGATGTCTGCAAAAAGGATAAGCATCGAACAGTGGACAACGCTGTTTGTCGAGGCTTTACCCACTTCCACACTGCCACCTTCAACCGTGTAGCCGTAGAAAGCCGATACAGACGATATGATGAATGCGAAGAAGAAAGACTTTATAATACCCATCCACACAAACCACTGGTTGAAACTGTGTTGCAGACCGTATGTCAAATCATCCGCCGTGATAATACCGCCTGCAAAACTGATGGCGTAGGCTCCGCCCAGTCCTGCCACAATGCTGAATGTCACCAGAAATGGAATCATGGTAAGCAGTCCCACCACCTTGGGCAGGATAAGGAATGATGCTGAGTTCACTCCCATAATCTCCAAGGCATCTATCTGCTGTGTGACACGCATAGTTCCAATTTCGGAGGCTATATTTGAGCCCACCTTGCCGGCTAATATCAAACACATGATACTGGATGAGAATTCCAGCAGCATTATCTCACGTGTGGTGTAGCCTGTGGTGAAGCGTGGCATCCAAGGACTTTGTATGTTCACTTTCATCTGGATGCATATCACAGCACCGATGAAAAATGAAATCATCAACACGATAACAATAGAGTCTATGCCAAGTTGTTGCATCTCCTTCACATATTGTTTGAGGAACATGCGAATGCGTTCAGGTCGGCTAAACACCTTTGACATCAATTCCAGATAGCGGCCAAATGTATGTAATGGTTGTAGTATTGCATTCATAACGGCCACAAAGGTAATGCTGAAAGTTGAAAGTTGAAAATTGAAAGTTGAAAGTTTAAGGAGTTTTTACTATTTTTCTATCAAAAATTCAAAAAAACACAAATAAATATAGTATAGTAGGTGTATAATCACAAAATTGTCGTACCTTTGCGCACTCTTTTTCATGCCTCTTCTATTATGAAAGATAATCAGACTTCACAACCATACAACAGTGCTGTTGATGATCCACAAAGCCCGTCATGGGTGGCGCCGCACCAGACATCACCTTTGCGGTTGTCGGCAGAACACCTGGTGAAGATTTATGGCAAGCGCACCGTGGTTGATGATGTCAACTTTCACGTTGATCAGGGTGAGATAGTTGGCTTATTGGGCCCCAATGGAGCGGGCAAGACGACATCGTTCTACATGACCACCGGATTGGTGCTGCCAAACAACGGACGCGTCTTTGTTGGCGACACAGAGGTCACCGATCTGCCAGTGTACAAGCGTGCACGTCTGGGCATAGGTTATCTGGCGCAGGAGGCGAGCGTGTTCCGTAAGATGAGTGTCGAGGACAACATAGCCAGCGTGCTGGAGTTGCGTACAGACTGTTCGGAGGAGTACAAGCGGCAACGTCTTGAGAGCCTCATCAGCGAATTCCGTTTGCAGACGGTGAGGCGCAATACCGGCGATCGTCTCAGCGGTGGCGAACGACGTCGCACAGAGATTGCACGTTGTTTGGCTATTGATCCTAAGTTCGTGATGCTTGACGAACCCTTTGCAGGCGTTGACCCCATTGCAGTGGAAGACATACAGCTCATCGTATGGAAGCTCAAACGCATGAATATCGGTGTCCTTATCACAGACCACAATGTGGATGAGACGCTGACCATCACAGATCGCGCATATATGCTCTTTGAGGGGCGTATACGATTTAAGGGTAAGCCAGAGGAATTGGCGGCCAATCCCATTGTGAGGGCAAAATACCTTACTAATAGTTTTGAATTGCGCCCCAAGGATTTCGAGGCAATGGAGCGTGAAAAGGCATTGAGCATTGAGCATTGAATATTGAATGAATAATATCAAACAAATTATACAACAATGAATTACAATTTTCAAAAGACAAGCAACGTTGTGGCCGAACTCACAATCTCTATTGAGAAGGCCGATTATCAGGATCGTGTGGACAAAGCTCTCAAAGACCTTCGCCGTAAGGCGCAGCTGCCCGGCTTCCGCGCCGGTCAGGTTCCTATGAGCATCATTCAGAAGCGTTTCGGTAACGATGTCGTAGCTGAACAGGTGCAGAAGTTCCTTTCGGAGAAACTTTATGCTTATCTGCGTGACGAGAAGGTTAATATGCTGGGAGAACCCTTGGCAAGCAGCAAGCAGCAAGCTGTTGACTTCAATGCTCCCACGATGGATTTCATCTTCGACATCGCGCTCGCACCGGAGTTTGATGCCAAGGTGTCTTCTAAAGACCGTGTGCCATACTATACCATTGATGTAACAGATGATATGGTGCAGCAACAAGTGAATATGTATGCCAGCCGTGCCGGTCATTATGAGCATGTCGATACTTACCAGGCCGGAGATATGGTCAAGGGCCACATGGCAGAGCTTGATGCTGACGGTAATATACTTGAAGGTGGCGTGCATAAAGAAGATGCTGTGTTGCTGCCGACATACATGAAGAACGAGGATCAGAAGAAGAAGTTTGATGGCTTGCAGGTCAACACGGTTCTGACACTGAACCCTTCCATTGCATATGATGGTTCTGCTATCGAGATTTCCACATTGCTGGGCATAGACAAAGAGGCTGCTGCAGAACTCAAGAGTGACTTCTCGTTCCAGGTGACAGAAATCTCGCGCTACACACCTGCAGAGCTGACGCAAGAACTCTTTGATCAGGTGCTGGGTGAAGGACGTGTGAACAGCGAAGACGAATTCCGTGCCGCAATACGTCAAGAAATTGAGCAGCAGTTTGCCGTCAGTGCTCGTTTCCGCTTTATGGCTGATGTTCGCGCATATCTTGAGAAGCGCATTGGCGAACTCGAATGGCCCGATGAGTTGCTCAAGCGTATTATGCGTGCCAACAACCCCGACAAGGATGATGCCTATGTCGAGCAGAACTACGCTCCGAGCATCAAGGAGCTGGAGTGGCACCTGATCAAAGAACAGCTTGCCGACCAGACTGCCATAAAGGTGGAGCAACCTGATGTGCTGGCAGTGGCCAAGGAGCAAGTCCGCATGCAGTTCGCACAATATGGCATGAGCAATGTTCCTGATGAACTCGTAGAGCGTTATGCCAACGAGCAGATGGCAAAGCGTGATGCTGCAGAGGGATATGTCAGCCGTGCTGTGGAGAACAAACTCAGCGAAGCTCTCAAGACCATCCTGACACTCGACGAGAAAACCATTACGCTCGAAGAATTCAACAAACTTTAAACTTTCAACTTTAAACTGCGGCCTTGCCGCACCTATATGAATACCGATTTCCGCAAGTATGCCACAGGACATCTGGGCATCAATGGACAGGTGCTTGATGACATCGTCAGCGTTCAAAACCAGTATCTCAATCCATACATCCTCGAAGAGCGTCAGCTCAATGTCACACAGATGGATGTGTTCTCACGATTGATGATGGACCGCATCATCTTTCTGGGTACAGAAATAAACGACTATACGGCCAATACCATACAGGCACAGCTCCTGTATCTCGACAGTGTGGATCCCGGTAAGGACATCAGCATATATATCAACTCGCCTGGCGGTAGTGTGTATGCAGGACTGGGAATCTACGACACCATGCAGTTTATCAGTTCCGACATTGCCACCATCTGCACTGGCATGGCGGCTTCGATGGCTGCAGTGTTGCTCGTTGCCGGCAAGGAGGGCAAGCGCTCTGCACTCACACACAGCCGCGTTATGATACACCAGCCACTCGGAGGTGCACAGGGGCAGGCCAGTGATATCGAAATCACTGCACGCGAGATACAGAAACTCAAGCGCGAACTCTATACTATCATCTCAGAGCATTCCCACACCGAATTCGACAAGGTCTGGGCTGACAGCGACCGTGACTACTGGATGACAGCTGCTGAGGCTAAAGAATATGGTATGGTGGACGAAGTGCTCACCAGAAAAAAGAGCTGATGGCAAAAGTACAGAAATGCAGTTTTTGTGGCCGTACGGCGGATCAGGTCAGTCTGTTGGTTTCTGGTGTGTCGGGCTACATCTGCGACCAATGTGTCAAGCAGGCCTACGAGATAGTGGCATCTACGGATCCGAATCTCCTATCCACCCCATCCACCCCATCAGGGTCTGGCTCCTCACTTGACATGGCCACCTTGCCACGCCCGGCAGAGATAAAGAGTTTCCTCGACCAATATGTCATTGGTCAGGATGATGCCAAGCGCTATCTCGCTGTGGCTGTGTACAACCATTACAAGAGACTCGCACAGGCTTCTGCTGACGCCGATGGCGTGGAGATCGAGAAGAGCAATATTATCATGGTGGGTGCCACAGGTACCGGCAAGACGCTCATGGCACGCACCATAGCAAAGATGCTAAAGGTGCCCTTCACTATCGTCGATGCCACGGTATTTACCGAGGCAGGCTACGTGGGCGAGGATGTGGAAAGCATCCTTACACGCTTGCTGCAAGTAGCTGACTACGATCAGGCTGCCACAGAGCGCGGTATAGTCTTCATCGATGAGATAGACAAGATTGCGCGCAAGGCCGACAACCCCAGCATCACGCGTGATGTCAGCGGTGAGGGCGTGCAACAGGGATTGCTCAAGCTGCTCGAAGGCTCCGTAGTCAACGTGCCGCCAAAGGGCGGGCGCAAGCATCCCGATCAGGATTACATCCATATCGACACACGCAACATCCTCTTCATCTGTGGCGGAGCCTTTGATGGCATAGAGCGCAAGATTGCACAACGACTCAACACGCATGTCGTGGGTTATAACAATGTTCAGCGTGTCGGCAACATAGATCGCAACGACCTGATGAAATACATCGTGCCGCAGGACCTCAAGAGCTTCGGACTCATACCCGAGATTATCGGCCGACTGCCAGTGCTCACACATCTCGACCCACTCGACCGCAAGGCACTGCGAGCTATACTCACCGAACCCAGGAACTCGCTGATACGCCAGCAGCAGAAACTCTTTGCAATGGATGGCATCAAGCTTACCTTCACCGACGAAGCACTGGAGTATATCGTTGACAAGGCAGTGGAGTACAAACTCGGAGCACGAGGACTGCGAAGCATCGTCGAGGCTATAATGATCACACCGCAGTTTGAACTGCCTTCATCCGGACGCAAGCAGTTTAAAGTCGACTTAGACTACGCCAAGCAGCAAATAGAGAAAAATGACACACTCTCGACCGCCACGTGAGAATCCGCGTGATGCCGATATCCGCGATGCCATAGAGGTGTTGCGACGCGGAGGTACAATCCTTTATCCCACCGACACCGTGTGGGGGATAGGCTGCGACGCCACCAATGCCGACGCCGTCAGGCGAGTGTATGAGATCAAGCAGCGCAGCGAGGCGAAGGCCCTCATCTGCCTTGTCGACTCTCCGGGACGACTGCAACGCTATGTGCGTAATGTGCCCGATGTGGCATGGGATATCATTGACCTCGCAACACGCCCCACAACCGTCATCCTCAACGGTGCCACGGGGCTCGCATCCAATTTGCTGGCAGAGGACGGCAGCGTGGGACTACGTGTGACATCTGAGGTCTTCTCACAGCAGTTGTGTTATCGCTTCCAGCGGCCCATCGTTTCCACCTCTGCCAATGTCACCGGACAACCCGCACCGCAGATATTCACGGACATAGACCCCGCAATCCTCGAAGCCGTGGACTATGTATGCACCTCGCGGCGTCGCGACACCGCACGCCGTCAGCCATCCGCAATCATCAAGCTCGGACCAAATGCCGAAGTCACAGTGATAAGATAGTATGCGGCTGCGCCGATAGTGGCTACGCCGCAGTTGAAAGTTGAAAGTTGAGAGTTTAAAGCAGATTGTAAATCGCAAATTGTCAAATTGTAAAATAAGTTGGATTGTGAATTATAAATTCTCCATTCTCCATTTTACATTTTACATTGCGCACTGTGTATTTTGCATTGCGCTTTGCGTATTCCTCCTCTCGTGCACTGATTTGAGTGGCGTGGAGAATCGTCTGAGCTCATTGGAGGAGCGTGTGACGGACGTTGAGAGCGCTATTGATGCGCTGCAGCGTGCCATAGATGAGGGACGCGTCATCAGTGATGTCACTCGCACTGCCGACGGCTGGACGCTGACATTCTCCGATCATTCCACAATAGATATCGTCAATGGTGCTGATGGTCGCGACGGCGCCGATGGTCGTGATGGACGTGACGGCACTGATGGTCGCGACGGCAACGATGGTCGTGATGGTCGCGACGGCGTTGATGGCACCGACGGACGTCCTGGCATCGACGGTGTCACTCCACAGCTTATAGTTGACCAGGAAGGCTATTGGGCTGTGTCCTACGACGATGGCGAGACCTTTGTCCGACTGCAGTCTTCCACAGGCCTGCCCGTGAAGGCCGAAGGCACACAGGGGCCACAAGGTGAGCAGGGTGAGCAAGGTATTCCTGGTGAGCAAGGGGCACAGGGCGAGCAGGGGCAGCAGGGTGAACAAGGCGAGCAAGGCATATCAGTGCGCATTGTTGTTGACCAAGACGGGTTCTATGTCATTGAATACTATCGTGCCGACGACCCCGCAACTGTTCTTGGCCGCCAGGCAACACCCTACACCTCGCGCACGGAGAACATCGTCAGCAGCATAACACGCAACATGTGGAACCACAGCATCGTCATTCGTATGGCCGATGGCACAGAGTACACATTCCCGCAGACTTATCTCACGCCAACAAGCATCGCGGTGCTTGCTGTGCGGCCGCTGCTGATGTCAGCAGGAGGTCGCGCTTCAGTAGAGTTTCGCGTCAACCCCTCCTCGGCTGTTCTCACGCTGGCGGGGCAGAGCGCCGTGAGCAACCTGCAGCTTGATTGCGTCGGCACCCTCTCGCGCGCTGGCAACTACATCACTGCCCCCAAGCACTATCGCCTTGCTGCCGTCGAACAGGTTTACGACGAGCAGGGTACGTTGCTGCAAGGGCAGTTCCGTGCCGTCATCGAGGATTTGGGCACAAGCTTGGTCTACGACGACATGGTGGCACTCGTGCTGCCCACAGCAGATGTCAATGGCAACGAGACGCTCGTCTCTTCATCAGCCTTCGAGGTCAAGGCCAGCGGAGCGATGCTGCTCACGCTCTCATTCCTCCAGCAGCACAACGAAGGCGCTGTGGCACAAGACGTGGCAATGGCCATCGACGGCACCAATGTCCGTCTTGTGTCACCTTATATCTTCAATGCTTCAGCACTGGTTCCTACATTCGACACCAACGCCGACCACATCTACATAGACCAGAAGGAGGTGGTCAGTGGGCGAACTCCGGTGGATTTTCGTGAGCCCGTCCGATTGACGGTGGTCGGGGCAACGGGCGAAGAAAACACCTACACCGTGCAAGTCGTCACCACAGGCCTCCCGCTCGTGGAAATCACAACGCCAGACGGTCGCACCATCGACAGCAAGACAGAGTGGATGTCGGGTGCGCACATACGTATCTTCACCACCGACGGACGCTTAGACCTCGAACGCACCACCGACATCAAGGGGCGAGGCAACTCCACGTGGGTGCTGTGGCCCAAGAAACCGTATAGCCTCAAGTTTACTCAGAAAGGCAAGGTGCTTGGCATGCCGTCCGACAAACGTTGGGTGCTGCTGGCCAATGCGCTGGACCGCACCACGTTGCGCAACGACTTCGCACTCGAGGCCGCACGGCGCACGTGCCTTGAGTGGACACCACGCGGGCAGACCGTGGAACTCGTCATGAACGGCCGCCATGTGGGCAACTATTTCCTGTGTGAAGGCATCAAGGTAGACAAGAACCGAGTCAACGTCACAGAGATGACACCTGCCGACATCTCGGGTGACGCCATCACTGGCGGCTATCTTATGGAGATTGACATCAACTACAACCGCCAGTACCGTTTCCGCTCCAAGATCAAGAACTACCCCTGGATGTTCCGGAATCCATCTGATGAGCTCAAGTGGCAGCAGTTCGACTACATGCATGCCTACGCTGACTCGCTCGAAGCCACGCTCTACGACCCGCAGCGACTTGCCCGCCACGACTGGCAGCAGTATCTTGATGCCGACATGTTTGCCGACTGGTGGATACTGCACGAACTCGTCAACAACCGCGAGTCGTCACTGCCCAACAGTTGCTACTGCTACAAGCAACGCGGCGGTCTGCTCAAGTTCGGCCCGGCATGGGACTTCGACTGGGGCACCTTCCTGCCGTCGATGGCTGACCAGGTGCAGGCCACGGACTTCTTCTACCAGCAGCCACTGCTCACCGACCCCGTCTTCTGTGACGTGGTGCGCACGCACTGGGCACAGCATCGCGATGCCTTCCTGCAGCTGCCGGAATATATGGACCAGCAGGCAGAACTCGTTCGTGTGTCCAATGCCGTCAACCTTACTATCTGGCCCATCCACACGCGCATCAATGATGATGAGACGCTGACCTATGACGCTGCCATTGCCCGCGTCAAGGATGCCCTGCTGCGACGCATTGCTGCTATGGATGTGTATATTGCGGGGCTGCCATAAGAGGCCCCTCCCGACCTCCCCCAGGGGGAGGAGAGAGGGGGGTGCTTCTAATGACCGATTGGGGTTTAATACTGTAAGCTATTTCGCAAGCACTTTCTTGCCATTTACAATGGTGCCATGCACATGCACACCATCATTGCCGCTCTGCGCGCAAACCGGCAGAATGATGCAAAATATAGAAATGCAAAAAAGAGGGCTGGGGGTGGGCTCCTCAATTCTCAATTAGCTTAATTCTTTCTATCAGCTCTTCTTCATCGCCGTCAACATAGCCTTGATGCTTATAGACAATGTTGCCCTTGCCATCGACGACGATGACAAAGGGTATCATCTGCACACCAAAGGCACGACACAGGTCGCTGTTGGGGTCAAGCAGAACCTCGTATTCCCAACCGCGGCTCTCCACTAATGGCTTCACCTTTTTGATGTTCTGGGCCTGGTCGATGCTCACGGCAAAAATCTTCACGCCTGTCTCTGCCTGCCAATCAGCATACACCTCGCTGATGGTGTCAAGCTCGCGATTGCAAGGTTTGCACCATGTGGCAAAGAAATTGATGATGAATGGTT
Organism: uncultured Bacteroidaceae bacterium; assembly: GCA_905233465.1. Taxonomy (GTDB): domain Bacteria; phylum Bacteroidota; class Bacteroidia; order Bacteroidales; family Bacteroidaceae; genus Physcousia. The sequence continues at coordinate 6,724 of CAJOEI010000034.1, read as the reverse complement.
TCCCGCCGTTGGACAGGGTGTCGGTGGACACCGGAGTGCCATGAATATCCTTGAGTGTCACCTTCGGCAATTGGGCCCATACGGATTGCAGGGCGAAGGAAAGAAATGCAAATGTTGCAAATACAAAAAAGCGTTTCATAGGTATAGCAGGATTATAATTTGTGCAAAGGTACTGCCTTGTCACATAAACACCAAGAATTTCAAATGATTTTTTCTGGAAACACATGTGTTTTTCCGAAAACAACCTACATGCCTACACAAGCGACATTTAACCCATTGTGAATGTGAAGGATATAACCATGTAGGTTCCCATGTAGGTTATGTAGGCAGGGTCCGGTATCACCTGGTGAGACGCACGAGTATCACCGGTGAGACGCAAAAGTATCACCGGTGATACACGCGTGTATCACCGGTGATATTACTGCTAACGTCCTGGATGTTTTAAAGCCGACTACTTCACTACGACTTTTGTGCCGTTGATGATGTAGATGCCGCGTCCGAGACGGGTGACGGTGTTGAGGTTGCCGTTGCGGGCGACGAGGCGTCCGTCGATGGTGTAGATCTCACCGCGTCGTGTGACATTGGCAAGTGCTGTCTGTATGCCGTCGGGTTGGTCGGAGTAGATGATCTCGATGGTTCCGCCAGTCAGGGTCTCAGCTGGGTCGATGTATGCCTCATAGGCGTAGACGGTGCTGTTGCTCATCATGGCGTGGCTGACGCAGAACTCGTTGCGTCGGCTCTCGTTGACGATGATCTTGCCTGCTCCGGGCTGTATGTTCTTGAAGGTGCCCTTGAGGGCGTGCTTGGTGTTGGGGTCGGCTGCCACGCTGTAGCCGTGTGCGAACTTGGCGGGCATTGGGTCGTTCTCGGCATCATAGTCCTCGGTGTTGCCGATGATGTAGATGAACGGACGGCCTGCGAATGCGCCTTCAGCAGCTATCTCGGCGAGTGTGACGGTGTTGCCGCTGACGGCGTTGACGGTGTACATCTTGCCTTCGTTGTCGCTGCCGAGCTTGAGGTCTACGGGATAGCAGAAGGTGTAGATTTGTCCGTCGCGGACGTCCATCTGGAACTCTGTGCCGTCGTAGGTGGGCGACACGTCTTCAGTGGCTGTGAGATAGAGTCCGCTTCGGCTGCCTGGTGTGGTGGCATCCCATGTGACGAGGGTGTTGAGCAGACGCTGTATGTGGAGGTAGTTCTGCTTGTTGCCGTGGAGGTCGCGTGCGGCGATAAGGTTCTGTCCGAAGCCTATGGCGCTGACGTTGTAGAGCGACGGGTGGATGTCGAGGATGGTGGCTCCTGTGACACCGGAGTGCAGGAAGAGTCCTGTGGCTTTGTTCTGGATGACGTATGCTGTGTCGCCGACGGCGATGAAGCGGAACTTGGCCATATCCTGGTCTTCGATGTCGCCTTCTTCGTCGACAAAGAGGTGTGTGCCGGGTCGGACGTCATCGAGGTCCATGGGATAGACATAGTGTATGCTGTTCTCGGTGATGGACTCGCCCACTGTGACGAACTTGCCCCAGAGGGCTTCGTCGGTGATCTCGCCTTCCTCGCCTTCCTCGGCCTCGGCGCGCACCTCGTTGCCGGCCTCGAGATCCCATCCGTTGTCCTCAAATGTCTGCTTGGTGCCGAAGCTGATGGTGTACCACTTGCCTTCCTGGATGCCTATGGCGCTCTCGAGGATGGGTTGCATGGCAGCAGTGAGCTGGTCTACGAAGGCGTTGCTCTGCTCGGCGGTGTAGACGGCGGCAGCGTCGTAGGCCTTGGCCTGCGAGACGAGGCTTGTCAGTGCTGTGCCCAGCTCATTGTTCTGCCAGTAGCCGGGCTGTGTGCCCACGATGATGCCGTTGGCCAGTGCCTCAGCGCGGGCGATGAGGTCGCGTAGCTCAGTGGGGTCGACATAGACGCGTCGGAAGGCGTCGTAGGCTGCCTGCAGCGTCTGGCCGTCGGCCTCGGTGACGTCGGCTATGGCCTTGCCCTCTTGTGCTGCGATGACATCATTGAGTGCGTTGGCCTGCGTGGTGATGGCGGCGTACTGCGAGCCGGCGATGGGGCTGATGGTCTCGAGCATGAGGTATGCAGCGTGCCCATATCCGCGGCCTGTGGTGGTGCCGTCGATGTAGAGGCGCAGGTGCTGGAAGTCCTTGGGGTTGAAGGCTCNNNGCCGAAGGGCGTGTAGAGCTTGGCCACGAGCTGCCATGCGTCGTCATCGGCCTCGGGGTCGTTGCTGCCGTAGATGCTCCATCGGGTGATGTGGTCGTTGGCCACTTGGCGGCGTGTCACCGTCAGTCGTGTGAGCTCATGTGTGGGCTCGGCGAGTGCCACCTGCAGATAGTGACTGTGGTTGGGCTGGTTGCCGTTGTGCCAGTCGGTGTGCCAGTATGTGGAGGGATCGTCGTCGATGAGTGCACCGAAGTCCTGACCCTCTTCGGCATCGGACCACGGTGAGCTGAGCTGCTCGGCGTCGGTGATGAGCTTGGTGGTCTCCACGTCGGCCTGTGCGCTGGCCAGTGCGAGGTTGGCGGTCTCGATGAGTTCGGTGTAGTTGTCCTCGAAGCTCTCGCGGGCCTTGGCCACCTTGCCGGCGGCGATGATGGCCTGTGCCTCCTCGTCGCTCACGGGTTCGAGCACCCATTCTGTGCCGGCAGGGCCTTCGGCATAGGACCATGTGCTGCTCCATCCCACGACATAGTTAGCTACGCCTGCGCCGCTCTTGTGACCGTTCTGGTGGAGGTAGAGATAGGCGTTGGCCTCCTGCGAGGCGACGCGGATGTTGAGGTATGTCACGCCCTCATCGTCGGTGTAGACGGGGTCGAAGGCCATGAGGTTGCTCGACTCGGCGCTCATCACCACATTCGTGCTCGTGGCCACCTTGTTGAAGCGTGCCTCGCTGTATACGTTCTGCATGTCGAAGGTCTCGCCATACTGCGTGATGGTCCACAGGGCCATATACTGATCCAGCGGGTCTTCGGCCTCGGGCGTGCCCCAGTAGCCATAGTACTTGTCACCGCTCTTCACGCTCAGCATGTACTTGGCGCATTCCTCGTCGTCGTTCACGTATGTCATGGCGGCGCGCACGCGGAAGTATGTGCTGGCGGGCAGGTCATAGTGCAGGTTGCGCGAAGCCACGAGAGCCTCGTAGGCCGCGATGATGGCATCACCCAGCTCCTTGTACTTCTCCGCTGTGATCTCCGATGCCGGCAGGTTGTCGATGTCCAGCGCAGCGCTGATGGCATCGAAGAAGGCTGTGCGTGCCTCTTCGTTGTAGAGGCCCGGGGCGGTGCCCACCTGGAAGTCGTCTTCCTCGTAGCGCTGGTACTGGTTGAGAACCTCGGTGAACTCCGCTTCGGCCACCTCGATGCCTGTCTTCTTCGACAGCGTGATGACGAAGTTCTTCGTGTCGGCGAAGGTCGTGTTGCCGGGCGTCAGGGTTGCCACGGTCATGTTCACCTGTTCTGTCTCTAAGTCTGTGATCTCGACGTGCTCAAAGTCCTCTGTGCTCCAGCACTCTACGGCTTCTTCGTCGTTGAGGGCCACGGACACGCCTTTGTCGTTGTCGCACTTGAAGTCGAGGCTCACGCCCGTGATGTTCCAACCTGTCGAGACGGTGATCTCATAGATCTCCGCATCGGTGCTGCCGCCAACAGAGTTAAAGAACTTGATGCTCTCGCCGTCCCAGAAGTTCATGTTGTTGGCGTTCTTGGCCTGACGGATGACGATGTGGGGATCCTCCTGAGTCGATTCCCACTTGCTGGCCCACGTGTTAGCCGGGTTGGCAGCTGTCCAGAAACCAGTGCTCTGTCCGACAGTGAACAGCACCGGCTCGTCAGCCCGGACACTGTTGAATGCTGCGAGCGCGAAACTCAGCAGCATCGTCATAAATAAGTAGACTTTCTTCATAGGAAAAAATTAATATTAATGTAAAATGTAGAATGTAAAATGTAGAATGTAGAATGTAAAATGTAGAATGTAAAATGTAAAATGTAAAATGTAAGAATGTTTCAGGTTTTAGGTTAATTATGCATTATGCATTATGCATTATGAATTGGTTTTGGCGCAAAGTTAATGAGTGAAGCCTGTATTCCCAAAAAAATAACGTTAAAAAGATTACAATTATATGCTTTTTTAACTAAATGTGACCTTTTGAGTCACACCGCGCTGTAAATTGTTAAATTCTAAAATTGTAAATTATATTTGTTTGCTCATTCCGATATTTCTTCCGACATTTGCACAGCAAATCATATAAATTGTAAAATTGTAAAATCGTAAAATCAAATAATCTTTAAACTTTAAACTTTACAAAATTGGCAAATAACGCTAACGAGCCCCAGAAGGGCCAGGTACAGATCAACATGACGCCCGAAGTCGAGAAAGGTGTCTACTCCAATCTTGTGGTCATGGGCTTCACACCCACTGAGTTCATCATGGACTTCGTCTTCCATCATCCCGCCATGCCACGCGCCAATGTGCAGAGCCGGGTCCTCATGTCGCCAGTGCACGCCAAGCGCCTCATGCGACTGCTCGAGCAGAACATCGCAGCCTACGAGAAAAAGGCGGGACCCATCGCCCTGGCCGAGGATGCGCCACAGAACACCCCCATCTCGCCGTTCAAGCTTAATTGAGAATTATCGTCAAGAGCCCACCTTATTATATATCAATAAAATGCGTGTTTTGCGTATTTCTTAGTCTTTCCCTTTGCTATGTGAAGAAGGAGTTGTACTTTTGCGCGCTATTTCAAGGAAATAGGCTAATCACAACGCCCAACTAACTATATTTGATGTCATACATAGCGAAGGTGTCTGATCACCCCGTGAGACTTGCAGCCCCGTCACAGCTACAGAAGCTGATGCTCCTGTGCGTGCTGATGGCGGGGGCTGTGTCGTGTTGTGCGCAGGATATGTCGCTGCCCATGGAGCAGCTGCCTGCCGCTGCCACCACGGAGGCCAACGACCCTGTGTCGGCTGAAGACCAACAACGATACATCGTCCTGGCACCGCGCACCAACCTGTTGCTGCCGTTGCTCAACGTGGGGTTGGAGGTGCCTATCGGCAACCGATGGTCGGTGGCCGCTGATTGGCACTACCCTTGGCTGTGGCGCAAGGCGGACCACAAGAACTGCTTCCAGATTGACGGCCTCAGCCTTGAGGGACGTTTCTGGTTCGGCAAGGGTCATGGCCGCGGCAGCGATAACAGGGTGCATCGGCTGCAGGGGCACTCCATAGGCCTCTTCACCATGGCCGGACGCTATGATCTGGAGCACAACTACAGCGGACATCAGGGCGAGTATGTGCTGGGTGGCGTGGACTATCTCTATGCTATGCCAGTGTGCCGCGGTAAGATGCACATGGAGTTTGCACTCGGCATAGGTTACTTCTACTCGCGTGCCATACACTATGAGGTGTATGAGCCTGGTGGCAAAGGCTATCGCGACAGGGGCATACGCAAGATATTCCAGTATTTCGGGCCGATGAAGGCCAACGTTACGCTGGTGGTACCGATTAGACGCGGCTCTGGCCGCAGTTGAAAGTTGAAAGTTTAAAGTTCAAAGGTATTTGAAGACGAGGCTATACATATCCGTGCTGATGCTGATGGCATTCATCTCGTGCAATCGCATGCCGCTCTACGACCTGGAGGCGCAGGCCGTGAGGCTGGTGCTGACGCTTGAGCTGGATTTAGACCTCGACATAAGAAACGACCTGGACTTGAGCGTCGATGTGGAACGTACCATTCAGGCGCCGGACTACAACAAAGTGCTCTTTTACAACCAAGACCAAGGACAGTTGCTCTACACCGAGTTCGTGGGCACCTACGGAGGTCCCATCTACTCCCCGGCTGGCGACTATAGGATGCTGGTGTATAACTTCGGCACAGAGTATGTGCAGATACGCAACGAGAGTGATGTCAACACCATCGAGGCCTTCACCAGCGACATCACGGCCATTAAGGGCGCGGCACTAAGAGCCTGCACGCGTACCAGCGACGACGAGCCGCAGGGCCCCATCATCTATGCTCCCGACCATCTGCTGGTGGTGCGCGACGACGTGGAGATACCGCGCATGACGGAGCAGGATCAGGATGTGGTGATACGAGCCACGTCAAAGACCATCGTGGAGACATATTCCTTTGAGGCCAACAACGTGGTGGGGGCACAGTACATTGAGAGCTGCGAGGCATTCGTCACCAACCAGTCGCGCACCAGCTTCTTCGGACGCGGAGAGGCGAGCCGCGAGCCCGCCACGCTGAGCTTCCCCGTGGGAGTGGACCGCAGAAAAGGTTGTCTCTACACCACATTCAACACCTTCGGCAAGTTGCCGGGCGAGAGCCGCAGCTATCTGTATATCATTGTGTATGACACAGGCGGCAACGAACATTACTTCTCGGAGGACATCACGGATGACTTCAACGATCCCGACAACCACATCGTGCTCGAGGACATCATAGAAATACCACAACCAGCCGCAAAGGGCGGAGGAATAGCACCCACCGTGGAGCCCTGGATGGAAGAGATACATGACGTGCCAATAGGATAAATTCCCTCTATTATATAACCCAAAGTATTTATCAACAATTTTCGAACCAATTTTTTATTAACTCTTTTTAATTATTTAAACAAATGAAAAAGTTTTTATTGATTCCGGTTGCAGCCCTCACATTCGTGGCTTGCACCAGCGAGACCATCGAGTTCACTGACGACGCACAGCAGACTCGCGAAATTGCATTT
>CAJOEI010000033.1 GCA_905233465.1 uncultured Bacteroidaceae bacterium | reverse complement strand
GACCTGGGCGACATTGCCATCATGCCAGGCATTAAGGACATGAACCTTTCGCGCAAAGGATTAGCCGCAACATACAGCCACGAGAATGAAGAAGTGCGTCCAGGCTACTACAGCGTGAAACTTGATAACGGCATCCGCACGGAGATTACCACCACACAACGCACGGCGATGTATCGCATCACCTATCCTGAAGGAGCCCATCGACACCTATACGTTGACCTTGAGAATGGCGTGGGCGACCATGTAAAATGGGGACGTCTTGTACAACTCGACCCATACACCTATGCAGGCTACCGCATCAGTCACGGCTGGGCCAACGAGCAGCATTGTTATTTCGTGATGCGTCTCAACCTAAAAGGGCGCATCTACGAGCAATCGACTTTGAAAAGCGAGCTCAGCGGAGGCCTGCAACCCGTCTATCACCTGCAAATCAATTCATCCGATGAACCCCTGCTCGTGAACATCGCCATCAGCCCTGTATCAGAAGTCAATGCTATGATGAACCTCAAGGCAGAGGCTTACCGCCACGGCAAGCCGATTGACTTCGACACAATGCGCGTTGCTGCAGATGTAGCTTGGAACCGCGAGCTCGACCGCATCCAAGCCACGTTCCTCAACGACCGCGACCGCCGCATCTTCTACACCGCCATGTACCATTTCATGGTGGCGCCTCAGACATGGGACGATGTCAATGGCGACTGGCGTGGAGCAGACAACAAGGTTTATCGTTCATTCGCGTCCACCGCTCCCCCAAAGTGTGAAATCATCCGCGAAGGAGCAGCCTCAACCCTCAACCCTCAACCCTCAACTATCAACTCTAAACTCTCAACTCTAAACTCTAAATACCTCACTACCCTCTCCCTTTGGGACACCTACCGCGCTGCCGCTCCCCTTAGCACCATCATCCTGCCAGAGATGATGCCCAGCATCGCTGAAACCTACCTCCGCATCTTCCGCGAGCAAGGCAAGTTGCCCGTGTGGCATCTGATGTCGCAGGAAACCAACTGCATGGTGGGCTGTCCTGCCGTGCCCATCCTGGCCGACCTGCTGCTGAAAGGTTATGTCAACGACACCTTGCAAGCATGGGATGCCATGCAGAAGAGCCTCCTCATGGATGAGCGCGGCCTCGACGATATGAAACGCTTGGGCTACGTGGCAAGCGACCATCATGGCGGCTCTCTGTCCATGAGCCTCGAATATATGCTGGCCGACTGGTCGGCAGCACAAGCCGGTAAAGCAATTCTGGCATCCGGGAACACAAATGAAGACATTGCAAAGAAGACAGATTACTTTGCCACTCGCGCGCGCGGGTACATTAATTTATATGATACGCGTGTGGGATTCCTGCGTGCTCGTGACAGCAAAGGCGACTTCGGCCCAGTAAATGATTTCAATCCTGCACACCAGACACGCGACTACACTGAAGGCAACCCCTGGCAGTATCTGTGGTTGGTGCCGCATGATGTGGACGGCCTTGTCAGTCTGCTGGGCGGACGCAAGAAGGCAACGGAGAGGCTTGATTCACTGTTTGCAGCTGACAGTCAGCTCAATGCAGAGGCTAATCCCGACATCACCGGCCTCATCGGGCAGTACGCCCATGGCAACGAGCCCAGCCACCACACCGTGTACCTCTATGCCCTGATGGGTCAGCCACGCAAGACGGCGAGCCTCGTCAGGAAGATACAACGAGAGCTATACACAGACCAACCGGCAGGCCTATGCGGCAACGAGGACGTGGGACAGATGTCGGCATGGTATATCCTCTCTGCACTGGGTTTCTACCAGGTGGAACCCTGCGGTGGACGCTACGTTGTTGGCTCGCCGCTTGTCAGCGAAGCCACCGTTGATGTCGGTGGCGGACGCACCTTCGTGGTCCGCACCCACGGCATGAGTGACAAAGCTATCTATGTGAAGCGGGCAACTCTCAACGGACGACCTCTGGGCAACGGCAAGGAAGCCATCATACTGCAGCACACAGACATCATGCGCGGCGGCACATTGGATATATACATGACCAGATAGGATTATGGCAGAGACACCTTCTACACGCATGACTCTATGGGGTCTGCTCCAGAATATCCTGCCGTTTGTCAGGCCATATCGCTGGCTTGTAGCTGCAACATTGGTCTTCACGCTCATAGGTTCGCTCATGGCACAAGTCAACGCCGTGGTGCTCGACCGCGCTGTGGATGCCATCAATGCGCTGATGCAGCAGCCCGGAGGCGTTGTCTGGAAGGCTGCTGTGCGCATTCTGGCAACCATCAGCATCGTGTTGCTATCCAAGGAGGTCATCGGAGCCATAGTGACGTTTTGCCAACGCTATCTCGGCGAGCGGCTGCGCATATTGGTCAGCCGCGACCTGTCGCTGAAGGTGGTTGAACGTGTCCTGTCGCTGCGAATGTCGTTCTTTGCAGAGGCTGACAATGAAACAGGCCGACTGCAATCACGCATCGACCGCGGCATCATGAGCCTCTCCAACACCGTCAACAACTTCTTCATTGAGATTCTGCCACTCTTCACCAGCGCCATACTGGCATTAGTGCTCATGTTCGCGGCTAATGTCTATGTCGGCCTGGTGGCACTGTGCATCATACCTATATATTTCTGGGTCACCAACATACAGGCCCAGCGCATGAAGGGCGGACGACGCAACATCTTCGGAGGTCATCAGGCAGTGAGCCAAGGCATATTGAGTATTCTTGAGAGCATGGCTGTCATCAAGTCCTTCAACCGCCAGAAGATAGAAGCAGACCGGCAGGCCGACCTGCAGCTCTCAATGACGGATCTGCAGCTGGCTACACGACGGCAAAGCTATTTCTTCAATGGGCTAAAGAGTTTCCTGGAGCAGATAGGCACAGTGCTTATCATCATTCTCACAGCATATTTGGTTCTGACAGACTATCCGGGCATGTCGATAGGAAAGATAATGTATCACGTCATGCTCTTTTCCAATGTCAGCGCACCGATTCGCCAACTGCATCGCATATACGACGACATGAACGATGCCCTCATCTATGCTGAAGGCTTCTTTGGCATATTACATGCCGACAAAGATGTCGAAGCCACGGGAACATATCGTCCCAAACAGGTTCACGGCGACTTCTGCCTGAACCATGTTGACTTCACTTATCCGGGCGGAACACATGCCCTGCATGACATCAGCATGAACATCCCAGCAGGTAAGATTACAGCACTTGTAGGCCTCAGCGGAGCAGGCAAAAGCACTGTTATCAACTTGTTGGACAAGTTCTATCAGCCTCAGGGCGGGAGCATCAGCCTCGACGGTCACGACCTCAATGAATGGGACACCGAATGTCTGCGTGAGAACATTGGACTGGTCCTGCAGAAGAACCATATCTTCGAGGGCTCGATAGAAGACAACATACGCTATGGGCAACCCAATGCCACTCACGAAGATGTCGTCCGTGCCGCACGGCAAGCCTTCATCTACGACCAGATAATGCAACTGCCAAATGGTTTCAAGACATCGGCAACGCAACTCAGCGGTGGGCAGCAACAGCGCATCGCCATTGCCAGGATGTTCATCAAGAATCCACCCATTATCTTCCTTGACGAACCCACAGCCAGCCTTGATGCAATAGCCACCGAACAGATTAAAGCCAGCATTGATGCAATCAAAGCTGGACGTACAGTGGTGATAATATCCCACAACATCGGACAGATTATTGATGCCGACTACATATACGTGCTACAGAACGGACATCTCGTGCAGAGCGGAACACCCGAAACAGTATATCGCGAAGGCGGCCTCTATAAGGACATCTTCGATGCCAGCGCACGCAGCATGAATGTTGACAAGATAGCCAATGCCATGCACGTATGAAACTTTTTCGGCACAAAATGTCATATTTCATAACTTTTGCATACCTTTGCGCCCAAATTGCGTGAATTCTAAATCAATAAATAGTATATCAATCTGATGTCACAGACAATTCAAAAGACATTACGCGACAGCGCCGCAATGCGCTGGACAGCCCTGCTGCTACTGGCGTTGGCCATGTTCTGCAGCTACATCTTCATGGATATCCTCTCGCCCATCAAGGACTTGATGCAAGAGACACGAGGTTGGGACAGCACAGCCTTTGGAACAATGCAGGGTTCGGAGGTATTCCTTAATGTATTCGCTTTCTTCCTTATCTTTGCCGGTATAATCCTCGACAAGATGGGCGTGCGTTTCACCGCCGTGCTATCCGCAGCCGTGATGCTCATCGGCGCATGTATCAAGTGGTATGCCGTCAGTGAGAATTTCATGGGAAGCGGGCTGGAAGAATGGTTCACCAACAACCTGAACTACATACCCCTCTTCGACGAACTCGGTGTATCGCCCTTCTACGAGGGCATGCCCGCCTCAGCCAAGTTTGCCGCCTGCGGATTCATGATCTTTGGCTGCGGCTGCGAGATGGCAGGCATCACTGTCAGCCGTGGTATTGTCAAGTGGTTCAAGGGTCGCGAGATGGCACTCGCCATGGGCAGTGAGATGGCTTTGGCACGTCTGGGTGTGGCCACCTGCATGATTTTCTCTCCGTTCTTTGCCCGCTTGGGCGGCCAGATCAGCGTAAGCCGCAGTGTGGCCTTCGGCGTGGTGCTCATGTGCATTGCCCTGATAATGACCATTGTCTATTTTGTGATGGATAAGAAGCTCGACGCACAGACGGGTGAGGCCGAGGAGAAGGACGACCCGTTCAAAGTTAGCGACTTGGGCAAGATACTCACAGACAGTGGTTTCTGGCTTGTGGCACTGCTGTGTGTGCTCTACTACAGCGCCATCTTCCCATTTCAGAAGTACGCCGTGAATATGCTGCAATGCAACCTGAAACTGGTAGAACCAGCAGCAGAGTCTTTCTGGGCCTCCAGCACCGTGACCATAGTGCAGTATGTCATCATGCTCATTGTTGCTGCCGCAGGCTTCGCCAGCAACTTCCAGAAGAAGGCAGCGAGCAAGTACGGCCTGCTCATCATCAGCATCATATCACTCATCACCTACTGCTACATGGGCTATATGCGTCAGTCTGCAGAGAGCATCTTCGCCGTGTTCCCGCTTCTGGCTGTGCTCATCACACCCATACTCGGCAGCTATGTCGACCACAAGGGTAAGGCAGCCTCGATGCTCATTCTGGGCTCACTGCTGCTCATCGCATGCCATCTGACCTTCGCCTTTGTGCTGCCCCAGTTCAAGGACTCGCCCGTTGGCGGCATTGCCATCGCTTATCTGACCATTCTTGTTCTTGGCTCATCGTTCTCGCTTGTGCCCGCCAGCCTCTGGCCCAGCGTGCCCAAACTCGTGGATGCCAAGGTGATAGGTTCGGCATATGCTCTCATATTCTGGATTCAGAACATTGGTTTATGGCTTTTCCCCCTGCTCATCGGCAAGGTGCTTGACAAGACCAACCCCGATGTCACTGATCCTACAGAGTTCGATTACACAGCACCGCTGGTCATGCTCGCATCCCTTGGCGTGGCTGCACTGGTGCTGGGCTTGGTGCTCAAAGCCGTAGACCGCAAGCGCGGACTCGGACTTGAAGAACCCAACATAAAGGGATAAAGAATTTAGCTACTTCACAATTATTTCTCCACACGTACAGATGAACCGTAGAGCCCTCATAACCGCTACCATAGTCTTTCTGACGACAGTTGCAACAACCACAGCACAGACATGGATTGACATCACCAGCACCTGCATCAGCGACCCCAACTTCAGTCACAACAACTATGACGGCTGGGATGTTGATGGTTGGGCACAGTCTACAACCACACGAGCTGGCTGCCAGGAGTTCTGGAATGGTGTCGTTGATTTTTACCGTACTATCAGCGTGCCCACTTCAGGCCGCTATCGTGTGAGCGTACAGGGCTACTACCGTCCGGGCGACTTCAACCGCAATGACTGGCAAGCTCATCAGAATGGAACAGAGGAGATAGCCTGTTATCTTGTTGCCGGCAGTGCACGTGAGCGCATAGCCAGCATATACTCGGCCTCCAGTGATATTGACTATGGTGGATTCTGGTCTATCACCGTTAATGAAGGCGGTGCAGCCCGAACCTACTATTATCCCAATACTATGGAAGCCGGCGCACGGATGTTTGCCATGAGCCACTACAACAACAGCGTCGAGACAACCGTAGACGGGAGTTGTGAGTTGCTTATCGGCATCAGCATGGATGCTTATGAGTCATCCAACTGGGTTCTCTTCACAGGGTGGAAGGTAGAATGGTATGGCACCGAAGTTGCTCCCACCGCCATACGTCTGAGCGACACCAACCTCAATATGACTGTTGGCGAACAACATCAGCTCACAGCTACGGTGCAGCCAGACAATGCCACCTTCAAGAACGTTGTCTTCTCGTCCAACAAAACCAGCGTCGTCAGTGTTGACGCCAACGGCTTGCTCACGGCCCGTTCACCGGGCACTGCCATCATCACCGCACGCATGGGCTCCGGCGCAAGTGACATCAAGGCACAGTGCACAGTCACTGTCACACGCGATGAAGTCCAGCCAGGCGCTATCGTCATCAACGAGATACAAGTTGCCAACATCGACCAGTATCTGGATCCGTCGTTCAACTTCGGCGGATGGGTAGAGCTCTACAATCCCACAGGCAAATCGGCCAGTCTCGACGGCATAGTGGTTACTGACAATCGCGGCAACCGCATGCAAATGGACACACGCTTCGGCGCTGTGCCGGCACACGGATACAAGAATGTTTGGTTTGACCACTACTCAGCATGGTCGCCACAGATGGTGGACTTCAAGCTTGACGATGACGGCGGCACCATCACCTTCAGCCGTAGCGACGGCACACAGCTGGCAACACAACAATATCCGGCAGCCGTATCAAGAACATCCTATGCACGCACGACCGATGCCGGCACCACATGGGGCCTCACCAGTGCTCCCACGCCAGAAGCCACAAATGCCACATCAGCCTTTGCCACAACACAGCTGAACGCTCCCGTGACAAGCCGCGACGGAGGCATCATCACATCTGGCAGCGTATCGTTACGGGTTACTATCCCCAGCGGTGCTACGCTGCGCTACACCACCGACGGTACCACACCGACGATGGACAACGGCGAGACAAGCTCCAACGGACGATTCACCTTCAACTCGACAACAGCCTTGCGACTGCGCCTCTTCCAGACTGGCAAGCTTGCCAGCCCCGTAGTGACGCGCACATTCATCTTCCCAGACCGCAACTACAGCTTGCCCATTATTGCCATCACATCCGACAACGATATCCTTTTCGGCGATGACTGTGGCATCTTTGTCCGCGGCAACGGCAATGGTCGCCCCGGCAACGGTCAGGACGCAGCCTGCAACTGGAACATGTCATGGGACAGGCCGGTGAATATGGAATACATCACAACCGATGGGCAAGATGTATTCAATCAGGAAGTGACTATTGAGGCTGCCGGCGGATGGAGCCGTGCCTGGTCACCACATTCCTTCAATATCAAAGCCAACAAGATATATGAGGGCACCAAGCGCATGGACTACCAGTTCTTCGACACTAAGCCTTATCTTCGCCACAAGGCTCTGAAGGTGCGCAACGGAGGCAACGACACCAGCTGCCGCATCAAGGATGCTGCGATTCAGGAGATTGTCCGTACCTCCGGGCTTAACATCGAGACACAAGCCTATCATCCAGTGCATGTGTTATTCAATGGTGAGTACTATGCCACCCTGAACCTGCGCGAGCCCAATAATCGTCACTACGCCTATGCCAACTATGGCATCGACACCGATGAGCAAGACCAGTGGAAGATGTCGCCCGACAGCGGCTACGTCCAGCAGGCAGGCACCAAGGACAGCTGGGACAGGCTGCTTGCTACGGCCGCACAAGCCGAGAGCCCGTACTTCTACCGTCAGGTGTGCGAACAAATGGATATTGAGAGCTACATCAACTACATGGCTGTGATGTTCTACATCGGTGGTACAGACTGGCCCCAGAACAACATCAAGGCTTTCCGCGCATGGGACGACAGCGGCAAGTTCCGCTTCGTGGTCTTTGACACAGACGGAGCTTTTTCCACATCGTCGCCGTTTACGGAATTTGCAAATAAGCAAACCTATACATTTGACGCACTACGTGGAGCAGAGGAACGATATCCCTACGGCTATCGCATTACAGATGAGATTGAGTTCGTCACTCTCTTCCTCAACTTGCTTAAGAATTCCGACTTCCGCAAGCAGTTCATTGACCAGTTCTGCCTCGTTGCGGGCAGTGTCTTTGAGCCCCAACGCGTCAAGGAGGTGGTAGATGGTCTGGTGGCAGTTGTCAATCCTGCTTTGTCCATGGAATGGACATCGGCAGACAACACCGCCAATGCCGTCAAGAGTTCTCTGTCTTCCGGCCGACAGACTTCGCTTGTCAACGCACTGCGCAACTATCTGGGCCTTTCGGCACCTATCACTGCCAAGCTCTCGTCCGACACTCCGGGAGCTGGTCTGCGTGTGAATGGTCTGCCTGTGCCAACAGGCACGTTCTCCGGTAGGCTCTTCCCGCCTGCCAAAGTCACTGCCACAGCACCTCCGGGCTACACGTTCCGTGGCTGGGCCTCCAACGTGTCGGAGTCGCAATCGGCACTTATCCCGATGGGTGGCACATGGCGCTACTACGACAGCGGTTCGCTCGACAACACTGGCTGGAAGACACGTGACTACAACGACGCAAGCTGGAAATCTGGTTCAGCTCCGTTGGGCTACGACACAGGCAACGCTCAGAAGGCCGCAGCTTACGGCACCACGGTCTCCTATGGCGGCAACAGCAGCAACAAGAATCCGACTTGCTATTTCCGCCAGCATATCACACTCAGCGAAACACCGCGGCAGACAGATGTCTTCACTCTCAACTGGGTTGCCGACGACGGTTTCGTGATATATGTCAATGGCACAGAGGCTGGACGTTTCCTGATGAACAACACCCCGTCGCCCACCTATAGCTCACTGGCCGACACATACGCACCGGCTAATCCAGAAAGCGGCACAATGACGCTCAGCACAGAGCTGTTCCGCCAGGGAGATAATGTCATCGCCGTTGAACTGCACAACAACTCCGTCTCCTCGACAGACCTCTACTGGGATGCATCCATCGCACATGCATCAAGTAGCGTCAACGAGCAGTCTATCATCTCCACACAATCCACATACACCCTACCCGAGAGCGGCTCGATAACACTCATCGCCGTCTACCAGCCCATGTCAGAGGCTACACTTGCCAAAAGCGACACCAGGCCGGTGAAGATCAACGAAGTCAGTGCTGCAAACACGGTGTATGCCAACGATCATTTCAAGCAGAACGACTGGATAGAGCTCTTTAACACCACAAATGCAGATATTGACATCGCCGGGATGTATCTCAGCGACCACGCCGACCAGCCCGAGAAGTTCCGCATTCCCGCTTCCAACGGACAATATTCCACCATCGTTCCTGCACACGGGTTCCTTGTCATCTGGGCCGACAAGCTCGAGAGTCTCACGCAGCTGCATGCCGACTTCAAGCTTGCCAGCGAGGAAGGTGCCGTGGTGCTCACAGCAGCCGACCACAGCTGGGCCGACACGCTGTCATATTGCACACATACAGGACTGCAATCGGTGGGTTTATACCCCGACGGCGGCACAGAGGTATATGTCATGCGACGCCCGACAATCGGGGCAACCAACACTGTCACGCTCGAAGACAAGCCTTGGCAAGAACCGCACGACCAAACAGTGGATGCCATTGCAGCACAAGGCTCCGCCACAATGTCTATAGCATATCAGGCAGGCTATGTCACCATGACTGGTGCTGACGAGGCAACGCTGCACGTCATCAACGCCGCAGGTCAGGAGGTGGCAAGCATAAAGCTGCGTGAGTCAATAGCCGTCCAGCTCACAGCATTGCCGAGGGGAGTCTATATGCTACGTGCCGCAACAGCCACAGAGACAGTCACTATCAAAGTATCATTGTAAGGCGCGGCTACGCCGCAGGCCATTCCAAATCATGCAACTGTTATATATCCACGGTTTTGCCAGTAGCGGTGCAACAGGCTCTGCCAAGAACATGCGCACCGCACTCTACCCTGACGGCATCAGTGTGACAGCACCCGACGTACCCGTGATGCCGGCACAGGCACTGCCATTCCTGCAAGAGACGGCACGCGACCTGCAACCTGACCTCATCGTAGCTACCAGCATGGGTGCCATGTATGCCGAACAGCTACGCGGCTATCGGCGCATACTTGTCAACCCGTCGTTCCACATGGCACGCTTGCTCACCTTCATGGGGCTTGGGCGTAAGGCTTTCCGCAACCCGCGCAAAGACGGAGCCACGGACTTCAAAGTTGACAAAGAGATGATAGCCCAGTTCCGCGAGGTGGAGAAGCACTCCTTCGAGGGCATCACCTCCGAGGACAAGGCGATGGTCTACGGGCTCTTCGGTGACCACGACAGCCGCGTCAACTGTCAGGCTGACTTCATCAAACACTATGGGCGCGAACACTTTCAGCTATTCGACGGCGACCATTATCTCAACGACCAGATCCTGCACCACACCGTGCTGCCACTCGTCAGACAATTGCTTCTATCATAATCCATCACATCCACAATGCCCATCATCTCCACTCCGCGACGTTGCATCAAGCGCACCATAGATATCATTATATCATTGGCGTTTCTCCTAACCATATTCCCGCTGGTCTACTTCGTTGTGGCTATTATTGTCAAGGTAACAAAACGAGGTCCCGTGCTTACAGGTCCTACCACGACACATGCCCGTCATCGTCGCGCACTGGCACCAACCCGTCCACGAGACATCGCAGCCGATGAGACATCGTCATTCACACTGCTTGAATTCAACCTGCAGACTGACTCATTCATACGCCGGCTACCACATATCATCAACATCCTACGTGGTGACTTCTCATTAGTCGAACCATCACCTATGCCGGAGCGACTGCACAGCTACCAACGACGATGGACACCAGCCACAGACATTGCCATATTGGTGCAACGGATGGCCAAAAGCGAGAAGTAAGAGCGAAAAAAGGAAGAATGCATCAAAAAAAAGAGTTAAATTATCTTAATTACACTTCCATCTCATTCAAATAGACTACTTTTGCGCGTGAATTAATGTGTAAGTTCTTCATTAGATACATCACAACGATTGTTCTGAGCCTTGCAACCGTGCTCACGACCTACGGTCAGGAAAGCACTGAGCGCCTCATACTGAACCGCTTATACGAATTAGGCTTTGAAGACATACGCGTTATTCTTGTGGCAGACACGCTCTATGCCTCCTTCGAAGACCCCACATATCGTGGGACATTCCGGGGACCGGCCACAGCGCTAAGCCACCTGGCAGCAGAACATCCGGAAATAAACGACTTTCGGATTGAGGTCACTGACCAGAGAATGCCACAGCTCGCCGTCCGCGCCTTCAAGCGTGAAGGAATATGGGACGTCAGCGTGGACAGACAGACCAGAAGCATTGAGGATCAACTGAATGGCATCAAGGCCGAGCACCCGACAGCCGGGCATCTTGACATCACGCCATATCCGATGATATCTATCATCAACAACAAGACGGATCATCTCTTTGACTTCAGTCTGCGCATAGCACCAGCCTTCGGCATCACCCTGTGGCGCGGAGCAAGACTGACTGTGCAACCTATTATACCCATCGCTCACATGCTCGATGATGGTGACTCAAAACGCTACATCCAACCTGGATGCATCAACATCAATCAACGCATTATTGCCACAAAAAGATGGGACGTGCAGGCAACAGCCGGTACATTCATCCCACAACGAATAGGTTTGCAGGCCAAAGCAGCATTCCATGCGACACGCACCTTGGACTTCTACGTCGACGCAGGCGTAACAGGCACAGCAGGCTATGACAGACGTCAGGGTTTCGGCTTCAGCGTTCCCAAGCGCGTCAATGCATTTGTGGGAGTGGATTACTACGAGCCACGAACCAAGTTGCAGTTTCAGTTGGCAGCAGGACAGTTCCTATGGGGCGACCGCGGTGCACGTGCCGACCTAACGAGGCATTTCGGCGAATATGCCATAGGCATCTACGGCGTCATCACTGGAGGAGAACGTAATGCAGGCTTCCACTTCGCCATACCATTCGGTCCGAAGAAGCAACAGCGAAAAGGGTTCTTGCGCGTGCGACTGCCAGAGTACTACTCTATGGAATACACTATGACCTCATGGTTTAAGTACTACATCCAGCGCATGGGAGAGACATACAACACACGCCCAGATGCCAGCCGCGCAGACAACTTCTATCAGCCCGCATACGTGGAGCACTACATCAAACGATGCTTGAATAATGACTTTCCACTTTAAACAATAAACAAACAATTAATATTAACCACTTTTTAAACAATTCAAAAAAACAATGAAAAAGTTTCTTCTTTCTCTGAGCTTGATCGCTGCTGTCAGCACAGCTTTTGTTTTCACATCATGCAAGGACGACGACGAGCCCACAGCAGAGGTGTCCATCGACACAAGTTTTGCACTCAACACACTTCAGAATCAGCTCAAGGGATCTGGCAAGACCGTTACTAAGAACGGTGAAGTCATCACTGTTGTTGACGCTGCCGCAAACACCACCACAACTTACTCCTACACCTACACTGTCAATGGTGAGACCTACACCAGTGCTACTGCTCTGCAGGACGCTCTCGCAGGTATGTCCGGCACTATTCCCGTAGTGGTTAACCTCGTTGCTACCTCCAATGGTCAGCAGACTGTCATCGGCACCACGACTTCTAACATCTTCATCGGTGAGGACGCTGCTACTATACAAATCGATGTTCCCACAGCCGTTCCCAGCGAGACATCTGCTATCATCATCTACCTCAATGGTGGTACAACCAAGCACAGCGGTGGTGGTGTGAACTAAGCACACATTAGCTTTTCAAAAGCGTAAACACACAATCGAATGTTCCCGCAGCACGTCAGCTGCGGGAACATTTTTTGTATAGACGGGAGCTTGTTCCCCACTTAAAGAGACATTTATTTGTTGTTTTCCATAGGGTGCAGGGGCCGATTCCACATAACACATTCATTAGTAGCGTATTCCGATTCTTTGCTTTTTTCATATTTTCCATAGGCTACTGATACAACATTCAAAATAGCGTCGTAACTTTGCAGCCGAGAAACGACAACAATCATGTTCATAAGGTCATTATACATATTTATTATAGGTGCGCTGGTGGTCGCATGCAGCCAGCAGCAGCCGAGGCAAGATTCCCAGACGGCAGCACGTTGTTTGGAAGAAGCTGAGGCTGCTCTGGCCAACGACAGCATCCGCCAAGGTGAAACATTGCTACGTAAGGCCATACAATTATCAGAAGCATCAGAGGACTGGCACACCAATTATATCGCCCACCAGCGACTGGCACAGGCCATCTCGCAGAGCAACCCAGAAGAAGCATTGCGACTGATGAAGAAAGCGCTGACCGTCTATGAGCAACATCCCGACGATGAGCGCCGCTCGGCCGAAGGACGCTTGCAGGGCAAGAACTATGTCATACTACTCGACTTTGCAGGCACATACGCTGCCCAAGTGGCCTTCACCACTGATGGCTCATACGACGAGGCACTCGATTTCATCCACCGCGCATACGACATAGCTGAAGCACAGCAGATGAATGACATGAAGTGTCAGACTCTCACCAGTCTTGCAAACATCGCATGGGCAAAGGAAGACTATCGCCAGGCACTCGACTACGCCCATCGGGCAGCATCTACAGCAACAGCCGACCTGAGGCCAGGCACACTGCAAGTGCTGGCCCGCAGTTACCTCAGTCTCAACATGCTTGATTCAGCAGAAACAGTCTATCGGCAGATTGAGCTTGGTGATGACATAAATATGGCATATATTGTGCAGAGCAATCTCGCAAAGATAGCACTCCGACGTATTGGCGCCACAGCAATTGAGGACAGCGTTGACGAGGCCTTCAATCAGATAGAGGACATCTATTTCAACGCACTTGAACAGAAAGACCAGTACTATCAGGAGACGTTGCGGCAGGAGATGGAGAACCAGCAACTGGAATACCGCTCACAGATGTATGCCCGCACACTCATTATTGTCACCATTGCATCGGCAATCATCCTTCTTGCGGTGGTGTTGGCACTTCGCTATCGCATCCGCATGCTTCGTCAGCAACGAGAGTATGAGCAGTCGAAGCTGGCCAACGAGCTACTCATGCAGGAGCAGGAGAAACGTCGGCTGCATGAGGAGGCGGAACATCAGAAGACCTTGTTGCATCAGGCCAACGAAGTGGTGGCGTTCATGCAGAACTTCATCCTCGAACGTACGGAAGTGCTGAAGAAGCTCAACCAAAGCGGCGATGCGCTCATCACCCTCAGTCCGCACGAATGGAGCGAGATAGAACGCACGCTCAACGCCATCGACGGCAACCGCTTTGCCAAGATACGCGAGCAATACCCCACTATGCAGGAGGACGACATCCGTCTGTGCATCCTCACGCGGCTCGGCCTCAGCAACCGCACCATCGGCAACATCTATTGCATCTCCATCTCTGCCGTCCAGCATCGCAAGCTAAAGCTGAAGAAGGACGTGTTCGGAGAAACCAATCCAGACATCACATTGGAACAGATACTAAACAAGTAATAAAACAAATACTATAACAACTATGAAGAAACTTATTTCCTTACTTATTCTGATGCTCTCGCCAATGCTGGCAAATACACAAAAATTAGGAATACCATACAGCACCTATGACTCTTCAGTAACAATTGACGGACTGAAGTATAAACTGAGTAAATCTTCACATACTGCTATGGTTGCCAATGCAAACAACTGGGAAGGAGAATTAAACATTCCTGAACAGGTCGCTTATGATGGCGAAAGCTATACCGTGGACAGGCTTGAATGGTTGGCTTTTGATTTCTGCAACAGTCTGACGAAAGTAAAAATTCCTAAAACAGTGGTTAATATTCAGCACTATGATAACTATGAAGACTGTAAGAACCCCTTCCGTGGCTGCACCAGCCTGGAGAGCATTGAGGTGGATGAAGCAAACCAAAGCATGTGTTCCATTGATGGTGTACTGTTCAGCAAGGACAAAACCAAGCTCTATTGTTACCCAGCGGGGGCAAAACGCAAAACTTACTCTGTGCCTAATGGTGTTACTTGGCTTGGGGGCGATGCTTTCGCCTACAATTCATATCTCACCTCCATATACATGCCGAATAGCGTTTCACACATGGCTTTCGGTTTGTTTAGTAATTGCAAAAACATCAGTTCTATAAAGCTTTCCAAAAACATCAATTATATCTCAGCATGGACATTTGAGCAATGTGAGAGTCTGCATTTCCTTGACATTCCTGAGAGCGTTAGGTATTTTGCGGAAAGTGTTTTCCGCTGGAGTCCTATCAAGACTATTGTCATCAGAGGCACTTTCCCCGAAGGATTACGAAGTGACACATTCTATTTTATGGATGACGAAGTTATCATCTATGTCCAAAAGTCGGAACTAAAGAAGTTCAAGAGTGTATTCAACGGTACTGTACTGCCCTTGAATGAATGGGTCGAAAATAATTATCGCCCATTCATCGAAGACGGCAAAGTGTGGAAGGTTGGAAACACAACTGGTATTTCGGATGGTATTGTAAAAAGGGTTGAATACTACTATTTCGATGGCGACACAATCATTGGCGGCAAGACCTGCAAGCAGATGATGTGCCAACGGTATGTCAGTCCAGATTACTCGAATGAATATTTGACACCAACGCCTTCCCTGAGCAAAGTAGGAGCATGGTACGAAGAGAATCAGAAAGTGTACTTCTATGACGAGAAGAAACAGGCAATGGTTCTAAAGTATGACTTCTCCCTCAATGCCAATGACACCTTGCAGTTTTTGACGGATTGGTCTTCACCTTTTATAATAGGACCGAAGCAGACTGGAGGAATAGAAGGTTTTAAAGGTGTTTATAGAGACATTAGGATGTGTGGAGATGAAGACCAAAGTTTCCATGATACTTTCTGGTTGGAAGGTGTCGGATGTATTCGTGGGCCAATCAGCAATCCATGTAATCCGATATTAGCAGATCCTGCGCCGGAGTTTCTGATGTCATGTGCCGTTGGCGATGAAGTCATCTACCTCAACAACGATTATCTGGACGGCGCTACACCTGAGGAACTTGAGGCACGCACCAACCGCTTCGACTTCACACATACCGTCAAGACACAGCCCAAAGCGCCGCGGAGAGAAGGAAGAGAAGAGGAAGAATCGCTGTATGGCGAATACAACAACCTGCGGTTAGGCATAAATCTTGACCTGCTCGACGATGCCTATTTAGTAAGCATTGCTGACGAGTCGGGCCAGGTCGTCTACATGAAAACCGTCAACGCAGGCAGCATCGTAGCCCTCGACATAGACATCTCGGCCTACGCCAAGGGTCGCTACACCGTAACCGTGGAGAATAGCAGCGAGTCGTTCACTGGCGAATTCGAGATGCAGACGACAGGCATCGCCGTTATGACAAACAACAAGTCAGGGCTCAAACACAACATCTATAACCTTCAAGGCCAGCGACTTAGCACCTTGCGTAAGGGACTGAACATACTTGATGGACAAAAGGTGTTTGTAAAGTGATGTGCTAACACTATCATTCTCATGACGTTAGGGGTAGTTCCTATGGACGGTTTCAGTGCATCGTCCATAGGTTTTCTTGAGTCCATGTGCGTGGACTCATGAGTCCATGTGCGTGGACTCATGAGTCCGTGTGCGTGGACTCAATAAAACATGCGGAGGTTGAAGCAAAAATGTCCGGACATTTCAGTGCGAATGTCCGGAACTTGTTGTATCAACTATGTGAAAAAGAAAAGAGGCTATGTCGTTTTGAGACATAACCTCTTTGTGGGTCGTGCCGGCAGCAGCCGGCAGCAGCGAGTGTTAATCCTCCTTGAGGGCACGTGCTCCCGAGCGCTTCTCGGGGATACGAGCCTTCTTACCGGTGAGGCCACGCAGATAGTAGAGCTTAGCGCGACGCACCTTACCTACCTTGTTCACTGTGATGCTGTCGATGTTGGGGCTGCTGATGGGGAAGATACGCTCCACACCCACAGTGCCGCTCATCTTGCGGACGGTGAATCGCTTCTGGTCCTGATGGCCACAAATCTTGATGACCACACCACGGTAGAGCTGGATACGCTCCTTGTTACCCTCGACAATTTTGTAAGCTACGGTGACTGTATCTCCAGCCTTGAACTGGGGGTAGGTCTTGCCAGTAGCAAATGCTTCTTCAGCAATCTTGATTAAATCTGCCATTTTGTTTAATGGATTTTTAAGATGTTGTTGTTGTCGGTCGCGCACGGGCATAACGGGGAACTCTGCATCCTGCCAGCGGTCCGTGCCGAAAGCGGGCGCAAAGGTAAGTATAATTTACGATTTGACAATTCACAATTGAGTTTTTTTTCGTTCAAGGTCGAAAAAAATAGCATTTTTCGTTTTATACTTTACTATTTACCATTTTTTAGCACTGATTATTTGGACGCTATAACAAAACGTGTGTACCTTTGCCTGCTTTAATAATTTTCATTCATTCATTTTTTAGTTTTTATGGCAGAAAATAAAGAAAAGCTCTTCGCGGACTTCACCGCCCCGACGCGTCAGGAATGGCGTGAGAAGATTGAGGTTGACCTCAAGGGCGCTGACTACGAGAAGAAGATGGTGTGGAGGACGAACGAAGGTTTCTCCATGCAGCCGTTTTATCTGAAGGAAGACGTGGACGGGCTGCCCACGGTGAACGCGCTTCCGGGCGAGTTCCCCTTCATCCGCGGCAACAAGAAGGACAACAATGTCTGGTATGTTCGCCAGAACATCGTTGTCAATGACCCGAAGGAGGCTAACGCGAAGGCTCTGGACATCCTGAACAAGGGTGTTGACTCGCTGGGTTTCCGTGTTCAAGGAGAGAACCTTAGCGCTGAGTTCTTTGACACGCTGCTGAAGGACATCTGTCTGGACTGCGTGGAGGTGAGCATCCGCACCTGCCAGCGCCACGTGCTGGAGGTGGCTGACTTCTACACGGCTTACATCGAGCGCAAGGGCTATGACAAGGCTAAGATTGTGGGCGGCATCGGTTTCGACCCCATCGAGCGTATGCTGATGAAGGGCAAGGACACGACTATGCTGCTGCCGAACATGCCGAAGCTGGTAGAGAAGCTGAAGGATTTCCCCAACCTGCGTTGCGTGATGGTTCACAGCGACCTGCTCTGCAACAGCGGTGCTTACGTCTATCAGGAGCTGGGTTACGCTCTGGCCTGGGGTAAGGAATATCTGGAAGAGATGGTTGAGGCTGGCGTTCCCGTGGATCTCGCAGCCAAGAAGATCAAGTTCTACATGGGCATCGGCGGCAACTACTTCATGGAGATTGCCAAGTTCCGCGCTGCCCGTATGCTCTGGGCTCAGATCGTGAAGCAGTATGAGCCCAAGTGCGAGTGCGCCTGCCAGATGTGCATCAACGCAGCCACCACGACCTACAACCAGACCGTGTTCGACAGCTATGTGAATATGCTCCGCTCGCAGACCGAGACCATGAGTGCCGCCCTGGCAGGCGTTCACTCGGTGGTGGTTACTCCGTTTGACGCTCCCTACGAGGTTCCGACGGATTTCGCTGAGCGTATAGCACGCAACCAGCAGCTGCTGCTGAAGGAGGAGTGCCACTTTGACAAAATCGTGGATGTCAGCGGCGGCAGCTACTTCGTGGAAGAGCTGACTGTGGCCATTGCCAAGGAAGGCTGGAAGCTGTTCCTCGCCGTTGAGGAAGAGGGTGGTTTCCTGGCAGCTGTCAAGGCGGGAACCATTCAGCAGGCTATCAACGACACCGACAAGGCACGTCACGCCAACGCCGGCAAGCGCAAGGAGTTCCTGCTCGGCACGAACCAGTTCCCGAACTTCACAGAGACGAGCGAGGGCAAGGAGCCGCTCGCTTGCGACTGCACGTGCAAGCACTCCGGCGATGCCGATGTGCCTGCTCTGAAGACCAGCCGCTTGGCCAGCGACTTCGAGACGCTGCGCCTCACCACAGAGAAGGCTGCCAAACAGCCCGTGGCATTCATGCTCACCATCGGCAATCTGGCCATGCGTCAGGCCCGTGCTCAGTTCAGCTGCAACTTCCTCGCCGCTGCCGGCTACAAGGTTATCGACAACCTCGGCTTCCCGACTGTGGAGGAAGGAGTTGACAAGGCATTGGAAGCTGGTGCTGACATAGTTGTTATCTGTTCCAGCGACGATGAATATGCCGAATACGCTATCCCAGCTTTCAAGTACCTCAACGGTCGTGCAATGTTCGTTGTAGCAGGCGCTCCCGCTTGCAGCGAAGACCTCAAGGCTGCCGGCATCGAGAACTTCATCCATGTACGTGTCGATCAGTTGAAGACCCTGAAGGAATTGAATGCTAAGTTAGGAATCAAGTAATTTACAATTTAACGATTTACAATGTACAATTTATGTACAATTTAATCCATTTACGATTTTAATGACTAAAGAAGATTTACGGGAGCGTCTAACGGCTTTTGCCGTCAGGATTAGCACCGCTTTATCAAGAAAGTAAAGAGCTGCTGGCTATCATCGTCAAGACGATTACTTCCACTAAAGCACAGATGAAAGCCGATGAGGCAGAGAAAAAGTAAATAGCTCAATTGTACCATTGTAAATAAATTGTAAATCGTAAATAGCTAAATCGTAAATAGAAAGATGAAAAAAGATTTTAAATCCATTGATATCTTTGCTGGGATTGAAGCCAAGAATGGCCTTGACTGGCAAAAGGAGAATGGCATAACCGCCAATTGGAAGACTCCTGAGCAGATTGATATTCAGCCCGTATATACGAAGGAAGATCTGGAGGGCATGGAGCACCTGAACTTCGCCGCCGGTATTCCGCCGTTCCTCCGTGGCCCGTACTCTATGATGTACCCCTTCCGCCCGTGGACTATCCGTCAGTATGCCGGCTTCTCCACCGCTGAAGAGTCCAACGCTTTCTATCGCCGTAACCTCGCCAGCGGTCAGAAGGGCCTCTCCGTGGCCTTCGACCTGCCCACACACCGCGGTTACGACCCCGACAACGCCCGCGTGGTCGGTGACGTAGGTAAGGCTGGTGTGAGCATCTGCTCCCTCGAAAACATGAAGGTGCTCTTCGCAGGCATACCTCTTAATAAGATGTCCGTCTCCATGACCATGAACGGTGCCGTGCTCCCCGTGCTGGCCTTCTACATCAACGCCGGTCTGGAGCAGGGCGCCCAGCTCGAGGAGATGGCAGGTACCATCCAGAACGATATCCTCAAGGAGTTCATGGTGCGCAACACCTACATCTACCCGCCCGCCTTCTCCATGAAGATCATCGCCGACATCTTCGAGTACACCTCGCAGAAGATGCCTAAGTTCAACAGCATCTCCATCTCCGGTTACCACATGCAGGAGGCTGGTGCTACGGCTGACATCGAGCTGGCTTACACGCTGGCCGACGGCATGGACTACCTCCGCGCTGGTATCAACGCCGGCATCGACGTGGATGCCTTCGCACCCCGCCTCAGCTTCTTCTGGGCCATCGGTGTGAACCACTTCATGGAAATCGCCAAGATGCGTGCCGGACGTCTGCTTTGGGCCAAGATTGTCAAGAGCTTCGGCGCCAAGAACCCCAAGTCCATGGCACTGCGTACGCACTCCCAGACTTCCGGTTGGTCGCTCACCGAGCAGGATCCCTTCAACAACGTAGGCCGCACCTGTATCGAGGCCATGGCTGCCGTGCTGGGTCACACCCAGTCCCTGCACACCAACGCCCTCGACGAGGCCATCGCCCTGCCTACGGACTTCAGCGCCCGTATCGCCCGCAACACCCAGATTTACATCCAGAACGAGACCCAGGTGTGCAAGCACATCGACCCGTGGGCTGGTTCCTACTACGTCGAGAAGCTGACGCAGGAGCTTTACCTCAAGGCTTGGGAGCACATCCAGGAGATCGAGAAGCTCGGCGGTATGGCCAAGGCTATCGAGACGGGGCTGCCCAAGATGCGTATCGAAGAGGCTGCCGCCCGCACACAGGCTCGCATCGACAGCGGCGTTCAGACCATTGTGGGTGTGAACAAGTATCGCCTCGAGCACGAGGATCCCATCGATATCCTTGAGGTCGACAACACCGCCGTACGTCTGCAGCAGGAGGAGTCCCTGAAGGAACTCCGCGCCAAGCGCGACAACGAGCAGGTGAAGAAGGACCTCGAAGCCATCACCGCCTGCGTGCAGGAGTTTGCCGACGGCAAGCGCTCGGAGCACAACCTCCTCGACCTCGCCGTAACAGCTGCCGGCCACCGTGCCACACTCGGCGAGATCTCAGATGCCTGCGAAGCTGTCGTGGGCCGTTACAAAGCAGTCATCAGAACAATTTCAGGCGTGTATAGTTCAGAAAGCAAGGCTGATGCAGACTTCGAGGAAGCCTGCCGCCTCACCGAAGAGTTCGCAAAACAGGAGGGCCGTCGTCCTCGTATCATGGTTGCCAAGATGGGTCAGGACGGTCACGACCGCGGCGCAAAGGTTGTTGCCACCGGTTATGCCGACTGCGGCTTCGACGTAGATATGGGCCCGCTGTTCCAGACTCCTGCCGAGGCTGCCCGCGAAGCCGTGGAGAACGACGTGAACATCGTCGGTGCCTCCAGCCTCGCAGCCGGTCATAAGACCCTCATCCCGCAGCTCATCGAAGAGCTGAAGAAGCTGGGTCGCGAGGACATCATGGTCATTGCCGGCGGTGTTATTCCCGCCCAGGACTACGACTTCCTCTACAAGTCTGGCGTAGCCGCCGTCTTCGGCCCCGGTACCTCTGTGGCCAAGGCTGCCTGCGAGATGATGAAGCTCTTGCTCGGTAAGTAAGAACCTGCACATTCATAGATTTCTCCCACGAAGCAAAGATTGCATCGTGGGAGAATCTTAGTTTTTTAGTTTTTTTGTTATGAGGAAACTTATTTTGTTAGAGTTTCATAGCGTACCTCCTTTGACTTCGTCTAACCTGCTATCACTCGGCAAAGCAAGCTGGCTTTTTCTGCTCTCGTTTTCCGCAGCTTTCTTCTGACAATAGGCTTGCAACGTCTGGAGGTTCTCTTCGAGCGAGAGGGTGTGCATGATGCCGTAGTGCTTCTCGCAGAGGGCCAGCGCGCCGTAACGGCTGAGGTAGCGGTAGGCCTCAGCCTCGCTAATTTTACTCTCAGCAGCAAAGGCAGCCACGAGAAGAATGAGGTATTCTATCTTATTGAGAATGGATGCAGCCATGACTTTTATCTTATTCCGCGGCAAAGTTAAGCATTTTCTTTCAATTACACTCCGTTTACCCGTTAAAGATGCAAAAAGCGGACAAAGATAAAGCTTTTTACTATCTCTGCCCGCTGAAATGATTTTATGGGATTATTGCGGCTACGCCTTTTGCTGTTGCGGGAATGAAATTGATGCGTCCTTCGCTATCGTAGCTCATGGGTTCGGCGATGCTGCTGGTGCGCTGCATCAGCACATCCACATCCGTACCCTCGGGAGCACGGTCATAGTTCTCATCGAGCACAAGGCGCTCGCCGTGGGGCGACTGGGGTCTTTAGAGAAGCCACTGAATGTGGCTTCGGCCCCACAAAGGGGAGCAAGTCCCCACTTGCGACGGTGGCCGGGTCGGGAGTGGGC
>CAJOEI010000032.1 GCA_905233465.1 uncultured Bacteroidaceae bacterium | reverse complement strand
TGTTAAGAACCGCCGTATGCGGAACCGCATGTACGGTGGTGTGAGAGGTCGGAAAACGAAAGTAGGAAGAAAACTACTTCGTTTTCCTCCTACTCGATTGTTTTACAACATATATGGACAAATATTTAGTTAAAAAGCGTGCCGCAATACAAAAAGAAGTTATAACTTTGGCCAAATTTATGCATGATTAAATCGTGCACACTTTACCATCTCAATGCCCATGAAATGGGCCTAACCAAAAAGAAATCAAGCAATCAACTATTTAATAACTACATGGAGAACAGTTTACTGAAGCGACGGCTGGCACACGGTGCCGGTTGCGCATTTGCTGCCATGATGCTATTCGGAGGAAGCATGAGTTTCACTGCGTGCAGTGATGACTTGCTCACAGGTACTCCGGAATGGCTCGGAAGCAGCATTTATGAAGAACTGCAGAGCCGTGGCACGTACACGCAGACCTTGGCTCTGATTGACGATCCTGTGTTCAAGGAGAATCCCGAAGAGACACAGACGACATTCCACAAACTGCTGGCCAAGACGGGCTCGATGACCATTTTCGTTGCCGACGACGCAGCATGGGCGCGCTATCTCAGCCGCCGTGGTCTGCAGAGCGTTACGCAGCTGCCCGAGGCAGAGAAGAAGAATCTGCTCAAGGGCGCTATCGTCAACAACGCCTATCTCATCGAGCTGCTCAGCAACACCAGCGGCAATCCCCCCACCAAGGGTGCTTGCCTGCGAAGGCTGACGCGTTTGGACGCATGGGATTCCATCCCCTACGTCACACGTGATGAAATGCCGGCACTCAACCCCTATCGTAAGGACAAGGACGGCAACCAGATAGACTACTGGAGCCGCGTGCGCGACAGGGATGGCATCTACATCTTCAAGGACAACAACGATGCTCCGATGATGCATTTCCTGCCAGACTACATGACAGCCAATACATTCTCGGAGGACGATGTCCGTACGCTGACCAACGGCAAAGCCACTGACACCAAGCACACCAGCTATGTTAATGGCCTGCGCGTGATAGAGCAGGATGTGACTTGCCAGAACGGATACATTCACATGCTCGAGGAAGTGCCCGAACCGCTTATCAACATGGCCGACCTCATCGGCAAGAAGCCGCAGTTCAGCACTTTCTATTCGGTGCTCGACCGCCTGAGCTATCCAGCATATCTCGTGACGCAAATCATTGACGGCCAGGAGGATTCACTCTTTGTGAAGAGATTCTTCTATTCCACCACCACCGATGACCAGTTTGCGGCCATACCCGAGACAAACCGCACAGTGTCCACGCTGCTGGCGTTCGACCCTGGCTACAACCTCTATCACGGCAACGGCATTGAGGTTGAGGAAGACGGCGCTGCAATGTTTGTTCCGACCAACGAGGCTATGGCAGCCTATCTCCGTGCCGAGGGCGCAGAGTTGGGCCAGAAGTACAACTACGACTGGGATCAGATTCCTGACAATGTCGTGCTGCCGTTCCTGAAGAACTGCTTCCAACAGAGTATGCGCTCGAGCCTGCCAAGCAAGTTCTCTACCACCAAGAACACTGCCAGCGAGCCTCTCGGCATCAAGCTGGCCGACATAGACAGCGCTTTCATTGCCTGCAACGGTGTGGTGTACCAGACCAACAAGGTGTTTGTTGCTCCAGAGTATCAGAGCGTGTTCTATCCCGCAGTGCTCCGTGGTGACGAGGACCTCAGCATCATCTACAACGCAATCTCCAATGAGCGCTACAAGGGCAATGCTTCGGCATGGACGATGAATGAGTTCACCGCTTATCTTAACTCGATGAGCTCCAGCTACACCTTCCTCATCCCCGATGACAATGCTTTTGAGATGACATATCTCGACCCCTATTCATTCTCCAGCCAGTACAAGGGCGAGCCTGCTGCCATCAAGTTCTACTTGAAGACCGGCTCTGACACGCCTGTGAACGTTGAGTTCCTGAAGGCAGAGAAGGACGAGGAGGGCAATATCACTGTCACCGACGAGCCTGTCTCGTACCGCGTCAACAATATTGGACTGTCGTTTATCAACAACCGCATGCACGACATTGTGGACAACCTCATCGTGCCTCACGGACTTCGCGGCACACAGACCTTCCGTCCCGGACAGGAGATATACCTGACGAAGAACTACAGCCCCATCAAGGTGCGCTGGGACGGCGACAAGGTTACCGGCGTGGCTGGTTCCTACCACATGGAGCGTGGCGAGTTCCTGCAGATTGACCCCGACCAGATCTTCGACAAGACCGAAGCCGGTAATGGCGTGAGCTATGTGATTGATGCAGTGCCTATGACAACACTCACCAGTCCGTTTGCTGTTATCACCGACACCATCAAGCATCCCGACTTCAAGACCTTCGCCAATTTGCTCGAAGGCTGTGCTTCGTTTGTCGGCGACAAACTCTCGGGCAACCGTACCACAATGGACAAGGCCATCAGCTTCCTCGGTAACTACCAATATACTATATATGTACCCACGAGCGAGAGCCTGCAACAGCTTATTGACGAGGGTAAGCTGCCCACATGGGAGACTGACAATGCCTTTGCCGACATCGACTCGTGCCTGCACGAGAATGACATCGACTGGGAATACCTTGGCATCACAGATGAGTCGATGATTCCCTCTGAGGCCGACGTGGACACGATTGTGAAATACATCGCATCGTGGCGCAAGAGCATCGGCAATTGCATCGGCGACTTTGTGCGCTATCACATTCAGGACGGCTCTGTGTATATCGGTGCAGCTGACAGCATAGGAGCATACGAGACGGCCACGATGGACCTCGAGATTATGCGCTATCGCCGCTTGAACGTGGCTCTGCAGAATCGCACCATCACCATCACCGATGCTGAGGGCAACACCGCACATGTGTCTTCCGATCCTAACCACAACAACATCGTGTCTCGACAATATGTCTTTAATACAGGTGACAAGCTGGGCGAGATATACACATCGTCGTATGTCGTAGTGCACCAGATTGACCGTCCATTGCTCTTCGGGCCGGAGACATATATCAGCAAGGATATCCCGCAACCCAACATGCAGGCTATCCTCAATTATCTTAACACGCACAGACAAAACAAGCCCAGAAGATGAAAACACTAAGATCATACATCAGCATGTGCCTGCTGCTGCTGTCTATGGCGGCAACGGCACAGATAAACCGTGTCAGCGGTACCGTCAGCGACGACTTTGATGTCCTGCCCGGAGCCAGTGTGGCCGAGGTGGATGCATCCAACCGTATCGTCAACGCATCAGTGACGGACATGAACGGTAACTTTGTTCTGCCCATTAAGAGTCAGAAAAACAAGATCCGCATCTCATACATGGGCTTCAAGACCATCACACTGCCTATCAACAAGAATGTTTTCAAGGTGAAGATGGAGGAGAATGCCAAGCAGATGAAGGAAGTGAAGGTTGTTGCCAGAAAACAGATGAAGACCTCTGGTCTGGCCATCCCCGAACGCGAGGTGAGCTTCTCGGCCCAAAGCATCTCCGCCAAGGAGTTTGAGGGACTGGGCATCACCAGCGTGGACGAAGCCCTGCAGGGACGTATCGCCGGTCTGGACATCGTGGCCAACTCCGGCGACCTCGGTGCTGGCACGAGCATGCGTCTGCGCGGTGCTTCCACAGTGTCAACGCTGACGAGCAACGAGCCTCTTATTGTGGTCAACGGCAACGTGAACTCCAATATCGACCTCTCGGACTTTGACGTCTCCACGGCCAACGAAGAGAAGTTTGCACAGCTGCTCAACGTCAATACCGACGATATCGAGGATATCAAGGTGCTCAAGGATGCAGCCGCAACTGCCATCTGGGGTTCGCAGGGTGCCAACGGTGTCATCGAAATCACCACCAAGCGCGGACACCGCGGACCGCCAAGCGTGAAGTACACCATGCAGCTCGTCTCCACACACCAGCCCACAGGCATCAAACTGCTCAACGGCGACCAGTACACCATGATGCTCAAGGAGGCATACTTCAATCCTGAGCAGCAGACATTCATCGGTCAGGTGCAGGAGCTCAACTACAATGAGCGTGACTCGGAATATCAGATGTTCAACCGCAACACCGACTGGGTGGACCTCGTCACAAAGACAGGTCTGCGCCAGAAGCACTTCGTGGGCATCGACGGTGGTGATGAGAAGACGATGTTCTACATCTCTGCCGGTTTCCAGCACGAGACGGGTACCATCATCGAGCAGAAGATGAACCTGATGACCACCCGCATGGCTCTGGACTACAATGTCAACGACCGCATCCTCATACGTTCGAACTTCGACATGACATATACCCGCAACAACCGCAACTACGACGGCCTGCTGGGTATTGCCTACACCAAGATGCCTAACCTCTCGCCTTGGCGCTATAATGCCGACGGCACACCGACTGGCGAATACTACATCGTTCCCCAGGAGGCATTCACCAATCACGGTGCCCTGACAGACGAGCAGTCCAACAACTTCTCGGATCAGCGCAATATGGCCAATCCTCTGGCCAGCGCCAAGTATGCCAAGAGAGACCAGTCGACATACAACATCACACCTGACTTGGAAATCGAGTACAAGTTGCTGAGTCTTGACGACAGCGGCACACAGCTCAGATACAACGGCCGAGTGCTGATGAACATCACCAACGAATACAATACGAGCAACTATCCCCGCTCGTTGGTGAGCACAAACTACTACGATGCCAACCCCAGCTACAACGGTAGCAGCAAGAGTCTGGCATTCACCACAACACACACACTGAGCTTCCAGCCTAAGTTCAAGAACGAAGACCACTTCCTCACAGCTATGGCACGTTTCCAGCTTGTGTCTGGTAACAGCAGCGGACAGACAACCAATGTGCGTCGTCTGCCGGCAAGAATGGAGAGCGTCACAGGCGGCGGCTTCGTCAGTGGCATGGGTAGCAGCTATGGCGAATGGCGTTCGCTATACTGGACCCTCTCGGCACACTATTCATTCAAGAGCCGCTACATTCTGGCATACTCCATGCGTGCCGATGCTACCACCAAGTTCGGCTCCAACCACCGATGGGGTATCTTCCCCGCTGTGTCGCTGCGATGGAATGTCATCGACGAACCGTGGATGAAGTTCATGCGCGACAAGGCCGAGATGACCATGTTCTCCATTCGTCCGGGATGGGGTATGGTTGGTAACTCGCCAACACAGGACTACCTCTATGTGAACAAGTACAGCACAGGTTCTACCTACCTCTATCAGACATCAATGAATCCAAGCGGTCTGAAGCTGACCAACCTCAAATGGGAGAACAAGTACACTTGGAACATCGGCTTCGACCTCGGCTTCTTCGAGGATCGACTGAAGTTCGTGCTCGAACTCTATCACCAGACCACCAAGGACATGCTTATGGCTAATGCCAGCATACCGACATCCAACGGATGGAGCAGCCTGGCTGTGCGTAACGTAGGCGATATGGTCAACAAGGGTTGGGAGTTCCAGATCAATGGTGACCGCCTGCTGAAGAAGGGCAAGTTCTGGGTTGACGTGAACGTGAACTTCGCAAACAACAAGAACGTCATCACGAAGATGGATCCCCTGGTGCTGAAGAGCCTCAACCGTGACTGGGTGGAGGGCAACCGCAACACCCTGCAACGTGTGCAGATTGATAACCCGTTCGGTTCCATCTATGGCTTCCGTTCGCAGGGCGTGTACCAGTATCAGTACGACACAGCCGAGGAGCTGGCTCGCGCCGATGCTGCCAACGGTACCAACATTCTTCAGGAGAATCTGGACAAGGGCATCACTTATCCTATCGTGCGTAATGCCGACGGACAGTGGGTGCGCAACGCCAAGGGCGACCCCATACAGATGCGTTTCTGCTACAAGACCGAGACCAACAGTGGTTACTACTTCAAGGGCGGCGATGCCATCTATGAGGACATCAACCACGATGGTAACATCAACCAGTTGGATATTGTTTATCTCGGCAACTCGCTGCCAAAGCTCACTGGTGGTTTCGGCTTCAAGCTGCACTACGACCGTCTGGCTCTGAACGCTCAGTTCAACTATCGTGTGGACTACGACATCGTCAACATGGCCCGTTTGGACATGGAGGCAATGGTGAGCAACAACAACCAGAGTCAGGCTGTGAACTATCGCTGGCGCAAGGAGGGCGATGTCACCACCATCCCGCGTGCTATGCACGGCGACGGTTCCAACTACAACACCCTCATCAGCGACCGCTTTGTGGAAGACGGCTCGTTCCTGCGTCTGAACTACCTGCAGCTGTCCTACAGCGTCGACCCCAAGAAGCTCAAGAAGATCTACATGAAGAACCTGAGCCTCTACGCCAGTGCCAACAACCTCTTCTGCCTGACGAAGTACTCAGGTGTTGACCCGGAGATTGGCTATGGCGGCTATGGCGTGACGACCGACAACAGCAAGACCCCGCGTTCGAAGTCATACACCGTAGGTCTGACAGTAGGATTCTAATCATTAAAGACGAACAACATCATGAGACATATCACATATAAACTCAAGTATGCAGCATTAGCGGCCGTGGCCGTGATGATGCTGGCTGCCTGCAGTGACTTCCTGGAGATTACGCCTCGCGACCAGGTCACGGAAGACAACTTCTGGAACGAGAAGGCTGATATCGACCAGATGGTGGCAGGATGCTATCTGTCTATGCAGACAGAAGGGTTCATCAACAATGCCATCGTGTGGGGTGAGGCTCGCAGCGAGAACCTCTATCCGACCTCGATGCTCGACAGTAAGGAGTATAACCTCTATCAGATTATGCGCGAGAACCTGCTGTCGACCAACCCCTATACCAAGTGGATCAACTACTACGAAGTCATCAACAAGGCCAATACCATTATAGCTATGGCACCTGTGGTGAGCCAGAAGGATCCTTCCTACCATGAGAGCGATGTCCTCGCGACTATTGCCGAGATGACGGCCCTGCGCTCACTATGCTACTTCTATCTTATACGTACATTCGACGAAGTGCCTTTCTATCGCTTTGCCGTGCAGGAGGAAGATGCTGTAGCAGCATTACCCGCAACGCCTTTCAACCAGGTGCTGGACAGCCTCGTCTACGATCTTGAGGCTGTGCGTGGCAACGCCATTGTCCACTATCCTGCCAATGATGACAACGACCGGATTGGTGGTCGCTACTACACAACTGTGAACCGTGTCACGCGCACAGCCATCGATGCTATGCTCACGGAGATGTATCTCTGGCAGGGCAACTACGACAAGGCCATTGCCTCAGCCGATGCGGTGATAGCACAGAAGCGTGCCGACTATCAGGAAGAATACGGCGCATCGACAAGTGTATCGTTGACCAAGCCCCAGTTGCTGACAGCGCCAAATGGTACTGCAATGGAACTGTATCAGGCCACTACTGCCAACCCGTCGTTGGTGCACAACGCCATCTTCGGCGGCAACGGAAACAGTTTTGAGAGCATCTTCGAACTCGCCTTCACCTTCCAGGGCTCGGGCTCATTCTATGAGAACACAGCCTTTGGCCGACTCTTTGGTGAGAACAAGGCAAAGGACAGTAACCAGGGTGCTGGCTTCCTCACACCGCGTCCTGACATCATTGCCGAGATGAGTGCCAAGAGCTATTCCTTCTGGCGCAGCCAGTATGATGTCCGTTTCTACAACAATATCCAGACGGACAACAAGTATGCTGAAGGAACAATCCGCAAGGGCGTGGCATTGACTTTCGACATCGCTGCGAAGTCGGGTAGTGGACTGCCGTTTGACAACACCAGCAAAGGCTATTTTACTATTTCAGCCTATCAGAACCGCAACTTCATCTTCTACCGCCTAACGGATGTCATGCTTCTCAAGGCAGAGGCTCTCGTGCTCAAGGCAACGGATGAAGAAACCGACGAGAACAAGGAACTGCTGCGTCAGGCCTTCGACCTCGTATATCTTGTGAACACACGCTCGTGCACCAACCGCACAGACTACCTCAATGCCAACAAGACAGAGGCCACCAACCGCAAGCTCCTGCGCGAGGTCATCCGCGGCGAGCGCAACCGCGAGCTCATGTACGAAGGCAAGCGTTGGTTCGACCTCGTGCGCTATGCACGCCAGGAGGGTTCGCCCAAGGTTGTTCGCTCCACCGTGACATCCAAGGTGTCGTCGGGTGCTGGTGGCGGAACCTTCCCGAGCATGGACGCGCTATTCTGGCCCTACAACAAGGACGAGGTGCGTGTTAACCCCAACCTGCATCAGAAGAGCATCTACGCCAGCGAAGCCTCGGAAAGCTACTCTTCGGGCAACGAATAAACCTGTTGACTTAAAAACACCAAAACTCATAAACTTATCAACTCGTCAATCATGAATAGTATAAAGAAATATCTCTTCGGTCTGGCAATAGGAGTGCTGTCAACAGGTGCGTTTGTTGCGTGCTCCGATGATATGCCAGAAGAGAGCTACTACACCTTCACCGGCGAGATGTTGAGTGACTATCTCAACAACCGACCTGAGTTCTCGGACTTCGCATACATCGTTACGCGGGCCGGGAAGATGGACTTGCTCTCCACATACGGCCGATATACCTGCTTCGCACCCACCAACGATGCCGTGCAGGAGTACTTGCAGCAGCATAATATCAGCAGCATTCAGCAGCTCTCGGCAGAGGACTGCGACACCATTGCCGGTACAGCGCTCATAGAGTATATCTATGGCACCACGGACTTCGATGGTGTCAACTTCCTCGGCAAGACCAACATGCTGGGCCGCAACCTCAGCGTGGAACCGCTGCCAGTGGTTGAGAACGGCGACACGGTGAACACCACATATCGCATCAACCGCTCGGGCGTGATTATCATGTCACTGGCCAACGACTCCGTGGAGAACGGCATCGTGCATCCTGTGGAGCACATGGTGGTGGCATCCAACCTCACCCTGCCGACCATCATGCGCGAGGATCCCAACATCAGCATCTTCAACACCTGTCTCCAGCTTACTGGACTGGATCAGCAGATGATCCGCATTGAAGACATGAGCTACGACCCCGAGTACTGGCGTCGCGGCCCGCTGAAGGAAGGCCTGCGCTTCTCCGGCGCACAGCAGGACTACTGCCACGTGCCTGAGACTCGTCGCTTCGGCTATACGGCCTTTGCCGTGCCAGACAGCATCCTCAACAACTATGCTGCCATCACACAGGCTGACCCGTATACACCGACCTACAACAAGAACATCAACACGTGGGAAGACCTCTATGACTATGCTTGCACAATCTATCCAGATGGAGCTGGTGCCGAATACTATGACAAGGCACATGTTTCCGACTCGCGCAATCCGCTGTACAAGCTCATAGCCTATCACCTGTTGAATCGTAAGGGTCTGTATGAGAAGCTGTTTACATACGTATCCATCTACACTGGCGACATCTTCCCGACCGAGTGGTACAACACCATGGCCCCGCTGTCTACCGTCAAAGTAGAGATGGTGAATGGACGCTATGCATCATCCAACACCTTCATCGGCAATGCCGAGCTCGGCAATATGTACCTCAACCGCCACTACGATCCCAACAATCCGTCCACCGAGCAGCGTGGTGCCATTGTCACCCCCACGGTGGCAGAAGGTCTGACACAGGTAGCCATCAACGGCATTTACTATTATATCGACCGCCTCATCGACTTCGGTGCCAATACGCAGCAGACCGTGTTCAACGAACGCATGCGTATGGATCTGTACACTTTCTGGCCGGAAATGATGAACAACGACCTGCGTAGTGATGACTGTTCAGACAACGGTGCTGATATCTCCAGTCCCGATTCGCGCAGCCCGTGTTATGTATTCCCGAACGACTACTTCGAGGAGATCTCGCTCGATGACGGTGAGTTCCTGTATCAGAACGTGCGCTGCACCTACTGGAGCTACGAGGGCGATGAGTTCAACCTCCGTTCGCAGACCAACAGCTTCGATATGACCTTCAAGCTGCCCACCGTGCCCGATGGCGACTATCAGATACGTCTCGGCTTCGCACCTATGAATCCCCGTGCTGTGGCACAGATTTACCTCGACGGTGTGCCTCAGGGTATACCTCTCGACATGCGTTCCGAGGGTGATGGCCTGAAGAACCGTCTTGGCTGGAAGAACTTCGGCGATGGCGATGCATGGCGTCGCAATACCGAGGAATGGCAGCAGAACAAGAAGGACCTCCACAACCAAGGATGGTATCACGGCCCTGGCGGTGTGCGTTGCGGCCAGTATTCAAAGGGTTGGGATGTCAGTTCGTCGTGTGGCAGCTTCGTTGGCAACGACTGCCATACCATGCGCCGCGTGCTCTATCAAGGTCACCTCAGCGACAAGTATGAACACACCATGCGCATCCGCAGCGTATATGCTGCAGGTCAGGCCCACCTGATGATCGACTACCTTGAGATAGTGCCCAAGAGTGTCTATGGCATCGAGGGCGACGGCAAGGGCGAAGACGACTTCTAACCAATAAACAGAACAACTAATAACTCATATATATTATGATCTCCAAAATGAAATACTTGGCCACACTGCTCGTCGGGGCAACGGTGCTGGGCTTCGGTGCCTGTGCCGACGAGTGGAATGACCACTATGATAGCGATAGCGGGCAGCTTGTCACAGATGCCCCATCGCTGCTCGAACACATCAAGGCGGATGCCGACCTGCAGCAGTTCGGACGTGTGCTCGAACATGTGGGCTACGACCGTGTGCTTGCCTCGCCGCAAGCCCTGACAGTGTGGGCACCGGTGATCTCGTCCCAGCAGGCCGACAGCATCATTCAGCTCTATGACACAGAGAAGCAGGCTGATGCCAACGGCCGCGTCAAGCGCGACGAGGAGAACACGGCCATCACGCAGTTTGTGCAGAATCACATGGCACTCTACAACCGCTCAGTGCCCGATGAATACAGCGATTCCATACGCATGCTCAACGGCAAGTATATGGTCTTGGGAGGCCACGACCTCAATGGCGTGCCTTTCGTCAAGAAGAACATCCTGGCCAACAACGGCATCATGTTCAAGCTGCCATATATGGAGAACTTCTTCCCCAATGTGCGTGAGGCTCTGACCTTGGCTCCGAACATGACGAATATGGCCAATCTCTACAACACCTTCGACAAGTATGAGCTCAACGAGCAGCAGTCGGTGCAGATGGGTGTTGTGGATGGCAAGATTGTCTATGCCGACTCCGTGCTCGACGTGAGCAATGCACTCTATCGTTCACTGGGCTACATCGCCCGCGAGGACAGTAACTACTTGATGCTGTCCCCGACCGACGAAGTGTTTGAGCGCGAGTATAACGAGTATCGTCCGCTGTTTAACTATGTTGACGCTATGGCCAACCGCGATTCCGTTGCCGATCTCAACGCTCGCTTCTCCATCCTGCGTGGACGTATATTCAACATCAACAGTCAGAAGAACGACTACAATGACTCGATCTTCAACACTGCCTACATCAACATGAACGGCTACTATGGACTGAACGTGTTCTTTAATCCCAAGGCAGAAGGCGGCATCCTTAATGGTCTCACGCCGCAGACCTGCTCCAACGGTTTGCTCTATACCGATTCCGAAGGACGCATTGACCCGACGTTGACATTCAAGCAGGTGAGATACATCTCCGCCACATCGGTGCAGCATCGTTCCACTCCTTTGCTGAAGTATCAGAACGAGAACATGCCCATCTCCAGTGTCATTCCGCGTTCCATCCCCGACAGCATCAGCACACGCCTTGAGGCTGAATTCGGCATTGAGCTGAAGGATGACAACTTCATCGAGGTGGCACCCATCACCTATGGCTCCTCGTCGGACAACACCAACACCAACAGTTCCATTTACTTCTATCTGCCCAATACGTTCTCCAACGTGTGGTACAACGTCTATGTCGTCATGGTGCCGCCAAGCACTTCTGGCGACAAGGTGGCCGACCTGCCGGTGCGCTTCAAGGCATACCATCAGGCACGCCGTGCACGTCCGCGTGTGTCGTCCACCAGCACCAGCCCCAACGACGACTTGGAGTTTGACTTCACCAACGATGCCACCGAGGGCAGTACCAACCTGCGTGTGCCCGAAGACGAGACACATGGTTCGGGTAGCTACTTCCTCACCTCCGGCACCGATGTTGATGTCATCTGCCTCGTCAAGGGCCTGGAATCCAAGCTCTCGTGCTACAATGCCGTGGGCAGCGCAGACCCCATCCATCGTTTCCGCCTGACATCTGATGTGCGCCCGACAAACCTGGGCAAGAGCCAGACCAATGTGATGTACATCAATCGCATATTCTATATCCCCTTTGCGAGCAAGGAAGAGGCAGAAGCCTACCAACTCGATATGTCTAACCTCAAAGAATTCAAAGAATGAAAAGAATAGGCTTTTACTGTCTCTCCATCTTCCTCGTGCTGCCGCTATGTGCCTATGCACAGGATGAATTGGACCAAGCGGATGCCGACACCACAGTAGCTGTGCGCATCCGTCGTGCCGAGAAGAAGCAGGAGGCCACACGCCAGATCAGCGGACGTGTTGTCTCGCAGGACGCCCACGCACCGCTTGCCGGTGTGCTTGTGCAGTCCATAGCCGGTGAAGGCTATTCTGCTCTCACCGATGAGGATGGCTCCTTCCAGATGCAGGTGCCCACATATGCCAGCGCCATCGAGGTCACGCTTCCCGGCTACAACCGTGTGCGCGTAGGACTCAATGCCAGCGGGCAGCTGCGTGACATCGTGCTCCAAAGCGAGGCCGCCCGTGCTCTCTACACCGATGACGACAACATCATGGGCAATGCACAGGCAGCCGGCTTCGACTTCTCGGGTTCTGTCAACATCTCCACGGAGATTGGCGCACGCCTCGGCGCTGACGTCTACACGTCCCAGCGCAGCGGCTTCACGGGCATCGGCTCGTATATGCAGATTGACGGTGTCAACAGCTATATGGCCAATGCTCAGCCATTGGTGGTCATCGACGGCGTCATCACCGAGATGCAATATGGCCGTGAGATGATACACTCGGGATTCTACAACGACATCCTTTCCAACTTCAATGTCAACGACATCGAGAAGGTTGAGGTCCTGAAGAACGGAACCGCCATCTATGGTGCCAAGGGTGCCAACGGCGTCATCCTCATCAAGACCAAGCGCAACCGTTCGCTGGCCACACGCATCGACGCCACAGCCAGCGTGGGCATCACAATGCTGCCCAACCACTATGATGTCATGTCCGGACCGGAGTTCAAGAACTACGCATCTGCCTTGATGCAGTCCACCGGCACACTGCAGCAGACATTCAAGTTCCTCAATGCCAATCCCAACTACTATTGGTATAACAAGTTCAACAACAACACCGACTGGACGAGCGACCTCTACCGCGAGGCTGTCTATCAGAACTACGGCCTGAGCGTGCAGGGTGGTGGTGAGATAGCCCACTATATGCTCTCGCTGGGCTACAACCGTGCCAACGAGACGCTGAAGGACAACGACTACAATCGACTCAACATCCGTTTCAACACCGATATCAAGATTACAGACTGGATTGACTTCCGTTTCGATGCTTCGTTTGCCAACACCACACGCAACATCTTTGACACCGGTGCTCCAACAGACTACGAGAACTCTACAATCACCTCGCTCAACTTCCTCTCATACGCCAAGTCGCCAATGCTCAGCCCCTACAGCTTTGTAGCAACAGGTGCACAGGGTACCATCAACAATGCCCACTTGGACATCGATGATGAGGACTATCTGGCAGAGATTACCGAGCTGAGCAACGAGAACTATGAGCTCGCCAACCCGCTGGCTATCACAGAGTATGGTAAGGCACAGAACAAGAACTACTTTGACAACTCTTACCTGAACCTCACTGTGACGCCCATCTGGCATCCCAACAAGCACCTGAAGTTCAGCTCCATGTTTGCCTACTCGCTTGTCAACACCAACGAGAAGCGCTACGTGCCCATGAACGGTGTGCCGTCGTTCTATGTGCAGGCTTTCCACCAGCGCATGGACAACATGATCGGTTCGCTCTACAGCAAGCAAAACAGTCTGCTCTCCGACACCAAGGTAGAATGGAGCAACCACTACGGTGCCCATTCCATCGACCTGCTTGGCGGCTTCCGCTATATGTCTGAGAACTACACCGTCACGCAGCAGGCGGGCTACAACACCGGTAACGACAAAACCCCGCTCATCTCCAGCACCAAGCAGCAGCTCATCGACGGCAGCAACGAGCCTTGGGGTACCATGACGTGGTATGGTCAGGCCCGCTACAACTTCGCCAACCGCTATTATCTGCAGGGCGACATCGCACTTGACACAAGCTCGCAGTTCGGCAAGGATGCTTCCGGTCTGAAAATGGCAGGAGTGGTGTGGGGCACATTCCCCAGCATCCAGGCTGGCTGGATTGTCACCAACGAGCGTTGGTTTGACGTCTGCGGCATTGACTATCTGAAGCTGCAGGCTGGCTACGGGTTGTCGGGCAACGACAACTTGCCGTTTGACGCTGCACACAGCTACTTCAAGTCCACACTCTTCCTTGGGCAGATCCCCGGCCTGTCGTTTGCCAACATTGGTAACTCCGAGCTGAAATGGGAGACCACACGCCGCTTCAACGCTGGACTTGAGGGCCGCTTCCTCAACAACCGTCTGGCTCTGGGCTTCAACTACTTCCGTTCTACCACCGACGACCTGCTCACACTGCGCAGCATGTCGTTCCTCTCTGGCATCGAGCAGAGCTGGAGCAACGGCGGCAGCCTCAAGAATCAGGGCTTTGATGCCAGCCTGACTGGTCACATCGTCTCCTCCAACACCTGGAACTGGAGCATCGGTGCCAGCATAGGCCACTATGTCAACGAGCTCACTGAGCTGCCTGACAACGCCGCTTACGAAGACAATACTGTGCTGGGCGCCACCATCCGCAGCGAGGTGGGCCGTCCCATCAACAGCTTCTTCGGCTTGCAGACGGTTGCCACACAGAGCGGCACCATCGTCTATGCCACCAGCGAAGAGGCAGCTGCCGACGGACTCTACCGCCTGCGTGAGGACGGTGTGACACGCGACTATTTCGGTGCTGGCGACGTGA
Organism: uncultured Bacteroidaceae bacterium; assembly: GCA_905233465.1. GTDB lineage: Bacteria > Bacteroidota > Bacteroidia > Bacteroidales > Bacteroidaceae > Physcousia. The sequence continues at coordinate 9,078 of CAJOEI010000032.1, read as the reverse complement.
AGTATGTCGACCAGAACGGCGATGGACGCATCGACGACAACGACCGCACATTCATTGGCGACGCCAACCCCGACTTCTATGGCAACTTTTGGACATCGCTTAGCTACAAGAACATCACCCTTGACGTGGGCTTCAAGTACAGCTTGGGCGGTGATGTCTACAACTATATGCGCCAGCAGCTGGAGTCCGGTTCGCGCTTCATGAACCAGACCTCAGCCATGACCGGTCGTTGGGCCTACGAGGGCCATGTCACCGACATCCCTCGTGCCACCTACGGCGACCCGATGGGCAACAGCGACTTCTCCGACCGCTGGATAGAGGACGGCTCTTACCTCAAGCTGAAGAACATCACACTGTCCTATCGCCTGCCCATCAACAACACCTACATCCAGGGCATCAGCATCTGGGCATGTGCAAACAACCTGTTCACTCTGACGAAGTATCTGGGCACAGACCCCGAGTTCTCGATGGGCAACAACGTGCTTTATCAGGGCATCGACCGTGGACTGCTGCCACAGAGCCGGAACTTCAATATTGGTATAAAGATTAACCTCTAAAACATACTGAAAGCAATGAATCGTCTAAAATATATCATTTCGGCCTTCGCCATAGCAGCGCTGACGGCTTCGTTCACAGCCTGCGACGACATGCTCTCGATGGGCAATGAGGATGTCATCTATGCCGATGAGAACCATCTCACTCAGGCCAGCGACACGGTGAACTCCTTTGTCGGTATTCTGGCACAGTTGCAGAAGATTGCCGTGCGCACCAACCTCTTCGGTGAGTTGCGTGGCGACCTCGTCAAGGTCGATCCCTCGGCCAAGATGTCGCTCAAGGAGATCTCTGAGTTCAGTGTTAGTGATGACAACGAATACAATTCGCCACGCGACTACTACGCTGTCATTAACAACTGTAACTACTATCTTGCCAATGCCGACACCGCTCTCGTGGAGCAGCGCTACAACAACGGCGCGCGTCAGGACTTCTATCCTTTCCGCGCAGAGTACTACGCCGTGCGTGCCATACGTGCTTGGATCTATCTCCAGCTCGGACAGATTTACGGCCGTGTGCCAGTGCTCACCGAGCCCATGCTGACGCTCGACGATGCCGCTGCCGCCAATGCTCCCGTCATGGACCTGGCTGCCATCTGCGACTACTTCATCAACGACCTCAAGCCCTACGCCGACATGACCAAGTTTGCGTACCCTTACCACGGCAATCCCGGACAGAAGGGCTACAACGGTCACACCTCGTCGCGGCTTAGCGTCTTCCCTGTCTCCTTGGTGCTGGGCGACCTCTATCTGTGGGCTGCCAGCATACAGCAGAACCCCATGCTGGCGCGTGAGGCTGCCAAGTGCTACTTCGACTACATCGACTGGGTGCCGTCCGACGGTGGCTACAAGGTTCGCAACCTGACATCCGAACTCAACACCTCGTGGATGGAATCCTGCTTCACAACGGGTAATTTCCTGATTACGTCATCATCCAACTCATCATTCTATTCGACGACGACATTCGGAGGCAGATATGACGAGTGCATCACCGTCATCGCTATGGACTCCTCGAGTTCCGAGGGCTACTACAACGAGCTGCGTAAACTCTACTGCTACGACCACGAAGCCTCAGAACCCAGCGTGGCTCCCTTGCAACCCTCACAGCCCTGCATCGAATACTCCAACAATCAGGTCTATTACGGCCGCTACAGGAGCGGAACAGGTCTGTATGCCTACATGCCGGTTCAGGCCTCTATGCTTGAGGAGGAGATGCTGGAGAGCAACGCTCTTGGTGACATGCGCCTGTATGCCAACCTGAGTACACACACCAACAATCGCGGTGTTGAGTTGCAGACGATATGGAAGTCCTACTATGCTCAGGATGTCATCATCTATCGCACAGGACAGGTCTATCTGCGTCTGGCCGAGGCTCTCAACTATGCCGGCTTCCCAAAGTTCGCACTTGCCATCCTCACCACAGGTCTTGACAACACAGTCATCGAGTCCGAGGTGCTTTCGCAGCTCAACAATGCCACTGATTCGACGTTTGTGGAGTATTTCAACTTCAACACCAACTACTACAAGACCCGCATCATCAGCCCGCGTACGGCCAACCTCTATGCCGAGAGCAACATACGCTCAGGTTCAGAAGCCTACAACCAGATCGGACTGCACGAGCGCGGCAGCGGATGGAGCATCAACAACCCGTACTACTATCCGCCATCCACCGATGTGCCAACCGACTCCACGGGCTATCCTGTCGAGCCGCCGATATACATAGCTCCTGCAGCCAACACGGCTGATGCTGTGCTTGTCGACTCGCTCCTGGCGCTTAACTCCGTGCTCATCAACGACTATGCCATTCCTGCAGGAATAGAGTTGCCGGTGCGCGAGGATTATGAGACGCAGAAGCTCTTCAATGATGCTTCCAAGGAGTATCGTGATGCACTGGTGGCTTTATCAGATGAGCTGCATGAGAAGTTCCTGATAGATGCCCGCGACTGGTATCGCGACTATGCTGTGCCACAGGTGCGGGCCCGTCAGCAGGTGGTCGTCGACAGCCTCATAGACGTTGAGCAAGCTCTGGAGACCTGCTTTGAGGGTTATCGCTTCGGCGACCTCATGCGTGCAGCCTACCGCACTGGCGATGACAGCTACCTCTCCTCACGTCTGGCCAAGCGCAACCCGTCGCTCGTCGGACTGCCACGCTCCCGCTGGTTCATCTCCTGGAAAGGACAGATAGGACAATAAGTCCCGACTGATCGTCACATCAATCAAAGACGCAAAGGCCATCCATCAGGTCTTTGCGTCTTTGTTTAGGTTGGGCAGATTTCGACAGAGTTAAGGCACAAATAAAGGCAAAGAATCCAACGGTGGTGAAGGCCTATTCATATGGCCTTGCGAAGATGAGAAAGTAACATATATTAATTTTTTTGGACGAAAATCTACCGAATCTACCGAATGTGGGGGGTATAGAATTGATATTGAGGAAATTGACTTTCGGTAGATTTCAAAAAAAATCTACCGCAAATTCGGCGAATTTTGGCCAAAATCGAAAAAAAGTAGCAGAAATGCGATTTTTTCATTACCTTTGTAACGATTTTAAAAGCATTATGACAGGATTCATCATCACGCACACAAAGGAGCTGCTGCTAAGGCAGCTGAAAGATAGCATAGGTGACACCGATGACACCTGCGTGTGACTCCAGTGTCACTTGCATGTGTCACCAGTGTCACTTGTGCGTGACACCAGTGTCACACGCGCGTGTCATCAGTGTCACTTTTCGTGGCACTTCTATCCCTCGCGTCTGCCCTATGGCATCGAGTCGTCATCCCAATGGCAACGTCATAAGCGTTGATGTTTTTGTTTGACTCTCTACCTTTATGTAGGAGAAAATGGGAAATGTTACGGTTTGAGGTGATAAAAAAAGCTAAATAATCGAATAACTCGCAGAAATGTTGTATATTCGCAGCATGAATCTAAAACAACGAGACTTATGAAAGAACTGAAAGGAACAAAGACCGAGCAGAACCTCAAGGAGGCTTTTGCAGGCGAGAGTATGGCACGCAACAAGTACACGTATTTTGCTTCTAAGGCCAAGAAGGATGGATTTGTACAGATTGCAGCTATCTTTGAGGAGACGGCAGCCAATGAGAAGGAGCACGCCAAGATGTGGTATAAGTATCTGAACGGCGGCAGCGTGAGCGACACGAAGGCTAACCTGGCAGATGCTGCCAATGGCGAGAACTTCGAGTGGACGGATATGTATGCGCGTATGGCCAAGGAAGCTCGTGAGGAGGGCTTTGACGAGATTGCCACGAAGTTCGAACTGGTAGGGGCCATCGAGAAACACCACGAGGAGCGCTATCGCAAGTTGCTGAAGAACATCGAGGATGCTGTGGTGTTCTCTCGCGAGGGTGATGTCATCTGGCAATGCAGCAATTGCGGACACATCGTCATCGGTAAGAAGGCACCAGAGGTGTGTCCAGTATGCGACCATCCACAGAGCTACTTCCAGATTAAACCCGAAAACTACTAACAGATAAATGGTCGCTTCGCTCAAAATCATTCAAAAATTGGTTCAAAAATTATTCAAAACATATATTGAGAGATTTTCTGGTAGATTTTCGAGCAATTTTGAGGAACGTAGTGACGACCAGAATAAAGATTAAGATATTGACAGCCAAGGAAATCATCGCGTATATGGAGTCGCTGCGGAATGAGGAGCAGCGACGAGTGCTCATGAGGTTCTTCAAGACGGGGCCGGGTGAGTATGGCGAGGGCGATGAGTTCCTTGGGTTGAAGGTGCCGCAGACACGAGAGGTGGTGAAAGAGGCATTGAATATTAAACATGGATCATTGAACATTAATGAGGTTCCAGAACTATTGATGAACCGCTGGCATGAGGTGAGGCTATGCGGACTGTTGATACTGGTGGCGAAGTTTGAACGCTTGGCGACCAAACGACTGGAGAATGACGAGGCTGCAATAAGAGGGCGAGATGAAATTCTCATGATGTACCTCAAATACGCTGAGCAGGCGAATAACTGGGACTTGGTTGATCTCTCCGTGCATAAGATTCTGGGGCATTGGTTGCTGTTGCCGACAAATTTTGGTGACAAAGATTATAAGCGGCAGGTGTTGGATGAGCTTGCACAGAGCGATAACCTCTGGAAGCAGCGCATGAGCATGGTCTGTACGTGGAAGACCTCGCAGATGAGGGACCCGTCGTGGTGCCTGCGCTATGCTGAGATACACCTGCACCATCCTCACGACTTGATGCACAAGGCTGTGGGATGGATGCTACGCGAGATGGGCAAACGTTGTTCAATGGATTTGCTAAGGGACTTCCTGTGTCAGCACGCCCACGAGATGCCTCGCACAATGCTTCGCTATGCCATCGAGAAGATGCCAGAGCAAGAACGACTGTACTGGATGAAGCGATGACGTCCTATCTGAACACAGAGAATATCGCCCGCAGCGGGGGTGGCTTCGGCCCTGAGCTCAGCCGAACGGGGATAGAGTACCATCCCTTGCGCCCTTTTCTGCCCAAGAATGCTAAGGTGCTGTTCTTGGGTAGCTTCCCGCCCCAGCGCAAGCGGTGGTGCATGGACTTCTATTACCCGAACTTCATCAACGACCACTGGCGTATTGAGGGACAGATATTCTTTGACGATAAGAACCACTTTGTTGACCTCGAAGCCAAACGCTTCAAGATAGACGAGATTGTCGCCTTCTGCCAAGAAAAGGGTCTCGCCTTCTTCGACACTTCTACGGCCATCCGTCGTCTGCAGGATAATGCCTCAGATAAGTTCCTCGAGGTCGTGGAGCCGACAGACATTCATGCTCTTATCGCTCAGTTGCCCCACCTTCGCGCCATCGTCACCACGGGTGAAAAAGCTACGGAAACCATTTGCGCCTCGCTTGACATTACCGACATCCCTAAGGTGAACACTTTTGTAGAGATTTCAATTCGCGGTTCAGAGGCACCCTCCCTTTTGGGGGAGGGCGGGGGGAGAGGCTTCCTTTATAGATTGCCCAGCAGTTCGCGTGCCTATCCCTTATCCTTCGATAAAAAGGTGGAGGCCTATCGTCGTTTTTTCAACTTCATTGAGATATGAAAACCAGGGAGATACACAGCTGTCCAGAGCTGATGGATTTCATCCAGAAGGTGGGCTTCCTGCCGCTGTTAGATAGTGGCATAAGGGGCTATTCGGCAGAGGAGGTCGTCGACGAGGACAATCGATATGTTGTTTTCGACGATGGCGGATGGGACTGGCCGCTGTGGAAGTGGAAGGGCCCCATCGTCACAGAAGGGCGCTGCGTCTATGGCAAGTTCTTTGCCGGCAAGGCGGGATTCGTCAGCAAGGATTGGTGGCCCGACCTATGCAACTATCGTCGCGCTTCAAGGCCTGCGCCCGTGGAAGGCAGCATCGATGAGGCCATTCTGCTGACACTGGCTGAACACGGCAGTTTGATAACGCGCGAACTGCGTGCTGCCTGTGGTTTCGACGGTCCCAAGATGCGGAGTAAGTTTGATGGTTATGTCACTCGTTTGCAGATGGCTTGTCGCATCGTGACCGAGGACTTTGTGTATCCCACCGACAAGCACGGGCGCGAATATGGTTGGGGCTGGTCGCTGCTGACGACGCCTGAGACGTTATTAGGTCATGAGATGTGTCAGGCCTCACCCCCTAACCCCCTCTCCAAAGGGCGAGGGGGAACGCCCCAGGAGTCCTTCGAGCGGATGTTTGAGCACCTGCGCAATCTGTTGCCCGAGGCTACGGAAAAGCAGATTACGAAGCTGATAAAGTGAGCGCTGGTATGCAGGACTATCCCAATCAGATGTCGCCAGAGCAGGCACGGGCGTTTCGAGATGCTGTGTTGAACATCGTCAGCCAGATACCTTGCGGACGAGTGACGACTTATGGCCTCATTGCCACTTTGGCGGGCTGGCCCAGCCATTCTCGGATGGTAGGACGCACGCTCCGCTATACACCTGGAGCCGAGTCTCTGCCCTGTCATCGCGTGGTGAACAAAGAAGGCCGCACAGCCCCCGGTTGGAGCCGTCAGCGCACGCTCTTAGAAGAAGAAGGTATTCGCTTCAAGGCCAATGGCCATGTAGATATGAGTCGGTATTTGTGGGAGCCGGAGGTGGAGTTATGAATAAAATTGTTGTGGCGATTGATTCGTTCAAGGGTTGTTTGACATCGGCTGAGGCTAATCAGGCGGCAAGTGAGGGTATTCTTGCGAGGATGCCTGAGGCAACGGTCGTACAAGTGCCTGTGAGCGATGGTGGTGAGGGATGGCTTGATGCTTTCCGAGCAGCAATGGGTGGCGAGATTGTAGAGGTCAACGCGATAGACCCGCTCATGCGCACCATTGTGGCACCGTATCTCATACAGGGCGATAGAGCGGTGATAGAGATAGCCAAGGCCAGCGGACTGACGCTACTTTCGCCAGAAGAACGAAATCCGATGGTGGCGACAAGTTACGGCACGGGCCAGTTGGTGGTGGATGCCGTAAGTCGAGGGTGCAAGCACATCATCGTAGGGCTTGGCGGTAGTGCCACCAGCGATTGCGGTATAGGCATGCTTGAGGCAATTCATAATGCACAATTCACAATTCATAATTCACAATTCATAAAGCATAATGATGTGCGCTTCACGATAGCCACTGATGTCACCAACCCACTTTGTGGCGAGAATGGGGCAGCACATGTCTTTGCGCCACAAAAAGGGGCAACGCCAGAGATGGTCGATGCTCTTGATGCGAGTGCCAAACGCTTTGCAGCGGCCTCAGCAAAGCATCTTGGGCGCGACTGCCAAAACATGCCTGGGGCAGGTGCAGCGGGCGGCTTGGGTTATGCTTTTCTGCAATACATGAATGCCGAGTGTCGTTCTGGTATCGATCTCCTGTTAGACACCATTCACTTCGACAACCTGTTGCAAGATGCAGACCTCGTCATCACAGGCGAAGGCTCTGCCGACCGCCAAACCCTCATGGGCAAGCTGCCTTTTGGTATCTTGCAACGTGCAAAAAAACACGGCGTGCCCGTCATGCTAATAGCTGGACGCATAGCTGACGAACAAGAGCTTCTCGAGGCCGGTTTCTCCAGCGTCGCCTGTATTAATCCTCCCAACATACCAATCGAAATCGCCCTGCAACCCGCAACAGCGAAGGAGAATATAAGAAAGATGATTTCTTCCACTTTGTTTGGATAGTAGAGGCAAGATGGAAATCATGGATGACTTGATTCTGCTCTCGCTATAACGCAGCCTTCATGAATGGCAGCAAACGTGGCGATAGCGGCCGCAATGGCGAGGGGAACGACGGATACAAACGTCATTGGGACTGCAATGAAGAGCAGAAAGCCTGTTATTTTGTTCGCGAGCGTGTGAGGGAAGCAGCAATGCCCGTACCTCACGAGGGCTGATATTTGATTCATGACCTTGATCGCAACAATTACTCCTGCCCACAGCCACAGCCATTGCTGCAGTTCTTTGCTAAGGCAAAGCGGCAAAGCCGAGCCGAGTATCGGCAGGAGTTTCCAGGCACAACACGCCACGAAGCAGATGTCTGCCACGCTATCCAGCAATGCCCCCTTCTTGGTGACGCACTTCAGCTTCCGTGCCAACCATCCGTCGACGATGTCGCTGATGCCGCAGAGACCATAGATAATCCAAATTGCCACACCCGTCACATCGCAGAAAAGCAGACCTAAAGAGCCTGCAATCCTAAGCAGCGTAAGGATGTTCGGCAACTGAATCATCTTATTTCTATTTCATCGCAATTCCAATCTCAACACTCTGATTGGTCTGTTCGCACCTTGGTATTGATTCGCATCAATGCAGGTTTCGCCTGTAGGAACGAAGCCACACTTCTCCATCACTCGGCCAGATGCAGGATTATCTACGAAGTGGCCGCTGATGAGCGATTTGATATCTGTTGTCTGTCGGATGTGGTCTAACATCAGGCGCAAAGCCTCCGTGCAGATGCCCTGATTCCAATAGGGCTTGGCCACCCAATAACCAATGAGCGGCTCACCCTCGCGGGCTGGCAAATCACACTCGCATGAAGGGCCATAGCCCATGGCGCCAATCGGTTGACCTTCGGTTTCTTTCAACTCGATGGCCCAAGTGTGCAAGGCATCATTGCATGAATGCGAAGATGGGCTGCACCTCAGCAATTCGAGCGAGCTCGATTGCGTTCGGTTTGCACCATCATTGAACACGGTGCGGATAATCTCCAAACTCTCTTCCACACTCTGATGCGGTGCCCATCCAGCGCGAGGACCGACGTCCGGATCGGATGCCCACTTGTACAGCGTTTCCGCATCACTGTCTCGCCACGGGCGTAATAATATACGATTTGTTACCATTGTAATCATATTTGTCTATTTGACGATACAAAGATACAAATTGTTGCAGAAACTTACAAATATTTCGTCACATTCTTGCCTTCTGCTTCTCGCCGGCACCACTTCCGCGATACTTCGAGCGGGCCTCGTTGAACTTCCAGGTAAGGTCGAGCGTGAAGGTACGGCGAGCAGGATTGTGCGTTGTCAGCTCCCGGTATCCGTAG
>CAJOEI010000031.1 GCA_905233465.1 uncultured Bacteroidaceae bacterium | reverse complement strand
TAAGGACACCGTCTTTCCATCTTATGCCTGCCACATTTACACTTACCGTTCCGAATAGCTATCGGGCTTTGGCTTGTTTGGCAGCCTCACCCACGGCTCCGCGCCTTGTATGTGGTTTCTGTCCGTCAGGCCAGATGTTTGCCGTAAGCTTCTTTCAGATTCCGCCTCGCAACGGACACCCTTGCTCTTGGCTATGTGATTCCCGCTATTAGGGCTCACTCGGGACTTGCACCCGTTAGACGATGCTCATGCCGAGCATACAAAGAAAGGGCGAAAGCCTTGCATGGCTTTCGCCCTTTCTGGGCTCTCCTCCCCCCTGGGGGTGAGGTCGGGAAGGGGCTTATGACTTTAGTCCTCAGCCTTCTGGCTCTCCTCGAACTCCTTCTGCAGCTTCTGCTGTACATCAGCAGGCACGAGCTCATAGCTTGCGAAGCGCATCACGAAGCTGGCGCGGCCGCCAGTGATGGAGCTCAGGGCTGTGCTGTAGGAAGACATCTCCTTGAGAGGCACCTTGGCTGTGAGCTTCTCGTAACCGCTCTCGGATGTCATACCCATAATCATGCCGCGACGACCCTGGATGTCGCTCATCACGTCACCCATCTTGTCGGAGGGAACGAAGATCTCGACATCATAGATAGGCTCGAGCAGCTTCGGAGCAGCATCGCGGAATGCCTGCACGAAGGCGTTGCGGCCGGCAAGCATGAACGAGAGTTCGTTGCTGTCCACGGGGTGCATCTTGCCATCGTAGACGATAACACGCACGTCGCGAGCATAGGAGCCTGTGAGCGGGCCCTGTTCCATCTTGGACATCACACCCTTGAGGATAGCGGGCATGAAACGGGCATCAATGGCACCACCGACGACAGAGTTGACGAAGACGAGCTTGCCGCCCCACTCCAGGTCGATGACTTCCTCACTCTTGGCGTTGATGCGGAACTCCTGATTGCCAAAGCGATAGACCTCGTTGACGGGCTGACCTTCGGCGTACGGCTCGATAATCATGTGCACCTCGCCGAACTGTCCTGCACCACCAGACTGCTTCTTGTGGCGATAGTCGGAGCGGGCTGCCTTGGTGATGGTCTCGCGATAAGGTATGCGCGGCTCGTCGTAGGCAATCTGAATCTTGTCGTTGTTCTCCATGCGCCATTTCAGCGTGCGCAGATGGAACTCACCCTGACCCTTGACCAGAATCTGGCGGAGCTCCTTGCTCTGCTCGACCTGCCAAGTGGGATCTTCCTGTGACATGCGCTGCAGCACGTTCATCATCTTCTCGGTCTCGGCCTCGTTAGCGGCACGGATGGCACGTATGTACTTGGGCTCGGGATACTTGATGAAGGCGAAGCGGTTGTCGCAGTCCTTGCCATTGAGGGTGTTGCCAGTCTTGACGTCCTTGAGCTTCACGCTGCAACCTATGTCACCTGCCACGAGCTCGGTGACCTTCGTGCGGTTGGCACCAGCACAGACAAAGAGCTGAGCGATGCGCTCCTTGCTGCCGCGGTCGGCATTGGTGAGGTCATCACCTTCGCGGACAACACCACTCATCACCTTGAAGTACTGTACCTCACCGATGTGCGGTTCTACGGCAGTCTTGAAGAAATAGAGGCTTGTGGGTCCGTTGGCGTCGCACTTGACTTCCTCGCCACGGGTGTTGTGCACAGCGGGCATCTGGTCTACGAATGGTACGACATTGCCAAGGAACTCCATCAGTCGGCGCACACCCATGTCCTTGCCTGCACAGACGCAGAAGACGGGGAACATGCCGCGTGATGCCAGGCCGGCACGGATGCCGTCGCGCATCTCATCCTCGGTGAGGTCTTCGGTCTCGAAGAACTTCTCCATCAGCGTCTCATCGTGTTCGGCTGCTGCCTCGATGAGAGCCTTGTGCATCTCTGTGGCCTTGTCGAGCTGGTCGGCAGGGATGTCCTCGATGGTGGGAGCACCGCCTTCGGGCTTCCAAGAGTATTTCTTCATCAGCAGCACGTCGATGACAGTGTTGAAGTCAGGACCAGTCTTGACGGGATACTGCACAGGAACGACCTTGGAGCCGTAGATCTCCTGCAGCTTCTCCACGAGGTGGTCGTAGTCGAACTCCTCGTCCAAACGGTTGACGAGGAAGATGACAGGCTTCTGCATCTTCTCTGTGAGGCGGAAGTGGTTTTGTGTAGCCACCTCAGGGCCGTTGCTGCCGTTGATGAGCAGGATGGTGGTGTCGGTGACACCCATCGAGGTGAGTGCAGCACCTGCGAAGTCGTCAGAGCCCGGGCAGTCGATGATGTTGAGCTTCTTGTTGTTCCACTCTACATGGAACGGTGTTGCGAATACCGAGTAGCCATACTCCTGCTCCACGGGCAGATAGTCTGACACGGTGTTCTTCTGTGTGATGCGTCCACGGCGCGAGATAATGCCGCTCTCAAAGAGCAGAGCCTCGGTGAGGGTTGTTTTACCTGCGCCGTCGCTACCAAGGAGGGCGATGTTCTTGATCTCTTTCGTCTGATAGGTTTTCATTGACGTTTAAAGGGTTTATAGTTATTAGTTTATATGATTCATCGTTGACGTTAACGGGCCAGATTTAGCATATTCTGCCGCCTCATGGCACAAAAACGTGCGCAAGTTACAAAAAAGTTAACAGCTGAAAGGCTAAAGATGAAAGTTTTCTCTATTTTTTGACCTTTTTTAATAAAGTTCATCCTGCGGCCTGCACACCGAGTGCGAGGGCCTGGAGGTTGGCCTGCACGATGGCGTCGCCTTTACGTGCGAAGACAGCGCGCACAGCATCCTCTAACTGAGCGAGTTCGATGCCAAGCGCCTTTTGTGCGGCTCCAAGGAGTATGACGTTGGCAGAACGCGGCACACCAGCATCGCGGGCCATGCTCTCGATGTCGATACGCACAACGTGTGGCAGCGCATCAAGGGCAGCATAAATGTCCTCAATGGCAGGATAGTTGGGAATATTCACGAACGGAGCAGAGGATGTTATCACCCATCCGTCAGGCGCGAGATATGGCAGATAGCGCAAAGCCTCCATAGGCTCCATAGAGATGATGACGTCTGCCTTGCCGCGAGGTATGAGATCGCTGGCGATGGGTTCGGAACTGATGCGCAGATTCGACTGCACGTCTCCGCCGCGCTGACTCATGCCGTGCACCTCGGCCTGCTTGATATATAGGTTCTGGTTCATGGCCGCCTGGCCGATGATGGTGGCGATGGAGAGAATGCCTTGCCCTCCTACGCCACAAAGGATTATATCACATTTCATACTAAGAACTATGAGTTTTGGGTTTTCTTTTCCTTTGCGTGACGCTTGAAGGTCTGTATGCACTCTCGGCGCGGAATGATGACGCTGACGCCGTGGTAGTTGATTTCCTCACGCATGATGCGAGTGATCTCAGGCATGTTCTTCGGCAGCGGCACGACGACATGCAGGTGCTCTGGTGCCACACCCAGTCCGCGGCAGATGGCCTCAAACTTGTTCGTGCCAGCCGAATCCTGTCCACCTGTCATAGCTGTGGTGAGGTTGTCGGAGATGATGACAGTGATGTCGGCATTCTCGTTGACGGCATCCAGCAAGCCCGTCATTCCGCTGTGAGTGAATGTCGAATCGCCTATAATGGCCACAGCCGGCCACTGTCCGGCATCAGCAGCTCCCTTGGCCATAGTGATGCTGGCGCCCATATCGACGCAGGCATGAATGGCACGGTATGGCGGCAAGAATCCAAGCGTATAGCAGCCGATGTCGCCGAAGACGCGCGGGTTGTCGTATTCTTTCAACACCTCGTTCAGCGCCGTGTAGACGTCGCGGTGGCCACAACCCTGACATAGCTGTGGGGGACGTGCTGCAACGATGGATGTGTCGACAGCCGCGGACTGACAGATAGCAGTTGCTTCATTGCCCACTTGTGCCTGTAGCGCCGCAGCCACACAGTCGGGTGTAAGCTCGCCGGTACGGGGCAGTTCGCCCGTGAGACGACCGAGTACATTCCGGCTCTCACCGACGCCGCGCACCTGTTCCTCGATGAAGGGTTGACCTTCCTCGACCACCATCACCTTGTCGCAGGTGTCGATGAGCTGACGCACGAGCGCCTTGGGAAGGGGATATTGCGAGATCTTCAACAAAGGCATCTTCACGCCCGCCATTGTGCCGAGCGCTTCCTGCACATAGTTGTATGCTATGCCGCTGGCTATCACGCCAAGAGGAGCCTTGCCAGATACGGGGCAGAACTTGTTGTAGGGCGATGCTGCTGCATCAGCCTCGAGCTGTGCCTGCTGCTTGCAGACTATGTCGTTGCGGCGGCGCGCATTGGCAGGCAGGAGCACCCAGTTGGCAGCCTGAGCATCATAGCTAAGCTCATTCTGCGGGCGCGGCTCATCAGCACACTCCACGACAGCGCGGGAGTGGGCCATGCGTGTGGTGACGCGCATGAGCACCGGCAGGCACTGTGCCTCGCTATAGTCGAAGGCCGCAGCCATCATGTCGTAGGCTTCCTGCTGGCAGGACGGCTCGAAGGTGGGCACGAGGGCAAACTTGCCGTAGTAGCGTGAGTCCTGCTCGTCCTGGCTGGAGTGCATCGACGGGTCGTCGGCCACAAGGACTACAACACCTCCGACCACGCCCGTCATGGAGCTGTTGACAAAGGGATCGGCACATACGTTGAGGCCCACGTGCTTCATGCACACCAGTGCGCGCTTGCCCATGAACGACATGCCCAGAGCTGCCTCCATAGCCGTCTTCTCGTTGGTGCACCAGCGGCTGTGCAGTCCGCGTTGGCGTGCCAAGGGGTCAGCCTGGATAAATTCGGTGATTTCTGTTGAAGGGGTACCGGGATAGGCATAAACGCCCGACAGTCCGGCGTGGATGGCTCCGAGTGCAATGGCCTCGTCGCCAAGAAGAAGTCTTTTCATATCTGAATTCTTAATATGTTATTAGCTTGTTGCGTTCTTCGCAGTCTGTGCGAGTTGCATGATGACATCTATGGGATCCTGTTCCTTCAGCACAGGGAAACGGTCGCGCAGCGTGTGGAGTCCTTCGATGTCCAGTTCGGCCATGGCCTCGGTCTCACGATCCTGACAGTCGGCAATCTCATAGCCTTTGGGGTGTATGACCACAGATGCGCCAGGATAGTCGCAGAGCGGGTCTGTGCCTACACGGTTGACACCGACGACGTATGCCTGATTCTCTATTGCCCTGGCACGCAGCAGCGCGGACCATTGTGTGATGCGCGACGTGGGCCAGTTGCCGCTGTAGAGGATGACATCATAGTCGCCAAAGTTGCGGCTCCACAGCGGGAAACGCACGTCGTAGCATATCTGCAGCAGGAAACGCACTCCGCGCCACTCCACCACTGTGCGACTATCGCCGGAAGAATATGGCCATTCGCCGCCGTAGATGAAGAGATGTCGCTTGTCGTAGTAGGCATATGTGCCGTCGGGCTTGACGAAATATGACCTATTGACGAACTTCGACCACGGCACATTAGGTCGCTGGAAGTTGTTCTCAATCTCGTGGCCGTCAACGACAGCGTCGTTGCTACGTGGCTTGTCGCTGTGTATCACCACAGGCACCGAACCGGATATGGCACAATCGTATTGGGCTGCCATGCGCTGCATCCACTCCAGAGTGGCGCCGCCCTCATCGGGTTCGGCCACCACCTCGGGCAAGGTGCCGAAGCCAGCGGTGAACACCTCCGGCAGTACGATGAGGTCCGTTGCCTCAAGGTTGCTGAACTTGGCCTCCAACCGCTTGCGGTTCTCCTCGGGATTGGCCCATACGATGCTGTGCTGTACTATAGTAACCTTCATCGTGTTTTGTGTCTTATTGTTATTTATTATATGTCTCCAATTGTCTGATGGCGCGGACAATCATGTCGTGTGTCCCGCTGCCGTCGCTGACATAGCGCACGACCATCTCGGCATATTCCACGGCCTGACGCAGGTCGGCGCTGGGGCTGGGCGTGGCCTGGGCGCGTGCCAGCAGTGGCAACAGCGGTTGCAGGTCCTCAAGTTCGGGCAGGTTGCCCGGCCGCATGGTGTTGATGTCAGCATTGAGCCGTGTTGTCATGGCGTCTATCTCAGCCTGGTTTTGGCTGCGCACGCCGTCGTCGAGCAGCGCACGGGCATCGTCGTAGGTCTGCATCATGCGGCCGTAACCATGCGGCGCCCACGGTGCATATTCAGGCACCTTGACCGACATCTGCTGCCAGGCCTGCTGCGCGTCGCGCCGTGCGCGTGCCGTCTGCATCGCCTCTTCTAAACGGCTGACGTCGGCCGCCTGCTGGCTGTCGATGTTCTCCTGAACGGGTTGACCCGCCATCTGCAAGCGGAAGTAGTGCGTCACACTGCTGTCCGCCTCAAAATCCGGCAACATCGTCAGCCGACGACCGTCGGCAGCCGTCAGCATCGTGCGCAGCTGTGGTGTGCCGCCATCGGGGGCTGCGGTGTCACAGTGTGTCATATTTGCCATCTCGCCAATGTCCAGCGTGGCCTGTTCCCATGTGGTCACGTCCTGAGCCGCCATCACCAACGGGCCGCGCATCACGGCTCCGCACCACAACGGCGCAAAGCGTGTCTGCGGCTGGTTGCGTCCTGTGGCGGCGACCTCCATCTTGTCGGGGCCGAAGTCGACATGAACCGTGAAAGGCATGATGACCTCTATGCTGTCGGCGGCGCTCCATGTGCGTGGTCCGACATGAATATATGTCGACGGCTGGCAGTTGGCAGCCACACTGTGCCCATTGAGACGTATGTCAAAACCCTCCGTAGCCCAATATGGCACCCTGAGCTTCACCGTCAGCGGCCGCTGACTGCCTGCGAGACGTAGCACAGAGCGCTGCGCCGGCCACTGGCATTGCTGGGTGACGACAGCCCCATGCTCGCGCCACAGGGCACGCGTGGGCATGTACTGCGCCACCCACAATGTGTCGGCCGCAACGAAATACGTTGCCTCCTGATACTTGACATGGTTCTCGGCGCCCGTGCCGCCGCAGCAAGTGCTCTGCGGTGTCTCGTTGCCCCACGGCTTGGAGGCATTGAGGCCCACGGCATATTGATATAGCACAGCATAGTCGTCAGGCCGCACCGAGCCCACGAGCTGGTTGCACAGCAGACGTTCGTAGTAGTCCATATATGCTGCGTCGTTGGGGCTGTAGCAATTTAGGTCCTTGGTTAGCTTGGCCAGGTTGTAGGCACAACAAGTCTCGTTGAGCGTGGGCTCGGGATAGGTCGACTGGTCGTGCCAGTCGGTACCCACGTTGGTGCACATGGACAGTATCTGGGAATAAGGCTGACGAAACATCTCACCATTGCCCACACCGCCAGTGGCGTAACGGTAGCGGCCCTGCACCATAGTCCAGAAGTTGTGCGCCAGGTTGTAGTAGTCTGAGCCAGCTCCGGCACGGAAGGCCCACAGCGCACCCGTGACCATCGGGATGTGCTGGTTTGCGTGGCGTGTGCGTATGGCGTCAACATTATGTTTCAGCGGCTCCATAAATGCGGGGCTGTCGAAGCATGTCGCGGCTTCTAAAAGTCGGGCGCTCGCTGTGATGTCGGCGGTCATCGTTGCCAGTCGCGCCAACGACTCGGCCATGCCTCCCACCTCGCCCGCGATGTACATGTTCCACATCTCATAGCGGTTGCCAGGGCGTGCACGGCGCTGCTCCTGTGTGCCGCCGGCATCGACGTGGCTGCGGTAGTGCAGACGGTTCCACACCCACAATCCCATGTCGCGAGCTATGAGCAGTGCCTTGTCGGCAATGGCCTGGTCGTCAACGTAGGTCGCGATGTCTATCAGTCCGGCCAGCTGCTTGTGAACGCTGTAGTATGGAGCCCACACCCACTGCTCATTGTTGTAAGCACGATACATCTCGATGAGCACACAGTGCTGCGCAGGTATGGCATTCAGGTAGCCATAGCCGTAGTGGGCAAAGTCGCGCTTATAGCGGTCGAAGTCAGCCCACGTGCCACCCAGCTGCCGCAACTCAGCTTCCGGTGCCAAGTCGCGTGCCTCGCGGTAGCGGCCAAGGCTGTCGTCATAGACGAAGGTACGCTCTTGGCAACGCCGCAGCTCATCCACCATGATGCGCAGGTTGTCACGGATGCGCTGCCGCTTGCCCGCGTCGCTGCATCCGGCATAGGCCATAGCCATAGCACTCATGTAGTGGCCACTGCCGTGTCCCTTGAGCTTTGTCGTGGGCGAGTCCCAACCGTCGGCTACGGGATAGCCGTCGGTGGGCAGGCCGTAGGTGTCGCGATAGTTGTATAGCTGCTGACGTACATCGAGCGTGAGCAGATGATCCGTGTCAAGGTCGCGGTTGCGTGTAAGGCGGTTGTCACCGCTGATGGTCACGTCTGCCAGCGGCAGCGGCTGGGCCACGGGCCGCGCATCGGGCGTGTTGCATACACCTCTATAGACGTGGACACGTGCCTCGACGGGATAGCCCTGAGTGGTAGTGTTGTCGCCTGTGACATAGCCGCGCACGGTGTAGTCGGCCCCGGCAGAGCCAGCAGCCAAGCCTGCCATCTGCTGCTCGGCAGCCGTGGAGCTGTTATTCCAGCGCACCTGACGATACTCGCCCGCACAGCCGGCATAACTCACCCACAGTCGGTATGGCAGATGCGGTGCCGTGCCCTCGAGACAGTTGACGATGACGGGAGCCACAGCTGTTATATGCGGTTGAGCTGCGGATGTCTCCTGCACCAGCTGGGCCGAAACACGAGCGGTGACAAGCAATAATGTCAGACTAAGAATGATATGATTCGGGCGCATTAGGCAACGATACATATTATTTGGGCGACAAAGTTACACAAAAGTTTAGAGTTTCGCGGCAAGATGAAATAATTTAACACAAATCTACTTGATTTATTGAAATTCTGCCTATTATGGATGCGCTCACACTCTTTGAGTGGCTGACAAAGACTAAAAATGATGCTAAACGAGAAAAAAAGCCTGCGAAATTGGGCAGGAAACAAAAAAATATATACCTTTGCAGCCGCATTCGCAAAAGGACTTGCGAAGATGCATCAGGAGAGATGCCAGAGTGACCGATTGGGCCGGACTCGAAATCCGGTGAACGGCTTGTCCGTTCCGGGGGTTTGAATCCCTCTCTCTCCGCCAACAGCAGAAGGAGGCCTACGGGCCTCCTCCTATTATTTTGTGGAGGCGTCCCGATGCAACTCACGCGCGCGAACATTATAATAATATACTTTGTGCAAGGGTGTCTGACGGCTCTGCACGGCATAATTGGGGCTTGGTGATAAAAAAAATGGCCTTTTTGCTTTGCGTGTGGAAACTTTTTCATACCTTTGCAGCCGCATAGAGGTCATAGTACCCGTGCGCGACACTCGGAGAGATGGTAGAGTGGTCGATTACATCGGTCTTGAAAACCGACGTACCGCAAGGTACCGGGGGTTCGAATCCCTCTCTCTCCGCCACGATGCCCAGCATCGGAGATGTCAGTGCCCGAGAAAGCTAAGGCTCTCTCGGGCATGACTTTTGTTAGGATTTTTTCAACACATTACTTAACCCCATAACAGAAATGAGAAAGAAGATAGTAGCAGGCAACTGGAAGATGAACCTCAACCTGCAAGAAGGTCTGGCACTTGCCAATGAACTCAAGGACGCACTGGCTCAGGACAAGCCCAACTGTGACGTGGTCATCTGCACTCCGTTTATACATCTTGCAAAGGTGGCCGACGTGGTAGAAGGCACCGTAATCGGACTTGGCGCCGAGAACTGCGCTGACAAGGAGAAGGGAGCCTACACAGGTGAGGTGAGCGCCGCTCAGGTCAAGAGCACTGGTGCACAGTATGTTATCCTGGGCCACAGCGAGCGCCGCGCATACTATGGCGAGACAGCTGAGATACTGAAAGAGAAGGTGCTGCTGGCTCTGGCCAATGGTCTGAAGGTGATCTTCTGCATCGGCGAGGTGTTGGAGGAGCGCGAAGCTGGTCGCCAGAACGAAGTCGTCGGCACGCAGCTTGCAGACAGCCTCTTTGACCTCAGTGAGGAGCAGCTGGCCAACATCATCTTGGCTTACGAGCCCGTGTGGGCTATCGGCACCGGCAAGACCGCTACAGCCGAGCAGGCTGAGGACATGCACGCCTTCATCCGCGGATGCATCGCAGGCCGCTTCGGCGACGCTGCTGCTGAGAACATCAGCATCCTCTACGGCGGCAGCTGCAAGCCCAGCAATGCCAAGGAGATTTTCGCCAAGCCCGATGTCGACGGTGGCCTCATCGGCGGCGCAGCACTCAAGTGCGCCGACTTCAAGGGCATCATCGATGCTTGGAAATAAGTCCGTTTAAACACTTTGTGATGCCATATCGCCTAAATAATATAGGCTTGATTGTCATAGCCTGCCTGATGGCATTAATGCCTTGGCGCTCAACAGCCCAAGAGTCATTCACCGACCACCTGACCCGCCAAGAAGCGGGCCAGGGTCAGGTCACTGTGATGCAGGATGCCGAGATCGAGAAGCTGGTCAACGGCAACAGCAAGGCTGTCATGAACACGTCGGGCACAGGCGTGGGCACACGAGTGAAGCCCATCGGCATCAAGACGCAAGACCCCGACTCTCTGGCCATGCGCGACAGCACCATGCTTGACCCCACCCAAATGGCAATACGACGCGTGCGTGTCAACGGTTTCCGCATACAGCTCTTTGCCGGCGGCAACAATCGCCAGTCCAGGGCCGAGGCCATGCGCGTGGCAGCACAGGTGAGAAGCATCTTTGCCGACGTGCCTGTCTACACCAACTTCGTGAGCCCCAGATGGGTGTGCCGTGTGGGCGACTGCCGCACATCCGAGGAAGCACGCGAACTGATGGAACAACTGACACAGACAGGACAGTTCCCAGAGGCCACTATCGTGAAAACAAAAATCTACGTGTACCCCTGATGGCCGACAAGGAACAAGCGCTGGCAAGACACTATGCCGACATCCTGCAGCTGCTGGGCGAGGACCCTGAACGCGAGGGGTTGCTGAAGACACCGTGCCGAGTGGCACGAGCTTGGCTCGAACTCACACGGGGCTATGCCGAGGATCCGATAGCCATCCTGCGCTCGGCACTATTCACCGAGACATACCACAACATGGTGGTGGTGCAGAACATCGAGTTCTACTCGCTCTGCGAGCACCACCTGTTGCCGTTCTTCGGACACGTGCACCTGGCATACATCCCCAACGGACAAATCACAGGACTGTCGAAGCTGGCACGCATCGTCAACACCTTCAGCCACCGCCTGCAGGTGCAGGAACGGATGACCGAGGAGATTGCCCACTGCATCGACGAGGCACTGTCGCCACAGGGCGTGATGGTGGTTGTCGAGGCACGCCATCTGTGCATGCAGATGCGCGGTGTGGCCAAGCAAGAGGCCTACACCACCACTATGCGCCACATCGGAGCCTTTGAACAAGCTGAGCTGCGTCAGGAATTCCTGTCCCAGATTCATGTGGCACAGGATGCCAAAACATAGGCTGCACAGACAGGACACACACGATGCCGGACATGGCATAAAACCAACACCACAGCGGTCAAAAAGTCAGATAATCAGACTTTTTGACCGCTTGTCTTTTACTCGCACGCCTTTTGCCGCATGATGGTAGATTGTTAACATAAAAACTATAAATAACTATGACATTCGACAAGTTTACTATCAAAGCACAAGAGACCATCCAAGAGGCCTTGCGACAGGCCGAGAGCCGCCACCAGCAGGCCATCGAGCCAGAACATCTGCTTGCCGCTATCATGAAGACCGGACAGCAGGTGACACAGTTCCTGATGCGCAAGCTGGGAGTCAACGAGCAAGCCGTCACACAGGCACTGGAGGCACAGCTGCACAGCCTGCCACGTGTGCAGGGCGGAGAGCCATACCTCAGCCGCGAGACCAACAACATCCTCACCCGCGCCGAGGAGTTGGCACAGAAACAAGGCGACGAGTTTGTCAGCGTGGAACTGATGCTGCTGGCCCTCGTGGGCACAAGCTGCACAGCAGCCAAGATACTGAAGGATGCCGGCGTAACAGAGAAGGAGCTCACGGCAGCCATACGCGAGCTGCGAGGCGGGCAGCAAGTGAAGTCACAGTCGAGTGAGGACACCTACCAGAGCCTATCGAAATATGCACGTAACCTGATAGAGGAAGCGCGCGCAGGCAAACTCGACCCCGTCATCGGCCGCGACGAGGAGATACGACGTGTGCTGCAGATTCTTTCACGACGCACGAAGAACAACCCCATACTCATCGGCGAGCCCGGCACGGGCAAGACAGCCATTGTCGAAGGCCTGGCGCATCGCATACTGCGAGGCGACGTGCCAGAGAACCTGCGCCAGAAGCAGCTATTCTCGCTCGATATGGGAGCTCTCATCGCAGGTGCCAAATACAAAGGCGAGTTTGAAGAGAGGCTGAAGTCAGTAATCAACGAGGTCACCAAGAGTGACGGACACATCATTCTCTTCATCGACGAGATCCACACCCTTGTGGGTGCAGGCAAGAGCGAGGGAGCTATGGATGCCGCCAACATCCTGAAACCTGCACTGGCACGTGGCGAGCTGCGTGCTATAGGTGCTACGACGCTCGACGAGTACCAGAAATACTTCGAGAAGGACAAAGCGTTGGAACGACGCTTCCAGAGCGTGATGGTAGATGAGCCCGACACGCTGAGCAGCATCTCCATACTGCGAGGACTGAAGGAGCGCTACGAGAACCACCACCGCGTGCGCATTCAGGACGACGCCATCATTGCGGCCGTGGAACTCAGCAACCGCTATATCACCGACCGCTTCCTGCCAGACAAGGCCATCGACCTGATGGACGAGGCTGCTGCCAAGCTGCGCATGGAGCGCGACAGCGTGCCCGAGGAACTCGACGAAATCACACGCCGCCTCAAGCAGCTCGAGATAGAGCGCGAAGCTATACGCCGTGAGACAGAACCCGCTTCCACAGGCAGTACGCTCAGCGGTTCCGCCGCCGAGAAATCCTCTGCCGCATCCACCAAGCTTGATGAACTCAATAAGCAAATTGCCGATCTGCAAGAACAGGAACAGGCCATGAAGGCCAAGTGGGAAGGCGAGAAAGCTCTACTCTCACAAATCCAGTCCAACAAGCAACAGATAGAGCAGCTGAAGTTTGAGGCCGAACGCGCTGAGCGCGAGGGCAACTACGGACGTGTGGCAGAGATCCGCTACGGCAAGCTGCAAGCCCTGGAAGCCGACATCCAGAGGATTCAAGAACAGCTGCGCTCGGCACAGGAAGGTGAGGCTATGGTCAAGGAGGAAGTGACTGCCGACGACATAGCCGAGGTCGTCAGCCGATGGACAGGCATTCCCGTAACGAAGATGCTGCAGAGCGAACGCGAGAAGCTTCTCCATCTCGAAGAAGAGCTCCACAAGCGCGTCATTGGTCAGGACGAGGCCATACGTGCTGTGGCTGATGCCGTGCGACGTTCACGCGCAGGACTGCAAGACCCCAAGCGGCCCATCGGCTCGTTCATCTTCCTGGGCACCACGGGTGTTGGCAAGACCGAGCTGGCCAAGGCGCTGGCTGAGTTCCTCTTCGACGACGAGACTATGATGACTCGCATCGACATGAGCGAATACCAGGAGAAGCACAGCGTGAGCCGACTCATTGGTGCACCTCCGGGATACATAGGATATGACGAGGGCGGACAGCTCACTGAGGCTGTGCGACGCAAGCCATACAGCGTCGTGCTCTTCGACGAGATAGAGAAAGCCCATCCGGATGTCTTCAACACCCTGCTACAGGTGCTCGATGACGGACGACTGACAGACAACAAGGGACGCACGGTGAACTTCAAGAACACCATCATCATCCTTACGTCAAACCTCGGCAGCGAGTACATACGCGAACAGTTTGCACGCCTCAACTCGCCCGCCAACGGCAGTGTGGACGGTGGGCTGCCAGCAGTGAACCGCGAACAGGTCATCGAGGAGACGAAGCGAACTGTGCTCGAACAGCTGCGGCGCACTGTGAGGCCGGAGTTCCTCAACCGTATCGATGAGACGATAATGTTCGAACCGCTGACACAGACCGAGATACGCCAAGTAGTAGAACTGCAAATCCACAACGTAGAGAACATGCTTGCACAAAATGGAGTGACACTGGACATCACGCCAGCAGCCATAGACCTGCTTGCCCGCGAGGGCTACGACCCGGAGTTTGGTGCACGTCCCGTGAAGCGAGCCATACAGCGGCTACTGCTCAACGATCTCTCACGCGCAATCCTGGCAGGAACAGTGAGCCGCGACAAACCCATACACGTGGATGCCGACAATGACCATCTCACTTTCGGATGATTTCACAACCAGTGATCAACACTCTCTAAGGCCCTCCAACACAATGGAGGGCCTTTTTTTGCGTTGCCGTCAAACTTTCGGCATAAAAAGCACAATATGAACGAGAAAAAGTTGTAACTTTGCGGCCGATTTACGTGTACAATAAACTCACACAACACACATATGCATTCACGGGAAGAAAAACTGCAAGCCTTCGGACGCCTGTTGGACGTCATGGACGACCTGCGTGAGAAATGCCCTTGGGACCGCAAACAGACATACGAGAGCCTGCGCCCAAACACCATCGAAGAGACATACGAACTTGCGGATGCACTTATCAAGGATGATAAGGCCGACATCTGCAAGGAGCTGGGCGACGTGCTGCTGCATATCGTCTTCTATGCACGCATAGGCTCCGAGACTGATGACTTCGACATCACCGACGTGTGCAATCAACTGTGTGAAAAACTCATCTATCGCCATCCACACGTCTACGGGCCCGATGCCGAACGCATCAGCAAGGGCGAAATCACCGTTGATCAGGTTCTAAAGAACTGGGAGCAGTTGAAAGTCAAAGAAAAGGACGGCAACAAACGCGTGCTAAGCGGAGTGCCCGAGGCACTGCCATCGCTCATCAAGGCCTATCGCATCCAGGACAAGGCACGTGGCGTGGGCTTTGACTGGGACAAGAAGGAAGATGTGTGGGACAAGGTGCGCGAGGAACTGGGAGAGCTGGAAGCAGAACTGCGTCGTGAGGACAAACAACGTAGCACACAGGAACTGGGTGACTTCCTCTTCTCCGTCATCAATGCAGCACGCCTCTACAAACTCAATCCCGACAATGCACTCGAGATGACCAATCGCAAGTTCATACGCCGCTTCACCTATCTCGAGGAGCACAGCATACGCATTGGCAAACCGCTGACAGAGATGACACTGGCAGAGATGGATGCCATCTGGAACGAAGCAAAACAACAAGAAAAACAATAAACAAGATAATGGAAATAAATAGTAAGTATTCACCCTCTGAAGTGGAGGGAAAATGGTACCAGTATTGGTTAGACAACAAATTGTTCAGCTCCAAGCCCGATGGCCGTGAGCCCTACACCATAGTCATACCGCCACCAAACGTAACGGGCGTGCTGCACATGGGACACGTGCTCAACGAGACAATCCAGGACATACTCGTGCGCCACGCACGCATGGAAGGCAAGAACGCCTGCTGGGTGCCGGGCACTGACCACGCCAGCATCGCCACAGAAGCAAAGGTCGTCAACCGTCTGGCCGAGCAGGGCATCAAGAAGGCTGACCTCACACGCGAGGAGTTCCTCAAGCACGCCTGGGCATGGACCGAGGAGCACGGAGGCATCATCCTCAAGCAGCTGCGCAAGCTCGGCTGCTCGTGCGACTGGGACCGCACAGCTTTCACTATGGACGAGGTGCGCAGCGAGAGCGTCATCAAGGTCTTTGTCGATCTCTATCGCAAGGGCCTCATCTATCGCGGCGTACGCATGGTGAACTGGGACCCCAAGGCCCTCACAGCCCTCTCCGACGAGGAAGTGGTATATAAGGAAGAGCATACGAAGCTCTACTACATGAAATACTATCTTGCCGACAGTGTGCCAGGTGATTCCATCGCCGGGGAAGGCAACATTGTCCACAAGGATGACCGCGGCTACTACGCTGTCGTGGCAACAACACGTCCCGAGACCATCATGGGCGACGTGGCTATGTGCATCAACCCCAATGACCCAAAGAACCAATGGCTCAAAGGCCGCAAGGTCATCGTGCCCGTCGTTGGCCGCGTCATTCCCGTCATCGAAGATGAATATGTAGATATCGAGTTCGGTACAGGCTGTCTCAAGGTGACACCAGCCCACGACGTCAACGACTACATGCTTGGCGAGAAATACAACCTCGAAGCCATCGACATCTTCAACGACGACGCCACCCTCAGCGAACGCATCGCCACCGCACAGCAGAAATCGCTGGCTGAGATGAGTGTGTCCGATGATTTCGTCATCGGATTGGAGCGCTATGTCGGCATGGAGCGCTTTGCCTGCCGCAAGCAGATTGCCGAAGACATGGTCGCAGCCGGCCTCATGGAGAAGATAGAGGACTACGACAACAAGATAGGTTGCTCCGAGCGCACGGGTGTGCCCATCGAGCCAAAGCTCTCCATGCAGTGGTTCCTGAAGATGCAGCACATGGCAGACATCTCTCTTGCGCCTGTGATGAACGATGACATCCAGTTCTATCCTGCCAAATACAAGAACACCTATCGCCATTGGCTTGAGAACATCAAGGACTGGTGCATCAGCCGTCAGCTCTGGTGGGGCCATCGCATACCCGCATGGTATCTTCCTTCTGGAGGCTTCGTCGTCGCCGAGAACGAACAGGAAGCTCTGCAGCTCGCACGCGAGAAGAGCGGCAACAGCGGCCTCCAACTGAGTGATTTGAAACAGGACGAAGATGCCCTCGACACCTGGTTCTCCAGCTGGCTATGGCCCATCAGTCTCTTCGACGGCATACGCAACCCCGGCAACGAGGAAATCAAGTACTACTACCCCACTGCCGACCTCGTCACAGGTCCAGACATCATCTTCTTCTGGGTGGCACGCATGATTATGGCAGGCTACGAATACGAAGGCAAGATGCCTTTCCGCCACGTCTACTTCACTGGTATCGTGCGTGATAAGCTCGGCCGCAAGATGTCCAAGTCGCTCGGCAACAGCCCCGACCCGCTTGACCTCATCGAGCGTTTCGGTGCCGACGGTGTGCGTATGGGCATGATGCTCAGCGCCCCCGCAGGCAACGATATCCTCTTCGACGAAGTGCTTTGTGAACAAGGCCGCAACTTCAACAACAAGATATGGAACGCGTTCCGTCTGGTGCAGGGATGGGAAGTGGCCGACACGGCCCAGCCCGAGGCTGCCGCTTCAGCTGTTGAATGGTTCTCTGCCAAGCTGCGCCTCGCTGCCGAGGAACTGGCCGATGACTTCAGCAAATATCGCCTCAGCGAGGCTTTGATGACGGTCTACAAACTGTTCTGGGACGACTTCTGCTCATGGTATCTTGAGATAATCAAGCCCGCATACGTCGATGGCAAGCCCCAACCCATAGACCGTGGCACATACGTAGCCACTTTAGACTTTTTCGAGACCCTGCTGAAGATGTTGCATCCCTTCATGCCCTTCATCACCGAAGAGTTATGGCAGGCCCTCTACGACCGCAAGCCAGGCGAGAGCATCATGCGTGCAGAGTTGCATCTGCCCGCCGCCACCGATGCCGACCGCAAGCTCGTGGCCGACTTCGAGACGGCAATGGAGATTGTGGCCGCAGTGCGCACTGTTCGTGCACAGAAGAACATCGCTCCACGCGAGCCACTCATCTTAGAGGTCGTTGGCTTGAAAGAAGAATTGTCAATTTTCAATTTTCAATTCTCAATTGCAAAAATGGCCAACCTCAGCACCATCACACCCGTTGCAGATAAGAGCAAAGGCAGCGTCAGCTTCCTCGTCGGCACAACGGAATTTGCTGTTCCTCTTGGCTCACTCATTGATGTCGAAGCAGAGCGCAAGAAGCTGCAGAGCGAGCTCGAACGTCTCGAAGGTTTCCTTGTCAGCGTGCAGAAGAAGCTCGCCAACGAGCGTTTCGTGCAGAACGCACCTGCCGCCGTCGTCGACATGGAGCGCAAGAAACAAGCCGATGCCGAGCAGAAGATTGCATCACTGCGCGAGGCCATAGCCAACCTCTGACAACAACATTTTTCACTTTTCACTTTCAACTTTCAACTTTTCATTGTCCATTGTGAATTGTGAATTATGAATTGTGCATTGTGAATTATGCTCAAATGCCGTGTAACAATATTGATCTCGTTGTTCTGCGCTCCATTGATTGCACAGGACATCACCACTGTAAGCGGCATCGTCACTGACCAGCAGACACACCACCCCCTGCCATACGTCAGCGTCACAGCGGGTTCCGTGGGCACCGTGACCAATGAGCAAGGACAGTTCACACTGAAGATA
The DNA here is from genome assembly GCA_905233465.1 of uncultured Bacteroidaceae bacterium. GTDB lineage: Bacteria > Bacteroidota > Bacteroidia > Bacteroidales > Bacteroidaceae > Physcousia. The sequence goes on along the minus strand of CAJOEI010000031.1, from coordinate 8,218 downwards.
AGCAAGAAAAAAGATGAGGTAAGGGAAGACTCCCTTACCTTCTCGCTTATTGGCTACAAGAACCAGCGCGCGGCCATCAGCTCCAGCATCCACATACAGCTTCAGCCAGCTGTAGTCACCCTCAGCGAGGTGGTAGTGCGCTACCACTCGGCAGAGGACATCGTGCGCGCGGCCATCAGCAAGTTCCCCTCCAACTACAGCCTGCAACCCGTGTCATACAAGGGTTTCTACCGCGAGGTAATGCAGAAGCGGCGTCAGTACATCAGCATCTGCGAGGCAATAGTGGAGATGTACAAGACCTCATACGACAGGCCCACACTCTTCGATGCCGTGGCCATACGCCGCGGACGACGGATGATGAACATCAAGAGTGCCGACACGCTTGCCGTGAAGCTCAAGGGAGGTCCACAGTTGCCACTCGTGGCTGATGTGGTCAAGAATGAAGAGCTTCTGTTCTATGCCGACGACATGCCATGCTATCGCTATGACTACGACGGCGAGGAACAGCTTGACCAACGTCCGCATTATGTCGTCCGCATGACACCCGAAGGCAAGAGACCCTACGCCCTCTTCAACGCCGTTCTGTATATCGACCAGCAGACATTGGCCATCTCGCGAGCCGACCTGCACCTCGACATGAGCAACCGCGCCGTAGCCACCAGCACCATGCTCGTGCACCGGCCCGCAGGCCTGCACTTCACGCCATCGGAGCTCTCATTCCATATCTACTATCGCACCGAGGGCAGTGTCACACATCTCAACTATGTCCGCAACGTGATGCGCTTCAAGTGCGACTGGCACCGGCGTCTCTTCGCCTCCAACTTCACCGTCACGAGCGAGTTTGTAGTCACTGACATCCAGCCAAAGGCCACACCCATCCGCGGCCGCGACAGTTTCCACAGCCGGGACAACCTCTACGACAACGTCGAATTCTTCGATGCACCCGACTTCTGGGGGGCAGACAACATCATCCTTCCCACAGAACCCCTCAACCGTGCCATCGAACGCCTGCGGCGAACCGTCAAGGCACAACAATAATCCAACATATTCATAAACACGATACGATGAAACACATCCTGATTTCCTTGATTTGCGTTGCCTTGTCACTCACTACCAACGCACAAAAGCCTGCCCTGAGCACGTCGAATAGGCCCACCTCGTGGACTGCCGACAACGGCAATGGCACATTCACCAACCCCCTGTTCTACGACGAGTTCTCTGACCCCGACATCCTGCGTGTGGGCGATGACTACTATCTCGCCGGCACAACCATGCACAGCGTGCCCGGACTCGTGATACTGCATTCGCGCGACCTCGTCAACTGGGAGAACATCAGCTACTGCTTCGACCGCTTCGACTTCGCCGACGACGCCTTTGCACTGAGAAATCACAAGGAGATCTACGGCCAAGGCATCTGGGCACCATGCATCCGCTACGCCAACGGCCAGTTCTATGTCTTCTCGAACATCAACGGCAAAGGCCTGCAGTGCTACACCGCGAAGGACATACGCGGCCCATGGCAGCACCACAACATGCAAGGACGCATCTACGACCTCAGTGTGCTCTTCGACGACAACGGCAAGATATACGCCATTCACGGTTACGGGGAGGTGCATTGCACCGAGCTCAAGCCCGACATGAGCGGCCCCATTGACGAGACCGACCGCATCATCATCCCCAATGGTTCTGCCGTGGGCGAGGGCCACCACATGTACAAGATCAATGGCAAGTACGTGCTCATCTCCACAGACTACAAGCCCAACGGCCGCACGCTGTGTTCCATAGCCGACAATATCTGGGGCCCATACGAGACACGCGTCATCACCGCTGACGAGACCTTCGGCTACCATGCAGCAGGCATCACACAGGTGAAGGGCCGCATCGAGCCCGACGGCACAAAGTTCGGCCTGCCCCGACCTGATGAACATGCCACAGCCTGCACCAACATCCATCAGGGCGGCATCGTGCAGGACCAGAGCGGCCAGTGGTGGGCACTGCTGATGATGGACTTCCACAGCATCGGCCGCACCACCACACTCGCACCCATCACCTGGGTCGACGGATGGCCCATGCTGGGACTTGAGGGCAACCTCGGACGCGCACCGCGCACCTGGTTCAAACCACAAACCTCATCTCTCAACTCTCAACTCTCAACTCTCAACTCTCCATTCGCCCCCTACCAGCGCGGCGACAACTTCGACGGCAAGCAGCTGGGCCGCATCTGGCAGTGGAACCACAACCCCGACGACACCAAGTGGAGACTGCGAGGCGGACGCCTGTGCCTCACCGCCCTGCCTGCCGAGCAACTCATGTGGGCGCGCAACACGTTGACACAGCGCGTCATCGGTCCCATATCCGAGGTGACTGTGGAGCTCAACGTCGGCAAGATGAAGGACGGCGACGTATCCGGATTGGGCAATATCAACGTGCCCTGCTCCTGGGTCGGCATCGTCAAAGGTCAAGGCGCAGACGAGAAACACGGCAAATATTGCCTCCGCTGGTTTGAGCAAGCCACCAACGACACCGTGGACTACCCCGTGCAACTGCAGAAAGACCGCATCTGGCTGCGCATGATAGGCGAGTTCGATCGCGACCTCGCTCAGTACTTCTACAGCACCGACGGCAAGACCTTCCTCCCAGCCGGCCGCCCCATGACACTAACCTACCAACTCATCACCTTCCAAGGCTCACGCCACGCACTCTTTGCCTTCAACACCAAAGGCCGGCAAGGCGGCACAGCTGAGTTCGACAACTTCACCGTGGTAGAGCCACGTGCCGACCGCAGCGGCAACCTACCAATCGACAAGCCCATACGCATCATCAACCTCGCCACCGGCCGCCCCATGAAAGCCCTCGACCACGGCCTCCTCTACGACACCGACGCACGCGATAACAGCACACAGACACACTTCCGTATGCTCGACCGTGGCAACGGACGCGTGGTGCTGCAGTGCCAGGACGGACGCTACATATGGACCTCAGGCGCGGGCCTGCCCGGCGACGTGCGACTAACGACAGATCCAGACAAAGCCGAAGTATTCCTCTTCCAGGACTATCTCGAACACGAATTCATGCTCATGTCGCTGCGCAACCACCGATACATCGGCAAGAGCCCTACAACTGGCAGCCCATACTCAATGGACTTCACAGGTGCCGACCCCGCACGCAAGAATGGAGCCGTGCTGAAGTGGATTGAAGTCAATACCAACAACTGACATCTGACAATGAAAAGAGCTATTCTCTGCCTGCTATTGGCCGTTGCAGGATGCCAATGGGCAGCGGCACAACGATATACCGATGTCCTGGACCGTGGCCTGGTGGCCTTGCCGACAGGCTCCACCAGCGGCAGCACCTCTAACTTCGTGAGTTGGCGCCGACTGGCAGACGAATATTACGACGTGACCTACAACCTCTACAAGAACGGCACGCTGCTGGCCTCAGGGCTGACAACGACGAGCTACGACGACTGGAACCGAGGTCTGCCCACCACAACCTACGCCGTAGCGGCCGTCGTCGGCGGCGTGGAGCAGGAGCGCTGTGCCGCCGTCACCCCATGGACACAGTATGTCTATAAGTCTGGCAACGAACGCTATCCCACAGGCTTTCTCGACATCGCCCTCGCAGCCGTCTACGACCGCAACGGCAACGACGTGACCACACACTATGAGCCCAACGATGCCGAGATGGCAGACCTCGACGGCGACGGACAGCTGGAAATCATCATCAAGCGCCTCAACACCTACGACGCGTGGAACGGCAGCGAGCTCTACCCCGTCAACTCAAACGAGTTCGTGGTGCTGGATGCCTACGACGTCAATTGGCAGACGGGAGCCGCCACGCTGATGTGGCGCATAGACTGCGGTCCCAATATGGTCAGCCTCAACTCCACCGAGATTGACATCATCGCCTATGACTGGGACGAGGACGGACAGGCCGAAGTTGTCCTGCGCGGTGCCGACAACATGATTGTCTACGCCTCCGACGGGCGCACACAGCTCTGGACCGTAGGCAACATGAGCGTGAACACACGCGACAAGATGAAGAGCCACAGCGACCAACAATACGCATGGACACACACCGGAGCCGAGTACCTCATATATATGAACGGACGCACTGCCGCGCCATATCAGGTCACCGACTTCCCACTGCCACGCTTCGAGAACGGCGAGTCAAGCGAGAAAAACGCTTGGGGCGACGACTACGGCCACCGATCCTCGAAGTATTTCTTTGGCGCGCCTTTCCTCGACGGACGCAAGGCAAGCCTTTTCTTGGCCAGAGGCATATACACCCGCCACAAGATGATTGCCATGGACCTCAACCACGCCAGCCACACCTGGAGCGAGCGCTGGCGCTGGAACAACAACAGCAGCAACAGCCCTTGGTACGGACAGGGAAACCACAACTACGTCGTGGCAGATGTCGATGAAGACGGACGTGACGAGATTGTCTATGGCTCGATGGTCATCGACGACAACGGGCGCGGACTGAGCACCACGGGCCTTGGCCACGGCGATGCCATCCATGTCGGCGACCTCGACCCCTACCGCCGTGGACTGGAGGTCTTCGCCTGCAACGAGGAAAAGCCCTCGTGCAACTACCGCAACGCCACGACGAGCGAGCTCTATTTCCGCCAGACAAGCAGCAGCGACGACGGCCGCGCCCTCATGGCCAACTTCACCAACAGCTACCCCGGCTCTGTGGGGCGCTCCGTGCAGACAGGCATGATAAGCTCGGTCGCCAACAAGGTCATCGGCGAGTTAGGAGAACTCATCGGATGGGGCGACCTCAACTTCCGCATCTACTGGGATGGCGACCTGTGCTCGGAAGTCCTCAACAGCCCCGGCACCGCCAAGGATGCTAAGATCGACAAGCCCGGTTGGGGGCGTATCTTCGCTTCTACGGGCTGTAACATGAACAACGACTCAAAGAACAACCCCTGCTTCCAGGGCGACATCATCGGCGACTGGCGCGAGGAGATAGTGCTGCGCTGCGGTGCCAACCTCCGTGTCTATACCACGGGCATCGGCACGGCATTCACCATGCCATCGCTCTGGTTTGACCACCAGTATCGCCAAGCCATGGTCTGGCAGATGATGGCCTACAACCAGCCGCCACACACCAGCTTCTTCCTCGGAGAAATGGAAGGCATCACTCTGGCCCCACCGCCACTCACCAACAGTGGACGCACGGAGATAACACCCGGCGCCACCATCGGCACCAGCCTCAACGGCAAGCACGCACTCATCTGCGATAACACCAGCACAGCCACCACCTACACCCTCGCCGACGGCGCACGTCCGGCCGTCATCACCGTCAACACGCCGATATGGGTGCAGGGCAACAACGACAACAACAACATCACCGTCAAGGACGACTACGTCCACACCCTAAAGGGTACTCTCAGCGGCACGACACGCCTCACCAAGCAGGGTGGCGGCACGCTGCGGCTCTCCGCCACCACCCACACCCACACAGGGCAGACCGATGTGTGGGGCGGCACGCTGATGTGCAACGGCACACTACAGAACAGCCCCGTGTGGCTCAACCGCTTCGCCACGCTGAGCTCAACAGACGGCACATTCAACCGAGGCATCACGGCAGACTACGGTGCAGCCATCCTCCCAGGAGGAGAAAACACCATCGGCACCATCACCACCAGCACCCTGACACTCAACCACGGCGCACGCTTAGTGGTTGACGTCCGTGACGACTTCACCTCTGACAAGATCAATGTCGCCACCCTGACCCTCAACACGAAGAGCGGCAACGAGTGGACGGCCTACGGCCCGCGCTATCTGGCCCCAGTGCTGGAGATTGTTGCCAACGGCCCGCTGTCCGATGCCACCTACGACCTTGGCAGCGTGACACAACTCGTCGGCAACGTCAGCGATATCATAGTCGAGGGCATCAGCGGAGCATCGCTCAGGCACGCCAACGGGCACTTGCAGCTCGTCGTTGGAACCGGCACACCTACGACATGCACCGATGCCGTCATCTCCGAGAACAGCCTACAGCCTACAGACGAAGGCATTCTACTGCCCGTGGTAGACATCGCGGCGACACCCTTCACCTACGGCAACAAGACCGTGGTACCGACGCTGCGCGCCACCTTCACCGATCTGGACGGCGTGACGACGGAGGCCGAAATCATACGCCACTTCTACGACGAGGACTACGAGAGAGCCACCAACGTCAGCGGATGGATCAGCTGGGGGGCCACCATGAACATCGACAGCGACGAGGCACACGGACGCCATTTCGCCGTGAACACAGGTACCACTAACACGCGCTTTGCCTACTACACCCTTGCCGATGCCGTGGACGTTTCCACGGTGCCAAGCTATGCCGTGGAGTTTGATCTCGCCGTGACACCAGCCAACACCGACCCTGTGGAGTTCTGCGTCATGAGCCGTGGCGGCATCATGCCCTCAAACAACTGGGACAACTACGCCGCCATCAACGGCAACGCCAACATGCTCTTCGACATCACAGCACCAAAATCGTCAACGACATATACCGTCAACGGCACGGCGACGACAACCGACCTGCCGGCCGGCGTTTGGCACCACTACACCCTGCTGGTTGACCGCAACGCCCGCAACGTGAAGTGGAGCATCTCCAACGGCAGCACGGGCACGTTCTCCCTGCCTGAGGGAACGAGTGCCGATGTCGCTGGCTTCTACCTCGTGGCAGGACGCTACTACTCAGCGTTCCGCCTCGACAACATTCACATCCACTCCACTGGCGGCTTCAGCTACGTCTTAAATCGTCCCGGCACTCTCGCCGTCACATCATCATACGCCGGATGCATGCCATCCACCACCACGTATGACGCCAGGTTTGTTGGCATTGAAATAGGTACTGAAGGCCTCGCCACGTTAGGTTGCAACTACCCCATCAACCTGACCAGTTCGGGACTGACGAATGCATACATCGTACAAAAGGAGTACGACGAACGCATCGGCATCAGCGAGGTCAGTGCTGCGCCGCCAGCCACTGGACTGCTGCTCAAGGGCATAGCCGGCACATACCGTCTGCCAATCACCGACGTAGCCAGTCCGCTGGGCACAAATCTGCTGCATGCTGTGACAGCACACGAGGGCTATGCCGTAGCATCAACTAACATCTACGTTCTGGATAATGGGGCTTCGGGCATGGGGTTCTACAAATGCCGTGTGGGCGATGTCGTGCCTCCAGCAAAGGCTTACCTCCAGCTCACCAGCGGTGCGACCCGGCCTGACTTTATTGGCATCCAAGGCTTTATCACCGTTGGCCTGACGGATGTCAGACAGCACGGACACACACCAAGTCCACTCTTCACGCCCGCCGGACAGCGTGTGGCAAAGCCGCGACACGGACTGTACGTAGGCCGGAACAGGAAAGTGGTTCAATAGGCCACAGGATTCACAATTGACAATTCACAATTGACAATGTTCAATGGTTCACTATGAATTATGAATTGTCAATTATGAATTGTGAATCATGAATTACGAATTATGAATTGTCAATTATGAATTATGAATTGAACTCAATTGCGGCTACGCGCCGCAGCATACGCAAGTACGACCCCACACGCCCCGTCACTGACGCTGAGCTGCTGGAGGTCATCCGCTTCGCACAGGAAGCACCATCGTGGAAGAACAAACAGACGAGCCGCTACTATGTTGCCCGCACGCCGGAGGCCATCACTGCCGTGCGCAGCGCATTCGCCACAGGCAACTTCGGTAAGACCGAGGGAGTGGGAGCACTGGTTGTGACAACATTCAAGCACAACATCGTGGGCTTCAACCTCGAAGGGCAACCCGACAACGAGGGCGGCAATGGCTGGGGCTGGTATGACCTCGGCCTGCAGGGAGCGTATTTCCTACTCAAGGCCGCAGAGATCGGGCTCGACACACTCGTCATAGGCATACGTGATGCCGACATCCTGCGCCGCATGATGAACATACCCGCCGACGAGACCGTGGGAGCCGTCATTGCCGTCGGACATCGTGTGGAGGACGCCGTGCGTCCGCCGCGCATCCCGACAGAGGATATTGCCGTCTTCCTGTGACCGTTGGATGAGTTAATACAGATTCAAATTAGAGCCGCGTAATATGCTACATATTAAGCAGTTATATTTTTTAACATTTTAGCGGTAAAAGGCCCGGGGGTTAGCGGTTGATGATCCAGGAGGTTTACACTAAAACATCCGGGCGTTTCACTGAAAACTTCCAGG
>CAJOEI010000030.1 GCA_905233465.1 uncultured Bacteroidaceae bacterium | reverse complement strand
AATTTCGTGCACAGCTTAGAGGAGTAATCGATGTGGACTTCTTCCTTTATAGGCTATCAATGATATACGGATAAACACAGGGATTTACTGGTGAGCCAAAAAAACTATATTCTTAATTGTAACGACGGAAACTGGCGAATTTCTGTTTAATCTATCAAAGAATACGGAATCGGATGTTTACGATAATATCTTTTTTTCTGATTGGGAAAGTCATCCCCAAATAATTTACAAAAGTGGTGAGAAATATGGTGCATTAGACATTGAGGGGAACGTATTACTTAAGCCTTTTTATGAATCTCCAAAATATCGCCATACTTTGTTTTATTCTTATCAAGATTCACATTTCAATGTGTGGGTGGAAGACGGCTTGTTGTATAGGAAAATACCTGCCACGGAATATGATGTTTGTTTTATGATAGGAAGTGATCATTTTGGTAATGATGGATGTTTATTTATTAGCAAAAGAGGAAATAAATATGGATTGATTTCCTACAAAGGGGAAATTGTTTCAGAGCCAGTGTTGGATGAAATAATGTTATACAAACCCAAGAATATTCTCTTAAAAGGATGTTTGCATAAAAGAATGATAAAAGATATGTCCAAATGGATAAACATTTGTTTTATAATTGCAAGAGAAGGTGACAAGTTCAAGCTTTTCAATTTAGATAATGGCCATCTGGTTTTGGATAATTGCATTAGCATTAATTATCTGTATTGCAGCAAAGATGGAAAATCAGATATTATTGAATTCTCGAAAGAAGGTGTCAAGGGGTACGTCTTATGGGACGAAAGCATTATAAGCACTTCCAATTATGAAGATGTAAACTCTGTCATGGGATTTATCCATGTTAAAAAAGATGGAAAGTACGGAGTTATCAGACCTTCGGGTGAGGAATTGTTTCCCTGTATATATGACAATATCTTAACTTCTTATGGGGGAAAATTCACTTTGATTAAAGACGGGAAAGAAGATGTTGTAAACGCATTTTCTCGAAAGCAATCTAACAATCATAGTTCATATGAAAGACAAACATATGAAAGATATGCGGGTTCTTATGCTCAAGATGAAATGGGTTGGAGCGATGATGATATAGATACTGTCCTTGATGGTGATCCAAGTGCTTATTGGAATATTGATTAAGTGCCTATAGAGCTGTTAATAAAGGTAGTAAAAAGACGTTCATAGCAATCTGACAAATATTTAGTAATTTTTAAGCCGGAATCCAATTGCGATTTCGGCTTTTTTGCTTTATCATTGTCTTGCTGGGTGATGCATGGTGCTCATCTTAATAATGATTATGGTATTAAGATAGGGTTTGCCAAATAATTGCATCCGCCTGATATTTAACATGATATAACTCTTTATGTTTGTTTGTTTCGGGGAAAAGGCCTATCTTTGCGCGTTAAAATCGAGAAGGACTTCATGAAATACTACTCACAATACCACACTCACGACCTGTTTGAGTTGGAGCACACGCTTTCTTGTCTGAGCAAGTCCAACCGTTGGGTCAGACTTTCAGACAGCCTTCCCTGGGACAAGATAGAGAAGGAGTACAACAAGCGTCTGAGGAATGTCCACAACGGCGCAGGCAACAAGCCAGCCCGTATGATCGTTGGGGCTCTGATTGTGAAACATGTGGAGAACCTGAGTGATGCGAAGACCATCCAGGCCATCCAGGCGAATCCCTACATGCAGTATCTGCTGGGTCTTCCCTCCTTTACGGAAAAGCCTGTGTTCGTACCGGAACTGTTCGTGCTGGTGCGCAAGCGCCTTGACGAGAAGTTCTTCAATATGCTGACACTGATGCTGGCCGAAGCAGAGGGCCGCAAGCCTCAGTCGGAAGAGGGCGACACAGACGGGCATGAGCACGGCGGTACGCTGAAGGTTGACGCTACCTGCTGTGATGCGGAAGTCCGTTATCCGACCGACACCAACCTGCTCGAGGACGGGAGCCGTCTGATAGACCGGCTGCTCGACAAGTTCTGCACCCGTTATCATATCAGGAAGCCGCAGACTCACCGGGTGGAAGCCCGTCATGCTTTCGTGAGCTACACCAAGAAGAAGCGTAAGAGCAAGAGGCTGGTTGACAAGACCAAACTGGTACAGATACGATGCCTTCAGGCTGACATTCAGGCCTTTCTGGACTTTCTCGGCAAGCAGGCAAGTAATCTCCTGCAATGCTTCAACCGTCGCGACCGCAAGTGCCTCCAGGCGGCTTTCAAGATGTTCGAGCGGCAGAAGATGATGTTTGAGCAGGGTGTCCGCACCTGCGCGGACCGCATCATCAGCATCTACCAGCCACACCTGCGCCCAATCGTCAGGGGCAAGGCAAAGGCCAGGGTCGAGTTCGGTGCGAAGGTCGGAGCCAGTATCGTTAACGGCTATACCTACGTGGACCACCTCAGTTGGGACGCTTACAACGAAAGCACCGACCTAATCCCCCAGACAGAACTCTACAGGCAGCGCTTCGGTCTCTTTCCGAAGGAAGTCCAGGCGGACAAGATATATCTCGGGAAAGACAACAGGAAATATATCAAGGAGAAACACATAGACTGCTTCAACCATCCGCTGGGAAGGCCTCCGAAGGAAGAGAACGACCAGCGTTTGCAGGACAGGAAAAGGGCTGTTGGGGAACGCAATGAGATTGAGGCAACCTTTGGAACCTCCAAAAGGGTTTATCGGGCAAACGATATCCGAGCCAAGCTTGACGAGACCGCCGACACGTGGATAGGAGCTTGTTTCTTCGCTAAGAACGTAATGAAGTTCCTAAGGGGACTTCTGCGTCTCTTTTCCGAAATATTTGCACAGAAGACAATCATCGGGCAATTATACAACAACGAGGACTACCTCATTCCTGTTTTTGCCTGTCATATGCAATGGGGCGTGAAATAAATTAGCGAACCCTAATTACAGCACTTATCCCAGAGAATTTGCCTAAAGAGAACCATTTTTCTCTATTTCTATTCTGTATAGCTTTACAATGTATGTATATATGATCGCCAAGGAGAGACGATTACTTCGACGAAGTGACGTTGGCGAACAAGGTACCTTCTTCGCGCGCGCTCACTACGGCGGTTTTGCCGAAAACAACCTACATGCCTACATAAACGCCATCTAACATGTTGTGAATGTGTAGGATAGGGTTATGTAGGTTAACATGACAGCATGTAGGTTTTATGACGAAGGCCGAAGCAGCCCCCGGATAAGCATAAGTAGTTGATCCTAAAATAGTCGAGTGCCGCTTTGTATTGGTCTTGTGCCGTCAGGCAGGTGTCGGTCAGGTAGCCATTGGTATGCCCCCATTCGCGCAGGCCGCGATAATAGAACATCTTCAGCTCGTCGGTGATGATAAACGGCACAATGTCGCTACGAAGGCACTCCTTGAACATGACGAGTCGCCCCACACGCCCATTGCCATCTTGGAAAGGATGGATGCGCTCGAAGCGTACATGCAGGTCGAGTATGTCCTCAAAGTCACGCCGACACTTATTGTACTCGCAGAGCAAGGCCTCCATCTGGTCGTTCACTTGCTCAGGCGGGCATGTGGCTTCGCCGCCCACTTCGTTAGGCATTCGTTTGTAATCCCCTACGGCAAACCAGTCTTTGCGGCTGTCAGAAGTACCCGTTTTCAATACCCTGTGCAACTGTTTGATGAAGTCGGCCGTCAACTCGTCGGTGGCATGTTCGATAATCAGGTCTATACAGCGGAAGTGGTTCACCGTCTCTATGATGTCGTTTACGTTGACAGCCTCGTCGCCAGCAATACCGATGGTATTGGTCTCGAAGATGAAGCGTGTCTGCTCATGCGTCAGTCGGCTGCCCTCTATATGGTTAGAGTTGTACGTCAGATCTATCTGTGTCTTGTGATAGATGCCGCCTTTCATTCCCGTTGACATCTGCTCTCGGAGTGCAGAAAGGAGCGACTGCATGGGAGAGGTATTTCTGCTATTCATTGTGTAATGTCCAATTATTACTCGCAAAGATACACAATTACGTTGACACTCGGACGATTTCCGGCTAAAAAAACATAAATCTTAACACCTTATGATATGCTGACGATGTGACAGCTAATTGCATATCCGGACGATAGCCATACATTCTATGCACGTTTTTTGTTCATCATCCGGACATTTCTTTGAGTCCATGTGCGCGGACTCATGAGTCCATGTGCGCGGACTCATGAGCCCATGTGCGTGGACTCAAGAGTCCATGTGCGTGGACTCAATCATTTGCCCTGATGATGATGTTTTATTCCCTGGAGAAAGCACAAAAAACATGCTTTGCTCGCAAAGAATTGTGAATTTTCATTTTTCACTTTAATACTTTCTTGCCATTATGTATATACACGCCTGTGGTGGTGGGTTTGACCATTGACCATTGTCCGCTGACCATTGTCCACTGACCATTAACCATTGAACGTTGACCATTGACCATTGACCGTTGACCATTGTCTATTGGCTGCTCGTCAATGCCGTCGATCAAGCTCTCGTACTCGGCGCGGGCGGCAGTCATAAGCTGGAGGAAGGTGGGGTCGGCATGGAGGCGGGCCACAAGGGCGGAAGCCAGTTGGCGTGTGACCTCGATGTCGGAGTGCCAAGTAGACGGAGTCGCGCATCGTCTGCGCCTGAATGCTGACGAGGCCCATCAATGTAGCGACGGCTACGACGGCCCGAAGAGCCTTTTGAGATAAACTACGATTCATAATCCACAATTCACAATTCACAATTCATAATTCATAATTCATAATTGCGCAGCACGTATGATTATTTGATGTACTTCACCTTTGAAGCATCGCGTGGCTTGGCATCGGGCTGCTCGTCGGGGTAGCCGATGGAGATGACATAAAGCAGTTTAAAGCCTTCGGGGATGTCGAGACTTTCGCGAAAGGCTTTGGCTTTTTCGTCAGTAGTGAGGAAACGGATGGGGCCTGTCTGGATGCAGGTGCCGAGGCCGAGAGCCTGAGCTGCCAGCATCATGTTCTGTCCCATGAGCCCGGCATCAAGGTCGAAGCGACCGTCAGCGGGAGCGCAGACACATATGAGGTTAGGGGCATTGCGGCACATGCCTTTCACGTCGGCCAACAGATTCTGGTCTTCGATGATCCGCACAGCCCAGTTCTGGCGGTTCATGGCGCTTGGAGCGTTGATGCCGGCAAGGGCCACAGTCGCCAACTTCTCATGCTCAACTGGCTTGTCGAGATACTTGCGTATGGAGCGACGCGCCATGATGTTGTTAATCACTTCATTTTCATACACACTCTGTGCCGAAAGGGTCAGCACGCCCATCATTGCCATAAGGCAGAAAAATAATTTTTTCATAATCATATAGTTTTGTTTCATCAATCCATTACTACAATATTTACCGGAGGCTTCATGCTTGGAGAATTTGATATTTCTGTCTTATAGCTTTGGGTAGTTTAGACGCCACAAGCTGATAGGACTCGCGAATCCATTCCTGAACCAGCGCATCTTTTACCTGTTCGTAGTACACATCACTCCAATGCTTCTTGTTCCAATGCCATGCAGGGGTCACAGCTGCAAACTGTCCTCGAAGCTCCTCATTACTTTCAGGCGACAACTTAAGAGCCAGTCTGGGCTCTGAAGCATCATTTATGTCATGCTCGTCGCCGCCCAGCCAAAGGCAGAGAAATATCTTTCCCTCCAGTCGGAAAGTGATGTTGTCATCGCCAAACGGCTGGTCTTCGGTTACTCCAGGGAGAGACAATGTATATTCTCGTACTTCTTCGATGTTCATGATTAATTTGATAATTGTGAATTATGAACTAAAAAATATTTCAATGCCGATAGCAATGAGGATGACCCCTCCGAGTATAGAAGCCTTGTCTGCAAGGGTAGTCCCGAGTTTGCGTCCTATAATCAGGCCGCAAATACTTATTATAAAGGTGATAACGGCAATAATCGTAGCACAGACTAAAGCCATCATAAACCCGTATTCAGCAATAGTGAAGCCTACCGAGAGAGCATCGATGGATGTGGCGATGCCCTGAATGAGCAGAGCGCCTGAGCCTATTTTCAACGGCATATCAACGTCACTGTCTGTGCCGCGGATGCCTTCTATCAACATCTTTCCTCCGATGGACAGCAACAGTATGAGGGCAATCCACGGAATCCATTTCTCAAATGCATGAAAACTCTGTGCTATGGTATGAACGCAAAGCCATCCCACCATCGGCATAAAGCCCTGAAAGAAACCAAACACACCAGCGATAGCGCAGTATCTTCGCTTGCGCATGTGTGGTTCCGTCAGTCCATTGGCAAGCGACACCGAGAAAGCGTCCATAGCTAGACCGATGCCAAGCATTATGCTGTTCAGGATAAAAAATGAAGTCAATTCACAATTCACAATCCCTTTAATTTATAATTTTACAATTTACAATTTACGATTTCTCGATGGCGCCAGTCGTTATTTCGATATCACGTTATCACGATATTTCGATACCTATTGGCGCCTCTTTCAACTTTCAACTACTGCCTGCGGCTGTACCATTCCTGTAGCACGTAGGAAGCTTTTTTGCGCTGCCCCTGGTCGCTGTAGAGCCCTTTGCGATTGTAGAGGTCCTGTATGCCGGGCAGCAGGCGGCGCTGCGAGCGGAAATCCTTGAGCACCCCAGCGCACAGGATTCATCCAGGAGTCGTAATAACCCTGTTCCTGTGGGTCGACAAAATAATGCCAATCGCCGTTGAGCGACATACTCTCGCGTGCAAAGATGTTCTGAGGTGCCGCTACCTTGTGGGCTGCCCATATGCTAATAGCCATCATTAGCATTGCGCTAAAGACAAAGACTTTCCGAATCATATCGTGTTCATTGTTCACTTTTCACTGTTCAACTGCTGCGCAGACGCGTCAAAAATACTCATATTTTGCTATTATGACCAAATAAAACTTAGTTTTTTAACATCTTTAATGCACAAAACGTACAATAATTGAAATAAATCCTCTATTTTTGCACCCATCAATGAATTAGAAAATCGTAAAATTGTAAAATAGTGACTGTCATTGCAGACATTGCGAATGTGAGTTTTGTAGCGATATGATACATCTGGAAAGTGATTACAACAATGGGGCGCACGAGGCTGTGTTGCGGCATCTTGTAGAGACGAACGAGGAGCGGACACAGAGCTATGGCGACGATTGCTTCAGTGAGCAGGCGCGGGCTATGATTCGTGAGGCCTGCGAGGCGCCTGATGCTCAGATTTGGTTCCTCGCCGGCGGCACGCAGACCAACGCCACAATCATCGACTGTGTGCTGCAACCTTATGAGGGAGTGCTATGTGCAGAAACGGCGCACATCAACGTACACGAGGCGGGTGCCGTGGAGTTCACGGGGCATAAGGTCATCGCTCTACCGGCTCACGAGGGTAAGCTCGCTGTCGGGGAGCTGCGGGCGTGGCTCACGGCATATTATGCTGATGATACGGCCGAGCACATGGTGCGGCCCGGAATGGTCTATATCACCTTCCCCACCGAGTTGGGCACGCTTTATACGGCTGATGAGCTGATGGCTCTGCATGAGGTATGCAAGCAATATGGCCTGCTGCTCTATGTGGATGGCGCTCGGCTGGCCTACGGGCTGGCGGCGAGCCCGGATGTGACGCTGCCGCTACTGGCTCAGCTGTCGGACGTCTTCTACATCGGTGGCACGAAATGCGGCGCGCTGTGTGGCGAGGCGGTGGTGTTCCCCAACGGCGATGCCCCTATCCACATGCTCAGCCGCATCAAGCGCCACGGGGCGCTACTGGCCAAGAGCAGGGTAGTGGGCGTGCAGTTTGAGGCGCTGTTCACGAAAGTCAATGGCGAGCCATTGTATATGGCCATTGGCCGCCAAGCCGTGACGCTGGCCATGCAACTGCGCAGCCTCTTTGTGGAGCGCATGGGTTACCAGCCATTCATCGACTCGCCCACAAATCAGCAGTTCTACATCATTCCGAACGACAACTTGGAGCGTCTGCGCAAGAGCATCGGCTTTGAGGTGTGGTGTCCTGTGGATGAGTGTCATACCGCCTGTCGCTTCGTCACCAGCTGGGCGACTACAGAAGAGGAAATAGAGAATCTGGGTCTTAAGGCGTTTTAAAGTGGACTCATTTAATAAGTGTGCTTGCGCTTGGGATTCATTGGGAACCAACCCTTCTGTACGCGCTTTTTTTGCGAGAACAATTCGCCTATGCCCCATATAGCAGACGCACCAAATACACCGAGGAAGGACGAGAGATAGATGTTTTCGATGAAAAGGGCAGCGATGCAGCAGCACACGCCAACGAGTAAGTAGACAATCCAAGGACGAGTGCCCCAGTAATACTCTGTTTTGATAACGATTGGATGCCAGATGCCAATAGTGAGGAAGGTCATCGCGGCGATGATAATGCCAGTGAAATACATTTAAAGACACGACCTGAGGTCGTAGTTTAAAGTTTAAGGTTTAAAGTTTAAAGGGAAGTCCATTGACCATTGAACATTGACCATTGAACGTTGACCATTGAACATTGGAACTCGTAAATTCGTGAAATTGTGAAATCGTGAAATAAATGGGATTGTAAAATAAATGGGATTGTGAATTGTGCATTATGAATTGAATAACAATGAAGAATATTTGTGATTTCATAGCCCGATGGATGGGCGCAATTGTGCTGCTGGTAGCAGCTGTCGCGCTGTTATTCCCGGCATCATTCGTGTGGATGGACACATGGGTCATCAACCCAATGTTAGGCTTGATTATGTTCAGTATGGGGCTGACGCTTTCGCCCAACGATTTCAAGGTTGTGCTGAGCCGACCCAAGGATATTCTCATCGGCTGTTTGGCTCAATTCACAGTGATGCCGCTACTGGCCTTCGTACTGGCATGGGCGTTCTCGCTGCCCAAGGAACTGGCGCTGGGCGTAATCCTTGTCGGCTGTTGTCCGGGTGGCACAGCTTCCAACGTCATCACGTATCTGGCCAAGGGCGACTTGGCCCTCTCGGTTGGCATGACGGCTACCTCTACGCTGCTGGCTCCAGTCCTGACGCCGCTGTTAGTATGGCTGATGGCTGGTACGATGGTCGATGTAGATACGCTTGGTATGTTGCTGAGCATTGTTTATGTTGTCATTGCACCAATTGTCGTGGGGCTGCTGTTCCAGCGCTACATGCCGGCATTGACCCAAAGAGTGACACCCTATCTGCCAGCCTTCTCGTCGGTGGTGATAGCGATTGTGGTGGGCATAGTAGTGTCGCACAACGCCGACCGTCTGATGCTGGGAGGTTTAATAGTCATCCTCGTTGTGATGCTACACAATTTATTGGGGTTCTCTATCGGTTTTTTGATAGGTCGGCTGCTACGCCTTTCCGCCCCCAAGTGTGTAGCTGTCAGCATTGAAGTAGGTATGCAGAACAGCGGCCTTGCATCGTCTTTGGCGGTGATGCATTTTGCCGCATATCCTCTTGCTAACATTCCAGGTGCTGTCTTCAGCGTTTGGCATAATATCAGTGGTGCTTTGGCCGCAAGGTATTTGTCATCCACCGCCAGCTCTTGAGCACCCACCATCCGACTAAGGCCGGAATATGCCACCACGCCTCCGCGGGGGCATAGTGATGGAATTCACGTGCCTGCTTGGACATTTGCCAGATGTGCTCGATTGAGTGTGTGATTATATTCTTTGTGCGGTAGCGCACGCTTTTCCCGAAGTTGCCTCGCTGGAGCATGTTCTCCCATAGTGCTGGCAGGCGTTTCTCGTCATCTTCGGATATGGCGAAGGGAAATTTTTCGCTTTGTAGTCCGAGCAGCTTTGTGAGCATTGCTCCGAGTCCACAATATGCTTTGTGCAGCCCCAAACCGCACAAGTGGCGCTCAAGCAGTGCAACATCTATCTCATCGTGTTGAACGTCGAGCACGCGCGCCCAGTCGCAGAACTGCCTTAGTGCGATGCCCTCTAAGATGAGATGCCTGAAGATGTGTGCAAAGACAAACAGGGCGTTATATGTGGGGGCGAGGGTGGGTACATCGTACTCCTTCACCCTCACGGTATATGGATGTGAGAGGATTTCTGGCATGACGACTCTCTTCCAGTATCTGTTATGCATAGGATAGTTGAAAGATGTCAACTGGTTATGCATCTCGTAAATAATGTTGTTGCGTTGGAAAGAGACGTCTTTGCTGGAGCCCATGTCGTCAATCTTGAGCCCTTCCTTGTCCCTGAAATAGTGTATGGCTTTCTTCCAGTCATCGTGGCAGCAGTAGAAATCTATATCGCCGCTCTGACGCAGGCTGTGGTCTGGATAGAGCGCTCCCACCGTCTGGCCCTTGAATACAATGATGCGTATGCCTTCTCTCTCCATAATCTGGCAGAGTTCAACAACGGCATCGTCTATTTGTTCGTTCTTGAGCTGTATGCTGCGCTGCATGTTGTAGACATCCATGATGTCCTTATGTTCCATCTTGACCCCTGTGTCTATCAGTGCGTGTGCTATGAGCCCAGCAACGGCCTGCTGTCTTGCTATCTTTGTCAAAGCCTGGATATGGGCGTGCTGCAGCGCCACCTTGCTATAGTCCTTATGCGTATCCCATAGCGAGGCGCGCAAGAGTGCGAACAACACCTTATCCTTATTAGACAACCACATTAATTATACAATCCCATTAATTTTACGATTTGACAATTTACAATTTACGATTTACGATTTTCAATGTTCAATGTTCAATGTTCAAAATCTGCTCGGCATGCTCTTTGGTCTTCACTTGTTTGCCAGCAAAGATCTGCTCAATGATGCCTTCTTCGTTGATGATAAACGTGGTGCGGATGGTGCCCATCGTCTTTTTGCCGTACATCACCTTCTCGCCCCATGCACCCATTGCTTCCATCAGTGTCTTGTCAACATCGGCAATAAGCGGGAAGGGGAGAGTATGCTTCTCCTTGAACTTAACGTGTGAGGAAGCAGAGTCCTTGCTCACGCCCACTACCTCATAGCCTGCACCTTGCAATTCACCATAATGGTCACGGAGGCTGCAAGCCTCAGCCGTACAGCCGCTGGTGTTGTCCTTCGGATAGAAGTAGAGCACCAGCTTACGACCCTTGTAGTCACTAAGACGGATGTCCCGTCCCTGTTCGTCCTTGCCCAGAATCTCGGGCGCTTTGTCTCCAATATTCATAGATAGATTTTACGATTTTACTATTTCACAATTTTATGATTTCACGATTTTCAACTTTAAACTTTAAACTACGACCGAAGGTCGTGTCTTTCAACTGACTTTAAACACTAAACAATAAACTTTCAACTGCGGCACAGCCGCGTCTTTCACGGTGCAAATATACAATTATTTCTTGGGGAACTAACATCTTTTATGCGTATTTTATGCGTAAAACAAATAAATATCCCCAAAAAACTTTACTTTTGCTACAAAAACCTTACCTTTGCGACCATTATTAAAGGCAACCATCATGGCAATACACAATGCATTTGGCAAATGGGGTGAAGATGTGGCGGCGCAGTATATGCTGGAGCGTGGGTTCGAGATACTGGCTCGCAACTGGCGCCATCAACATAAGGAGGTGGACATTATTGCGCGTAAGGATGAAACACTTTATTTCGTGGAGGTGAAGACGCGACATGGTGAGGAGTGGAATGCAGAGGATGCAATAACGTCCAAAAAGCGAACGTTGTTGTGGCGTGCCATGATTGCGTGGAAACTGCAACATCCTTCTCACATGCCTGTCCGTTATCCTGTTATTGCTGTGGTGATGCATGAGCCGGGTATCCCGCCCGAAATCCGTTGGCACGATAGCATCTGGGAGGTGTGAGTTATCCCACAATCCACTTGCCTATGCGGGGGATGCGTTGCACTATGATGCTCATCACGGCTGTGGCGATGAATGTGGCCACTGCTGTGAGGATGATTTGCAGGGGTGTAGTCCATATCCCACAAATGCCGTCGCCACCTGTTCCCAACGTTGTGCGTAGCCAGCCGCTGACGGCAGCCAACACAATCATGTGGCAGAGATACATGCCATAGCTGGCGCGAGAGATGGGTAGCAGTATGCGCTGGTAGAAATGTCCTGAGGCCGTGAACTTGCGCATCAGCACTATCCATCCCACTGTCATTAGTGCCACGCTGGCGGTGTCGTTGATCCAAGTTGTCTCCCACACAGCAGCCAGCGCTGTGGGGCCTTCGACAGGGTAGATACCTTGGGCATCGGCCTCCACGGCAAAGAGGAAGCCAAAGTAGCAGATGGCGAAGCCCACAAGCCAGACTGGCAGACCAACCGCCAGCGTGCGTCGCCACGACCATGTTCCGACGAAGCGCCGCAGGTACAGCCCCAGCAGCATGTAGCCGACGAAGCCGCTTAGGTAGTAACAGAGACCATAGGCGTTCCAGCTGGCTTCGCCCCACAGTGGATAGCGGGCCGGATTGGGGATGCCTGTCGGACCGTATATCACTGGTGGCGTGCCGCCAGCCCACGCACGCACAAAGGGTAGCAGAGTGGTGATGAAGCACAGAATGAGATAGAACCGTAGTTCACGTTTGCCCACGCGCTGGGCCCAAGGCGACAGCAGAGGCATCAGCAGATATAGCCCCACAAGCATGTAGACAAACCACAGGTGGCCGGCAGCGTAGTTGAAGTTGAGCAGCAGGCTGCGCAGGTTGTCCACAGGTTGGCCCCACACAATGGCGTAGACCAGCGTCCACACGGCAAACGGCACCACCACGCGCACCATCCTGCGACGCAGAAACTCGCCTGTGGAATAGTGCAATGGGAACTGCAGATAGCTACTGGCTACTACAAACAAAGGTACGCAGGCGCGTACAAAAGTATCGAAGAACGCCACCCATCGCGCATCTGCTGCTGTGAGAATAAGCGACCCCTCACCACCAAGATAGAACGGTTCTGTGCTGTGAACGGTCATCACCATCAAGCAGGCAATGACGCGCATCCAGTCGACCCAAACTTCGCGGTTCATAATTTGACTATTGACCATTGAACATTGAACATTGAAGAGTGGGCGCAAAAGTAGGAACAAATATTGACAACATCGCATGTGAGTGGCGGAAAAATTGCAAAAGTTTCTTAACGGCGACGCTTTTATTGGCGTTAGGGCCGCAAGTTGCAATCTTTTTATATTATCTTTGCGACCGAAAGTTGAAAATTGAACTGTCTTTAAACTTTAAACAATAAACTTTAAACTACGACCGCAGGTCGTGTCTTACATTCATGGATTTGAAAGTACTTGAGTTGAGCGAACAGGAGATTGTTCGCCGTCAGAATATGCAAGCGTTGCGCGACATGGGCATTGAGCCCTATCCCGCTGCCGAGTTCCCTGTCACAGCCTGGAGCACAGATATCGTTAAGGACTTCGTAGACCTGCCCATTGTGGGGCAAGATGAGGAGGGTAATGATGTTCGTGAGACAGCTACGCCCGAGAACAGCCGCATTGTGAGTATTGCCGGACGCATCATGAGTAAGAGCATCATGGGCAAGGCGGGTTTTGCCAAGCTGCAGGACTCCAAGGGACGCATACAGATTTACGTCCAGCGCGATGCCATCTGCCCAGATGAGAATAAAGACCTCTACAACGTCGTCTTCAAGAAGTTGCTCGACCTGGGCGACTTCATCGGCGTGAAGGGTTATGTGTTCCGCACAAAGACGGGTGAGATCAGCGTTCATGTGATGGAGATACATCTGCTAAGCAAGAGCCTGAAGCCGTTGCCCGTGGTGAAGACAGATGCTGACGGCAATGTCTATGACTCATTTGACGACCCTGAGCTGCGCTATCGGCAGAGGTATGTGGATCTTGTGGTCAACGCTGGCGTGAAGGAGACGTTCGAGAAGCGCGCCATCATCGTGCGCACCATGCGCCGCATACTTGATGAGGCTGGATATACCGAGGTGGAGACACCCATCCTGCAGATGATTGCCGGAGGTGCTACGGCCCGTCCGTTCATCACACACTTCAATGCTCTGAACCAGGATATGTACATGCGCATTGCCACGGAGTTGTATCTCAAACGGTTGATTGTCGGCGGTTTTGAGGGTGTGTATGAAATGGGCAAGAACTTCCGCAACGAGGGTATGGACAAGACCCACAACCCCGAGTTCACATGCATGGAGCTTTATGTCTCGTATAAAGACTACAATTGGATGATGTCGTTCACTGAGCGTATGCTTGAGGAGATTTGCACCGCTGTCAATGGCAAGCCAGAGGTGGAGATTGATGGCAACGTCATCAGCTTCAAGGCCCCATATCGTCGGTTGCCCATCCTTGACGCCATTAAGGAGAAGACAGGCTTCGACTGCGAGGGCAAGAGCGAGGACGAAATTCGCGCCTTCTGCCGTGAGAAAGGCATGGACGTGGATGAGACCATGGGCAAGGGCAAGCTCATCGATGAGCTGTTTGGTGAGTTCTGCGAGGGCAGCTTCATCCAGCCGACGTTCATCATCGACTATCCTGTGGAGATGTCGCCCCTGACAAAGATGCATCGCAGCAAACCCGGACTCACGGAACGCTTCGAACTGATGGTCAACGGCAAGGAGCTGGCCAATGCATACTCGGAGCTTAATGACCCCATAGACCAGGAGGAGCGCTTCAAGGAGCAGATGCGTCTGGCTGCCAAGGGCGATGATGAGGCAATGATTATTGACCACGACTTCCTGCGTGCGCTGCAATATGGCATGCCTCCCACCAGCGGCATCGGCATCGGCATCGACCGTCTTACCATGTTGATGACGGGCAAGTTCGCCATAGGCGAGATTATGCTCTTCCCGCAGATGAAGCCAGAGAAGCGTATCCCAAAGGACAAACCCGAGGCATTCGCCGCCATAGGAATCAAGGAAGAGATAGTACCTATATTATATAAGTGCGGCTACAACCTCGTGAGCGACCTTGCCGGGCAGAAGGCTCAGAAGGTACAGCAGCAGATAGGTGAAGTCATCAAGAAGTATAAGTTGGACATAGAGAAGCCAAGCGTGCAGGAGCTGGAAGAGATACTGACGAAGTTGAAAGTTGAAAATTGATAATGTTCAACGTTCAATGGACTTCCCTTTAAACTATAAACTTTAAACTCTAAACTCTCAGTGGACTCCATAGGCACCATAGCCATCATGGGCGGCGGCAGTTGGGCAACGGCTATTGCCAAGATGATGCTTGAGAAGAATGATCGCATCTGCTGGTACATGCGGCGCGACGACCGCATAGAGGAGTTCAAGCGTCTGTGTCATAACCCTGCGTACCTCACCAGTGTGCATTTTGACATTGACCGCATACACTTCTCATCGGACATCAACGACATAATCGGCAAGAGTGACACCCTCATCTGGGTCACGCCATCACCATATCTCAAAGGGCATCTCAAGAAGCTGAAGGTGCGGTTGCGCGATAAGTTCAACCTCACGGCCATCAAAGGCATAGTGCCTGACGACAACCTGTGCGTGTCGGAATACTTCCATCAAGCCTACAATGTTCCCGACGAGAACCTCGCCGTGTTGGCAGGCCCCTCACACGCTGAGGAAGTGGCACTGGGACGTCTGACATACCTCACGGTGGGCTGCTCCGACGAGGACAAGGCCGAGGCCTTTGCCGACATGATGGCCTCATCATACGTGAAGACCAAGACCTCGCGCGATGTCATCGGCATAGAATATGCCTCCGTGCTGAAGAACGTCTACGCCATAGCTGCAGGCATCTGCCGCGGACTCAAGTACGGCGACAACTTCCAGGCCGTGCTTATGTCAAACGCCCTGCAGGAGATGAACCGTTTCCTCGCCACCGTTCATCCCATTCAGCGTTCCATCTTCGAGAGCTGTTATATGGGCGACCTCATAGTGACCGGCTACAGCCAGTTCTCGCGCAACCGGGTCTTCGGACAAATGATAGGACAAGGCTACAGCGTCAAGAGTGCGCAGGTAGAGAT
Organism: uncultured Bacteroidaceae bacterium; assembly: GCA_905233465.1. Taxonomy (GTDB): domain Bacteria; phylum Bacteroidota; class Bacteroidia; order Bacteroidales; family Bacteroidaceae; genus Physcousia. The sequence goes on along the minus strand of CAJOEI010000030.1, from coordinate 12,977 downwards.
GGAGATGATTGCCGAGGGATATTTCGGCACTAAGTGCATGAAGGAAATCAACCGCCACCTCCACGTTAACATGCCCATCCTCGATGCCGTCTACAACATCCTCTACGAGCGCATAGCACCAACCATCGAAATCAAACTGCTGACTGACAGCTTCAGATAAGGTTAACCGAAAGCCATCGCTCGGCTTCGCCGCTTGGCTTGTCCAAGAACGAAAACCAAAACCCTCGCTTGACTTAGATGAGCGAGGGTTTTGGTTTTCGTTATGGTTATTGTCTTCGTTTAAAAGTCGTAATCCCGCACGGCTTTCCAGTCGCCTTCGGCTTTAATGCTTAGTGTGGGTGAGCTCACGGCGCCGCTGCTGCCAACAAAGAGGTCGCCGCTGTAGCGGGTCACCTCGTCGATGGTTACGGGAACGTCTTCCAGGACGCGTTCTGCGAGAGTGTTGCCAGCAGCGTCGAGTGCTGTGATGGTCATCTTCAGCAGGCCTTCGTTGGCGTGTGGAAAGGTGAAGACATCCCATTCGCGTTGTCCTGCACTGACCTCGCGTGTCTCTGTCTGACGGCTGTTGACGCATCCGAAGCCAGTGAGCGGACTGAAGGTTGATGACCCGCCGGTGTAGTAGAATCGGAGTGTCTTGACGCTGGCGGGCAGGTCAGTCGTCGCGGCCAGCCGGAATGCGGCCACTGGTCGCGTGAGAACGAGGTTGATGGTCTGTCGCTCCTCTGTCACGTTGAGGTCGCCGTAATAGTAGAAAGTGTCTGTGATATGGTTGTTGGCGAATGTGACCTTTTCTATAGATGATATAGTAGCTGTGCCTTCGCCGTTGTGTGCGATGACGACAACCTTGTATGTGCCTTCGGCAAGCGTCATAGCTATGGTGCCGTAGTTGCTGTCGGATGACTTCTGGGTTATGGTCTTCAGTTTCGTGTCACCGTTGAAAATCACGATGTTGATACGCGAGCACAACTCTGTCACGTCTTGCATGGAACGCGTGGCAAATGGCATGCGCTGGTAGCATGAGAGCTGTAGTACGACATTGGCGTCTTCGTTTTCTAGATCGTCGAAGGTCACTTGTTCGCATGATGTGATGAAGAGTAATGCGATGAGTGGGAGGAGTAATTTCTTGAGCATAGTGGTTGTTGTTTGGCATCGCAAAGATATGCCATTTTCGGCAAAGGGCAAACATTTCCTTCATTTTTTTTGGCCGTGCACATGATAATGTATATTTTTGCACCATGTATTTGCCTAATAGTACGATGACTATGAAACGCCTTTTGTCTTATTTGTTTCTTCTCCTTCTCTTGCCAATGAATATCATGTCTGCAGAGCCTATTGCCGCAATGCTCGGTCGCATACTTCCAAACAATGGCGATGCCGACAAGTTTGAGTGGACGGTGACGGGCAACAAGGTGCAACAGTTCACCATCGCCTGCGATGGCTATAAGATTACCGTAAGCGGCTCGGACAACATTGCAGTGGCAACAGGCATCAACTGGTATCTGCAGCACTATGCTGGAGTTGATATCTCATGGAATGCTCCTACGGCCACGCTGCCGGCCACGCTGCCTGTATGTCCTGCCGAGACCCATACTGCAAGCGTTGACTGGCGCTATTATCTGAATTTCTGCACCTACAGCTATTCGATGTCCTTCTGGGATTGGGACCGCTGGCAGCAGGAACTCGACTGGATGGCGCTGCATGGCGTGAATATGCCGCTGGCCATCACCGGCGTGGAATGTGTGTGGCGCGAGGTGCTGATGCACTCATACGGCTACACTTTGGGCGAGGTGAATACATTCGTCACGGGCAGTGCCTACTATGGATGGTTCTTCATGAACAATATGACGGGGTGGGGCGGCCCGCAGCCCGAGAGTTGGTATACGCATCAACAGACGATGGCTCGCAAAATCTTCCAGAGGATGAAAGACTTTGGCATGTCGCCCGTCATCCCTGGATACGTGGGCATGATTCCCAAGGACTTTATGACTCAGACCGAGGCTTCGACCATATCCGGCTGGACGGCCTCAGATATTGTGAACGGTGGCAATTGGTGTTCGTTCGTCCGACCGTATTTTGTCAACAACACCGAGCGCCTGAAGGATTTTGCAGCCAACTACTATGCCGCCTTTGACCGTCTCTATGGCGACGTTTGCACGACGCATTTCTATGCCATCGACCCCTTCCATGAGGGTGGTGTGCCCAGCGGCGTTACCAGTGCCGAGGCATCGGTGCAGGCGATGTGGGAGGCGTTGCAGGCCTATGATGCCAAGGCTGTGTGGGTGGCCCAGCACTGGCAGACCAACCCGACTCCTATCGTCACACACACCATACCACGTGGCAGGCTCATCATACTCGACCTCCACGGCGACCAATATGCTGCCACGCAGTGTACGGGCCACCACACCACAGCTGACAATGCCAACCACGACTGGGTGTGGGGACAAGTGTCTAACTTCGGGGGTAACGTAGGGCTCTTCGGCCGTATGGACCGGCTCATCAACTGCTTTTATGAGGCTCGCAACAACCAGTCTGTGAACAAACTTGTCGGCATCGGTGCGCTGCCAGAGGGCATAGAAAACAACTCCATGCTCTACGACCTGCTCTACGCACTTCCTTGGACAACAACAGACTATACGCGCGACACGTGGATAGCAGATTACGTCCGTATGCGTTACGGCATTCCTGTCAATTCAACTTTCAACTTTCAACTCTCAACTCTCAACTCTGTCTGGACGCGCTTAGGCGCGGGCATATACCAATGTCCAAACGATAACCAGCAGGGAACTACGGAGAGCGTCTTCCTCATGCGGCCGTCGCTCACGCCGGGCACAGTCAGCAGCTGGGCCAGCTCCACATGGTACTGGGATTTCGCCGAAGTGCACAAGGCTCTGCAGGAGATGCTTTCTGTCAGCGAGACTATGAAGGACAACGACAACTACCGCTACGACCTTGTGGATATCGCACGTCAGGCTCTTGCTGACTATGGCAAGATGAAATTGGATGAGATAAAGGCAACAGGTTCGCAAGCTGCAAAAGAGTGCTTCCTCCAGCTCATCCTCGACCAGGATCGTCTGCTCGGCACTCGCTCGGAGTTGCGACTTGGCCGTTGGACAGAGGCAGCCCGTGCGCTTGGCACAACGGATGCCGAGCGCGACCTCTATGAGCGCAACGCCCGCATGCTGCTCACCACGTGGGGAGATCGTCTGCAATGTGAGAACGGCGGTCTGCATGACTATGCCAACCGCGAATGGAATGGCCTGCTCGCTGCATACTATTATCCCCGCTGGCGTGCCTTCTTTGCCAACAACTGCCAGCCTCTCGTCTGGTTTGATGATTTCGAGTGGCCGTTTGCCACTGGCACATCTGCCATCATCAATAACTATATGCCTGAAGGCGCTCCATACGCTTATGGCACCTTCACAGCACAGCCCGAGGGCGACGAGATAGCCGTTGTCAAGGAAATATATGACAAGTATTTCGCTGGTTTGTGAGATTATTTATGCACCAAACGCTTGATGTGTGAGCTTTATGTTGTACCTTTGCGGCGTGAATGTAATAGCAAATAAACAATTATAACTACAATGCTTAAATTAGACATTAAGAAAGTCGCTCCATTCGTGAGCGCAGAGACAATTAACGGTTTCGCAGGCAGTGTGGCAGAAGCACAGAAGTCACTTGAGGCAGGCACTTGCCCGGGCAACGATTTCCTCGGATGGCTGCACCTGCCTTCGAGCATTACGCCCGAGTTCATCACCGAAATCAAGGCCGTGGCCGCCACGCTTCGCAGCGAGTGTGAGGCAGTGGTTGTGGCTGGCATTGGCGGTTCCTATCTTGGAGCCAAGGCTGTCATTGAGGCTCTGTCCAATAGTTTCCAGTGGCTGGTCAACGACGGTAAGAACCCCGTCATCCTCTTTGCTGGCAACAATATCGGCGAAGACTATCTCAGCGAGTTGACCACCTACCTCAAGGGCAAACGTTTTGGTGTCATCAATATAAGCAAGAGCGGTACCACCACCGAGACCGCACTCGCTTTCCGTCTGCTGAAGAAGCAGTGCGAAAGTCAGATGGGCAAGGATGTGGCCAAGAAGGTCATTGTGGCCATCACCGATGCCAAGCGTGGTGCTGCCCGCACCTGTGCAGACAAGGAGGGCTACAAGAGCTTCATTATTCCCGACAATGTCGGTGGACGCTTCAGCGTGCTCACGCCTGTGGGCCTGTTGCCCATCGCCGTGGCCGGTTTCGACATCGAACAGCTTGTGAAGGGTGCTCAGGATATGGAGCAGGCTGCAGCTGCACCGTTTGCTGAGAACGTTGCTGCGCAGTATGCCGCCACACGCTATGCCTTGTACGAGAGCGGTAAGAAGATAGAGATTCTTGCCAACTATCAGCCGAAGCTGCACTTCATGGCAGAGTGGTGGAAGCAGCTCTACGGTGAGAGTGAGGGTAAGGACAAGAAGGGTATATTCCCCGCCAGCGTGGACCTCACCACTGACCTCCATTCTATGGGGCAGTGGATCCAGGACGGTGAGCGTTCTATCTTCGAGACCGTCATCAGCGTGGAGAATCCTGAGCACGAGCTGCTCTTCCCCAGCGACGACGAGAACCTCGACGGCCTGAACTTCCTCGCAGGCAAGCGCGTGGACGAAGTCAACAAGATGGCTGAGCTCGGCACACAGCTGGCTCACGTGGATGGCGGCGTGCCCAACATCCGCATCGCCATAGACCGTCTCGATGCCTACCATCTCGGACAGCTGATATACTTCTTTGAGCGTGCCTGCGGCATCCACTGTCAGCTGCTTGGCGTCAATGCCTTCAATCAGCCCGGCGTGGAAGCATACAAGAAGAATATGTTCGCCTTGCTTGGCAAGCCCGGCTATGAGAAAGAGACCGAGGCCATCAAGGAGAAGCTGAGAGGTTAACATATTATATATGTATGCGTCTGCTCCTCACCTTGCTGTTTCTCGCTTTGCAATGTTCTTTGGCATTGGCGCAGACAGATGGTGAGGAGTGGTCGCTGTTGATGCAGGATATTGTTGACGACGTAGCCGATGTGGATGATGACGAGGCCACATTGGAGGCTCTCATTGACGAACTCAATGACTTGCATGAGCATCCTTTAGACCTCAATGCTGTCACGCCTGAGCAATTGCGGCGGTTGCCATTCTTGACAGAAGTCCAAATCCGCGAACTGCTGGACTATATAGCTCGTCACGGACCTTTGCGGTCTGTTGGCGAGTTGTTGTTGACGCGCAGCATAGGGCTTCAGCAAGTGCGGTGGTTGCGTGCCACGGCCTATGTTGACGAGGAGAATGTTGCTCTGGCAGAGCAGCAGCGTCGCGGGTCTGCTGCGTGGAAGAGCGAGTTCTGCACGCGCTTGGACATTCCTCTCTACCAGCGTGATGGCTGGCCGTGGGCTCGTGGGCTTGCACACCGTTGGCGTTATGTCGGCAAGTCGCAGCATGTTGAGGTCGGCATCAGAGGCGAGAAAGACGCGGGCGAACAGATGTTCACGCGCAAGACCCCTCTGTGGGATGCTATGGGCCTTTATGCCTGCTTGCGCGATGTCGGGCCGCTCCGCATGGCTGTCATTGGTGACTACAAGGTGTCGTTTGGCGAAGGTATCGTGATCAATCAGGGTTTTGGTTTCGGCCGTCACACGACAGCCATGTGGCGCAACAGCCAGACCATACGTCCGCATCGTGCCACAGATGAGGTAGCGTTCATGCGAGGCGGTGCAGCGGTGCTGGACTTGGGCCGCGGGTTCGACCTGACGGCTTTTGTCTCGGCGCGGCGGTTGGATGCTACGCTGAGCGGTGACACGGCAGTTAAGTCGTTGTCTACCACAGGCTATCATCGCACGGCATCGGAGTTGGCGCGCCGCAACAATCTGTGGAGCCACACCGCTGGCACGCATGTTCAGTGGCAACATGCTTTCTTCGCCGTGGGTGCATCGGCCGTATACCAGCATTATGCGTTGCCTTTCGTGCGCGGCAAGGCACTCTATCGTCAGATATATCCCGAGGGTTCGCACTTCGGCAATGTGGGTGTGGACTACCGGCTGTCGTATGGTCACCTCGGCATCTCTGGCGAGACGGCACGCAGCTTCTCGGAGGCAGGTGGCGGTTGGGCGACGTTGAACCGTGCTGTCTATCGTTTCACACCCAACACACGTGTGCTGCTCCTGCAGCGGTTCTATTCCTATCGCTATCTGGCACATCATGCACATGCTTTCGGCGACAATCAGCGTGTGCAGAATGAGAGTGGTGTCTGCGTGCAGGCAGATGCCGACCGCGTGGGACCCTTTGCATTGTCGGCGCTCATGGACGTCTTCTATTCACCCTGGCCGCGCTACACGATGACACACAGCAGCCGTGGTTGGGAGGCTATGGCCACCGCCACGTTGTTTCCGCAGGGCCGCCATCAGCTGACCATGCGCTATAGGCTGAGAAGCAAGGAACGCAGCGACCGTCGTGGCCTGAACCACTCGTTGCGTGCATCGTATGTGTATGCGATGGCCGCTCCGTGGAAATTGCGTCTCGATGGTTTCGTCCATCGCTACCATACCCCCGTGTCCACCAGCAACGGCTATGCGCTGTCACCACGTGTGGACTACAAGGGCAGTGGTCGGCTGAAAGGCAGTGTGGCAGCAGTGCTGTTCAATGCTGATGACAATGACAGCCGCATCACGCTATACGAACCCACGTTGAGTCAGACCTTCGGCCTGCAACAGCTATATGGTCGCGGGCAGCGCTGGGTGACAACGCTGGCGTGGAGCGTCACCCGTAACATCGCATTTCAGGCAAAGGGTGGTGTGACACACTACGACAATCGCAGCACCATCTCCAGTGGCATCACGCGCATCCGCTCGCACTGGAAGAGCGATGTGCAGCTTTTTCTCAAGATAAAAATTTAACAGCCAATGATAAAAGCATTCTTTTTTGATATGGATGGCGTGCTCTTCGACAGCATGCCGGGTCACGCTGTGGCGTGGGTGAAGGCGGTCAGACGCTATGGGCTCGACATGACTGCCGAGGAAGTCTACGAGAGCGAGGGCCGCACAGGTGCCGGCACCATCAATGCTCTGGCCAGACGCATTTGGGGCCGCGATGCCTCGGAACAGGAGATAAAAGATATTTATGCCGCCAAGAGCGAGGTCTTCAACGAGTATTTCCGTGAGCGGGGCGAGGCCCCTGTCATCCCTGGTGTGGCCGATGTGCTTGACGCGGTGCGGACTCATGGCCTGATGCGCGTCATCGTCACAGGATCAGGACAGTTGTCGCTGCTCGACAACCTCAACAAGCACTTCCCTGGGCATTTCAGTCGTGAGCTGATGGTGACTGCTTTTGACGTCACGCGCGGCAAGCCCGATCCCGAGCCATATCTCATCGCATTGCAGAAAGCAGGCATAGCGGCTGATGAAGCCATAGTGGTGGAGAATGCTCCACTGGGTGTGCAGGCGGCGCACGCGGCCGGCATCTTCACTGTGGCCGTCAACACTGGTCCCTTGCCTGACCAGAAACTATGGGATGCGGGTGCCGACCGTGTTTACCCCAACATGGCTGCTTTGGTAGCTGATCTCCACAGTCTGGAAACCAAATGAGCGCATGAGCGAGGTCAGTTGCTCTGTGGCATTGGCCTCGGCAGAGCGGATGTTGTCGCGGGTGAGAGCGCGACGTCGCATCTGGCGTGCAGCCTTCTGGTACATAGCTTCCTTGTCGCGCGCCGTCCAGGTGCCGCTCTCGTAAAAGGCTTCTGTGCGGGCTTCGTCGATGAAATGTGGCGATAGCAACTGTATGGGTGGCAGCTCCAACCGCACAGTGTCGCCGCTTGTGGTGATCCACCCCTGTTGGCAGCGGGACAGATCCAGCCCCAGACGCAGTGTGCCGCGGTAGATGCGCACCAGATGGTCGTCGCTGCCCAACAAGCGTTGGCGGCTGGTGTCCACGAGCTCCTCGTCGGCGATGCTCAGGAACTCCCACTGTCCGATGCGCTCAATGCTACGCACCTGTTGTGGGGTCAGGTCGATGGATGTGTTGTGCTCAACCTCTATCTCCAACAACTTGCGACCATCGCCCAGACGGTCGTGGACAACAAATGCCACAGCCGCCACCACCAGTCCTGCAATGATGATGATTCTCAGGGGATTCAGCAGTTGGCGCATCAGCCAGGAATCGTTGTTGCTACTCATTGTTCGTGAATGATTTGTGTTTCTTTTTCTCTACATCCATGATGCGTGGCAGGTCGCGGGTGGTGTATTGCTCCTGTCGGAAGGTAATCACCACGCGACTCTCGTCGAATCCCAGCGATGCCACAATGGGTATCAGCGTTGCAGCAGCGCTTTGGCGTGCCGTCTCGATGATGCCCATATCGGGTATGCTGCGCACCACAGCCTGCACGCCCTGACGTGTGAAGGCTGTCATCTCCTCGTCGGTGTATGCCGAGCGCAGCAGGTCTGAGTATTGTCGTGTGCGGGCGTGGTCGACGCGTGAGGCTGTCACCACCACTTTCGGATCTGGCAGAATGATGTGTATCGTCTGGCCGTCGGCAGAGCGTTCGATGTTGTCCTGTGAGAACGACGTGAAGTCCACGTACGCACGCAGAGTGACGTCAATTGGTATGGCCACCTTGCGGTCGCCGAGCGTCAGCGGGGCCTCAAACTGGTGTCCCAATACTTGTCCTCGCAGCCGGCGCACATCGCGGTGTGTGACAATCTTATGCACCTGGTACTCGGCAGTGTATAGTCGCGATGTAGCACGCACGCGCAGCACCAAGTCGGACAGCGACATGCTGTCGGCCGCCACGGAGGTGTCTGCGGCGTTGACAGCGCTGTCGTTGCTGGTGCATCCGGCCATACTCAGAAATGTTATGGCGGCCGTAAAAAGTAGAAATGCGGGTGTTTTCATATATTTCTGCGACAAAGATAGTGGCTTTTCACAAATAATGTTTACTTTTGCGCCAAAATTAACGTCCATAACATGAAAAAAACTTTTCTATTCCGTGCGCTGGCCCTATCAACGCTTGTTGTGGTCACAACGGTGGCCTGCCGCAACAATGCTGGAACAACTGGTGGTGATGACGCAGCCACGTCGCAGCAGGACGATGCCGCCCAAGCCGAAGCCGCGGGTGTTCAACGACTGAATGTCTACGACTATTCGGACAACGTCAGCATTGACGGACACACTTATTCCTATAGCATCCACCGTCAGCCCTCCGACAGCCTGCCAACGGTGACCGATGACTTCGGCACGGTCTTTGCCGACAACATCTACAACCTCAGCATAAGCCGTGACGGCAGTGCGTGGATCAAACGCTCGTTCACCAAGGCTGACTTTGCACACCTGTTGTCGTCGGAGCTCCGACAGCGTGGCATCCTCGATGGCATGCGTCTTGACACTTTGCATGAGCAGCTGACATTCGCTGTCAGCGTGTCGATTCCTCAGTCCGATCTCTACGAACCTTTCCTTGTGACCATTAATGGGCAGGGTGGGGTAGCCATCGCGGCCGACACCAGTGACGAATACTAATTGTAAACCTTCATTTTCCATACTGCATTGAATTACATAACCACACCAATATCTGGACTGCTGATTCTGGAACCCCGTTTGTTCAGCGATGCTCGGGGCTACTTCATGGAGACATTCTCCCAGCGTGAAGCCGACGAGCATATAGGACAGGTGCGCTTTGTGCAGGACAACGAGAGCCGTTCTGTGCGCGGCGTGATGCGTGGGTTGCACTTCCAGCGGCCACCATTCACTCAGGCCAAACTGGTGAGATGCACGCGCGGTGCCGTGCTCGACGTGGCAGTGGACATACGTCGCGGCTCGCCCACCTACGGCCAGCACTTGGCCATAGAGCTCAGCGAAGACAACCATCGTCAACTCTTTATCCCTCACGGCTTTGCGCACGGCTTCTCGGTGCTTACGGATGTAGCGGTATTTCAGTACAAGTGTGACAACTTCTACCATCCAGAATCCGAGGGCGGCATACAGTTGATAGACCCAGAGTTGGGCATCGATTGGCAGATACCTCTTGACGAAGCCATATTGAGTCCCAAGGACAAGCTGTACCCGCTCCTGCGCGACTTCAATAGTCCTTTTGAGTGAACTCTCAACTCTCAACTTTAGAACTGTCTCTCAACTTTCAACTTTCAATTTTCAACTTTAAACTGCGGCGTAGCCGCGTCTCAGCCCCATGCGTACAATCATCATCACTGGCGGTGCCGGATTCATAGGCAGCCACGTCGTTCGCCTTTTCGTAAATAAGTATCCCGACTACCGCATCATCAACCTCGACAAACTCACATACGCCGGCAACCTGACCAACCTCAGCGACATCGAGAATGCTCCGAACTACAAGTTTGTCCGCATGGACATCTGCGACTTCGAGGCTTTCTATAAGTTGATGCAGGATGAACATGTCGACGGCATCATCCATCTTGCAGCTGAGAGCCATGTGGACCGCAGCATCAAGGACCCGTTCACCTTTGCACAGACCAATGTCATGGGCACGCTCTCGCTGTTGCAGGCCGCCAAGCTCTATTGGGAAAGCCTGCCGGAGAAGTTCGAGGGCAAGCGCTTCTACCATATCTCCACCGACGAGGTCTATGGAGCATTGGAGATGACCCACCCCGAAGGCATACCGGCGCCGTTCACCACCAAGGCATCGGCCAGTGGTGGGCGTGATGGTTCTGCCATCGCCTCCCACCCTGCCTACGGCACGACATTCTTCACCGAGGACCTGAAATACCAGCCGCACTCGCCATATAGTGCTGCCAAGGCCAGCAGCGACCACTTCGTGCGCGCGTTCCACGACACATACGGACTGCCGACAATTGTCACCAACTGCTCCAACAACTACGGTCCATACCAGTTCCCCGAGAAGCTGATACCCCTCTTCATCAACAACATCCGCCACCGCAAGCCGTTGCCCGTGTATGGCAAGGGCGAGAATGTGCGCGACTGGCTGTATGTCGAGGACCATGCACGTGCCATCGATATCATCTTCCACAATGGACAAGTGGCTGAGACATACAATATTGGCGGCTTCAACGAGTGGAAGAACATCGACATCATCAAGGTGCTCATTGCCACCACAGACCGGCTCCTGGGCCGCAAGGAGGGTGAGGATATGGACCTCATCACATACGTCACCGACCGTGCAGGCCACGACTTGCGCTATGCCATCGACAGCCGCAAGCTGCAGCGCGAACTGGGTTGGGAACCATCGTTGCAGTTTGAGGAGGGCATAGAGCGCACCGTCCGATGGTATCTCGACAACCAGGCTTGGTTGGACAACGTCACCAGCGGCGACTACCAGAAGTACTACCAGCAGATGTATGCCAACAGGTAGGCTATGCAAATCAACAATCCCGACAGCCTCGCTGCAATAAGCGAGTGCTGATACATAAACAGCCCCCATTCCACATGGCGAATGGGGGCTGTTTATGTTGTTAAGAATAACCTTAATACTGTGGGCGTTTTTATAGCCTCTTCAGGTGGATAACACTTCATCGTCCAGTCATATCTTTGAGTCCACGCACACGGACTCATGCACATGGACTCAAGAGTCCACGCACATGGACTCAAGAGTCCACGCACATGGACTCAATAATACATCCGGACGTTTTGGTCGCAACGTGCGTATGTTGTACTCCAAAACTCTGGATGTTGCTGTGATACTTACATCGAAAAGCACGAAATATACTAATTATTGTCCTCTGGTATGGAATTTATATAAATGAATGTCGCAAATATCCGCTCATGTTACTATACCTATATAATATATACTATCCGTCTGCGCCGCCACAAGCCAGAGGACGAGGATGAGTATGAGATTGAATGTTCGTTTGAGCGTTGCTAGAACATTGCTTTCACCAAGTCATGGAAGATGCGCCCACAAAGTTGAAGGTAACCGTAACAGTATGTGATACTGACTGGCAGAAGATGCAAGAACTCCATAACCAATGGATGGAACAGGAGAAACAGATGCTTGCTGACCAATACAAACAGCAGGAAACGCTATGGCGGAAGCAGAGTCACAGACTGACGGACATCGTGAGGAACAACGAAGGTATCTGGCTGTCGCAACGTCTGTTCTACAAATCATAACGATTGTGTTGGAGATTGCCTTCTATGTGTATTTCCATTGGATTCTTTAAAAAACTGTCTATACCCATCAAGATTTCGTAAGTCGGTTTAATTGTTGTAATATCAGTGAGGACGCTTGAATGTCCGTGCTCAACAGATGTTATGAAGGATTGTATCTCGCTGTAGTAGCATCGACAACTCGCCCTGTTTCATTTTGTTTTTTTAATAATATGGGGCAGTGTCAGCCTTTGCGCTGGCACTGCCCAAACGAGAGAGTTTATAATCGGTTGCGCTCACTTTGTCCTGCATGACTACCTTTATAACGGCTGCGGGTGGCGTTGAATTTCCAAGAGACATCGATGCCGATGCGGCGTCTGTCGCGATATGTTTCCAAATCTATACGATAGCCGATGCCGTTATATTCGGTTCCTTTGACATAATCAGTGCGGAGAAGGTCTCTTGCCAGCAGGGCTACACTGAGGCTTTTGTCTTTCAGGAACTGCTTGCTCAGGCGGAGGTTCAGGCTACCGCTGGTCTTCATTATTTTGAAACCACTCCTATAATAAGGCTTAATATAGCCTTGTATATTCAGCAGCCATGCTTTGGGGAGGGTGAATGTGTTGTCGAGATTGAATTCCGTACAGAGGCCCTTGAAATTATGGGTGATGCCTAACGGCTCCAAGTCCTCATCCTTATATTCTAGTGATGCCGTATAGTTCAGCTGCCAGATGCCAATCTTTGGCGAAGCATTCAATATCAGCCGATACATCTGGATGGTGGGGGTTGTCCTAAAATCCATAAGCCTCACGCCGGGATGGTTGGCTTCATCATAGATTGTATGGAAGTCGCTATAGCGGTTTTTTATGTAGTCATACTGCAGTTCTATGTTCA
>CAJOEI010000029.1 GCA_905233465.1 uncultured Bacteroidaceae bacterium | reverse complement strand
TTTTTATTGATTCCGGTTGCAGCCCTCACATTCGTGGCTTGCACCAGCGAGACCATCGAGTTCACTGACGACGCACAGCAGACTCGCGAAATTGCATTTATGCCTCTGACTACGCCTCAGACAAGAGCTGCTGTTCATGGAACAACATTCCCTAATCAAAGCATGTATGTTGCTGCTTATCAGGCAGCTACCGCAACGGGTACAGTTGGTAATTATTTTGCAGAAACAGAATATGAAAAAAACTATCAAGGAGGTTCAGCATCAGCTTCTGATAATGTATGGGGTGGTAAGACTCCTCGTTACTATCCATTGGGAGCTGCAACCATCAACTTTTTGGCAGTAACTGGTAACAACGGCTCTACAGACATTAACTCAACTGATAGTTATGTGACATTTAATGCTACTAATTATGCAAGTGCTGTAACAGTAGATTACACAGCTGGAACAGCTGGTTATACTGATGCTTCACAGATCGACATCATGTACGCTACAGGTCAAGCTACAGTTGGTCAGTCTGGAAACAATTTGACTTTTGCAGGTGGTGGAACAATTCCCACTGAGAATGTAGCAATGACATTTAATCATGCCCTTGCTCTCCTAAATTTCCAAGTCAAAGCTGCATCTGGTTCTGAGAACTTGATAGAGGTCAACTCAATTACAGTTGACGGTGCTGCTTATACTGGCTCTCTTGCCATCACAAATGCATATTACAATGCGACAGACGCAACAGCAAAGAATCAGCCAAAAATCCAATGGACACCGGATGCTAAAGTTGCTCATGCTACTGTTACTGGAATTAGTAATTATACTGTTGCTAATACAACATTGTATCCAGATAATACGGCATCAAATTGGGCAAATATCATGATTATTCCCAGTGACACTAAGGGTGCAAGTCCTACTCAACGCGGTTTTGATAGTTTTACTATAACTTATACGATAAAGGCCACTACAGGCCAGGCAGCTCAGCAATATACTTACACATATTGGCCATCTAACACTGTTGGTACACGTACTAATGTTCAGGAAGGCAAGATTTATACATACCAGATCACCTTCAATATGCATGAAATTAGAATTGAGCCTACAGTTACTGACTGGGTTGAAAATGGCCCCACAGCTATTTCTGTATTTTAATAGTTAGATTTTCTTTCGTTTGTTATAGAGCAAGAAATTAACAACTATTTTCGCCAGCAGGGGTTCGACTCCCCTGCTGGTGCCAAAGAACAAGAGAATCTTCACCCACGCACTTCCCTAAAAGGGAGGAAGCCTCCCGACCTCCACAAGCGAGAGGAGGGAAAAGAGGAGAGACGGCTCGGAGCCGGAAAAGAGTGAAGAGTGCCCAAAAACCCTGCAATGATGAGACATCGACATAACATCATAACGACAATCCTCCTGTTGGCAGCTATGTTGCTGGCAGGATGTTCTGGTGATGACATCACCCCCTCCGACGAGAATCGGGGCGGGGAGATGTGTTTCGATGTCAAGAGTGAGCGACTGATGCAAGGAGATACCCGTGCCACCATCATCAACAGCAACACCGACCTGCAGAACGCCGGAGAGAATATCGGCATCATTGCATATTACCATGGGACGACGTGGCTTTTTCTTAACGACGTACCCCTGCGCTATGTTGATGGCCAGTGGATGTTTGTCGATGGCAGCAACAACCCGACACACTACTATTGGCCCATTGATGGCTCTGTCTATGAGCCATATCCTTCTTATCCTCAATATGATGTTCCCTACACTTCATTAGACTTCATGGGTTTCTGGCCGCGGACAGGAACGAGTTACATGAGTAGAAGTCTTGAACGTGATGCAAGTGACAATGTCCTTGGACCTCTATTGACATGTACCAATCTCCCTGTTACTTCTGCTGGACAAGTTGGGCTCAAAGAATATATGTGTGCCTATCTGCCCAACCAGACATACGCTGACCAGGCGGCAGCAGCAGGCGGCAGGCTACCGTTGGTGTTCCGTCATCCCTTAGCTACAGTGAAATTCCAGCTGGGTAGTGGTCATACCTCTGACGTGGTCATTACGAGTATCACCGTTCCTGGCATCAAGAATAACGGTGGCTATAGTTTTTATACAGGAAACTGGTCATCTGATGGCGATGATGCCAATCTCGTCATCACCGGTAACCCCGCTACGGGCGACACCCCATATCTCGTGGTGCCGCAGACGGTCGGCACAAAGACCATCACCGCCGAGGTGACATGGGAGGAATGGGGCGTATCGCAGAACCACACTCTCACCACGAATGTTGACTTCGGTACGTGGCAGCCTGGCTACATCTATACCTACACCTTCACCGTCAACGCGCATGAGCTGATAGTGAATGTTACAAAGTTCACTGAGCAATGGTAAGCTTGACATTGAGACATGACGACATTACGACATAACTATAAAGTCACTTTCGACATCTCGACATTTCGATATCCCGATATGTCGAAGAGGTTTCTTGCTTTGCTGCTGATGACATTCCTGCTGATGGCAGGAGGAATGCTGAATGAGGCGTGGGCAGCGAAGGTGACCTATCATATACTGACACTGCCAATAGCTTCTTCGTACAACATGAAGAGTGAGGTCACTGGTCACCGTCTTGAGGCCATCAAGGTCGTCGTGGATGGAACACATGTCGAACTACCTGCTCACTACAAGAGCCCATTAGCCACTGGCTTTACCTATTACGAACCAAAGGACATCGAAGGTCACGGCGGTTCTGCCGTTGCCCTCTACGACAACGGCCCCAACAAGGGCGTCATCTATGATGTGAAGGCCAATCCCACACCCGTTGCTGAGGGTACGACTATCTCTACCAGCACAGCCGAGTATTATGTCGTCTATACCTACAACGCCGACAACACCATTGCCAAGCTCGACGGTACGGTGAACTATAACATCGGCGTAAACAGTAAAGGCTTCCTTGCGCTGAACAGAGGTCGTAACAACCGTCCTGCCGTGATGCCCAGGGGCAAGGTTGACCCCGAGATGTTGGCAAGTTGGGATTTCTCATACGTTGATAGTCCCGGTTCCGGCATCACCACCTATTGGCAGAGCGGAGATAACAAGAACAAGAAGTCGGACACAGAGTCCAAGTTCTTCTATATATTCAAGTTTGAAGGTAATGACCCTTACAACATCATCGTTCGCACGTCTTACGCCAAGGACTCTACTTACATTGAGCAGAATGATAATCTCAAGCCTGTTCAGTATGTGTATAAGTGGTATAAAGAAGCCAGTTTGTTTGCTGTGGGTACTGCCAATGCCTACATCGCGAGTGACGAACACAAGAGATATAATCTCGAATATAATATTGGCATATATCCCACGAACCCAACAAACCTGACAGAAGGTGACGGTAACGGTTACATTGAAAGAAAAGGTAACTATCACGGTCAGACGAATCCAGCCTGGGGCTCATTGGCTCTACTCAACAACTCCAACAACACGGGCTATGTCTTTATGGGTACGAGGACTGTGGACGGCAACGGTGCCACTCCCACTCCGTCGGATAATAAATACTATTACCTGAAGTTCACTAATAACAACAACCTCAACTTCGGCCTAATCACTGCGGCAGATGCGACTAAGAGTCACACGATGGAGGGAATATATCCCGTCAAGAAGGTGACATTCAAGATAGCGACACCATTCTATGCCGTGGAGCAGACGACAGATCATATCGTCTCCGTAGAAGACTGGGTCAGCCAATATACGGTGGACAACGACGACATCGAGACCAAATACTTGCCTTCGGCGTTGAAGCGTAAGTATGTTAACTACACCGGTAAGTTCTATAGCGATGCGTTGTGCACGAATGAGATAACCCGTTTCTCGCAGGCCGACTACGACAACACAGAGGGATACAAGGTATATATTGGCTATGAGGTGACGTCAGCCATTCCGTTCAAAGGCATTACGCCGGCGGCCACCTACGACGCCTCAACTTGGGCCAATGCCACCTGGTATGAATTGACCGATGATGGCAGCACGCAGGCGGATGGACTGAAACTGAAATACGACGGTACGAACTTCAAGAACAACGGTGCCGACGTTGAATATGCGAAGACCAGCGAGTTCGCTTTTATCGGCGACCCCTATGAGTTGCGTGTGGTCTATCGCGATGCCACCTCTGGTGCTACGCCTTATTATGTCGGAGTCGCAGGCACGCCTCCCACCACGGGAACTTCCCTCACCGTCAGCACATCGGCAACGGAAGGCTACAAATGGGAACTGCCCGATGATGCCACCGCCGGCAGCTTCCTGTTGAGGAAATACAAGGACGAGGGTAACTGGTATTGGGATGCTGGACATCCAAGTTCCGTTGCTATCAGCTACAGCACTAAGGCGCACAGCTATGATGTGGCCACCGCCAACGCGCAGACCGTTACCTTCAATGTCAGCAACCTGGGTTACACGGAGGGTGACTACATTCGTGTGACAGCCGGAGGAACCAATTCGGATCAGGTGACCGTCACCAGTGAAAAGATTTATGTGCATGAGGGCGGTATCTCTTCCTTTACCGCTGCCATCAAGGGTAAAGGAGATGGCACAAAATCGTTCACATTGTCCATACAGAAGTACAACTCAAGCGATGCCGCCCAAGGAACTGCTTCCGTCGTCACCGTCAACCAGAATAATTCTGCCATCGTAGAAAACACCGTGGAATACAGCTCGGCGAGCTCCACCCGCATCAAGCTGATGACGCTGCCCAAGCGCGACTTCACATACAATATTGTTGATAAGTCTGGCCGCATAGCAGTGAAAGCTACAGCCAGTCAGACCATCTTCTCGCCGCTTTCGCTGGCCAGCATCCCAAGCATCATCGTCAGTCCGTACCTGTATGGTGAGACGGTGACTTTCTATAGCTCTTATTCAGGAGGCGGACGTGGGAACCTGTCTTCGCAGATTACTGAGCTGACAGCTGGCGATGCGATAAGCAGTACCGATGTATATGTGAAATACACCACGACGGCTCTTGAAGCAAAACCTATCTACTTGAATGAGAATCAGGAGTTCAATGTCAAACTGAATGGTCATTTTATATATTACGACGCGACCAACGATGTACTCAAGACAAAGGACAGCCCCACGACGGAAGAACTGAAGTCGAACGCCTATCTCTGGAAGTTACGCAACCGCGACCCCTACGCTATGCTAATTGATAACTTGGGGGCAAGAGAGGACCTTGGCGTTACAGGCTCGGAGTCTGTCACGGTGTATAATGACAACGGTGGAGCGACATCTGAGTCAAGACAAAAAGGCGCGTGGATAAAGATAGACGGCGCCTTGCCTGCTACCAGCGCAGGAACGGGTCTTACGTTCGATACGGACAGAGCCGATGCCCAACAGTTTGTAGCCAAGTCCAGCCTTCAGGCCGCGGTCTATGAGGTGATGGTGGCAGACGGCGGAAGCGTGGATGCCTCTACTACCTATTATAATATAGGCTGTCCGGAAGCAAATTCGGTTAAGATATATAACAATACGACATATGCCCACGGCAACGAAGAACTAAGGTTTGTCTTGAACCAGAATGTCGATTTCACCTACCACCTGATAGATAAAGCCAAGCATGAACTGCTGACGGCAACCAGCAAGACCCCTGACCTCGCATTGCCCGCTGAGTATCAGAGTCCGCTGGTCGGCACCTACAGCTTCTATGCCTTGGACCAGATGACCATTGACACGTCGAAAAGTCCTTATGAATATACGCCGACAGATTCTGACAACAAGCTGACGGATATCTCTCAGCTCTATGCTGTTTACGAAGCCCCGGTAGCGAGTGACGCATCAGAATATGCTTCCGCTGGAGCATCCTATAAACAAACAGCCACAGACGAAGCTGACATGCTGTCTAAGGCCAAAGTGCAGACGACAACAGGCTATTATTATTTCAATATCAATAATGGTGCCGACTATAAGAAGGTCAACGTCACTCGGGGTTATCGCGGCTTAGATATCTATGTCACCTACGTAGCGAACGATGTCGTGAAGTTCAACAGCGGCCAGTATATGTTGAAGTTCCTCAATCCGTATGCAACCGGTTATTATCTGGAGGACGGAAATGACAAGCTGACTACAACGCTGATTCAGGCTGTCTATCCCTACTGTAACGGTGACGGCAACCTGAACATCTATGGCAATGACATGCAGAAGGAGCAGTTTGGTGGTGGCGCCAGTACCCGTCCGCGCTGGATCTGGTACTTCGACAGCACAAACAGCGACCCATACCATGTGAGAATACGTTCACGCAGCACTATTAGCTACAACGGCATCAGCAACCCCACCTATCTGACAACCTATGCCGTGCATTTCAATCAGGATGGGGATCCTGCCACCAAGCATATCGTAACGGGTGGCACGCTGCCCGGTGTTGCCTCTGCCGAGCCCACGGAATATATGGTATTGGGCAGCGTTGGTAACTACAAGCTGCTGACCACAAAGGAAATCAACGACGGCACGACTACAGAGCGTCGCAATGTGACATCGTTCGAACAGTACTGGAAGACCTACAACATGCTCAAGCTGCATGTGCTGGGAATCTCGAGTAATACAGATGTATATAGCGACGATGCCAGCACATGGGTGGTGCCAACAGAGCCAGCGTCGTACCGTACAACGATAGAGGCAAAGGGATGGCATAGTTATGATGCATACGCTAACGCCACCCGTTGGAACGGCTACAACGATAAGGAGAGCGGTGCAGGAAAGAAGGTCGTGGAGAAGCTGGAGCACTGGTTCCAGACCTTCAGCATGGGTAACGGTGCCTTTGACATTGAGGATGCCGAGGTGGCTCCAGTACTCGTATTGCTCGACCGTCACGGATGGGAGATTATGCGCCGCCCGTTGCCCTCCACCACCTATCCAGAGGGTGTTGACGAACTGGCAGCCCTGCGCGTCTATGACAGCCCGTTAGTAGACAAATACTATTTCTACAACAATGCTACGAAGGCCTCCGGTTGTCACAAATACACGCTCAGAACGAATGACTCTGGCTACAGAGATGAGATAAAGGTTAATGGTAATGCATATACCTCCACCTCGCTAGGTGACCTGCCTCCGAAGACTGCTTCCGGGGTCGTCAGTGGCGGTGTCATTCAGGACTTCTATGTCACCTATACCGTGAAGGAGGAATACGAGAACAACTATGCTTACAACTTGAATAAGAGAACTTCCCCCTACAGCGAAGAGGGTATATCACAGCCGTACCTCATGCTGCAGAACGGACGATTCTACAAAACACAAAACAGCGCCAGCAATAATACAAGCTATATCTCCAAACCTATTGGGGAGCACACCAATCCCGAAGGTGGTAATGTCTATGACCTTATCGTTAGTCCTCATAATCACGGTGGCAATAATGATAATATCCTTGACGGCACCGGCAACTTCATCGGCAACAACTTCTGGTATGTCAAGCCCAACCTGAACATCGACGACGAAATGGGTATTCCCTGGATAAAAGTCACAGGAGAGGTAACAGAGACGGCTGCAAAAAACAAACTCAGGGAGGAATATGAAAATAAGACAGGCTTCGACCCATACAACCTTCAGCTGCAGCTCGTGAATAAAAACGACGGAACCACAGACGGCCGCTATCTGACCACCCACATGACATCCGCCACTCTGCACGACGGCATTATGATAGGTGACTATAGCGGCGTAGGCGGTACAACGTTTATTACGCTGGAAACTGAATGTACATCCCCTGTTCACAGCGAGGGCTATGACCACACCACATTGAATATTACCAACCAGACCTTCATGGCTGTCTCTGATGCCAACGGCAACATGCAGCTGATGCCGCGCTTCGACCATACCATGCGTGTCGATCTGGAGAAGACCAATCCTTGGGAAACGCAGTTGCGCGCCCCTGTGGATCATGCTAAAGCCAACCTTGAGGATAATAACTCGCAGGGCTCACAAACCACTTTCTTCGTGTGTCCGAAACGTTTCAAATACCACATCATCGACAACAACGGCCGTGAGGCACTATGCTATATGAGAGGTGCCGACTTCTATCCCGCCATCACCGAGCACTTCAAGAGCCCGCTGGCCAAGGACTTCACCTACTACACAGGGCTTGCAGAGCATGGAGCTTTATCAGCCAGCACCGTAGAAGAATGGAGTGCCGCAACGGGAGAGTTCAAGCGGAGTGTGACGAGAGAAGCACTGTTGGCCGATTTCCTCAACTTACTGCCTACGGCCGGCACCTATTATTATAGAATAGGTACGAGAGGCGTATTTACATATCAGAAAGTTACGGTCACCAAGGGCCTCTTGGAACAGCAAATCACAGGCTCATTTGCCGCCGTGAACCTTGACGGTGTTGATTGCGACGTCTATGTGCGCTACGACTACGACGAAGAAGCCGATCTTGATGCCGACAGACTGATGCATGGTCAGTGGTTCACCGTCAAGCTGGCTGACAAGGACTTGCAGGCCAGCGGAACTGTAGTTGAGACAGAAGGTGCTTCACAAGGCACTGGCGTGAAGCTCTATGCCGATGACGTGCCTCCCACCAAGCCCGCCACCATTGATGCCAGTGCCAAGCAGTGGCAGTGGAAGTTCCTGGCAGCACCTACCGATCCTTCCTCAGATTATTATGTAGAGCCAGACCCGTATGCCGTTCAGCTATTCAATCGCAATGCGAACTACACGGTAAACCCAACAGTGGAGCCCAGTCCGATGGCCGTGGGCATCAAGGTGCCTGATGCCAACGACGGTGCCGACCGCTTTGCCCTGCTGTCTCACCCTAACGGCGGCTACGCCTTTGTGGTGGCAAAGACATACACCGACTACAACTATCCGTTCCTCAATGGCGCAACTATGACAACCAGTGTGGCCGCCACAACAGCAAATGAAGCCAGCTTCACCTACAAGACCGGCATCATCTCTAACGATGCGCAGGTTGTCGTGAGCAACGACGTGACACACACCTATGTCTATCACGTCATCACCAATGCCAACAAACTTGCCATCAGTGCCAATCAGACCAAGGAAGAGGCGGAGAGCCATGTCTATGCCCCATATCTGCCGGATGCTGCCCAGACGCCCCTGCTGAATATGGACGACTATGAGTATTACGGTTTTGCTTCTCGTCCCGGTGGCGATTATTCTGTGATTCCTCAAACGTTATTATACACCCTCTTCGGTCTCTACGATGATGTGGTCTATGTGCGCTACAAGGCCTACGACATGGACAAGACATCGTTCAAGGTGCCGAACAAGCGTAATGCGACCGGCACAGGCCAGGTGGCCCGTGACGCATCGTCCATCGATGTGTCGATGAACATCAGCGGCGGTCTGCCTTATAATATTATTTGGGATAGTGACAACATCATGCAGTCCACGGACAACACCTCGGTCAGCGATGGCGGAAGTCATGGCCTCACAGGTACCAGCCAGTATGTATGGTATATCACCGGCGGCGACCCCTATGCCCTCAAGATCAAGCACAAGGGCGGCAAGTACCTGAACGGCACCGCGACGATGGTGGAAGATGCCAGTGCCCCGACCTTCATGCTACTGCGCAAGAGCGGCTATGACTACGGCATCTTGCAATTAACGGGCGACGATGACAGACTTAGCGACTATGGCGAGACCACGGTGACGGGAGACCCCACGAAGTATATCATCTTCGGTCTGTCCATCCACGACCTGATATATCATCTGATTATTGCGAAGACGGGTGAGTCTGTGGATATTGATTACAGATCAACGGAATCTGGTACTCTGACGACAAAGAGAATAAGTGGCACCACCCAGCGTGACCTGACGTCGGTGAACGATGGTGGCGGAACCCACTATGCTGGTGAGAAATATCAGTTGGGTGAGACCCTGTCGTGGAACAATCCAGCTGAATATCACACCTACTGCTACGATGCTGGTTCGGTAAGTATCGGTGATGAACTGGTGCTGCCCAATGCCTTCTCCCGTCCGAACTGTACCTTTGAGTTCTATATAGAGGGCATCTATCAGCATTATGCCGAGGCTAATGTGAATGAAGGTAAGCCACTCGACGCCATGAATGCCAAGTATAAGGGGCTTAAGCTCGACAAACTGATGTCTGATGAGGAACTCATCGACCAGAATGTGGTGGTCAATGTTGTCTATTCCTTTGACCAGACAGTGGCAACAAACACCGGACTGGGCTTCGTGACGAGCACAGACCAGAACCTGTGGTACACCTTTGAAACTCCGGTTGGCGATACGCCCTATCTGGCACAATACACCAATGCTTGGGGATTGCAGGCAAAGGCGGGACGCGATACACGCTACACCAACGACTACCTGTGGACACCGCTTGGCGATGTCTATGGCTTCAAGATGTACAACCGCTACATGCTGAAGAACTCCAATGGTGTCAGGAACGTGATGACCATGAGTGACATTAGCGAAGGACAGAACCTGTTGTTGGCGGAACCTGGTACAGGAAGCTATACTGCAGGCAATGAAATCTTTGAATTGTTACCCGGAGACGTGGCTGGTTACTTCCGTGTGCACCCCGTGGTCAACAATTCTGGAACGAGATATTATGTCAGGAGAGACCCCTCCGACAACAACTACACCAAGCTCAGCACAACACCTTGCGACTGGATGTTCGGACTGGACATGGCCCTGCTGGAACCCTACTACGAGCGTGCCGGCTATGTGGGCGGTCTGACACCTGCAGGCAAGACGGCCTATGAGATGGCTGTCGCTGGCGGCAGGATTACAGATATCCAGAATGTGGTGTATAACGATGCGAACATCGTGTCATACACTCCCGGCTACTACCGTCTGCACTCGCAGCCCGGCGTGTCGGGCATTAGCCCCATGCGCTATGCCAGCGGCTATCTGCACGACATTGAGAAGACCGCAGTGAGTGGTGGCATCCCCATGCACTTCTATAGCAAGGAAGGTGTCCTAACCTCATTCGCAGGAGAGGACGGTCTTGGTTCCGGCTTCACAATCAGTGCTGCCACCCGAGGTGATATCCCCATCGCTCCCACAGAACGGGATCCATCGACCATATTCTATGTCCCAGGAGGTATCAATCCTGAAGATCCGACCGATACGCACAATCCTCGTGTCACCCTGCAGACGCAGGGACTCTATGTCGCAGCCAATGCCAATGGAGATGCTGCCAACGGCACCACCGACTCTAAGTTGCAAAGGGCTGTGATGTCAGACAATTCAGCCAATGCCATCACCTTCTCACTAATGGACATTGGCGGTGCTGTGCTGCTGATTCACGATGGTGCAACTCCGGCCACGAGACGTTATCTTAACTACGACCAGGGCAATGCAGCCAACATATATGACTTGAAGTACTACCACGACTCGCCTACCGACGATGCCAAGTGGTGTATGCAGCCCGTGCAGAAGACAGCCACAGCGGGCGACGGTGAGATGCCGCTGACGATAGCGACTAACAACGGCGGCGATGGCTACTATTACGCCACTTTCTATGCCCCCTTCGACGTGCTCTTGCCCGACGATGCCGGCGGCAATACCTATAATGCCTTTGTCTGCAAGTCCTGGAATGATGCTGGTCTGCATCCAGTTCTTGTTCCAGCCACTAATACATACACAGAAGGCAAGTTCGTGTCGGCCGGCACGCCTGTCATCATCCGTGTCAAGGATGAGAGCGGCGAGTTGACTCTCACACTGCCCACTACCTCGCCCTCATCATCGGAGTCGTGCGTCTTTACGGGCTCTTATTTAGAGAAACTGCTGGCTGTGGATGCCTCTCACGATGTCTATACCCTTGGCGTGCCGATGACCAGCGAGGTAAATAAAGACGCTGACTACGACACAACAGGTGACATCGTTGCACCTCTGCCCGAGTTCGCCACTACCGGCGTGGGCTTCTACATCAATGCCACGTACGATAAGGAGGCTGACCCATTGCAGTCGCTGTGGCAGAGGAACAACCGTTATGTCCTTCATAACAAGATATACTACCGTGCAGGCAGTGGCAGTGGCGCACCAAGAAGGTCGGAGAGCAGATATGTTCCTGTCATCTTTGATGATGAAGTTGTTGAGGAAGCCGACGAGACGCATCAGCCGACAGGCGACGACAGGGCCTATGACATGCTTGGCCGCTGTGTGGCAACACCCGACCAAGTGCGCGACGGCAGTTGGCTGCGTCATGCGGCTCCTGGCATATATATCGTAGGAGGACGGCGTGTATATGTCACCAAGTGATGACAATAGGTCACCTCATGCTACAGACATACTATTCCATCAAATAAAGTTGCTCGTGCGCGTACGTATATAAATATGTTCGTGCGCGTACATTGTTATAATATAATGGGGTGAGTTGAATAGGGTAGTCTCATGAGGCGACGTTTCTCTCTCAATTTACAATTCATGTATCACCTGGTGAGACGCGCATGTATCTCCAGTGATACTTGCGAGTATCACCGGTGATACTTGTGCGTCTCACCAGAGATACTCATGCGTCTCACCAGGTGATACTTTTGGGCGCCACTTGCCGGCACAATATAACATTTTCCGCGAATAATGCAAATGCATTTATCAACCGTCATAACCTACATGCGAACCTACATAGTCTTACCTTATACATTCACAATGTATTAGATGCCGTTTATGTAGGCATGTAGGTTGATTTCGCCAAAAATGCATTGAATGCGCGCGCACGCGCGAGGAGAGACTATGATGCTATAGTGGCTATATATGCTATAGAAGCAGTTTTGCGGCCATTTTGTGGTGAAAACGCACTTGTAAAACGTTAATGTGGCCGCCAAAATGGTTAAATAAACTTAAATTTAGCTGTTTTTGCCCTGTTTTGAGGCTTTTGGCGGCTTTTTATTGTTTCAGGGCATTGCCGTTTGGGGGATTTTGTCTACCTTTGCAGCCCGAAATGGGCATATTGTGCCCTTTTCAGTCATGCTTTGATATCAAATATACAATATATAATAATAAAAATCAATCAACAATGCCTACAATCT
Organism: uncultured Bacteroidaceae bacterium; assembly: GCA_905233465.1. GTDB lineage: Bacteria > Bacteroidota > Bacteroidia > Bacteroidales > Bacteroidaceae > Physcousia. The sequence continues at coordinate 43,277 of CAJOEI010000029.1, read as the reverse complement.
CACAACTCGTGCGGAAAGGCCGTCAGGCACTGGTAGACAAGAGCAAGAGCCCCGCTCTCGACAGCTGCCCTCAGCGTCGTGGCGTGTGCGTGCGTGTCTATACCACGACGCCCAAAAAGCCTAATTCCGCCATGCGTAAGGTAGCCCGTGTGCGCCTTACCAACAGCAAGGAAGTCAACAGCTACATCCCTGGAGAGGGACACAACCTGCAGGAGCACAGCATCGTGCTGGTGCGCGGTGGTCGTGTGAAGGACCTGCCAGGTGTGCGCTACCACATCGTTCGCGGCACTCTCGATACCGCCGGCGTGGCCAACCGTACACAGCGTCGTTCCAAGTATGGAGCTAAGCGACCCAAGGCTGCTAAGAAGTAATTAAATTGGACTATTTCACGATTCCACGATTTTACAACTGATGGTCGTGAGACCTGAAACATCGTAAAATCGCAAAATAGTCAAATTGTCAAATCAAATGTTTTGTGCTTGTATAAACGCGGTTGAGTAAATGCCGCTCCTCGTGATGAGGACAGCGACGTTGAAGACAAACGAATACAGCCCAAACAACTAAACAAACCACACAAAACAATGCGTAAAGCAAAACCAAAGAAGCGTGTCGTCCTGCCGGATCCCGTGTATGGCGACGTCAAAGTCTCGAAGTTCGTCAACCATCTGATGTACGACGGCAAGAAGAACATCTCCTACAGTATCTTCTATGATGCACTGGAGATTGTGAAGAACAAGCTTAAGGACGAGGAGAAGAGCTCTCTCGAGATCTGGAAGGAAGCCCTGCAGAAGGTCACACCTCAGGTGGAGGTGAAGAGCCGCCGCATCGGTGGTGCCACATTCCAGGTACCTACTGAAATCCGTCCCTCCCGTAAGGAGAGTGTGAGCATGAAGAACCTTATCTCATACGCTCGCAAGCGTGGCGGTAAGACTATGGCCGACAAGCTGGCTGCAGAGATTATTGATGCCTACAACGAGCAGGGTGGTGCCTTCAAGCGTAAGGAGGATATGCACCGCATGGCCGAGGCTAACCGCGCATTCGCACACTTCCGCTTCTAAATTAATGAATCATAATTCATAATCCATAATGCACAAAGCGCTGCCAACCACATGCCAGTCAATTTATGAATTATGAATTGAGAATTATGAATTAAGACAAATATGGCAAAACAAGACCTCCATTTGACACGCAATATCGGTATCATGGCTCACATCGATGCCGGTAAGACGACCACGTCGGAGCGCATACTGTTCTATACCGGTCTGACACACAAGATTGGTGAGGTGCACGATGGCGCAGCCACAATGGACTGGATGGCACAGGAGCAGGAGCGTGGTATCACTATCACTTCAGCTGCTACCACCACTTTCTGGAACTGGCACGACAACAAGTATAAAATCAATCTGATTGACACTCCGGGACACGTGGACTTCACCGCTGAGGTGGAGCGTTCACTGCGCGTGCTGGATGGTGCTGTGGCTACCTACTGTGCTGTGGGTGGTGTGCAGCCCCAGTCTGAGACTGTTTGGCGTCAGGCAGACAAGTACAATGTGCCGCGTATCGGTTATGTCAACAAGATGGACCGTAGCGGTGCTGACTTCTTTGAGGTGGTACGCCAGATGAAGGATGTGCTCGGTGCAACGCCAGTGCCCGTGGTCATCCCCATCGGTTCTGAGGAGAAGTTCAAAGGCGTGGTGGACCTCATCAAGATGTGCGCTATCCTTTGGCATGACGAGACAATGGGTGCAGAATACAGCATCGAGGAAATTCCCGCTGACCTCGTTGACGAGGCTCAGGAGTGGCGCGACAAGATGCTGGAGACAGTGGCCGAGTACGACGAGACACTCATGGAGAAGTTCTTCGATGACCCGAGCACCATCACCGAGGATGAGATCCTCACAGCCCTGCGTGCTGGTACGGTGAAGATGGAGATTACACCTATGCTCTGCGGCTCCAGCTTCAAGAACAAGGGTGTGCAGACTCTGCTTGACTATGTCTGTGCCTTCCTGCCCAGCCCGCTGGATACACCCAACGTCGTGGGTACAAATCCTCAGACTGGCGAGGAAGAGGATCGCAAGCCCAGCGAGGATGAGAAGACATCAGCATTGGCATTCAAGATTGCCACTGACCCGTATGTCGGACGTCTGACCTTCGTGCGTGTGTACTCCGGTAAGCTCGAGGCTGGCTCATACATCTATAACACCCGTTCCGGCAAGAAGGAGCGCGTGAGCCGTCTCTTCCAGATGCACTCCAACCATCAGAATCCTGTTGAGGTTATCGGCGCAGGTGATATCGGCGCAGGTGTCGGCTTCAAGGATATCCGCACTGGTGACACTCTCTGCGACGAGGATGCACCCATCGTGCTGGAGTCCATGGACTTCCCCGATCCCGTGATTGGTATCGCTGTGGAGCCCAAGACACAGAAAGACCTCGACAAGCTGAGCAACGGTCTTGCCAAGCTGGCAGAAGAGGATCCCACTTTCACCGTTCGCACAGACGAGCAGAGTGGCCAAACCATCATCAGCGGTATGGGCGAGTTGCACCTTGATATCATCATCGACCGTCTGAAGCGTGAGTTCAAGGTTGAGTGCAATCAGGGTAAGCCTCAGGTGAACTACAAGGAAGCTATCACCAAGACTGTCAACCTGCGTGAGGTCTACAAGAAGCAGTCTGGCGGCCGCGGTAAGTTTGCTGACATCATCGTCAATGTCGGTCCTGTGGACGACAGCTTCGAGGGTACTGGCCTGCAGTTTGAGAACAAGGTCACTGGTGGTAACATCCCTAAGGAGTTCATCCCGTCCGTGCAGAAGGGCTTCGAGAGCGCCATGAAGAACGGCATCCTCGGTGGCTTCCCGATGGACAGCTTGAAGGTGGAGCTTCTCGACGGTAGCTTCCATCCCGTGGACTCCGACCAGCTCTCGTTTGAAATCTGTGCCCTGCAAGCCTACAAGAACGCGTGCACACAGGCTAAGCCGGTGCTCATGGAGCCCATCATGAAACTCGAGGTGGTGACACCTGAGGAGAACATGGGTGATGTCATCGGTGACCTGAACAAGCGTCGCGGACAGGTCGAAGGCATGGATACCAGCCGCAGCGGTGCACGCATCGTAAAGGCTATGGTGCCTCTGGGCGAGATGTTCGGCTATGTCACAGCACTACGTACCATCACCTCCGGACGTGCTACGTCAAGCATGACCTATGACCATCACGCTCCCGTGAGCTCCGGCATTGCCAAGGCTGTGCTCGAGGAGATTAAGGGCCGTGTGGATCTGGTGTAATTAAAAGAGGGCATCGGCCAAGCAAATGACTCTTTGGCTGTTGCCCCCTCAAACAAATCGTAAAATCGTAAAATCGTAAAATTGTTAAATCAAATCATGAGTCAAAAGATTCGCATCAAGCTCAAGAGCTACGACCACAATCTGGTCGACAAGAGCGCCGAGAAAATCGTTAAGGCCGTGAAGGCCACAGGTGCCGTGGTGAGTGGTCCCATACCCCTTCCCACACACAAGCGCATCTTCACTGTCAACCGTTCGACATTCGTAAACAAGAAGGCACGTGAGCAGTTCCAGCTGAGCTCCTACAAGCGCCTGATTGACATCTACAGCAGCACGGCTCAGACCGTCGATGCACTGATGAAGCTCGAATTGCCCAGCGGAGTAGTAGTAGAGATTAAGGTGTAATAAACCCTTAGAAACAATAATCATCAAATAATTAATAACTGAAATGCCAGGATTATTAGGAAAGAAGGTCGGAATGACCTCAGTCTTCAGTGCCGACGGTAAGAATGTGCCGTGCACTGTTATCGAATTAGGTCCTTGCGTAGTAACACAGATTAAGAGCGTGGAGAAGGATGGCTATGATGCTGTTCAGCTTGGCTTCGACGATGCCAAGGAGAAGAACACCAGCAAGGCCATGCTCGGACACTTCGCCAAGAGCGGTGCTACTCCCAAGCGACACTTGGCCGAGTTCAAAGGTTTCGGTAAGGACATCAACTTGGGTGACACAATCACTGTGGACATCTTTGCTGATACTGCTTACGTCGACGTTATCGGCACCAGCAAGGGCCGTGGCTTCCAAGGCGTAATGAAACGTCATGGCTTCGGCGGTGTGGGACAGACCACACACGGACAGGACGACCGCGCCCGCAAGCCGGGTTCTATCGGCGCATGCTCATATCCCGCAAAGGTCTTCAAGGGCCTGCGCATGGGTGGTCAGATGGGCAATGCCCGCGTCACCACGCACAACCTACAAGTGTTAAAAGTCATCCCTGAGCACAACCTGCTTCTCATCAAGGGTAGCGTGCCAGGCTTCAAAGGTTCAATCGTAAGCGTAATTAAGTAAGATGGAAGTCAGTGTATTGAATATTAAGGGTCAGGACACCGGAAGAAAGGTTGTTCTTGACGATGCAGTCTACGGCATTGAGCCTAACGACCACGCTATCTATCTCGATGTACGCCTGTTCCTTGCCAACCAGCGTCAGGGTACGTCAAAGGCCAAGGAACGTTCTGAGGTCAGCGGTTCTACCCGCAAGCTCGGACGCCAGAAGGGTGGCGGCGGTGCTCGCCGAGGCGACATCAATTCACCCGTCCTCGTGGGTGGTGGTCGCGTCTTTGGTCCCAAACCTCGCGACTATAGCTTCAAGCTCAACAAGAAACTGCGCCAGCTTGCCCGCAAGAGTGCTCTGGCATACAAGGCTAAGGAGAATGCTATTATTGTCGTCGAAGACTTCACTTTTGATGCTCCGAAGACAAAATCCTTCGTCGAAATCATAAATAATCTTAAAGTTGATGGTAAAAAGAGCCTCTTCCTTTTGCCAGATACAGATAAGTCCGTATATTTGTCGGCTCGAAACCTACAGCGTGTCAATGTGATGCGTGCTCAGCAGCTCGGCACTTACCAAGTGCTGGATGCTGATGTGCTCGTACTTACAGAAGGTGCACTGAAGGTTGTCGACGCTAATCTCAACAAGTAAAGCGCTAACATATTATGGGATATATCATTAAACCCCTGGTCACTGAGAAGATGACCAAGATTACGGAGAAGCAGAACAAGTTCGGCTTCATTGTCCGTCCTGAGGCCAACAAGATTGAACTCAAGAAAGAGATTGAGGCGCTCTACAACGTCACCGTCACAGATGTGAACACCGCAGTCTATGGTGGCAAGAACAAGACGCGGTATACCAAGGCCGGCCTCATCAAGGGACACACCAATCGCTTCAAGAAGGCTATCGTCACACTTAAGGAAGGTGATGTAATCGATTTCTACAGTAACATTTAAGTCTAAGATGGCAGTACGTAAATTAAAGCCCACAACACCGGGCCAAAGACACAAGATTATAGGTACATTCGAAGAAATTACTGCATCTGTACCTGAGAAGTCTCTCGTTTTCGGAAAGCGTTCCACAGGCGGACGTAACAACACAGGTAAAATGACCGTCCGCTATATGGGCGGTGGTCACAAGCGTAAGTTCCGCTTCATTGACTTCAAGCGAGAGAAAGATGGTGTTCCCGCAGTCGTGAAGACTATTGAGTACGACCCGAACCGCTCGGCTCGCATCGCACTCCTCTTCTATGCAGACGGCGAAAAACGTTATATTATTGCTCCCAACGGACTGCAGGTAGGACAGACTGTGATGTCAGGTGCAGAGGCTGCACCTGAAGTCGGCAACTGTCTGCCAATGCAGAACATCCCCGTCGGTACTGTGATTCACAACATCGAATTGCGTCCAGGACAGGGTGCGCTGCTTGTGCGTTCTGCAGGTAACTTCGCACAGCTCACCTCTCGTGAGGGTCGTTATTGCGTGATTAAGCTCCCATCGGGCGAGACTCGTAAGATCTTGAGCGCATGCAAGGCCACCGTGGGCAGCGTAGGCAACAGCGACCATGCTCTGGAGAGTTCCGGTAAGGCCGGACGTTCACGCTGGCTCGGACGTCGCCCCCACAACCGTGGTGTCGTCATGAATCCCCATGACCATCCAATGGGCGGTGGTGAAGGCCGTCAGAGCGGTGGACATCCCCGTTCACGCAAGGGCCTCTATGCTAAGGGTCTCAAGACGCGTGCACCGAAGAAGCAGTCCAGCAAGTATATCATTGAAAGAGCCAACAAGAAGTAATCACACAGTAAATCCAGAAAATAGAATATGAGTCGTTCACTTAAGAAAGGTCCGTACATAGCAGTAAGCCTGGAGAAGAAAGTTCTCGCCATGAACGAGAGCGGAAAGAAGAATGTCGTGAAGACTTGGGCTCGCGCTTCGATGATTAGCCCCGACTTCGTCGGTCACACGATTGCTGTTCACAACGGAAACAAATTCATCCCTGTCTACGTCACTGAAAACATGGTAGGCCACAAGCTCGGCGAGTTCGCTCCTACCCGTAAGTTCGGCGGCCACGCAGGACAGAAGAAGAAGTAGTCAAATTCTGCTTCAAACCCTGAAACAAATAGAGTAATAATATAATGGGAAAAAGAAAAAGACTGGCAGCTGAAGCAAGAAAGGCTGCTCTGAAAACCCAGTACTTTGCAAAAGCCAAGGGTGTACCTTCCTCCCCGCGTAAGATGCGTTATGTGGTTGATCTGATTCGCGGCATGGAGGTAAGTCGTGCACTCGCTACGCTTCACTTCAACAAGAAGGCTGCCGCAGCCGATGTCGAGAGACTCCTGCGTTCCGCCATCGCCAACTGGGAACAAAAGAACGACCGCAAAGCCGAGGATGGCGAACTGGTCGTATCGAGAGTGTTTGTAGACGAGGGCGCTACACTGAAGCGTATGCGTCCTGCTCCGCAGGGTCGTGGCTATCGCATTCGTAAGCGCAGTAACCACGTCACGCTGTTCGTTGACACTAAAACTAATGATTAACAACTAAAAGTATGGGACAGAAAGTAAATCCGATAAGCAACCGTCTCGGTATCGTTCGCGGTTGGGACAGCAATTGGTACGGCGGCAAGGATTTCGGAGATTCTATCCTTGAGGATAGCAAGATCCGTAAGTACCTCATGGTGCGTCTTGGCGATGCCAGCATCTCCCGCATTGTTATCGAGCGTACGGTTAAGTTTGTGACGATCACCATCTGCACTTCCAGACCCGGTTTGATCATTGGTAAGGGTGGCGAGAAGGTTGATGCTCTGAAGAAGGAGCTCAAGAAAATTACCGATAAGGACATTCAGATTAATATCTTCGAGGTCAAGAAACCTGACTTGGATGCAAACATCGTAGGTGCAAACATCGCAAAGCAGGTTGAGGGCAAGATTGCCTACCGTCGCGCTATCAAGATGGCAATTGCCAACAGCATGCGTGCCGGTGCCGAAGGCATCAAGGTTCTGATTTCCGGTCGCCTCAATGGTGCCGAGATTGCCCGTTCTGAGATGTTCAAGGAAGGCCGCACGCCTTTGCATACTTTCCGCGCTGATATAGACTATTGCCAGACAGAGGCCCTGACAAAGGTTGGCCTGCTTGGTATTAAGGTTTGGATTTGCCGTGGTGAAGTCTATGGTAAGAAGGATTTGGCACCTAACTTTGCACCTCAGAAGGATGCAGGCCGCTTTGCCAACAACGACCGCGGCGGTCGTCGCGGCCCACGTCGTCCTCGTGGCAACAATCGTTAAACATTTTGAAGTTAGACAACAATGTTACAGCCTAAAAGAACTAAATACAGAAGACCGCAAAAGGGACGTTGCAAAGGCAACGCTCAGCGCGGCAACCAGCTCGCTTTTGGCTCATTCGGTATCAAGAGTCTTGATACCCATTGGATTACAGGGCGACAGATTGAGGCTGCTCGTGTCGCAGTGACACGTTACATGCAGCGTGAAGGACAGGTGTGGATTCGTATCTTCCCGGACAAGCCCATCACAAAGAAGCCTGCTGATGTCCGAATGGGTAAAGGTAAGGGTGATCCCGTGGGATATGTATTCCCCATCACTCCGGGCCGTATTATCTTCGAGGTCGAGGGCGTCCCCTTCGAAACCGCTAAGGAAGCTCTGCGCCTTGCAGCCCAGAAGCTGCCAGTGACTACTAAGTTCATTGTTAGACGAGACTACGATAAAAACGCTTGATTATGAAGACAACAGAAATAAGAGCTCTGAGCATTGAAGAGCTCCAGGAAAAGATTGAAACAGCACGTGCCCAGTATGATCAGATGCTGCTTAACCATGCTGTTGCTCCCCTGGAAAATCCTTCCTTAATCAAGAAGGCCCGTCGTGACATTGCACGAATGCTCACTATCCTCACAGAGAAAAAGAACGCATAACAATAGGTCTTAAACATGGAAGCTAGAAACTTAAGAAAGACAAGAACTGGTGTCGTTGTCAGCGACAAGATGGATAAGACCATTGTTGTGGCTGCCAAGTACAAAGAAAGACACCCTATCTATGGTAAGTTCGTCCAAAAGACGAAGAAGTACCATGCTCATGACGAGAAGAATGATTGCCACAAGGGTGATACCGTCTTGATTATGGAGACACGTCCTCTGAGCAAAACCAAGAGATGGAGAGTAGTAGAAATCGTAGAAAGAGCTAAGTAAGTGATATGATACAGACAGAATCCAGATTAGTAGTTGCTGACAACAGCGGTGCCAAGGAGGCTCTGTGCATCCGTGTGCTGGGCGGTACCAAGCGTCGCTATGCAACAGTGGGGGATATCATCGTTGTCTCTGTGAAGAGCGTTATCCCCTCAAGTGATATCAAAAAGGGTGCTGTGTCAAAGGCGCTTATCGTTCGTACAAGCAAGGAAGTCCGTCGTGCTGACGGTTCCTATATCCGCTTCGACGACAACGCCTGTGTACTGTTGAACAATGCTGGTGAACTTCGTGGCAGTCGCATCTTCGGCCCTGTGGCCCGTGAACTGCGTGCTGTCAATATGAAGGTCGTTTCGCTCGCACCCGAAGTTCTTTAATCACCAAACAGAGAATTTATCAAATGGCTAAGTTACATATTAAGAAAGGCGATACTGTGATGGTCCTTGCCGGTGATAGCAAGGGACAGACTGGTACCGTGCTCAAGGTCCTGGTAAAGGAGCAGCGCGCTATTGTGGAAGGCCTCAACATGGTCTCCAAAAGCCAGAAGCCCAGCGCCAAGTTCCCGCAAGGTGGCATCATCAAGCAGGAGGCTCCCATACAGATTTCAAATCTGAATGTCGTGGATCCCAAGTCAGGTAAGGCCACACGCATTGGCCGCAAGTTGAACGCAGAGGGCAAGCTCGTCCGTTATGCAAAAAAGTCAGGAGAGGAGATTAAGTAATGGCAAATACAGCAAGACTAAAGCAGGAATACGCTGAGCGTATCGCTCCTGCACTCAAGGAGAAGTTCGGCTATACGTCGACCATGCAGATTCCCGTCCTGAAGAAAATAGTTGTAAACCAAGGTTTGGGTATCGCAACACAAGACAAGAAGATTATCGAAGTTGCAATCAACGAACTCACGGCCATCACCGGTCAGAAGGCAGTTGCCACAGTATCAAAGAAGGACGTGGCTAACTTCAAGCTTCGTAAGAAAATGCCTATCGGCGTGATGGTGACACTGCGTCGTGAGCGCATGTACGAATTCCTCGAGAAGCTCGTCAAGGTGGCTTTGCCCCGTATTCGTGACTTCAAGGGTATTGAGGGTAAGCTTGACGGCCGTGGTAACTACACCCTCGGCATTCAAGAGCAGATAATCTTCCCTGAGATAAACATTGATGCCATCGACCGCATCGTGGGTATGAATATCACTTTCGTCACAACGGCCAAGACCGATGAGGAGGGCTTCGCTCTCCTGCGTGAATTTGGTTTACCCTTCAAGAACGCAAAAGACTAAATAAGATATGGCAAAAGAATCAATGAAGGCCCGCGAGGTCAAGCGTGCCAAGCTCGTTGCCAAGTATGCCGCCAAGCGTGCTGCACTCAAGAAGATTGTCAACACGGGCGAGCCTATGGAGGCTTTCGAGGCCGCACAGAAGCTGCAGAACATACCTCGCAATGCCAACCCCATCCGCCTGCACAACCGTTGCAAGATTACGGGTCGTCCAAAGGGTTATATCCGTCAGTTCGGCATCTCGCGTATTCAGTTCCGCGAAATGGCTTCACAGGGATTAATTCCTGGCGTGCGCAAGGCCAGCTGGTAAAGAAAATGCCTGATTTGCGACATGGATATGTAGTAAATCGACATCGAGTTAATATTTTAATATTGTCGGCGTAGTGCCGATTAATTAAATCAACAATCAAAATGACAGATCCTATTGCAGACTATTTGACCCGGCTCCGCAATGCTATTATGGCAAAGCACCGCGTGGTGGAGGTGCCGGCGTCGAATCTGAAGAAGGAAATCACGAAGATTCTCTTCGAAAAGGGCTACATCCTGAACTACAAGTTCGTAGATGACGGTCCTCAGGGCACTATCAAGATTGCCCTGAAGTATGATGCCGTGAACAAGGTTTGCGCCATCAAGAAACTCACACGCATCTCCACTCCCGGTTTGCGTAAGTACACCGGTTACAAGGACATGCCCCGTGTTATCAACGGACTTGGCATCGCCATCATCTCCACATCCAAGGGTGTGATGACGAATAAGGAAGCTGCCGACCTGAAGGTTGGTGGCGAAGTGCTTTGCTATGTTTATTAATTAATGGAGGATTACATCAATGTCAAGAATCGGTAAATTGCCCATAAGCATCCCCACGGGTGTTGAGATTTCCGTTGACGGCAATAAAGTAACCGTCAAGGGTAAGGAGGGTGTTTTAACCCAAGAGGTTAATCCTTCCATCAAAGTGAATTACGACAAAGACAAGGCTGAGATGACGTTCACCATCGACGAGGAGTACGATCCCGTGAACATCACTCTCAAGCAGAAGCAAGCCTATCATGGCCTCTATCGTGCGCTTATCCATAATATGGTTCAAGGCGTGAGCGAGGGTTATACCAAGCAGTTGGAATTAGTCGGTGTGGGTTATCGTGTTAGCAACAAGGGTAACCTTTTGGAATTCGCCCTCGGCTATACACATCCCATTCTCTTTGAACTTCCCTCTGAGATAAAGGTTGAGACCAAGGCTGAGCGTAATCAGAACCCACAGATTATCCTCCGCTCCTGTGACAAGCAGTTGCTGGGTCAGGTCTGTGCAAAGATTCGTTCTTTCCGCAAGCCCGAACCTTACAAGGGCAAGGGTATCCTCTTTGTTGGCGAGCAGATTCGCCGCAAGTCTGGAAAGTCAGCAGGCGCTAAGTAACAATCACCTTAAAATCCTGTAATCATGACAACGAAAATAGAAAGACGAATCAAAATCAAGTATCGGGTTCGCAACAAGATCTCCGGAACGGCAGAGCGTCCGCGCATGTCTGTGTTCCGCAGCAACAAGCAAATTTATGTCCAGCTCATTGATGATGCAAGCGGTGAGAGTTCACGCACTCTCTGTGCTGCCTCGTCCCTCGGCATGGACAAGATGCCTGGTAAGGAGCAAGCTGCCAAGGTGGGTGAGCTCATTGCGAAGAAGGCTCTCGAAGCAGGAATAACCACAGTCGTATTTGACCGTAACGGTTACCTCTATCACGGCAGAGTGAAGGAAGTTGCAGATGCAGCACGTAACGGTGGACTTAAATTCTAATTCATTATGGCAATCAAGAACGTTAAGATTAATAGCGATGTTGAATTGAAGGACCGCCTCGTAGCTATCAACCGTGTCACCAAGGTGACCAAGGGTGGTCGCACCTTCACATTTGCAGCAATCGTCGTGGTAGGCGATGGCAAGGGAGTAATCGGCTATGGTCTGGGTAAGGCCGGAGAGGTTCAGGCTGCTATCGCCAAGGGCGTTGAGGCCGCAAAGAAGAATCTCGTCTCGGTGCCCGTTATTAAGGGTACGGTACCTCATGAGCAAGCCGCCAAGTTCGGTGGTGCCGAGGTGCTCATCATGCCTGCTTCGACTGGTACTGGTGTGGTGGCAGGCGGTGCTATGCGTGCTGTTCTCGAGAGTGTAGGTATCACTGACTGTCTTGCCAAGAGCAAGGGTTCTTCTAACCCCCACAACCTTGTCAAGGCAACTATTGCAGCTCTGGCTGAGATGCGTGATGCACGCATGGTGGCCCAGAACCGCGGTGTCAGTGTGGAAAAAGTATTCAGAGGCTAATGTTTAGGAGGTAAGAATTATGGCAAATATCAAAGTTCAACAGATTAAGAGCCGTATCGGCGCCCCCAAGAACCAGAAGCGTACTCTCGATTCGCTTGGTCTGAAGAAACTCAATCAGGTCGTTGAGGTCGAGGATAATGAGAGCGTGCGTGGCATGATAGCCACGGTACACCATCTGGTGCGGGTGCTCGCATAATACAAACGCCAAATCAACATTCGTCACATTCAAAAACGGAGTAATTAATTATGAAACTACATACATTGAAGCCCGCAGAGGGTGCTACTAAGAGCCGTAAGAGAATCGGTCGTGGACCGGGCTCTGGTCTTGGCGGCACGTCAACCCGTGGTCACAAGGGTGCCAAGGCTCGTTCGGGCTATAAGAAGAAGATTGGTTTCGAAGGTGGTCAGATGCCTCTGCAGCGCCGACTGCCAAAGTTCGGTTTCAAGAACATCAACCGCAAGGAGTATAAGGCCATTAACCTTTCTACACTTCAAGCTATGGCTGAGGCTGGCGTGACAACAATCGGCGTGGCCGATTTCGTGGCTGCCGGTCTGGTAAAGGCAGGTGAGTTGGTAAAGGTTCTTGGCAATGGCGAGCTCACCGCTAAGGTTGAGGTAGAAGCCAATGCTTTCTCCAAGAGTGCTGAGGCAGCCATCACAGCTGCTGGAGGCACAGCAAAGACACTCTAAGAATTTACAAGCTATCTCATGAAGAAGTTTTTTGCTACACTGAAGAACATCTGGATGATTGAGGACCTTCGAATGAAGATCCTCATCACCCTTGCTTTGGCTGCTGTGTATCGCTTCGGGTCGTTTGTGGTGCTTCCTGGCATCAACCCCAACCACCTTGCTGCGCTGCGTGAGCAGACCAATGAGGGTCTGATGAGCCTTCTGAACATGTTCTCTGGCGGTGCCTTCTCCAACGCTTCCGTGTTTGCATTGGGAATCATGCCGTACATCACAGCATCCATTGTCATACAGTTGCTTGCTGTTGCTGTACCTTATTTCCAAAAGATGCAGCGTGAGGGCGAGAGCGGTCGCCGTAAAATTAACCAGTACACCCGTTATCTGACCATTTTCATCCTTTTCTTCCAGGCTCCTGGTTATCTTGTGAACCTGAAGATGCAGGCTGGAGGTGCTTTGGCACCCACCATCGGTTGGACATCATTCATGATTACCTCCACTGTGATTCTTGCAGCAGGTAGTATGTTCATCCTTTGGCTTGGCGAGCGCATCACTGACAAGGGTATTGGCAACGGCGTATCCCTGATAATCATGTTGGGTATTATTGCTCGTCTGCCTCAGGCATTTGGTCAAGAAGCTGTGAGTCGTCTGAACAACCTCTCCGGTGGTGGTCTGGTGATGTTCCTCATTGAGTTGGTCATTCTGTTTCTGGTGGTTATTGCTGCCATCATGCTCACTCAGGCTACACGCAAGGTGCCCGTCCAGTATGCCAAGCGTGTCATGGGTGGTCAGCAGATAGGTGGTGCCCGTCAGTACATACCTCTCAAGCTCTTCGCAGCCAATGTGATGCCTATCATCTTTGCACAGGCCATCATGTTCCTCCCTATCACACTGATTCAGTTCTTCAGCGATGGTCAGAATCCGTCTGTGGTGCTGATGAAGTTGTCTGACCATACCTCATGGGCATATAATCTCGTGTTTGCATTGCTGATCATCGTCTTCACCTATCTCTACACTGCTATCACACTCAATCCTGTGCAGATGGCAGAAGACATGAAGCGCAACAACGGTTTCATCCCAGGTGTGCGTCCAGGTAAGGAGACAGCAGACTATATCGATGATGTGATGTCGCATATCACCTTCCCCGGGTCTATCTTCCTCGCATTCATCGCTTGCATGCCGGCTTTTGCTGGTCTGCTAAAGGTACAACCTGAATTTGCTCAGTTCTTCGGAGGCACTTCGTTGCTCATCCTTGTGGGTGTTGTTCTCGACACGCTTCAGCAAATCGAGAGCCATCTGCTGATGCGTCACTACGATGGCCTTCTGGAGAGTGGTCGTATCCGTGGACGTAGCGGAATGAGTGCATACTAAACCTCAACGCGTCTATCCATAGAAATGATATTTCTAAAGACGGAAGAGGAGATAGAGCTAATGCGTGCTGCCAACCGGCTCGTGGCGCAGACCCTGGCTGAGTTAGCACGACATATACGGCCAGGTGTCACTACGGCTCAGTTGGATGCTATAGCAGAGGATTTCATCCGTGACAACGGTGCAGTGCCTACTTTCAAGGGCTTTCCCAATCCATATGGTGGACCATTTCCTGGTAGCATCTGCACAAGCGTCAATGACGAAGTTGTTCACGGAGTGCCCACTGCAGAGCGTGTGCTTCAGGACGGAGACATAGTCTCTATAGACTGCGGTACGTTGCTAAACGGCTATAACGGCGATTCGTGCTATACCTTTCAGGTTGGCACCGTCGCTCCAGCTACACGAGAGTTGCTCCGCATAACAAAGGAAGCGCTCTATCGCGGCATTGAAGCCGCTGTAGTTGGTCATCGTATCGGCGATGTCAGCTATGCAGTGCAGACCCACTGCGAGAGTGCGGGCTACAGCGTAGTTCGTGAGTTTGTGGGACATGGCATTGGTCGGCAGATGCACGAAGATCCTCAGGTGCCTAACTATGGTCGCCGTGGCAATGGCCCTCAGATAAAGAACGGCCTGTGCATTGCTATCGAGCCGATGATAGCAATGGGAGTGAAAGACATATATCTCAAGTCCGACAAGTGGACAGCCTGCACGCAAGATGGCAAGCCCGCCGCACATTTTGAGCACACCATAGCTATCCATCATGGCAAAGCTGATATTCTGTCATCTTTCGATGAGATAGAGCAGATTGAGGCATCAGCCAGATAGAAGAATCCTCACCATCATTAGAAACATTCATTATCAACAACAACCAGACAATGGCAAAACAGTCCGCAATAGAGCAAGATGGACAGATTATGGAGGCCCTCTCCAACGCCATGTTCCGTGTGGAGCTGGAGAATGGTCACCAGATTACAGCCCACATCTCCGGAAAGATGCGTATGCACTACATCAAGATTCTTCCCGGTGATAAGGTCAAGGTGGAGATGAGTCCCTATGACCTCTCCAAGGGACGCATTGTGTTCAGATACAAATAAACAGAATATAATATGAAAACAAGAGCATCATTGAAGAAGCGTACCCCCGACTGCAAGATTGTCCGTCGCAAGGGGCGTCTGTATGTGATTAATAAGAAGAACCCTAAGTTCAAGATGAGACAGGGCTAAGGCGTTCAAGTATTGCAAATCGAATAAAGTTATTATATGGCAATTAGAATTGTTGGTGTCGATTTGCCTCAGAACAAACGAGGTGAAATCGCTTTGACCTATGTCTTTGGCATTGGTCGCAGTAGTTCTGCAAAGATTCTGGCCAAGGCTGGTGTCGATAAGGACATCAAGGTCAAGGACTGGACAGATGATCAGGCAGCAAGCATTCGCGAGGTTATCGCTGCAGACTACAAGGTGGAGGGTGACCTCCGCTCTGAAATCGCTATGAACATCAAGCGTTTGATGGATATCGGCTGCTATCGTGGCGTACGTCATCGCAACGGTCTTCCCGTTCGTGGACAGAGCACAAAGAACAATGCTCGTACACGTAAGGGTAAGAAGAAGACAGTTGCTAACAAGAAGAAAGCCACTAAGTAATTGAAAATTGACAATTGAAAATTGAAAATTAATATGGCAAAGAAAACAGTAGCAGCTAAGAAGCGCAACGTCAAGGTCGACGCAATGGGTCAGCTTCATGTTCACAGCTCGTTCAATAATGTCATCGTCTCGTTGGCCAACAGCGAGGGACAAGTTATATCTTGGTCCAGCGCCGGTAAGATGGGTTTCCGTGGTTCGAAGAAGAACACACCCTACGCCGCACAGATGGCAGCACAGGACTGTGCAAAGACAGCTTTTGATCTGGGTCTGCGCAAAGTAAAGGCCTATGTTAAGGGTCCTGGCAACGGCCGTGAGAGCGCCATTCGCACTATCCATGGTGCTGGCATCGAAGTGGTAGAGATCATCGACGTCACTCCGCTTCCCCACAACGGATGTCGTCCTCCAAAGCGTCGTCGCGTCTAATCCTCGAAAATCGATAATCGTAAAACGTCAAAACGTAAATCATTATGGCAAGATATACAGGCCCTAAGTCAAAGATTGCTCGCCGTTTCGGCGAAGCCATATTCGGTCCCGACAAGGTTCTCTCCAAGCGTAACTTCCCTCCAGGGCAGCACGGCAACAACCGTCGTCGTAAGACTTCTGAGTATGGTATCATGCTTGCTGAGAAGCAGAAGGCCAAATACACCTATGGCGTGCTGGAGAAGCAGTTCCGCAACATGTTTGAGAAGGCAGCCCGCACCAATGGCATTACTGGTGAGATCCTGCTCCAGAACCTCGAGAGCCGCCTTGACAATATTGTCTACCGTCTTGGTATTGCTCCCACTCGTGCTGCCGCACGTCAGCTCGTCAGCCATCGTCATATCGTTGTTGATGGCAAGGTGGTCAACATTCCTTCCTTCAGTGTTAAGCCCGGACAGATCGTTGGCGTGCGCGAGAAGGCTAAGTCTCTCGAAGTCATCGCTGCATCGTTGGCAGGTTTCAACCACAGCAAGTATCCTTGGATTGAGTGGGACGAGGCTCAGAAAGCCGGCAAGTACCTGCACAAGCCCGAGCGTGCTGACATCCCTGAGAATATCAAGGAGCAGTTAATCGTTGAGTTGTACTCTAAATAATAACTAATCATGGCGATATAAAGGTGTTAATGGTGGAGGCCGACGACAAATACGGCAAGTTCGAATTTCGTCCGTTGGAGCCCGGCTTCGGTATTACCGTGGGTAATGCTCTTCGCCGTATTCTGCTTTCTTCACTTGAGGGTTATGCCATCAATACCGTGCGTATTAATGGCGTAGAACACGAGTTCGCATCGGTTCCCGGTGTGAAAGAAGACGTGACCAACATTATCCTCAACTTGAAGCAAGTGCGCTTCAAGCAGGTCGTTGAAGAATTCGAGAACGAGAAAGTGAGTGTCACTATTGAGAACTCCACGGAGTTCCGTGCAGGTGACTTTAACAAGTATCTGACTGGATTTGAAGTGTTAAACCCTGAATTAGTTATTTGCCACTTAGATGCCAAAGCAACGATGCAGATGGAGATAAGCATTAACAAGGGTCGCGGCTACGTTCCCAGTGACGAGAATCGTGAGTTCTGCACCGATGTTAACGTCATCCCCATCGATTCAATCTACACTCCAATCCGCAACGTCAAGTACGCCGTTGAGAACTTCCGCGTAGAGCAGAAGACTGACTACGAGAAACTCGTTCTCGAAATCACAACAGACGGTTCCATCCACCCGAAAGACGCCCTCAAGGAGGCCGCCAAGATTCTCATCTACCACTTCATGCTCTTCTCCGATGAGAAGATAACTCTTGAGAACTCTGATGCTGACAGCAACGAGGAGTTTGATGAGGAAGTGTTACACATGCGCCAGCTGCTCAAGACTAAGCTCGTTGACATGGATCTCTCCGTGCGCGCGCTCAACTGTCTCAAAGCCGCTGATGTCGAGACGCTTGGTGATCTTGTTCAGTACAACAAGACCGACCTTCTCAAGTTCCGTAACTTCGGCAAGAAATCGCTCACCGAGCTTGATGATTTGCTCGAGAGTCTGAATCTGTCGTTTGGAACCGATATTTCAAAGTATAAATTAGACAAAGACTAAAAAACCAACTCCCAAGAAATGAGACACGGTAAGAAATTCAATCACCTGAGCCGTACTGCATCCCATCGCGACGCCTTGCTCAGCAACATGGCCATCTCGCTGATAATGCACAAAAGAATCACTACGACTCTTCCCAAGGCCCGCGAGCTGAAGAAGTTCGTTGAGCCTCTCCTCACCAAAGCCAAGAAGCTCACTGCTGGCACGCCCATCGAGGCTGTCAATGCTGGCCGCGTGATATTCAGTCACCTCCAGAATAAGGAGGCCCTCAAGGAGCTCAAGCTCGTCAGCGAGAAGATAGCTACCCGTCCCGGCGGTTACACTCGCATCATCAAGACTGGCTTCCGTCAGGGTGACCAAGCACAGATGTGCTTCATTGAGCTCGTCGACTACGATGAGAACATGGCTAAGGTTGCCAAGAAAGCTACACGCACACGCCGCAGTCGTGGCAAGAGCGCTGTTGCTGCCGAGGCTCCCGTTGCTGAAGCACCTGCCGCAGAGGCAGCTGCAACCGACACCGCAGAGTAATTCTAATTTGCAATACATTGTTGGAGGGCGACCCGGGAGGGCCGCCCTCTCTCATTGACAGTCTTCTTTACACACCTATATTCGATGCTACTTCTGAATCGTGCAAGTGGTGTTGGATAGCTATTGTATACGAGGCCTTTGTAACACCCGCACGTTTGCAGTACAACACCCACAAGTTGCGACCAAAACATCCAGAGGTTGGCGGAAAATGATCCTGGAAGTTTTACGTGAAAGTCCCGGATGTTAAAGTGTAAACCTCCTGGATTATCAACCGCTAACCCCCGGGCCTTTTGCAAGTTTAGCCCACCCCCGGCCTGCCCACCGTCGCAAGTGGGGACTTGCTCCCCTTTGTGGGGCCGAAGCCACGTTCAGTGGCTTCTCTAAAGACCCCAGTCGCCCCAAGGGAGGGGAGTAGGAAGATGACCGTTGGGCTGCTGGAAGAAGAGCTGGATGGCTACGATGTAACCTGTTGGACGTCAGGGGCGTGACGCCCGCTCGTTGCAGGCGTAACGCCCGCTTGTCATCGCTGTGACAAGCGGGCGTCATGCAGTTTTGTAGCACTTTGCTTCACGCATTGAGGTGGGTGGGAGGCGATAAGTGGGCCCACTTTTTGCAAAAACGATTTGAAAAAACATAGCACTGCACCCACTAAATGTATGTAACTAATAATAGTAAAGGTGTTTATCAAGTGGGCCCGAAATTGAAATTTGTGGGTGATATTTTACAAAAAAGGCCCACTAAATTGCAAAAATTGCAAAAAATGGGTGCAAAAAGTGATAATTTGCCCCTAAAAAAAGCTTAATTGCAACAATTGCCTTGCACGGCCTAAAAAAGCTGTTTAAGGCAAGCCCTATCCATGTGAAATTACGGAAACGCTTTTACTATTAGTGCTTTTTAGCAAAATGGTCGTATGTTTAGTGGACACTAATAATAATTATTGTTTGCTCTGTACACAAAAACTCTCTTAACTTCTTGCACATCCACGCTGAAAAACGTTATCTTTGCACCGCAAAAACGCAGAAAACTTTATACAAACACCTACAAATGAAAACAACAATTATCAAAGTGCTGACAGCACTGATATTTTTGGATGTGGCACCAGTGCGCTCGTGTCGCAACAATGATGACCTTGAGGATATTCAGCCCGCTGCAGTGGAGCAGGCAGAGGTGGACGACGTTCAGCAGAGTGGTTCTGCTGCGGGTGGTCAGGATATAGAGGTGCATTAGGCGTGGAAGTGTCGGTAAACATTTGGCATCGCTAAAAAACCTCAAATTAGGTTTCATTTCTTGGCGATGTGGTGGAAAAGGCTTATCTTTGCGCGCAATAACCATAAAGAGATAACCCATGACTTCATTTGCAGCCGACCGCATCGTCACCGACGGATTGACCTTCGACGACGTACTTCTTGTTCCAGCCTACAGCGAGGTGTTGCCTCGCGACGTGCAATTGTCCACACGTTTCTCTCGTCACATAGAGCTGAAAGTGCCATTTGTGACAGCTGCTATGGACACTGTTACCGAGGCGACAATGGCCATAGCCATAGCTCGTGAAGGTGGCATAGGTGTGATACACAAGAACATGAGCATCGATGAGCAGGCCCGTCAGGTGGCTATCGTCAAACGTGCCGAGAACGGTATGATATATGATCCCATCACAATCCAAAGCTCAGGAACTGTTGCCGATGCTCTGGCGCTGATGGCAGAATATCATATCGGCGGCATACCTGTGGTGGACACCGAGCGCCATCTTGTGGGCATAGTGACAAACCGCGACTTGCGTTTCGAGCGCCATGTGGAGCGCCCTATCGCCGAGGTTATGACACACGAGCGTTTGGTGACGACACACCAGCAGACAAATCTCAGCGATGCTGCACAGATACTGCAGGAGAACAAGATAGAGAAACTGCCTGTGGTGGATGACCAGAACCATCTTATCGGCCTCATCACATACAAGGATATCACCAAGGCCAAGGACAAGCCTATGGCATGCAAGGATGAGAAAGGGCGTCTGCGTGTTGCTGCAGGCGTTGGAGTGACCTCCGACACGCTGGAGCGCATCACGGCTTTGGTTGAGGCCGGTGCTGATGCCATCGTCATTGACACCGCCCACGGACATAGCCGAGGTGTTGTGGAAAAGCTGCGTGAAGCTAAGGCAAAGTTCCCCGCAGTGGATATCGTTGTGGGCAACGTGGCCACAGGTGATGCGGCGCGTATGCTTGTCGAAGCAGGTGCCGACGGCATCAAAGTAGGTATAGGTCCAGGCAGCATTTGCACCACACGTGTGGTGGCAGGCGTTGGTGTGCCACAGCTCTCGGCCGTGTATGACGTGGCCTGCGCCCTCAAAGGCACAGACGTACCCCTTATTGCCGACGGCGGGTTACGCTACTCGGGCGATGTCGTCAAGGCCATTGCTGCTGGCGGCTCGTGTGTGATGATAGGCTCTCTTGTGGCTGGTACTGAGGAAAGTCCCGGCGACACCATCATCTTCAATGGACGCAAGTTCAAGAGCTATCGTGGTATGGGCTCTCTTGAGGCAATGGAGAACGGCTCCAAGGATCGCTACTTCCAGGCTGGTGAGAAGGATGTCCGCAAGCTGGTGCCAGAAGGCATTGCCGGCCGTGTGCCATACAAGGGCACGGTGCAGGAAGTCATCTACCAGCTCGTGGGTGGTTTGCGCTCGGGCATGGGCTACTGTGGCGCGGCCACTATTGCCGACCTGCATCAGGCCAAGTTCGTGCGCATCACAGGTGCTGGCGTGCAGGAGAGTCATCCGCATGACATTACCATCACCAGCGAAGCCCCTAATTATTCGAGGCCGCAATAGGAATCATCCCAGAATAAAAATTATTATATATTACAATGAAACGTATTTTCATTCTTTTTCTCTCTTCATTAGTAACCGTTTCTTCAATGGCAGTTGAGGCTCCCCAGTCCGCAAAAGGGGAAGGGCAGAGGCATGATCCCGTGGTAATGCGCATCAACGGTAAGGACGTCACACGCTCGGAGTTTGAATACAATTATAACAAGAACAATACTGACGGTGTCATCGACAAGAAGACTGTTGAGGAGTATACCGACTTGTTTATCAACTATAAGTTGAAGGTTGAAGCAGCTTTGGATGCCAAGTTAGACACGCTCTCCTCCTACCAGCAGGAGTTCCGCACATACCGTGACCAGCAGATTCGTCCGTTGCTTGTTAAGCCAGAGGCAGAGGAGGCAGAAGTTCGGGCTTACTACGAAGGCATGTTGCAGCAGCTTGACGGTAAGAAGCTGTTGTTGCCGGCACACATCTTTGTACGTCTGCCGCAGCAAGAGGCCGATGGTAGTGCTGCCCGTGCACGCATCGACAGCATTTATGCCCTGTTGCAGGGAGGTGCCGAATTCGAAGCCACAGCCCGTAGCTGCTCCGAAGATCAGGGTACGGCCCAGCGCGGCGGTGTCATCGGATGGATAGGCCCTCATAACCTGTTGAAAGAGATTGAGGACAAGCTCTATTCGATGCAGGTCGGCGAGACATCAGAACCCGTGCAGAGCACTGTTGGCTGGCACATCCTGCGTGTGCTGGAGCAGCGTGACCTTGAGCCCTACGACACGTTAGCCCCACGTATCCGAATGCATTTGGAACAGCGTGGTATGAAGGACCGATTGGCACAGCAGGTTGTTGATAGCCTGGCCAACAACGGTGGTGAAACTCGCAGCGTGGAAGCTGTGATGGATGAGCTCAGCGACCGCTATGCAGCACAGGATGATGAACTGAAGTACCTCATTCAGGAGTATCACGACGGTCTGTTGCTGTATGAGATATGCCAGCGTCAGGTGTGGGAGCCTGCGGCACGCGACACGGCTGCACTGAAGAACTATTTCAAACAGAACCGTAAGAAGTATGCCTACAGCCAGCCTCATTTCGCCGGAGCACTGTTGCAGGCTCGCGACAAGGCTGCCATGAAAGCTGCCACCAAGGCCCTTAAGGGCAAGCCCGAAGAGCAGTGGGCAGACATCGTGCGCTCTAAGATCAATGCTGACAGTGTGATGGTGCGCTTTGAGCGTCGCAACTTCGAACGCGGCGAGAACGCTATGGTTGATTCGTTGGCCTTTGGCGTACGTCAGGGTAAGACCCGCCCTGCAAAGAACTTCCCTGTGGCCAAGCTCGTGGGGCGCAAGCTCAAGAAGGGGCCAGAACGCTGGACTGATGTCGGCGCTCAGGTGGTGACAGACTATCAGAGTCTGAAAGAGGCTGAGTTCGTGGCAGAGTTACGCCGCCGTTACACCTTTGAAGTATACAAGGATGCCCTTGCTACTGTGAATAAGCACTGATGTCATCAAACATGCTGTCGCCTAATCGTGATAGATTGATTTCGCAATGAGATTATTAAAATCCTTTTATACAATTGCCCTCGTATCGTTGGCCGCCGTTGATGTTGCTGCTCAGTCTGCCACCAATGTTGTGGACGAGGTGATATGGGTTGTGGGCGACGAGGCCATACTGCGTAGTGACGTGGAGAAGGCCCGAGCTATGGGTGATCGCATTCAGGGCAATCCTTATTGTGTCATACCAGAGCGGCTGGCCATACAGAAACTATTTATCCATCAGGCACAGATAGACAGTGTTGAAGTCACTGATGATCAGGTGTCGCAACTTGTCGATGAACAGCTCAACGAGTGGATTCAGATGGCTACGTCCAAGGAGAAGCTCGAGGAGTATCGTGGCATGTCCCTGAGCCAGATACGCGAGGAACTCACCGACCAGATGCGTGATATGCAGCTCACTCGCATGATGCGCAAGAAGCTCACCGACGACATCAAGGTCACACCTGCAGAGGTGAGATACTACTTCCGTGACATGCCCGATGACTCGCTACCTCTCATCCCCACACAGGTGGAAGTAGAGATGCTTGCCAACCACCCCCGTATGCAACAGGCCGAAATTGACCGTGTCAAGGCGGAACTGCGCGACTACACAGAGCGCATTACCAGTGGGCAGACTACATTTTCAGCCTTGGCCAAGCTCTTCAGTGAAGACCCTGTCTCGGCACGTCAGGGTGGTGAGATGGACTATATGGGTCGTATGGACCTTGACCCGGCCTTTGCTGCCGTTGCTTGGAGTCTGAACGACCCCAAGAAGGTCTCAAAGATTGTAGAATCACAGTACGGATATCATATCATACAACTGGTTGACAAGCGCGGTGACAAGCTGAAGCTGCGCCACATCTTGCGCCGTCCGCGTGTTGAAGATGCAGATGTTACAGCTGCGCTGGCACGCTTGGACAGCATCGCTGAAGACATACGTACGGGAGTGTTCACCTTCGAGGATGCGGCTACAAACCTCAGCGATGATAAGGATACCCGTGCCAACCGTGGCCTGATGACTAATGTCACTCGCGACGAGGCCACAGGTGAATATATCCGCACATCGCGTTTCCGCATGAGCGAGCTGCCTACGGAGGTAGCGCGCAAGGTCGAGACGATGGAGATTGGCGAGGTGTCGAAGGCTTTTACGATGGTGGACAAGAACGGCAAGGAGCAGTGTGTTATCATCAAGCTCAAGAACCGTATCATGGCCCATCCAGCCACCGTGACTGAGGACTACCAGATACTGTCGAATATTGTGCGCGAGCGTCGTTGCGAGGAGTTCTTGGATAAGTGGATTCGTGAGAAACAGCGTACTACTTATGTGCGCATCAACCCTCAGTGGGTGGGTGATTGCGAATTCCAATATCCAGGATGGGTAAAGAAAGAGAATTGATAGTTGGCAAAGACAAACAACCATATCAAATGCAGTCTGGGATGTGATGACACGGGTCGTTACGTCACGTTGCGTCGTGCCACAGTCCTGACGTTGACTGCTATCCTCATCTTTCATTCTTCATTCTTCGTCTTTCAGTCTTTTGCAGCTCCCCGTAGACAGCAAAACAGCAAGCGCATAACGCTGTTACACACCGACGAGTTGTATCGTGACCCAGCCGTGAACCGCGAGGCACAGATTCTGGTGGGACATGTGCGCTTCAGTCATGACGGAGTGATTCTCACCTGTGACAGTGCTCTATATTTTGATGCCAACAACTCGTTTGATGCCTTCGGACATGTCCGCATGAATCAGGCCGACACCCTCACATTGGCCTCTGACGTTTTATTCTACGACGGCAGCGACCAAATGGCGCGTGCACGTTACAATGTTGTTCTCACCCACCGAAAGAGCCGCCTCTACTGTGATTCGCTTGATTATGACCGGCTGTATGATTTGGGTTACTTCTTCAATGGTGGCCGGCTGGTTGATGAGGAGAACACGCTGACCAGCTACTGGGGACAGTACAAGCCCTCGACGCGTGAGGCTGTTTTTAACTACAATGTGGAATTGAAAAATCCCAATTTCACCCTCATCAGCGACACTTTGCACTACAACACTGGCACAGGCTTTGCACGCATCGTTGGCCCATCTAACATTGACTCCGACGAGACACACATCTGGAGTGCCAACGGCACCTACGACACTCATGGCGAGCGGGCACATCTGCTGGACCGCTCTGTGGTAACCAATGAGGGCCGCACCATCACAGGCGATTCGCTCGACTACACTTCTGTGGGTGACGTTTCTAAGGCTTTTGGCAACGTCATCTACACAGACGTGGTGAACAAGAACATGTTTACGGGCAATTACTGTCTTTATGCCGACAGCATCGGCTATGCTGAGGCAGCCGACAGCGCGCTGTGCATCGACTTCTCGCAGCGCGACACCTTCTTTATCCATGCAGACACCTTCAAACTGTTTACATATAATATCGATACGGACTCAATGTGGCGTGAACTTAGGGCTTATCGTCGTGTGAGGGGATATCGAGTTGATATGCAGGCAGTGTGTGATTCGATGGTGTACAAGAGCCTCGACTCGTGTCTGACGATGTACTATGATCCCATCCTATGGCAGCAAGGCCAGCAATTGCTTGGTGAGGAGATACGTGCTTGGATGAACGACACCACGCTTGATTCAACCTGTGTCATGCGTCAGGCCTTGAGTGTGGAACGCATAGATAGCGTCAACTATAATCAGGTGACTGGCAATGTGATGCGTTCGTATTTCGATGACGACGGCAAGATGCGGATGACCGTTGTGGAGTCCAATGTACTTGTCAATTATTTCCCGTTTGACGATGACAGCCTAATGGTGGGAATGAACCATCTTGAAACCACGGAATTGCGCCTGTACATGAACCGTGGCAAGGTGAGCCGTCTGTGGGCTGCCGGCGGCGAGGGTACGCTATACCCGCTCACGTTGCCGCATAACGAACGCTATTTGGATAATTTTGCTTGGTTCGACTACATACGTCCCATTAGCAAACAGGATGTATTCCGTTGGCGGGGTAAGAAGGAAGGTACGGGCCTGAAGGCATCAGTGCGACACAGTGCGCCAAAACAGAAACTCGGACAGCAAGACCAGCAACGTGACAGAGGCAAGAAAGGCGGTCGCATGAAAGTAGCCAACTAATCGTTTACCTCCCATCTCTCATCTTTTATCTCTTTTCTAACTCACCATGTCACTCTTTTCCACACGCGAGCCGCGGCGTTTTCGTGGCGTACACATCTACACTTCCGAGCGCCAGGACAAGCTCAACCGCCTCGTGGCCGATGCCAAGAGAGAGGAGCAGTTGCAACGTGGCGAGAAAGTGGATTACAAACCTGATCTGGAATCCTATCGCGGCAAGTTCGCGCAAAACATGAAGCACCTCAGCCGCTATCAGGATCCCGAACGCCGACGTCTGCATCCCGGATTGGCAATAGCCATTATTATCGTGCTGTTCATACTGTGGCATTACTTGCTCACAGGCAATTTCCGTTTCTAAGCGAAGCTCATGGACATTATTCATCTCCTTCCGGATTCCGTTGCCAACCAGATAGCTGCCGGTGAAGTCATTCAGCGGCCGGCATCCGTGGTGAAAGAACTCGTCGAGAATGCTCTCGATGCCGGCGCTACGCGTGTGGAGGTGAATATCATTGATGCTGGCCGGACCAGCATTCAGGTGGTGGACAATGGTCGTGGTATGAGCGAGACCGATGCTCGTATGGCATTTGAACGTCATGCGACGAGCAAGATTCTTAGTGCCGACGATCTTTTTGCTCTCACCACGTTCGGTTTTCGTGGCGAAGCATTGCCATCAATAGCTTCTGTGGCTCAGGTGACGCTCACCACCTGCACTGCAGATGCTGAACTGGGCACGCGCCTGCGCATTGAGGGCTCGCGCGTGGTGGACCAACAGCCCGAAGCCTGTCCTCCAGGCGCCAACTTCGTTGTGCAGAACCTCTTCTACAATGTTCCTGCGCGCCGCAAGTTCCTCAAGACAGACCAGACAGAGCTGTCCAATATCACAACCGAAATGGAACGTATTGTGCTGGTGCATCCCGAGGTGGCATTTGTCCTCACCAGCAACGGCGCCACATTGATGAATCTGCCTGTGGCCACGCAGAAGCAACGCATTGCAGCCGTCTATGGCCAGCGGCTAGCCGACCGTCTGCTGCCAGTGGAGGTGGAGACACCGCTTGTGAGCATCAGCGGTTTTGTGGCGCAGCCGGAAGCGGCACGCAAACGCGGCGCGCAACAATTCTTCTTCGTCGACGGGCGCTACATGCGCCATCCATATTTCCACAGAGCGGTGCAGGAGGCCTTTGCCAACCTCATTGCGCCAGACACGTCTGTGCCGTACTTCATATCCATGAAGGTAGACCCTTCGGAAATAGACATCAACATACACCCCACGAAGACTGAGATAAAGTTCGAGAATGAGCAGGCCATCTGGCAAATCCTGCTCGCTGCCCTGCGTGAGACTTTGGGACGTCTGGGGGCCGTGCCCACTATCGACTTCGACACAGAGGGACGTCCGGCAGATATCCCAGTATATATGCCGACTGCCAGTGCAGGCAACTCAGCTAACGCTCACACAACACATCAAGCTCCGCCATCCATACCCATTGACTCCAGCTATGACCCGTTTGCCGGCATAGATGTGGGCGCAAAGCCTTTCGGCACGCAGCAATCCGGCCTTGAACTGCCGTTGCATGCGGCGACCAATTCTATAGCCACTATGCAGCTTGCGGGGAGATACATTGCTGTGCCTGATGCTGACGGCGGGTTGATGCTTGTTGACCAGCATAGGGCACACACACGTGTGCTGTATAATAAATATGTCCAGGCATCGGTTCAGATGCCACTGCCGTCGCAGCGACTGCTGTTCCCGGATGTGGCAGACATAGCTCCGAGTGACGCTCCGATTGTAGACAGTCTGTTGCCGGAATTGGCTACGCTGGGATTTGATGTGGCGCGTCTGAGCCCTACATCCGTGAGCATCAGTGGCATCACTGCCGGTCTCGAAGGCATTGATCCTGCGCGCCTTCTCACAGAACTGATCAGTGCTGCACGTGCCACAGATGCCGCACATGCCGGCAACACGCTGCGTTCACGGCTTGCTCTCGCACTGGCGCGTAGCGCTGCTATTCCAGTTGGCCAGGCGCTGTCGGGTCTGGAGATGAACGACCTTATCCAGCAACTGTTGGCCACGGAGTCTCCGGCTATCACGCCAGATGGACGTGTCGTGTCCGTCAACATCTCAACATCCGACATCGACAAGATGTTTGCCTGACACTTTCATCCCTTAACTCATATCTTTCATCTCTCATGAAACGTTTCCTAACGACACTCACACTTGCTATCATGGCACTGAGCATTTTTGGCGCAAAGCCCAAACTCGTAACACGTATCGACCCTACCAACTGGTATGTTGGGTTGAAGGATAATACCCTACAACTCATGGTCTATGGCCAAGGCATACGCCAAGCTGAAGTCACGACGACACGCAGCGATGTGCGTATTGACTCGCTTGTCCGCCTCGATTCTCCTAACTATCTGCTTGTGTATCTCACGCTTGACGGCACAGCAGCAGGTGACTTGCCTCTCACATTCGCCATTGGCCGCCGTAAGCAAACCGTCAACTATCAACTGTTGCAGCGCGAGATGCCTGGCGAGCAGCGCATAGGCTTCTCCAATGCCGACGTACTGTATATGCTCATGCCCGATCGCTTCGCACAAGGTCCCAACCACAAGAAGACAATTCCAGGCCTCAATGCCTATAAGGAAGACCGCACGCAGCCCAGCCTGCGTCATGGCGGTGACCTTGAGGGCATCGTCCAGCATCTGGACTACTTCAACGAGCTTGGCGTGACAGCGTTGTGGTTCACTCCCGTCTTGGAGAACAACTCTCCCGACGACGGCCCGGCATCCACATATCATGGTTATGCCACGACAGACTACTATCGTGTAGACCCACGCTTCGGCACAAACGCCGATTATCGCAACCTCATCGACCAGGCCCATGCCCACGGACTTAAGATTGTCATGGACATGATCTTCAACCATTGTGGATTCGAGCATCCGTGGGTAAGCGACATGCCCAGCCGCGACTGGCTAAACAGACCCGAATGGCTGAAGGATCACGACCGTCGCGACTCGAAGGGTGAGGTACACACCACGGACGAATACCTGCAGACATCTTATAAGCTCACTCCCGTGCTCGACCCCTACGCCTCACAGGTGGACAAGGCTGAGACTGTCGACGGGTGGTTTGTGCCCACCATGCCCGACCTCAACCACCGCAATCCCCATGTGATGACATATCTCATTCAGAACTCAATCTGGTGGATAGAGACAGTTGGCATCGACGGCATACGCATGGACACTTATCCCTATGCCGATGCTGCAGGCATGTCGCGTTGGATGCAACGGCTCGACACCGAATATCCTAACTTCAATGTCGTTGGCGAGACGTGGGTCACAGAACCGCCCTACACGGCAGCATGGCAGAAAGACTCGCGCCTGACGCCCAACAACTCATATTTGAAGACCGTAATGGATTTCTCGTTCTTCGACAAGTTGGCACGCGCAAAGACAGAGCATACAGATGGGTGGTTTGACGGCTACAACAGGCTCTACAATAACTTTGTCTACGACTATCTCTATGAGGATCCCACGCATGTCATGGCCTTTGTTGATAACCATGATACGGATCGTTTCCTCGGCAAGACACAAGATGCCGCTCGCTTGCGTCAGGCGCTCGCGCTGTTGCTCACTGTGCCACGCATACCACAGCTGTACTATGGCACCGAAATATTGATGAACGGTACTAAGGAAATCACAGATGGCGATGTGCGTTGTGACTTCCCTGGTGGCTTCCCTGGCGACAAACACAATGCCTTCACAGCCGAAGGGCGCACAGCCAAGCAGCAGCAGATGTTCCAGTGGCTGTCAAGGTTGCTGCATTGGCGCAAGGGCAATGAAACCATCACCCGTGGACGCATGACACAGTTCTCTCCGTGGCACGGTGTGTATGTTGTGGCGCGACGTTATAGGCAGTCCACCGTCATCATCGTTATCAACGGCACCGACGAGGAAGCAACGCTGGAGGTGTCACGCTATGCCGAGCTCTTTGCTGACGGAGCATCGCGAAAAGCCATAGACATACCTACCGGCAAGGCGTACGACCTCGCTAAAGACATCCAGCTGCCGCCTCGCGAGGGACTTGTGCTGCAAATGAAGTAAGAATGTGAACATCCAGTGAATCATATCGCAACATCCGGAGAAACAGACTACAATCTCCGGATGTTTTTGCGTTTTTTTGATAGTGAAAAATGCATGGAAATAATTCCATATTATAAAAATAATATGTATCTTTGCACCCGAAAAAGGGGTGACGCATAAGTGGCCCCGCATGAAAACGAAAAAAACATAAAATCAAATAGCGTTATTGATGGAAGACGTAGAACTGAAGAGCGGCGCGGAGCCTATGACTGACTCGGGTCAGGACTACAGCGCCAGTAATATTCAGGTGCTGGAGGGCTTGGAGGCAGTGCGTAAGCGCCCGGCAATGTATATCGGTGATATCAGCGAGAAGGGTCTGCACCATCTGGTGTATGAGACTGTTGACAACAGTATTGACGAGGCTCTGGCTGGATATTGCACCCACATCGAGGTGACAATCAACGAGGATAATAGTATCACGGTGCAAGACAATGGCCGTGGCATCCCCGTGGACATGCACGAGAAGGAGCATAAATCCGCTCTCGAAGTGGTGATGACTGTGCTGCATGCTGGCGGTAAGTTCGACAAGGGATCGTATAAGGTCTCGGGCGGACTGCATGGTGTGGGCGTGAGTTGCGTCAATGCCCTGAGCTCGCACATGACATCACAGGTGTTCCGCGACGGCAAGATATATCAGCAGGAGTACGAGAAGGGCAAGCCCCTCTATGATGTCCGCATCGTGGGTGACACCGAGCTGCGTGGTACGCGCCAGCAGTTCTGGCCCGACGGCTCGATATTCATCACCACACATTACAAATACGACATCCTGGCCAACCGTATGCGTGAGCTGGCGTTCCTCAACGCTGGTATCACTATCACGCTCACTGACATGCGTCCTGACGACGAAGGCAACACACGCCAGGAAGTGTTCCACTCGGCCGACGGTCTGAAGGAGTTTGTGAGATACATCGACAGCACACGCACGCACCTCTTTGACGACGTCATATATCTCAACACCGAGAAACAGGGCATACCCATCGAGGTGGCCATCATGTACAACACCGCCTACAGCGAGAACCTCCACTCGTATGTCAACAACATCAACACCATTGAAGGTGGTACACACCTGCAGGGCTTCCGCATGGCGCTGACGCGCACGCTGAAGAAGTATGCCGAGGAGCAATGTGCCAAGGAGCTGGAGAAGCTTGAGAAGAATAAGGTGGAGATTAGCGGCGAGGACTTCCGCGAGGGCTTGACGGCCGTCATCAGCATTAAGGTGGCCGAACCGCAGTTTGAAGGTCAGACCAAGACCAAGCTGGGCAACAGCGAGGTTGTGGGAGCCGTGAATCAGGCCGTAGGCGAGGCGCTGACCAACTATCTCGAGGAGCACCCCAAGGAGGCTAAGCTCATCGTTGACAAGGTGATACTGGCAGCCACAGCCCGCGTGGCGGCTCGCAAGGCTCGCGAGAGCGTTCAGCGTAAGTCGCCGATGAGTGGTGGCGGTTTGCCCGGCAAACTGGCCGACTGCAGCGACCGCGACCCCGCCAACTGTGAGATGTTCATCGTTGAGGGTGACTCGGCAGGCGGCAGCGCCAAACAGGGTCGCAACCGCCACTTCCAGGCCATACTGCCCATCCGAGGCAAGATCTTCAACGTCGAGCGTGTGATGTGGCACAAGGCCTTTGAGCACGAGGAAGTAAATAATATCATTCAGGCTCTCGGCGTGCGCTATGGCCTTGGTGAGGACTCCAAGGAGGCCAACTACGACAAGCTGCGTTATCACAAAGTGGTCATCATGACCGATGCCGATGTCGATGGCTATCACATCGACACCCTGCTGATGACTCTCTTCTACCGCTACATGCCCGAGCTCATCCAGCGCGGACACCTATATATCGCCACGCCGCCGCTCTATCGCTGCAAGAAGGGAAAGATAGAAGAATACTGCTACGACGACCAGCAGCGCATGCAGTTCCTGCTCAAGTATAATGGCGGTCAGGAGGCTGGCGTGACCACACAGCGATACAAAGGTCTGGGTGAGATGAACCCTGAGCAGCTGTGGGAGACCACTATGAACCCCGATACCCGCGTGCTCAAGCAAGTGACCATCGAGGATGCCGCCGGAGCGGACTATGTCTTCTCGATGCTCATGGGCGAGGATGTGGCTCCGCGTCGCGAGTTCATCGAGCGCAACGCAAACTACGCCAATATCGACGCTTAGTCAAACACCAAAGTGCGGCAGACCTGCGGCGCCAGCACCGCCTGTGCGGTGGATAGCAGCTGCATAGGCGTGACATCACACACCATCTGCCGCAATTCGTCCAACTCCAATGCGCGTCCTGTGAGGGCAACGCGCTTGGCCATACCGATGGCCTTGTTCTCAAGGTTGTCATTAGCAATCGCCAGCTGTCCACACAGCTGGCGTTTTGCATTGGCCAGCTGGCGCGGGCTCAGCGGCGATTGGCACAGACGGTCGAGCTCATTGCGCACCAGGCGCAGGCATCGCTGTACATCGGCGATGTCGCAACCGAAATAGGTCGTCCACACACCCGTGTCGGAGTACGCCGTGAGCGAACTCTCGACAGTGTAGACCAGTCCGCGACGCTCGCGTAGGGAGATGTTGAGACGTGAATTCATCGCCGGACCGCCAAGGATGTTGTTGAGCACAAAGAGATGGACATATCTGTCATCACTCAGCGCGAATGCCGGCGCACCTACAATGACGTGTGCCTGGTGCGTGCCACGATGGACATAGCGAGGTGCTGGAGCTGTCGTTGTCGTGATGGGTAAGGCATCAGGTACATTTGGTGCAGTAGTGGGGTAGGGTGCTGTCGTGGCGATGTTGCTATCTGGCACAGCATCCTGCGTGTGGCGCAACAAGATGCGCTCCACTCGACGTATGTCGACATTGCCCAGTACGAAAGCCACTACATTGTCGGGACGATAGTGGTGGCGGGCGAAGGCTTGGAGGTTGGCGCTGCCATACTGCCTCAGCCGAGAAGCCTCGCCAAGGATGTTGCGGCCCAGGGGATGGCCGTCGAAGAGCATCGATTCGAAGTCGTCGAAGATAAGCTCGGAAGGCGTGTCCTCGTAACTCTCTATCTCGTCACATACCACCTCCACCTCACGCTCGACTTCGGCCTGTGGGAATGTGCTGTGGAACACGATGTCAGTCAGCAGCTCAAGTGCACGTTCCAGATGCTCGGGCATGCATGTGGAATAGTACACCGTCTCTTCCTTGCCCGTGAAAGCGTTGAGCTCACCGCCTACGCTGTCCATGCGGTTGATAATCTGCATCGCCGTGCGACGCTCTGTGCCCTTGAATGTGACATGTTCAACAAAATGTGCCATCCCGCTCTCGTCGGGCAGCTCGTGGCGTGTGCCTGCCGAAACGAGCAGTCCAGCGTAAACGGTTGTAGCTCTTGATGGTGCGCAAACGATACGCATGCCGTTGGGCAGAGTTGAAAAATGATACACAGGAGAGATGTGAGAGTTGAAAAATGAAAGATTAGAGATGCAAGGTGTGGAGCTATTAATTACAGCTCCAGCGTCAGCTGGGCTTCTGGCAGCAGGCGGAATGACCGTCGATGATGCGGTGTGGGGCCGAAGCGGCGTATGGCCTCGCGATGTTCGGGCGATGGATAGCCCATGTTGTGGTCCCATCCGTAGGCTGGGTACTCTGCTGCCAGACGGCGCATGTGTTCGTCGCGGTAGGTCTTGGCCAAGATGCTGGCAGCAGCAATGCTCATATATGTCGCATCACCGTGGACAATTGTCGTCGCAGGTACGGGATATGGCTGCCATCTGTTGCCGTCCACAATGATATGTTGGGGAACCACACTGAGCATGTCCAAAGCTCGCTGCATGGCTGTGAGTGATGCCCGCAGGATGTTCAGACGGTCTATCTCAGCAGGCGTGCATGATGCCACGGCCCATGCCACAGCATCGCGCTCTACGACGTGGCGCAGCGCCTCGCGTCGTGCTTCGCTGAGTTGTTTGGAGTCGTTGAGCTCTTCGTTGTCATAGTCGGGTGGTAGCACTACAGCGGCAGCAAATACTGGCCCCGCCAAGCAGCCACGACCTGCTTCGTCGCAGCCTGCTTCAACTAGGCCAGATGTGTGAAATGGTAGTAGTTTCATGGTGCAAAAGTAACTATTTCCATGTGTTTTCAGTTCTGTTGTGACTTTGTTTTTTCGATTTTCGATGAAATATTTGGCTAAACGGTGATTTTTCCATACTTTTGCCCCAAATTCTGTTTTATGAGTACTATATTTGGACATAATCACACACACGCTTCCAGCATCATGCATCGTGTGGCTGTGATGGTTCTCACGTTGCTCATGTGTGGTGCGTGGGCATACGCCGAACGCGTCATACCCGAACGCCGAGCCATGCGCGACACTGTGCGACGCACGATGCCAATGGAGTTCCATGATTTGCGTTCGCGGATGATGTCGTCGCCTCAACCCGTTGAGATACGTCAGCAGGGCCGACAGTTGTGCGTCGTCAGCAACCATGCGCAACTGCTACCAATATACACGCAGAACGGAGTATTCTATACGGCCTTCCGATTGAGCCGCGGCACAAATTGGCTTAGTGGCCTGCCACGCGGGTCGTATATCATCAACAACCAGCATTTTGCCATAAAGTGACAACGCTATGGCCGCACCGACTGAGATTGACATAGAGAAGATTATACGTCAGCGTGCCGGCAAGCGTGCACGCTTCATCCCGAAGTGGGTGTTCAACTGGTTGAAACGTTTCATCCATCAGGATTTCATTAATGTCTATCTTCGCCAAGGTCGAGAGGGCGTTGACTTCTGCCAGGGGGCGATGGAATACCTTGGTGTGACGCTGAATGTCGAAGGTCTTGAAAATGTGCCGTTAGATAACGAGAACACCAGATATATCTTTGTGAGCAATCACCCTTTGGGAGCAGTGGACGGTGTAGCACTGGGTGCTATTATAGGCCGCGCCACCGACGGCAGAATCAAGTATCTTGTCAATGACTTGCTGATGAACCTCCGGGGGTTGGCACCACTGTGTGTGCCAATCAACAAAATGGGTTCTCAAGGACGCAACCTGCCAGCGCAGGTGCAACAGGCATTCGACGGTGACAATCATGTCCTGCTGTTTCCTGCCGGACTCTGTTCGCGCCTGATAGACGGAGAGATACGTGACATACCGTGGCGAAAGTTCTTCATCAAGAAGAGCCAGCAGACAGGCCGCTCAGTGGTGCCTGTGCACTTCATTGGCCAGAATTCGCCACGTTTCTACCGTGTTGCCCTGTGGTGCAAGCGACTGGGCTTACGCTTCAATCTTGCTCAGGTACTGCTCCCTGATGAAATGTACCGTGCCCGAGGAAAGACATTCACCATACGCTTTGGCCAACCCATACCAGCCTCGACATTCGACAACACGAGGACGCCTGCAGAATGGTCTCTATGGGTTGAAGACAGGGTGTATGAGCTTTGAAAAAGTTGAAAATGCGAATTATGAATGCTGACATCATACCTCCCGTACCAGTTGACATACTGCTATCGGAACTAACCCCAGAACGCAAGCTGCGTACCACAAACCGCAGCCACAACGAAGTATATGTTGTGACGTGGCAAAACGCTCCAAACGTGGTTCGCGAGATAGGACGTCTGCGCGAGATTGCTTTCCGTGCAGCTGGTGGAGGCACAGGACAGGAACTCGACCTCGACGAGTTTGATACCATGCCCAATCCCTATAGCCAGCTCATAGTGTGGGATCCCGAGGCACAGGCCATCATAGGCGGATATCGCTATCTGTTGGGTTCGCAGGTCGAGCTGGATGCTGAGGGTCAACCCATTCTGGCAACGTCACACATGTTCCGTTTCTCGCAGCGTTTCATAGATGAATTCCTGCCATATACCATCGAGTTGGGACGCTCGTGGGTGACGCTCGAATACCAGAACACTGCCAATGGCGTGCGCAACACGGCAGCCGCGTCAGCACGCGTGAAGAAAGGACTCTTTGCTTTGGACAACCTGTGGGACGGGCTCGGTGCGCTTACGGTGGTGATGCCCAATGTGCGCTACCTCTTCGGCAAGATGACGATGTATCCGAGCTACGACCGTACGGCACGGGACATGATACTCTACTTCCTACAGAAGCACTTTGGCGACCCTGACAACCTCATCATTCCCACAAAGCCGCTGCAGATACAGACCGATACGACACGGCTGAGTGAACTGTTTTGTGAGGATGACTTCAAGGCCGACTATCGCATCCTCAACCGCGAGGTTCGGGCACTGGGCTACGATATCCCGCCGCTGGTGAACGCATATATGGGCCTTTCACCCACAATGCGTATGTTCGGCACGGCTATAAACTACGGCTTTGGCGATGTGGAGGAAACGGGAATACTGATAGATGTCAATGAGATACTGAATGAGAAACGTGTGCGCCATATCGAAAGCTTCGTGACACAACATCCCGAATCCATCGCACCGGCCTCAGGACGCAATCAGGTAATACATTGATACTTAACTTCAGAACTCGCTTGTGAAGTGGAAGCGAATGTGCTCGAAGTCTTGTTGGGCCATTGACAGCACGTATGCCGAGTCGGCCAGGAACACGTCACGCCCTTCGCGGTCGTGTGCAATGTACTGGTATTTACGTTTCTTGAAAGCCTCTAATTGAGCGGCATCGTCGCTCTCTATCCAGCAGGCCTTGTAGAGGCTTGCAGGTTCCCAGCGGCACTTGGCGTTGTATTCATTTTCCAGACGATACTGGATGACCTCGAACTGGAGCTGGCCTACTGTGCCAATGAGCTTGCGCCCATTGAACTGGTTGATAAAGAGCTGTGCCACACCCTCGTCCATGAGCTGCGCGATGCCTTTTTCGAGTTGCTTGGTCTTCATCGGGTCGGCGTTCTCGATATACTTGAACATTTCAGGCGAGAAGCTGGGCAGGCCGCGGAAGTGGAGGGGCTCGCCTTCGGTAAGCGTGTCACCAATCTTGAAGATGCCATTGTCTGGCAGACCCACTATGTCTCCGGGCCAGGCCTCGTCAACGGTGCTTTTACGCTGGGCCATGAACTGTGTAGGCGAGGAGAAACGCACGGTCTTGCCTTGACGCACATGCAGATAGGGCGCGTTGCGGACGAACTTGCCGGAGCAGACCTTGCAGAAAGCAATACATGAACGGTGGTTGGGGTCGATGTTTGCCGTTATCTTGAAGATGAAGCCTGTGAACTTCTGTTCATCTGGTTGCACGTCGCGCTCCTCGGCCTTGGTGGGGCGTGGTGAGGGAGCTATTTCCACGAAGCAGTCCAGTAGTTCCTTCACTCCGAAGTTGTTGAGGGCTGAGCCGAAGAACACGGGTGCCACTTCGGCATCGAGGTAGGTCTGGCGGTCGAAGGCAGGATAGACGCCCTCGATGATTTCGAGGTCTTCGCGCAGTTTGGCGGCATCGTCCTCGCCTACGCGTGCATCCAGCTCGGGGGAATCGAGCTGCACACTGACCTTTTCGGTGACGCGTTGCTTGTCGGGCGTGAAGAGGTTGAGGTTCTGTTCGTATATGTTATAGACACCTTTGAAGCGAGCTCCTTGGTTGATTGGCCATGAGAGGGGACGCACCTTGATTTGCAGTTCTTCTTCCAACTCATCGAGGAGGTCGAATGGGTCGCGGCCCTCGCGGTCCATCTTGTTGACGAAGATTATGACGGGTGTTTGGCGCATGCGGCAGACGGTCATCAACTTGCGCGTTTGTGCCTCCACGCCCTTGGCGGAATCAACGACGATGATGGCACTATCCACGGCGGTGAGGGTGCGAAAGGTGTCTTCTGCAAAGTCCTGGTGGCCCGGGGTGTCGAGGATGTTGACTTTGTAGTCAGCCCCTCCCCCAGCCCCTCCCCTGTTAGGGAGGGGAGATTGTTTGCTATCAGTGGGCTCTAAGCCCCCCTCCCTAACAGGGGAGGGGTCGGGGGTGGGGCTGTAGTCGAACTCCATCACGGAGGTTGTGACGGAGATGCCGCGCTGTTTCTCGATGTCCATCCAGTCGGAGGTGGCGGTCTTGCGTATCTTGTTGCTCTTCACGGCACCTGCCACCTGAATCTGGCCACCAAACAGCAGCAGCTTCTCAGTGAGCGTGGTCTTGCCCGCATCGGGGTGGGATATGATGGCGAAGGTTCGCCGGCGTTCTATTTCTGGGTTCACAATTAGGTTTGACGATTTGAGTATTTACGATTTGACTATTTGCAATTTACGATTTTGCGTTTTGCAATCTGGCTATGCACTCGCGAAGGCTCTCTTCCCAATGGGGTATTTTGATGCCGTATGTCTTCTTGATTTTGCTCTTGTCGAGGACACCGTAGTGGGGACGTGTGGCGGGTGTTGGGTACTCGGCGGTGTGGAGTGGGCGCACGCGGCATGTGGTGATGCCTGCTATGCGGTGTATGGCGAGGGTGAAGTCATACCATGAGGTGACGCCCTCGTTGGTGAAGTGGTATATGCCGGGTTGGATGCCATGATTGATAGCGGCGAGGATGGCTGATGCGAGGTCACGGGCACAGGTGGGTGTGCCTATTTGGTCGAAGATGACTCCGAGTTCGGTGCGCTCACGTCCGAGACGTAGCATGGTCTTAACGAAATTGTTGCCGAAAGGGCTATAGAGCCATGCCGTGCGGATAATCATGGCTGACGGGTTAGCAGCGAGTACAGCTTGTTCGCCGGCGAGCTTGGTGCGTCCGTATGCGCTGGCTGGGCATGTGGGCATGTCTTCGGTGTAGGGCGTGTGGGCCGTGCCGTCGAAGACGTAGTCGGTGGAGATGTGTATGAGTGATCCTCCACGGGCATTGATGGCCTCAGCCAGATAGCCGGGGGCTGTGGCATTGAGGAGGTGGGCACGTTCTTCGTCGCTTTCTGCGCGGTCTACAGCAGTGTATGCGGCGCAGTTGACAATGATGTCGATGGTGTTGTCGTTGACAAAGGCGGCGACGGCATTGCGGTCGGTGATGTTCAATTCCTCCACGTCGGTGAAGAACCAAGTATGCTGTGTGGCTTTGGCGGCTTGACACTGCATCTCGTTGCCGAGCTGACCGTTGGCGCCGGTTACAAGTATTTTCATTGCTGGTTGTCTGATTACAATTCCAAGTCTCCGTCGCGCTCCTTGCGCCATGCATCGGCAAGCATGGCAA
Source organism: uncultured Bacteroidaceae bacterium (assembly GCA_905233465.1). GTDB lineage: Bacteria > Bacteroidota > Bacteroidia > Bacteroidales > Bacteroidaceae > Physcousia. The sequence continues at coordinate 4,201 of CAJOEI010000029.1, read as the reverse complement.
GCAGCTTGGATATGTGGGTTACGGCCTCTTGTGTTTCTGTGGAGATGGGTTTCTTCTGCAGGCGCAATAGCATGACGCCATACAGACATTCCAGACAGTTCTCCAACTCGGGTGCATCGGTGTGGCCACTGCGTGTGCGGAGTTCAACTATAAAAGGCAGGGCCTTGTAGTATGCGGCTGAGTAGTATGGATGTTTGGGGCTTTCGAGCAGTTCCAGATGCAGGTCAGTCATCAGCGACAACGTGCCGATGTTCATCTGCAGGTGCCCGCTCTGGAGCTTGCCCTCCTCGCGCATCATGTAGCAGAGGTCTGACAGCCAGCGCGCTTCAGCACGACGCTCCTCGGCGCTAAGACCGAACTGTGACACATACTCGCGCTCCACGCGTTCGGCATCACAACCGTAGGCTCGCAAAGTGTCCTCTAACTGCCACATGTATAGCAGGTATTCTGCTATGTTAGTATCTTTGAGCTCTTTAGCTATCTTCATTGCACACTAATCTTTCGGAATTGTGAAATTGTAAAATTGTGAAATTGTGAAATCGCACAATCTCAATATAGTGTCAGCCCCAGCAGTGTGGACAACAGGCCAAGCACCGACACCGTCATCACTATTGTACCTATGATGCGGTTGATGAGGCTGATGCGTTCCAGCTCGAAGGTCGCGCGCAGTTTGTCGACGATATACGTCAGTCCGAACCACCACAGCATGGCTCCGAGGAAGATACTCAGATAGCCCAGCGCCTGCTGCCAGAAATGGTCTGGAACGACAAATGTGAAGCGGGCAAACAGCGCCATGAAAAGGAAGATTATGAGCGGGTTGCTCAGCGTTACGATGAACGACGTAATCAGGTTGTGTGTCAGTGTGCCTTTGTTCTGTGATGTGGGCCGCAACTGTGGTTTTGTGCGGAAGGTGTAGTATCCGAATCCGAATAGCATCACGCTGCCGATGAGCTGAAGCCAGTACATTGTCTGCGGCTGCTCGATGAATTCCACAACAAAGCTCATACCGAAGCCTGTTGCCAGCGCATAGATGAGGTCGCTGATGGCCGCGCCAACGCCAGTAACCAAGCCATACCAGCGTCCCTTGTTAAGCGTGCGCTGTATGCACAGCACTCCCACGGGGCCCATGGGAGCACTGGCCACGACGCCGATGATGAGACCTTTCATCGTAAGGTCAAGAAGAGTGACATTTTCGAACCACATACGACTGCAAAGGTCGTATTTTTTTGCGAAACAACGAAGGTTTTGGATATGTTTTTTGGTTTGAAAGCAATTTTCCTGTCTTTTTCTTCGCTCATATTATATAAATATGTATCTTTGGCGGCTGAATATGCGGTAAAGCCGCAGTTGAGAGGTGAGAGTTGAAAGTTGAGGATTTGAAATTGTAAATTGTAAATCGTCAAATTGTAAATTATTTTAGGATCGTCAAATCGTAAATTATATAGGATTTTAAATCGTAAAATAAAACTATGGAAAAGAAACCTTATGTTATTGGCCTCGACCTCGGAGGCACAAACTCTGAGTTTGGAATCGTTGACCAGAATGCTAATATCGTTGCATCCACTCGCGTGAAAACGGCGGGCCACGGCGACGTAAACCAGTATGTTGACGACTGCGTGGCAGCCCTCCAGCCAATCATCGCACAGGTGGGCGGCATAGAGAAGATACATGCTATGGGCATTGGAGCTCCCAACGGCAACTACTACAATGGCTCCATAGAGTTCGCTCCCAACCTCCCGTGGAAGGGCAAGATACCTTTGGCACAGCTGTTCAGCGAGCGCCTTGGCATCCCCGTGCGCCTGACCAACGACGCTAATGCTGCCGCGATGGGTGAGATGCAGTATGGCGCTGCACGCGGTATGCAGAACTTTATCATGATCACTCTCGGTACGGGTGTGGGCTCTGGCATCGTCGTCAACGGACAGATGGTGCTGGGTTGCGACGGCATGGCCGGAGAGCTGGGTCACGTCATCGTCGAGAAGGGTGGCCGTCAGTGTGGCTGTGGCCGCAAGGGCTGCTTGGAGACCTACTGCTCGGCCACCGGCGTGGCACGCACGGCGCGCGAGATTGTCGAGAAGACCGACAAACCCACCTTGCTCCGCGAGATACCCTTAGACCAGATTGAGTCGAAGGACGTTGCCATCGCTGCCAGCAAGGGCGACGAGGTGGCCAAGGAAATCTTCGAGGAGACGGGCCGCATCCTCGGCGAGGCATGTGCTGACTTTGCCGCCTTCAGCAGCCCCGAGGCGTTCATCTTCTTCGGCGGTCTGGCCAAGGCCGGCGACCTCATCATGAATCCCATTAAGAAGGCTTACGACGAGAACGTGCTGCGCGTGTTCCGCGACAAGGCGAAGTTCCTCGTCAGCGAGTTGGACGGTGCCGGAGCTGCCGTGCTCGGTGCCAGCGCACTGGGATGGGAAGTGAAGTAATTTACAATTTGCGGATTAAATCGTAAATTGTCAAATCGTAAATATATATGCAAGATTCGTATTCTTCGTTAATAAATAGGTTCCTTGACTACGTCTCCTACGATACTCAGTCCTCGGAAGAGGCTGAGGGCTGTCCCAGCACACCAAAACAGTTGGACTTCGCCCGCCATCTGGCGGATTCGCTTGAGGAACTCGGGTTGGAAGACGTGACGATGGACGAGCAGGGCTATATCTATGCCACGCTGCCCAGCAATGTGCCGGCCGATGTGTCCACTATAGGATTCATTGCGCACTACGACACCAGCCCCGACTGTTCTGGAGCCAATATCCGGCCACGCATCGTGGAGAACTACGACGGAGGTGATATCGTCCTGGATGCTGCTGAGGGTATCGTCACATCACCCAAGATGTTCCCCGAGATGCTCGACCACGTGGGTGAGGACCTCATCGTCACTGATGGTCACACGCTGCTGGGTGCCGATGACAAGGCCGGCATAGCTGAGATTGTCGAGGCAATGGCCCGCCTGATGGACAATCCCGACATCCCCCACGGCCGTGTGCGCATCGCCTTCAACCCCGATGAGGAGATTGGCCGTGGAGCACATCTCTTTGACGTCGAGCGCTTCGGCGCTGAGTGGGCCTATACTATGGACGGCTCCGAGGTGGGCGAACTGGAATATGAGAACTTCAACGCCGCCAGCGCCACCATTCGCATCCGTGGCCTCAATGTGCATCCAGGCTATGCCAAGGACAAGATGCTCAATGCTTGCATCATTGCCACACAGTTTGCCGACGCCATGCCCAAGGATGAAGTGCCGGAGCGCACCGAGGGTTATGAGGGTTTCTACCACCTCACAGGCATACGTGCCACTGTGGAGGAGGCCACTCTCTCGTATATCATACGCGACCACGACCGCCAGCGTTTTGAAGAGCGTAAGACATTCGTGGCCGACTTGGCAGCCGTGTTCGAGGAACGCTATGGCAAAGGTAGCGTCACCGCCGACATACGCGACCAGTACTACAACATGAAGCAGCAGCTGGAGGGCAAGGAGCACATCATCGACATAGCCCGTCGAGCTATAGAGCAGGCAGGTGTGGAGTGCAAGGTGCGTGCCATACGTGGCGGCACCGATGGAGCACAGCTCTCATTCAAGGGCCTGCCCTGTCCCAACATCTTTGCCGGAGGCCTCAATTTCCACGGCCGTCATGAGTTCGTGCCCATCCAGTCGATGCAGAAGGCCGTGCAGACCATCATCAACATCTGCCGCATCGTGGCCGAATAGGGATAGTCACAAATTTCTGATTCTCCACAAGCATCGAAAAGGGGCGTGTCATCCATCGTGACACGCCCCTTTGCCTCCTCCTGTGCCCACTGCTTGAGTTTTACCAGTTGGACAGATTTGCAAGCAGTAATCTGTGGTTTACATTTTACATTTTACATTTTCATAATCTCATCCTCACCTTCACGCTCTTGCTGCCGAGCTGCACAATGGCGACGGAGCCGGAGGGGAGTGTGGTGGTGATGAGGGCGTGACCGCCGCGGGTCGTGGCCGTGCCGCATAGCTGGCCGCTGAGGTCGTAGACGCTGACTTGAGTGCCATCCTCGGTGCCGCTGACGGTGAGCGTGCTGCCGCTGTTGGTGATGATGACAGGCTTGGCCTGAATATCGGCATGGGTCTCGTCCTTCACGTCGTTCATATCCGTGGTGATGCCGTCCTGACGAGGCTCGTAGCCTAACCAGCACAGCGTGGCCTCGCTGACCTCGGAGTCCG
>CAJOEI010000028.1:59663-79121 GCA_905233465.1 uncultured Bacteroidaceae bacterium | reverse complement strand
AGGTAGTAACTTATTGTGAACAAACGTATTATAGTTGACATTTTTTAATGGCGGTCATTAGAAAATCGTGCTGACTGAATCTCTAATGACCGATTTGGGGTAAAATAATCGAGATTACCAAACCGAGTGTAGACGATGACTGCACGACGTGCTTGTGGTAATTGTGTGTAAGCGTTTGTCAAGCAACAACTTGCAATAGTCCTGCGGGCGATGAAAAATTAGTTTTTGTTTTAGCTGCAAAAGGCCCGGGGGTTAGCGGTTGATAATCCAGGAGGTTTGCACTAAAACATCCGGGGCTTTCACGGAAAAGTTCCAGGATCATTTTCCGCTAACATCCGGATGTTTTCATGCTAACTTGTGGATGTTTTAGTCCTAACGTGCGGATGTTTTTTTCGGACATGCTTGGCTACATGCCTACATGCTTGCCTACATGGTTGTATCAGTTTGGTTAACTGAGTGTTGTGTGGTTTTTGTGTAGGCATGTAGGTTGTTTTATGGAAAAACCTATGTGGTGGGTGTGATTCTGTTCACGGGCTGCCCGTCCAAGAATGCTATGAGGTTTGTTGTGGCAATGCCGATGAGTCGGCTTCGTGCCTCGCGTGTAGCCCATGCTATGTGTGGCGTGAGCTGGCAGCGTGGTGCCGTGAGCAGCGGATTGTCAGGTGCTGGCGGTTCGGTGGACAGCACGTCGGCGCAGTAGGCCGCCAATCTGCCGGAATGGAGCGCCTCGGCTACAGCCTGCTCGTCCACCAACGGGCCGCGGCCTGTGTTTATGAGTATGGCCGTGGGACGCATCGCCAATAGTGTTGTGCGATTGATCATCGAGCGTGTGTCGGGCGTCAGCGGGCAGTGCAGAGAGATTACGTCGGCCTGCGACAGCACCTGTTGCCACTCGGCTTTCTCCACACCATGCGGCAGGCTGGCCTGCTCGCGGCTGGTGACTGCCATCACCCTCATCCCGAAGGCCAATGCTATGCGTGCCACGGCTTGCCCGATATTGCCGAAACCATAGATGCCGAACGTCTTGCCAGCAAGCTCGGTTAGCGGGGTGTCGGTCCACAGGAAGTCCTGTGACTGTGGCCATCGGCTGCGTGCGTCGGCATAATGTGCCACGCTGTTGGTGATGTTCAGCAGGTGGGCAAACACTATCTGTGCCACGGATGCCGTGCTGTAGGCGGGAATGTTGGTCACTACGATGCCGCGTCGGTGGGCTGCCTCGCAGTCAACGACATTGTAGCCGGTGGCCAGCACGCCGATGTACTTCAGCTGTGGCAGTGCGGCGATGACCTCGGCAGAGATTACGACTTTGTTTGTCAGCACGGCATCGGCATCGCGCAGCCGCTGGATGGTGTCTTCAGCACGGGTGCGTTCGTAGGCAATGACCTGACATGTGCAGCCTTGCTCACGTTGGGCCAGCGCAGTTTCTAATGTCGACCAGCTGAGGTCGTCCTGCGTCACGGTGTATCCGTCAAGAATAACAACTGTCATCTGTCAATCTTCAAAATCGTAGTGATCGAGTTTCTTGCCGCATGTGGAGCAGAAGACTTCGTGACGGTAGATGGTTCCTCCGCAGTCGTTGCAGCGATAGGTGCGCTGTGTCTGTTGGGATTTGTTCTGGGTTTCCATGAGATATGATGTCAGTATATCAGGTTCAGCAGTTTGATTGTGGCTTTGATGGCGGCTTCTGTCTGGTCGGCATCGAGTGCTCCTCATAGACCCACTCGATGGTGGTCTGCACGAGGGCGTCGGTGCGTCCCCCAGGTGGGATGATGACGCTGTAGTTGCTCAGCCACGGGAACTTGAGCCCCAGACGGTCGCGATAGATATGTCGCACGGCGCGCACAAAGGCATCATACTGTCCGTCGCCTTGGGCACTTTCCTCGTAAATCTGGTCGCCGATCTGCAGGCGCACCTGTGCCATGGGCCGCAGGCCGTAGGCGGTGGAGACCATATACGACAGCAGACGCACGTGCTCGTCCTCGTCGCTGTGCTTGAGCACATCGCGGATGATATACGGCAGGTCCTCTTGTGTGACCTGTTCCTTCTTGTCGCCAAGCTCGATGATGCGGTCCGTGACCTTCTTCATGTCCTCGTCACTCAGGTCGAGGCCCAGCTCCTGGAGGTTCATGCGCACGTTGGCCTTGCCGCTGCTCTTGCCAAGGGCATATTCACGTCGTCGCCCGAAGCGCTCGGGGCGCAATGCATTCTGATAGAGGCCGTCCTTGTTGTCGCCGTCGGCATGCACGCCGGCCACCTGTGTGAATACGGCGCTGCCAGTGATGGGCTTGTTGGGCGGAATGGCGATGCCGCTGTAGCTCTCCACCATGTGTGCTACGCGGTTGAGCTGTTCCTCGTTGATGTTTGTCTTGGCGTTGAAATGGTCTTTCAGTATGGCCTGCACGCTGGCCAGCGGTGCGTTGCCGGCTCGTTCGCCGAGGCCGTTGATAGCGGTATGCAGACCGCGTGCTCCGCCTAAGACTGCCGCAAGCACATTGCTCACAGCCAGATCATAGTCGTTATGTGCGTGGAAGTCAAAGTGCACATCCGGGTAGCGCTTGACCATCTGGCGCATATAGTCGAGCGTCTCAAGCGGGTTGAGGATGCCCAGCGTGTCGGGCAGCATGATACGACGGATTCCCCTCAGGTCGATGAGTGCATCCAACAGGCAGAAGACGTAGTCATCAGGTGTGTCGGCGGTGGCTGCCTTCATGCCTCCGCTCCAGTCCTCAAGATAGACGTTCACGGCAATGCCTTTGCTGGCGGCCAGCTCCACATTGCGACGGATGTCGGCGATGTGCTCGTTGATGCTTTTGCCCAGCTGACCCTCGCAGTGGCGGCGCGACCCCTTGCACAGCAGGTTGATAGTGCGGGCGCCGGCGCGTTCTATCCATTCCAGACTGCGGCCGTCGTCCACAAAGCCCAACACCTCGACGCGGTCGAGCATGTCCTTGCTTGCAGCCCAACGCGTGATGCGTTGCACGGCTTCCAGCTCGCCGTCGCTGACACGTGCCGAAGCCACTTCTACACGGTCGACATGCAGGCTCTCGAGGAGTGCACGGCAGATAAGCAGTTTCTCGTGTGGCATGAAGCTCACGCCACTGGTCTGTTCACCATCGCGCAGCGTGGTGTCCATGATTTCTATAGGACGGGAAGGGGTCAAGGCTATACTAATATAGTTGTGTTGTTGGCAACTGATGTTTCTTGAGGCTTTCCATCAGGAAGTCGATGTCATCAAGCCCGTTCATCAGGCAGTATTTCTTGTAGCCGTTGATGGGGAATCGCTCCGTGCTCCCTGTGGCGAGATTGGTCACAGTCTGTGCGGGCAAGTCCACTTGTACCTGCGTCTGTGCATCAGCGGCAATGCTGCTGAAGAGCTCTGCCAGAAACGCCTCGCTGACGGTGACAGGCAGCACGAAGTTGTTGAGCTCGTTGTTCTTGTGGATGTCGGCAAAGAACGAACTTATCACCACGCGGAAACCGTAGCCGGCAATGGCCCAGGCGGCGTGCTCGCGGCTGCTGCCCGAACCGAAGTTCTTGCCTGCCACCAGTATGCATCCGGAGTAGGCCGGGTTGTTGAGCACGAAATCGGTGTTCACGGTGCCGTCGGCGTTGTAGCGCCAGTCACGAAACAAGTTGTCACCGAAGAAACGCTCGTCGCGTGTTGTCGCCTTGAGAAAGCGTGCCGGGATAATCTGGTCTGTGTCGATGTTCTCGAGCGGCAGCGGCACACACGTGGATGTTATGATATCGAATTTCTGCTTCATAATGTTCTTGGGTCGCTTATCACCCCTGTCACAGCGGCGGCAGCGGCGGTGAGGGGGGAGGCAAGGATGGTGCGTGAGCCTGGTCCCTGACGGCCCTCGAAGTTGCGGTTGGATGTGGAGACGCATAGCTTGCCAGCAGGCACCTTGTCGTCATTCATGGCGAGGCATGCCGAACACCCTGGCAGGCGTAGCTCGAAGCCTGCCTCAGCAAGCACCTTGTCTATGCCTTCGTTGATAATCTGCCGACGCACAGCCCACGAACCGGGAACTAACCACGCGGTGATATGCGGGGCCTTGTGCCGACCCTTCACCAGAGCGGCGAAGGCACGGAAGTCTTCGATGCGGCCGTTGGTGCAGGCCCCGAGAAAGACATAGTCGACACGTGTGCCTATCAGGCGTTGGCCCGCACTGAAGCCCATATATGCCAGCGCTTTGTTGAAGCCTGCACCGCCATTGGCAGGTATGGCCTCGGTGATGCCGATACCCATGCCCGGGTTGGTGCCATAGGTGATGCGCGGTTCGATGTCGGCTGCATCAAAGGTCAGTTCCTTGTCAAACACTGCGTCAGGGCCGCTCTGCAGCGTACGCCAGTAGGCAACGGCCTTGTCCCATGCCTCGCCTTTGGGCGCGAACTCACGGCCCTTGAGGTATGCGAATGTCGTCTCATCGGGAGCTACGAAGCCACCCCGCGCACCCATTTCAATAGACAGGTTGCACAGCGTGAGACGCCCTTCCATGGACATCGACCTAACCACATCGCCGGCATATTCCACAAAGTAACCCGTGGCACCGCTGGTGGTCAGTTGCGACATCAGATACAGTGCTACATCCTTAGCCGTCACACCGGCTTGCAGCGTGCCGTTGATGGTGATACGCATCGACTTGGGCTTCTGTTGCAGGATGCACTGTGAGGCCAGCACCATCTCCACCTCGCTCGTGCCGATGCCAAAGGCAACGGCTCCCACAGCGCCGTGGGTGCTCGTGTGCGAGTCGCCGCAGACGATGGTCATGCCTGGCAGGGACAGACCCTTCTCAGGGCCCACAACATGTATGATGCCGTTGTCGGGCGACATCATGCCATAGTGTGTCAGTCCGAACTCAGAAGCATTGCGTGCCAACGCCTCGACCTGTGCACGGCCACGCTCGTCGCCAATCTCTAATTGCCCATTACGGGCCTCCGTTGGCGTGTTGTGGTCGGGCATGCAGTAGATCTGTCCCGGACGCAGGCATCGCAGCCCACGCGCCCGCAGGCCGTCGAACGCTTGCGGCGTCGTCACCTCGTGGCAATATAGTCTGTCGATATACAGTTGTGTAGGCCCGTCAGCAACCTCCTGCACAACATGTGCATCCCATATCTTGTCGAATAGCGTGTTCATGCTATTCCGGCAAGAGCTGTCTCGTCGATGCCGCGCAGACCGTTGTCGGCAATGACTTTAGCTGCAACCTCGTTGTTGTCGGTGCGGAAGACGAGGATGCCTTTGCCTGCAAGTAGGAAGGAGTACATATATGTGATGCTGATTCCTGCCTTGCTGAAAGCCTGCACAGCATCTGCTGCACGTCCGGGCTCGTTGTCGAGCTCGATGGCAAAGACGTCACTCAGTGCAACGGCTACGCCTGCTGCCTTCAATGCGTCGCAAGCGCGCAACGGCTCGCTGCAGATAAGGCGATATATGCCATATTCGGCTGTGTCGGCGATGGTCGACGCGATAATCTGGATACCGGCTTCCTTCAGTGCTTCGAGAACCTTGATGAGTGTGCCGGAGCGGTTCTCAATGAAGATGGAAAGTTGATTGATAGTCATTTTATTTTACGATTTTACGATTTAACAATTTGACGATTTACGTATTCATATAATATCTAAATTGAAAATTGTAAATCGTCAAATCGTAAATTCTATTGGTAGACTTTTCTCTTGTCCACGACGCGGACGGCCTTGCCCTCGCTGACGGGCAGCGAGCCCTTGGCCACGAGGCGCACTCTGGGCTTGAGGAGGATTTCATCGCCGAGCTGGTGGCGGAGTTCCTTTTCGAGGTACTGCAGTTTGTTGAAGTCGTCGGTACCCTCGTTGACCTCCACCTCCACGGTCATCTGGTCGTTGTTGTCCTCGGTGGTGAGGGTGATGAGGTAGTTGGTACCCACCTCAGGGAACTTCATCAGAATCTTCTCAATCTGGATGGGGAAGATGTTGACACCGCGCAGCACAATCATGTCGTCCGAACGACCACGCATACGGTCTATACGGACGTGGTTGCGGCCGCAGGGGCAGGAACGTCCGAGGACGCGTGTGAGGTCGCGTGTGCGGTAGCGCAGCAGCGGCATGGCCTCGCGGCATAGTGTGGTGAGCACCAGCTCGCCTATCTCTCCGTCGGGTACAGGTTCGAGCGTGTCGGGATTGACGATTTCGACGATGTAGTAATCCTCCCAGAAGTGCATACCGTTCTGTTCGGGGCATTCGAAACCCACACCAGGGCCGCACATCTCGCTCATGCCGAACGAGTTGTATGCCTTCACGCCCATCATATCCTCGATGCGCTTGCGCTGTTCCTCGCTGTGAGGCTCTGCGCCTATGGCCAGCACCTTGAGCTTGGTATCGCGACGCGGGTCAACGCCCTCCTGCTTCATCACCTCGTAGAGGCGGGTGAGGTATGACGGTATGGCGTGGATGGCCGTGGTGCCGAAGTCCTTAATGAACTTAATCTGGCGCAGCGAGTTGCCGGCAGCAGCGGGAACGGTCAACATACCCAGCTTCTCGGCACCGTACTGGAAGCCCAGACCACCGGTGAACATGCCATAGCCGCTGGAGTTCTGGAATACGTCGTCGGGACGCAGACCCACCATCCACAAGTTGCGTGCCACCTGGTTGGCCCATTCGTCGAGGTCTTTCTGTGTGTGCAGGATGACGGTGGGGTTACCGGTGGTGCCGCTGCTGGAGTGCAGACGCACGCAGTCGCGCATAGGTACACAGGCCATGCCGAAGGGATAAGTGTCGCGCAGGTCCTGCTTCGTGGTGAAGGGCAGCTTGCGCACGTCGGCCAGCGTCTGGATGTCGTCGGCGGTGATGCCGGCCTCCTTGAACTTTTGCTGGTAGAAAGGGTTGGTGAGGCAGTGGCGCACCGTCTCCTTGAGGCGTTCCAACTGGAAAGCCTCAATCTGCTCGCGCGTCATTGTCTCGCGTTCGGGATTAAAGTATTTTGATGGCATTTGTTATGAAATATGAGTTTATTTTTTTTCTATTTCTCTATGATCTATAGCCTCTATAGCTCCTATAGTCTCTATAGCTTCTATTCCTCCTCAAATGGTAGCAACGCGAAGCGGTCGGGTAGGGAGGTGATGAAGCGGCGTGTGATGTCGAAGCTGCTTTGTGCCATGCTGTCCCAGAAGTCCAGGTACTGGTCAATATGTCCCTCGGCACCCGGAGTGTCGCTGAGCACACGGAAGCTGACGAAGGGCACCTTCATCAGGAAGCATGTCTGGGCTATGGCCGCACTCTCCATGTCCACTGCCAAGGCTTCGGGGAAGCGTGCCTTGATGCGTTGCAGCTGTGTGCTGTCGCTGATGAACTGGTCGCCGGAACAGATGAGGCCGACATGCAGCTTGGGCGAGGCGTTCTCGCCACGGCAGCTCATGGCAGCCTCTATCAGCTGCTCTTCAGCCTTGAAGCGCTGCGGCAGGCCCTGCACCTGGCCGGGTTCGCAACCGGGTATCTCAACATCATGGTATGCAACTTCGCTGCTCACCACGACATCCATCACGTTCATGCCTGTTTCAATGCCGCCCGCGCAGCCCGTGGACAGGATGCATGTGGGGGTGAAGTGCTCGATGAGGATAGTGGTGCCCACTGCTGCGTTCACCTTGCCGATGCCGCATTGCATCAGCACCACGTTGTTGTTGCCTATGGTGCCTGTAGTGAAAATGTAGTTGCCATGCTGTTCCTCCTTCGCATCAGTCAGCAGCTGTGTCAGCTGTTGATGCTCCTTGGCCATGGCGGAGATGATACCTATTGTCATTGCTGATACTTGCGCAGCACAAACGCCAGCGCACAATAAAATGGTTAATATAATAAGGTGTGGTTTCATTATTGGTGCAAAGGTACATTGTAAATGGAATAATAGGAAAATTAAATGATTAAAAAAACAAAAAAATGCAGTCGTGAGGTCGAAAAAGTATGATAACAGGCATAATTGTGCCGAAAAACTACTACCTTTGCGCCCCGCTTATGAAGCCATATAAGTTTGAACCATATCTGAAGACAACCATTTGGGGCGGCGACCAGATAGCCTCCTTCAAGGGCATCACCACGTCGCTGCGTCATGTTGGCGAGAGTTGGGAAATCAGCGGTGTGGAGGGCCACGACAGTGTGACCGTGGACCGTGGCCTGCCGCTTGATGCAGATGTGGGCATGCCGCTGAGCCGTCTGATATGGAAGTATCGCGGCCTGCTCGTGGGCAATCGCGTCTACGACCGCTATGGCACGCGTTTCCCGTTGCTTGTGAAGTTCATCGACTCGTGGCAGGACCTGTCGCTGCAGGTTCATCCTGGCGATGCGTTGGCCTATCGTCGCCATCGCTGTGCGGGCAAGTCCGAGATGTGGTATATCATTCGCAGCAATCCGGGCTCAAAGGTTTATGTGGGTCTGAAAGAGAAGATTACGCCCGAGCAATATATGTCTCTGGCCACGGCTCCTGCCGTTGATGGCCGTTCACCGCTGATGGACGCCGTAGTGACACACGAGGCCCACAACGGTGATGTCTTCTATCTGCCTGCCGGCCGCGTCCACGCCATAGGTGCGGGCTGTTTCCTGGCAGAGATACAGCAGACAAGCGACATCACCTATCGCATCTACGACTACGACCGTGTGGATGCCGAAGGCAATCGCCGCCAACTGCATGTCAAGGAGGCACAGGAAGCCATTGATTATGAGGTGTATCCTGACTATCGTCTATCCTACGACACCGAGAAACCTTCGACACAGCTCATCGACTGCCCGTACTTCAATGTGCAGCGCATAGTGGTTCAGAAGTCGGCTCAGGTGGACCTGCACACCGATGCCTTTGTCATCGTCATGTGCATCTGGGGCGAGGCCAACGTCAACGGCGTTTCGGTTCGTCGCGGCGAGACGCTGCTCGTGCCGGCATGTGAGAATGTCCTCAATGTGTTTGGCGATGCTACGTTCCTCACAGCCACGATGTAACTTTTTCTGTCATTATGTCAGATTGTGGGCATTTTGGCACGTCTTTAGCAAATGGCAAGTTGCATATTCATAAACCCAAATTATATCACAACTATGAAGATTCAACCATTAGCAGATCGCGTGCTTATTCAGCCCGCGCCCGCCGAGGAGAAGACCATCGGCGGAATCATTATTCCTGATACGGCCAAAGAGAAGCCCCTGCAGGGAACTGTCGTCGCCGTCGGTGGTGGCACCAAGGACGAACAGATGGTCCTCAAGGCAGGCGACCAGGTGCTCTATGGCAAGTATGCCGGCACCGAGCTTGAGCACGAAGGCCAGAAGTACCTCATCATGCGCCAGAGCGACGTAGTCGCCATTTTGGCATAACTTTAAACTTTCAACTTTAAACTTTCAACTGCGGGCAAAGCCCGCGCATAATCATGGCAAAAGAAATTAAATTCAATATCGAAGCCCGCGAACAGATGAAGCAGGGCGTAGACCAGTTGGCAAATGCTGTCAAGGTCACTCTCGGTCCCAAGGGCCGCAACGTTATCATTGAGAAGAAGTTCGGTGCTCCCCAGATCACCAAGGACGGCGTCACCGTCGCCAAGGAGATTGAGCTGGCCGATGCCTTCCAGAACGCCGGTGCACAGCTCGTCAAGAGTGTGGCCAGCAAGACTGGCGACGATGCCGGCGACGGCACCACGACAGCTACCGTGCTGGCACAGGCCATCGTCCGCGAGGGTCTGAAGAACGTCACCGCCGGTGCCAATCCCATGGACCTCAAGCGCGGCATCGACAAGGCTGTGGCCAAGGTCGTGGAGAGCATTGCTGCTCAGAGCGAGCAGGTGGGCGACGACTACAACAAGATTGAGCAGGTGGCAGCCGTGAGCGCCAACAACGATCCTGAGATTGGCAAGCTGCTGGCCGAGGCTATGCAGAAGGTCAGCAAGGACGGTGTCATCACCATCGAAGAGGCCAAGGGCCGCGACACTACCATCGGCGTCGTCGAGGGCATGCAGTTTGACCGCGGTTACCTCAGCGCATACTTCGTCACCAACACCGAGAAGATGGAGTGCGAGATGGAGAATCCCTATATCCTCATCTACGACAAGAAGATCAGCAACCTCAAGGACTTCCTGCCCATCCTCGAACCCGCAGTGCAGACAGGCCGTCCGCTGCTCGTCATCGCTGAGGATGTAGATAGCGAGGCGCTTACTACTCTCGTCGTCAACCGTCTGCGCGGTCAGCTCAAGATATGTGCTGTCAAGGCTCCTGGCTTCGGCGACCGCCGCAAGGCAATGCTTGAGGACATCGCCATCCTCACAGGTGGTGTGGTCATCAGCGAGGAGAAGGGTCTGAAGCTCGAGCAGGCAACCATTGAGATGCTCGGTTCGGCTGACAAGGTGACCATCAGCAAGGACAACACCACCATCGTCAGCGGCCACGGCACAAGCGAGCTCATCAAGCACCGCATCAACCAGATCAAGAACGAGATCACCAACACCACCAGCAGCTACGACAAGGAGAAGCTGCAGGAGCGTTTGGCCAAGTTGAGCGGCGGCGTGGCTGTGCTTTATGTCGGTGCTCCCTCCGAGACCGAGATGAAGGAGAAGAAGGACCGCGTCGACGATGCCCTGTGCGCCACACGTGCAGCCATCGAAGAGGGTATCATCCCTGGCGGCGGCGTAGCGTACATCCGTGCCATCAAGGCTCTTGATGGTATGAAGGGTGAGAATGCCGATGAGACAACCGGCATCCGCATCGTGGAGCGCGCCATCGAGGAGCCTCTGCGCCAGATTGTCGAGAACGCAGGTCTGGAAGGCAGCGTGGTGGTGAACAACGTCAAGGCCGCTGAAGGCGACTACGGCTACAACGCCCGTGCCGACCGCTACGAGGCTCTGAAGGCCAGTGGTATCATCGATCCTGCCAAGGTGGCACGCGTGGCACTGGAGAACGCCGCCAGCATCGCCGGCATGTTCCTCACCACAGAGTGCGTCATCTGCGACGCCAAGGAGGATAAGCCCGAAATGCCGATGGGCGGTGCCCCGGGCATGGGTGGCATGATGTAAGTCCGTGCTGAGCTCATCTTTACTTGTGCTGAGCTAGTCGAAGCATATTTAGGAGCACGTCCTTCGGGGCGTGCTCCTGTTTTCTGCATTTTTTTCATCATCAGAGCAAGTTTTTTTGTTCTTTTGATGACGATACACCGCTTTTTGTGTATATTTGCCGCGGAATTGATACACCTATAATATATTTAAGAGAACCATGAAAGTAGCAATAGTAGGCGCCAGCGGCGCCGTAGGACAGGAATTCCTTCGTGTGCTGGACGAGCGTCAGTTCCCCATTGACGAGCTGCTGCTCTTTGGCAGCGAGCGTAGTGCGGGCCGCAAGTATGCGTTCCGCGGCAAGGAATATACGGTGCAGCTGCTGCAGCACGACGATGCTTTCCGCGGTGTGGACATAGCATTCGTCTCGGCTGGTGGCGGCACCAGCAAGGAGTTTGCCGAGACCATTACCAAGCACGGTGCCGTGATGATAGACAACAGTTCGGCTTTCCGCATGGATGCCGACGTGCCCTTGGTGGTGCCTGAGTGCAATGCCGAGGATGCGCTGGTGCGTCCGCGTGGCATCATTGCCAACCCCAACTGCACAACCATAATGATGGTGGTGTGCTTGCAGCCGTTGGAGCGGCTGAGCCACATACGCCGCATCCATGTGGCCAGCTATCAGGCCGCCAGTGGTGCGGGCGCAGCAGCTATGGCCGAGCTCGAACAGCAGTACCGTGCCGTGCTCGACGGCAAGAAGCCTCCCGTGGAGAAGTTTGCTTATCAGCTGGCATACAACGTCATACCGCAGATAGATGTCTTCACCGACAACGGCTATACCAAGGAAGAGATGAAGATGTTCAACGAGACACGCAAGATCATGCACACCGATGCCGCGTGCTCGGCCATGTGTGTGCGTGTGCCGTCGCTGCGCAGCCATTCCGAGGCCGTGTGGATCGAGACGGAGCGTCCCATCACCCCCGACGAGGCCCGCGCCGCCATGTCTGCCGCACCCGGCATCACCGTCATCGACGACCCCGCCTCGAAGAAATATCCCATGCCCCTCTTCACCGCCGGACACGACGATGTCTATGTGGGCCGCATACGTGCCGACCTGGCCAACGAGAACGGCCTCACCTTCTGGCTCTGCGGCGACCAGATTAAGAAAGGCGCTGCCCTCAATGCCGTGCAGATAGCAGAATACCTCATCAAGGTCGGGAATGTTCCGATGAATTAAATAGTTCAAGAAGTTCAAGAAGTTCAAGGAGTTCAAGGAGTTCAAGGAGTTCAAGAAGTTCAAGGAGTTCAAGAAGTTCAAGAAGTTCAAGAAGTTCAAGGAGTTCAAGAAGTTCAAGAACTTTCAACTTTCAATTTTCAACTTTTAACTTTAAACTGCGGCGCAGCCGCGTCCTGCCTATGAAACACCTCTTTACCTTTGCCCTGGCTGCCATCGTCAGCCTTTCTATGGGCGCACAGACACGTTATCTCTCCACCAACGGCGAGAGCCTCGACATGGCTGCCATCGAGCAGACAGCAACACCCGTTCAGCTGTCGCGTATTCTCTTTGCAGGCTACAACAGCATCTGCCTGCCCATGACCCTCACTGCCGAGCAGCTGCAGGCCGTAGCACCCGGCGTGGTGCTGGAGCGCCTGGCCGCCATCGGTCAGGAAGGCACGACGCTCAACCTGTATTTCGTGGACTGCACGGCCGAAGGCCTCGAGGCCGGCGTGCCCTATCTGATTCGTTCGCCCCGCACACAGACGCTGCGCGTCCGCACTGATGCCGTTGCTGGCGTCAGCTCGCGCCTGCAGCCTGTGAGCATCGCCGACAACAACGGCAACAGCGTGCGCTTCGCCAGCAGCTGGCAGGCCACGAGCGGAGACGGTCGCTACGGCATCCCCGCACAGCAGACCACCGACGAGCTGCAGAGCATCCTCGTATGCACCACAGCCGACAAGACCTTCCTGCCCACACGCTGCGGCTTCACATGGGAGGCACGTTCTGCCACAGCCACACAGCTCTGCATCCGCCATGCCGGCAGTGCCGATGAGGTCAACACCGCCATCCAGGGCATCACCACTGCCGACGGCAGCAGCCAGCCCTACTACGACCTTGGCGGACGCCGCCACGACGCCCCCACGCAGCGCGGCATCTACATCCAGCAGGGCCACAAGAGCGTGAAGCGCTAAACAAGAATTATATAAACCACAGATTACACGGATTACACGGATTTTTAGAATCTGTTAAATCCGTGTAATCTGTGGTGCCTCGTGTGTTTAAATACAGAAACTAATATATCAGTCCGAACATCCACAAGGGGATGCTGTTGCCATGACCGATTTCGGTGTCGTCAACAGCAAGGAAACTATCAGGGATGTCGGCAATCTGTTCGAATGACTTCTTACGGCCTCCTATCTCAAACAGATAGTGGTCGTCAATCAGGAAGTCCCCCTTCATGGGAGCCTTTATGTCATGCATCACAGCCAGTTGACTGTTGAAGAACGTCTCTCGTTCATTGCCCTTGTTCACAACAGCACATAGCACATGCATAAGATTGGTATTGCCCAGGAAAATCTTGTCGGGTTTGTACAAGAACTTGTAATTCTTGGCTTTCGCCGTAAGCAGTGACAAGATCTGTGCCCTGTCCAACGCATATAGCATCCGCAGCCCGAGGTCATTGTTGGTCATCAGCTGATGCCACAGCTCAGACATATTGGGCTGGAAAGGCACACGCTCGCTGATAATCATAACCAGTTTCCTGACCTTCTGAATCGTCTCGAACGACATGTTCTCCACAGCGGGCAGGTCGTTATCTATCACCACAGACACCGTCTCGCGCAGGCGGGAAGGGAAGTCGTCGCCCGCCTCGCGAAAGAAGGGATAATAGCCGTGGGCCAGATATGCATCGAAATGAGTGGCAATCCTGATATCCTTCACTATCTGCATGGCTTTCTGTACGTGATGCTCAAGCAACTCTTCTAATGGTATTGCCTCAAGATGCAGGATGTTCTCGAACGCAAGATATTCTCTGAACGACATGCCATAGAGGGTATAAATGGTCTGTCGTCTCGACATGTCCACTTTGGCATTGTCCATGATCAGCAGTGAACTACTGGTGTATACGATGCTCATGTCGGGGTAGTTGTCGTAGATGTTCTTCAGAGTCTCTGCCCACTGCTCATAGCGGTGTACTTCATCTAAATACAGCCTGTTGATGCCATGCCTGTAGGCCCAGTCGACAAGGCTAATCAGAGAATGTGTGGTGAACCACAGGTCATCCAGTGAAGCATACAGCGTCTGGTCGATGTCGTCGTAATTCATGCGGATATGCTGCAGCAACATCGTTGTCTTGCCCACGCCGCGTGCACCTCTGATGCCAATAATGCGCGCATCCCAGTTGATGGTGCTGAACAGGTATCGCTTGAAACTGCAGTCTATATTGGCGATTCTGCGATGATAATTGTCAAACAGGGGACGAATTTCGTTGGTATCCATAATTACTTATGTTTCAGAATTTAACTCCTACGCCATAACTCCTCGTCTTAACTTCCGAAAGTTTAATTATTAAATAATGTTGGCGCAAAGGTATGAGTTTACATTTTAAAATGCAAATAAATGCCACTTTTTTACATTTTGAAATGTAAATATTGACATGTTTTTTGCATTTCAAGATGTAAATGGTGGAAGATCGTTGTAATAACTTACAGCTATTCGATGCATGTTGTTCGAACGGAATCTGCGTAATCTGCGTAATCCGCGTAATTAGCGTAATCCGCGTAATTAGCGTAATCTGTGGTACTATATCGGAGCTATATCATGTGTGGATTGCGCCCAACGGTTCATGAAGGTTAAAAAAGAGGCTATTGGTAGCTTTTTTTGTGCGATTTTCTTTGCCAGTTCATTAAAACCCTGTACCTTTGCAGCCGCAAAGGTGTGGGGGCACGCCATTGCCTTTGGCAATTAAGTCACGCCCCGGTGTGCGCCAACGTGTGCAGCAAGGCCCCAACGACCCCTTTGCTACTGAGCAGCGGCTCAGACTCTTTTCGAAAAAGAAGCGTTATGCTCATCTTGCAACTTGAAACCTGAGAAATTTCAAAATACACAGCAAGAAGACATGATGGCTTCCATGCGAAAGCGTGGACTACCAGCCTCAAGGACCTCAAGTTGAAGAGTGGAAAAAGTTCCACGCTTTTGCATTTGTATGCATTGATGAGCACGCTGTGCGACAACAATGACAACAAACAACAAATAACACAACTAACTATTATGAGAAAATTACTACTTTTAATGTGTGCTCTGCTCGGACTCGGCGTCAGCGGAGCGTGGGCTGAGACTGTATATACAGTAAGCAGCTCAAATGGTACTTTTTATGATGCACAGTCCAAGGTAACGACTTCATGGGGAAAATCCTATAAGTCCACTGATGAGAAGATTACTATCATTTTTGCACAAGGCTTTGGTGTAGCAGGAACAGAGCTTTATGCTCCAACTGACAATTCAGAAGGAACATATACGATTTCAGTATCAGGCTTGGGAACTATTGTGAGCTATTCTATCTCAGGAACAGCCACAGGTGCGTTGACATTTACACCCAATGGAGGTGATGCTCAAGTAGTTGCTGATGGCGGTTCCGCAGATTGGTCAGTAGATGTCAATTCTGCTTCTACCTCATTTAAACTGCAAGGAGGTCATATCACAGGAGTCTCTTTTACCATAACAGTCAAAGATGAAACGACGGTCACATTGAGTTCTGGCCAAAGCGGTACCTTCTATAGTAGTAATTTCTATTATGCTAATGGCACACAGCATACAGCACATAATGACTGGGTCGCAAAGTGTATCACCAACACAACGATTCCTGTCACTTTAGATTTTGGCGTAAATCAGAGTCTCAGTGACTGGAATTGCTATATCAATGTAGGTGCAAATGATTCTAAAGTCTTGACCGTATCCTTACCTAATGGATATGCTATTAAAGAGTATTCTTTTACTGCTACAGTCAAAGACAATTATGAAGTAACAGTAAAACCGAGGGGCGCAGCTGCAACGAGCTTCCCATACGACACTTCAGCAAATATTTCAGTATCGGACTTGAACGAACAGAGCACAACCATCATTTTCACAGCTAACACCACTTCTCAATGCAGAATTAATGTAACAGACTTCACCATCACTATTGTTGCAAAGACAAATGTAGTTGAAGGTGGCGTTTATAGATGGCAATATTCTAAGACCAACAGTTTCGATTGCTTTGTAAAGTCCGACTTCACGGTTGCTAAAGGTAAGACAGGCGCAACGGCTGATGACGGTGGAGATTTCCTTTTTACAAGGGTGACAGGCACTGATAATACCTATTATATTAGAACACTTGAAGATGGCGGTTATCTTTACGCATCTGGTGTTGGTTCGGTCTCCGCATCATCGCCTTGGGAATATGATAACGCGGCAGCCGTTAGCAAAAACACGTCCTTCGATGCTAATGATGACAAATTCAAATGGGTTATCTCAGAGACTTCAGCGGGTAGCGGCAAATACTATATTCGTCCAAAGTCAAATACGAACACCGCCATTGCCATTACATCGGACAATAATACATACCTTGCCTTCTATGACAAAACGGTCGGCTATGATTTTGCATGGGCAACTTTAACATCACGAACGCTGGATAATGTTATTGACCTATATCCTGTTAAGGGGGTCTCGGTAGCATATGATATGGATGAAATAAAGACTAAGAAGTCGTATAACACCTACGTGCTGAGCAGTAGCGACCAAGAAACATACCTTGATGAGACAGGTTTCCCGACAACTGCTGCATATACAACTTTCACTTCTACGTTTACGACCACAGGAACCATCACTGCTCAAGCAGCTGTAGATGGCCTTTTGACCAGCACACTTCCTTCGTCTGGTTATTATTACATTAAGAACAAGGGACTTAGCACTTATATGTTCCGAGATGAAAATTACGATACTTATACCGTGGATGCAACACTTGTGAATGAAGAGTCCCGCACATCAAAATACATCTGGAAGGTTGACATCTCGGCTGATGGAACTACCGCTAACGTTACTTCTTTAACAGGTAAGAGCATAACAGCTTTGGATGCTAGTCCTTTTGCCCGTACAGATATGTCCATCAAATCAGCATGGCTTATGAATTTTGCCTATGGTTATGGTGCATATTATATGGGATGTTTGCAAGATCCTAATCAGGATAACAAATTCACCATTAAAGGAAGTGGCACATATGATTCTGCGACCAACCCAAGAAGGGTCACATACTGGGACGGCGACAGGAACAATACGAAGGCATATTGGACTTTCGAAGCTGTAGATGAAGATGATTATGATGTCTATAACGTATCCATCACAAATGCCCCAGGTACGAACTATGTCGCATACACAGGTTCCTCGACAACTGGTAATCTGAAAGTCTTTGATGGAGGCTGCTATTTCATGACCAAAGATGCCAGCGTTGCAGAGGCAGATTTCACGCCAGAAGCAGTTTCTGGTTATGAAACAGAAATGACTTTGGAAGGCAAGCGACTCACTATCAATTACTTTACATGGGAAGGACGCATCAATGAATATTTAACAGCTAATAACGTTGAGGAGAATGTTGGTCATGCTGGTGAGGTCGGTTATCCTTTATATGATAATGAGTACGCAGTAGCATTAAGGTCCTTACTAGCTGTATTTGAAGGTGGCACCTATAATTCAATGGGATATACGAACCTAACCACGTGGTATCCGACATACCTTTTGCAAACCCCAATTGTCATGCCCGAAGAAGGAAAGACCTATACCATCGCCAATTATGCAAATAATGGAACAATTCGCTATTTGTATAATAATAATGGTGAAATACATTTAACAACGTCATCTACCATTACGGATGACTATAAGTTTATCTGCCATAAAAATGCTTCTGGAAAGTACATCTTTGCAATGCCCAACGGAAACTATTTGATTTGGAGAGGTAGTTCAGAAACTGGTCAAACCGATTTGGCGACAGCAACGAGTGGGAGTTATCCTTTACAGATTGATAATTTCCCATACGAAAATGAGTCTTATAATTTTGCAACTAAAGAACAGGCTTTTGGTAAATTGAAGATTGTCGGTTTGCGTACGGCTCCATCGACTCTCAGTTCTCTAGTAGTTAAGACCTCAGCTAATCCTGTAGTATTTGATCAGGCAAATACTGACAATTTCTTCTCTAAAACAAATGCAACAAATCAGTTCTCATCCGCATGGATAATAGCTGAAGTTGATGGTGACTACTACAACAAGGTCAATCTGACATCTGACGGTACTGATGCTTACGCCTCCATCTACCTACCCTTCCCTGTGACAATTCCAAGTGGTGTCACAGCATACGCCGTAGAGAGTGAGAATGGAACGTATGCACACATGGAGCCGATTGTGACGAATGGCATACTGCCTAAGGAAAAGGCTGCCATCCTGAAGAAAGATGGCCAAACAGAGAATAGTACAATCTACCTCTCACCTGCAGAGGGTGACGGCAGCTATGAAGGTACAAACCTCCTTCGTGGCACTGTCGCAACAGAAGCTGCCACACCTGGCACTGGAACCACCTACGTTCTGGGTAAGATTAACGGTGAAATAGGTCTGTATGAATACACGGCTGCTAACCTCGCTCCGGGCAAGGCTTACCTGAATACTGAAAGCGCAGTAAAGGGCTTGACCTTCGACTTCGGATCTACGGATGGTGTTCAGGCTGTTGACACAGAACAGGCTACCATCGACGGCCCCGTCTTCAACCTCGCCGGCCAGCGTGTGCAGAAAGCTCAAAAGGGCATCTACATCGTGAATGGCAAGAAGGTTGTCATCAAGTGATGAATGTATAATGTACAATGTAAAATATCATACGACAATGAAAAAGATATATCAGACACCAATAACACTGGTGACAACCATTGCACCTTTGAAGCCACTTGCTAATTCATTAACGATGCAGAGTGGTGAGGGCAAGCAAGTCACGGATGCAAATAGCGTCCTTGTTAAAGGCAACAGCGGCTCCTCCTCATCCTACAACGTCTGGGATGAGGACTGGAGCAAGTAAGCGCTGACGCGCGGAATCACGGAACTGCGGACGGACGGAATAACGGAGTCCGCAGGTCCTTGACTCCGCGACCCCACGAATCCATGATTCGTATTATGTTTGGCTCTATTATTTCTATATAGAGTAGTAAAGTTTTTTCATTTGAGAGGCCGCGCTGTGAAGCGCGGCCTCTTCCTGTCAATACTAACATCGAAATGTCTTTTGTCTTTATGAACATCGAAACGCCATTCGTCTTTTATGAACATCGAAAAGCACGAAAGAAACGAATATTTGTCCTGTGATTTGTTTCTTACATCTAAAAGCACGAAAGAAACGAATACATGTCCTGTGGCCTTCTGTCCTTTAGCGTATTTAGTGTTTTTCGATGTTGATGATATACATCTAAAAGC